>JACRNB010000012.1 GCA_016219425.1 Betaproteobacteria bacterium | reverse complement strand
TAGACCGCTTATCACTCTTCAGAATCTTCTGACTAGTGTAAGCATCAGGTTTTACTTTCGCTTCCACATCTACCTAAGCAGATGCTTCCGCCTAACCCAATGCTCACAACTTAAGGCTGTAAGTAAATTGTTAAAGAACTGATTTAAAACACTTTTCTTCGCTGCCTGCGTTGCGTTCAGCACCGAAGAGCCGCGCATTATAAGGACCGTTTTGAGGTGGTCAACATATTTTTGAAATAATTTGAGAGGCGCAACGAAAGCTCTTTCCGGTCATGGAGTTAGGACGCCCGGCTCAGGACAGAAAGACACGGGCGAAGCGACGTTTCCCGACCTGGGCAACAACGTTTTTACCCTTCGCCACCACCAAACCCTTGTCGCTGACCTTTTCGCCGTCCAGTTTCACCGCACCACCGTCGATGCTGCGCATGGCTTCCGAGGTGCTTTGCACCAACCCGGCCAACTTGAGCAGCTGGGTGATGGGCAATCCCGCATCAGGCGCTTCCAGGTTCACCTCCGACATATCCTCGGGCAAAACGCCTTGCCGAAAGCGCGCCTCAAACTCTGCCAGCGCCGCCTCGGCGGCAGATCGGTTATGGAACCGGGCGACGATCTCCTGCGCGAACATGACCTTGATGTCACGCGGATTGCGCCCCTCGTCCACCCCCTTCTTCCACTGGCGGATCACTGACAGCGGCTCGAACGAGAGCAACTCGATATAGCGCCACATCAGCGTGTCGGAAATCGACATCAGCTTGCCGAACTGCTCGTTGGGCGGCTCGGCGATGGCGACATAGTTCCCAAGCGACTTCGACATCTTGTTAACGCCATCCAGCCCCTCCAGCAGCGGCATGGTAAGGATGCACTGAGGCGGCTGGCCGAAGTGCTTCTGTAACTCACGCCCCATGAGCAGATTGAACTTCTGGTCCGTGCCACCCAATTCCAGATCGGCTTTGAGAGCAACCGAGTCGTAGCCCTGGATCAACGGATAGAGAAACTCATGGATGGCGATGGGCTGACCGCCGGTGTAGCGCTTGGAGAAATCGTCCCGCTCCAGCATGCGCGCCACGGTATGCGTCGCCGCCAGTTTGATCATGTCGGCGGCGTTCATCGCCCCCATCCAGCGCGAGTTGAACTCCACCTCGGTCTTCGCAGGGTCCAATATCTTGAACACCTGAGACTGATAGGTGCGCGCGTTGAGCTCGACCTGTTCCGGCGACAGCGGCGGACGTGTGACGTTCTTGCCGGTGGGGTCGCCGATCATGCCGGTGAAGTCACCGATCAAGAACACCGCCTGATGCCCCAGATCCTGCAACTGGCGCATCTTATTAAGTAGGACGGTATGCCCAAGATGCAGATCCGGTGCTGTGGGGTCAAAGCCGGCCTTGACCCGCAGGGGGCGTCCCGACTTCAGTTTTTCGATCAGCTCGGCCTCGACCAACACCTCGTCGCAACCGCGCTTGATAACTTCAAGGGCGTCTTCAATAGCAAACATGGGGAATTTGGGAGCGGGTGAAGGGAATCGAACCCTCGTATGCAGGTGGGCAAGAAGGCGGCCTCGTGGTCACCCCCTCCCCTACGAACCGTGCGTGCGAGTTTCCCCGCACACGGTTCAAGCAACCCGGAGACGCCACTACTTGAACATAGTGACGCCGATGGGGCCGGCTTTTTCAAGGACATGATGCTGCATATGACAGTTCGGATGGAGTAACACTAGGCTGGCGAGTCTATCCGAGCCTCGTTGCGACCGTTTGGTTATGTGGTGGAGATGCCACCCTGAGCTTGATGTTGGAGATCACATCAACATCACATGGCGCCATGCTTGCCAAGCCGCAGAGGCAACATCGCAAGCGTCAAAACTTGCATTCATATCAACCTCCGGTTGAGTGGAGCGGGTGAAGGGAATCGAACCCTCGTCACTTGGTTGGGAACCAAGAGCTCTGCCATTGAGCTACACCCGCTTTTCCCGAAGGAGAAGATACAACCACCCCATGCGGGGATGCTACATCGATACCCACTAGGATCGATCAACAGACCCAGCCATTGCTATGGGTCACCTAGTGGAAATCAGTGCGCTTTCACGTCGGAACGATCATTTCATCCCACCGGATTTCACATAGAACCGTAAACGTATAAACGACGGGATCGAAATCGCGCGTAATAACAGGTCAATTAGCGGGCACAGAAGGACGAAAAGCCAGCATAACTAGCTGGCTTTTCGTTTCGTGACCCTGGCAAGTCACTGTTTTATATGGTCGGGGCGAGAAGATTCGAACTTCCGACCCCCTGCACCCCATGCAGGTGCGCTACCAGGCTGCGCTACGCCCCGACGAGCCGCGCATTATAGGGGCTCGAACACCCTGGGTAAACCTTGAAACCGCTTTATTTTGGAGATGTTCGCAGCCCGCCCGGCTCAGTCCTGCAACAGACTCAGGATGGCCCGGAGTTCCTGCTTGATTGACGCCAAATTCGGCTCGGTTCCGGTGTCAGGCGTGGTGGCATCAACCTCATCCATGACGCCATGCAGCGCATCTTCTGCAGTAACCGGAACGCCTTCCTCGCTCACGAGGCGGTTGCGCGCCCCGCTGATGGTGAAGCCCTGTTCGTACAGCAAAGCGCGAATACGGCGAATGAGGAGAACTTCATGATGCTGGTAGTAACGCCGGTTGCCGCGCCGTTTAACCGGGCGCAACTGCGTGAATTCCTGCTCCCAGTAGCGCAGGACATGGGGCTTGACCCCGCACAGGTCGCTTACTTCGCCAATGGTGAAGTAGCGCTTGGTCGGGATCGGGGGCAGGTCACTGCTGGGCAGGTGTTCCGTCATGAGCCTCTTCCACCATGGCCTTGAGTTTCTGGCTGGCGTGGAACGTGACAACGCGGCGGGCGGTAATGGGCATCTCTTCGCCGGTCTTGGGGTTGCGCCCGGGGCGCTGGGATTTCTGGCACAACTGGAAATTGCCGAAGCCGGAGAGCTTCACGCTGTCGCCTTTTTCCAGGGCGGTGCGCACTTCCTCGAAAAAGGTTTCCACCATCTCCTTGGCCTCACGTTTGTTGAGGCCGACCTTCTCGAACAGGAGATTGGCGAGTTCCGCCTTGGTCAACGTGGTCATTACTGCTTCCTGTTTCATCAGCCGCGCAGGCTGGCGTTGAAGTTCTTGTTCAGGATCGCAAGCACGGATTGCACCGTTTCATCAATCTCTGAATCTGTAAGCGTTTTCTCAGTATGTTGCAACAACACCTTGAATGCAAGGCTCTTTTTACCTTCATCCACCCCCTTGCCCTGATACAGATCGAAGAGGGCGAAGTCAGCCACCAGGGATGGGCGGGCAGCGTTTACAGCCGCCAGCATGTCACCCGCGGCGATGGCGTTGTCCACCACCACCGCCAAATCGCGCCGCACAGCGGGGAGCCGGGCCACTGCACTGTAGCGGGGGGCGAGGCCGTGCGTGAGGGCGTCCAGGGCGATCTCGCACAGCACCGGGGCCTTGATGAAACCGTACTTCTGCGTCAGACGCGGGTGCAGGGTGCCGATCCAGCCCACCGGGGTTTCCCCCAGCAGCACGCGGGCGCACTGCCCCGGATGCAGGGCGGGATGGATCTCAGGACGGAAATTCACGGCCTGGGCGCCGAACAGGGCTTCGAGATCGGCGCGCAGGTCGAAGAAATCCACGCCGCGGGCGGCCTCACCCCACTGTTCCGGGGCGGCGGCGCCGTGGCGCAGGGCGGCCAGACGCAGGGGCTGGTCCGCCGACTGGTCGGAAATGAAGGCGCGCCCGACCTCGAACACCTTGAGGCGTTCCTGGCCGTGGTTGAGGTTGTGGCGCAGGGTCTGGATCAAGCCGCCCAGCAGGCTGCCGCGCATCACGCCCATCTGGCTGGCGATGGGGTTGAGCAAGGGCAAGGTCTGGCCATCGGCGCGGAAGTCGGCATCCAGTTCCGCGGAGATGAAGCTGTAGGTGATGATTTCCTGATTACCCCTTGCCGCCATGAGTTTTTTTAGCTCGATGGCGGGACGCGCGCCCTCTGCCGCCGGGAGCATGGCGTGTTCGCCGCGCAGGGCGGCTGCGGGCAGATTGTCGTAGCCGTGGACGCGGGCGATCTCTTCGATCAGGTCCACCTCGCGCGTGAGGTCGAAACGGTGGCTGGGGGCCAGCGCCAGGAAGCCTTCGCCGGCGGCTTCAACATTCATCCCCAAACGCCGCAGGATGTCGGCCATGGCGTCGTCCGCCAGATCGAAGCCCAGGATGCGACGGGCGCGGGCGGGGCGGAAGGGGATGGCGGCGGCGGGGGCGACGCCGGGGCCGACGCTGATGACGGGACCGGCCTGGCCGCCGCAGATGTCCAGGATCAGGCGGGTGGCCCGTTCGATGGCGAAGGCGGGCAGTTGCGGGTCCACGCCCCGCTCGAAGCGGTGAGAGGAGTCGGTGGAGAGGCCATAGGCGCGGGCGCGGCCTGCGATCGCCTCGGGGGCGAAATGGGCGGCTTCCAGAAACACGTCGCAGGTGTCGGCAGTGACGCCGCTGCCCTGCCCGCCCATGATGCCGGCCAGGGCCAGGGGGCCGCTGTCATCGGCGATCACCAGGCTGTCGGGCTGAAGTTCCAGGGTCTGGCCATTGAGGAGTTCCAGCTTCTCGCCGCTGCGGGCCATGCGCGCGCAGATCGGGCCTTGCAACCGGGCCAGATCGAAGCCGTGCATGGGCTGACCCAGTTCCAGCAGGAGGTAGTTGGTCACGTCCACCACCGGGTGGATGGGGCGCAGGCCGGAGCGTTCCAGCCGTCGCGCCATCCAGGCGGGGGTGCGGGCGGCGGGGTCGATGCCGCGGATCACGCGCCCGCAATAGCGCGGGCAGGCGGCTTCCGCCTCGATCTGCACCGGATGGGTATCCGTCACGCTGACGCCCACGGCGGAGCAGTCGATGTATTCCAGGGGCGAGGCGGTGAGGGCTGCGGTCTCGCGCGCGATGCCCATGACGGACAGGCAATCCCCGCGGTTCGGGGTGAGCTTGAGGGTGATGCGGGTGTCGTCCAGGTCCAGATACTGACGGATGGACTGGCCCACGAGGGCGTCAGCGGCCAGTTCCAGGATGCCGTCGGCGGCTTCCACAATGCCAAGCTCCTTGGCGGAACAGAGCATGCCGAACGATTCCACGCCCCGCACCTTGGCCTGTTTGATCTGGAAGTTGCCGGGTAATTCCGCACCGACCAGGGCGCAGGCGGTTTTCAGCCCGGCGCGGGCGTTGGGAGCGCCGCAGACGATGGTCAGCGGCGCGTCGCCGCCGGTGTTGACCTGGCAGACCTGGAGACGGTCGGCATTGGGGTGCTTTTCGGCGCTCAGGATTTCCGCCACCACCACGTTGGTGAAAGCGCCGGCGACGGGCTCCATGGCCTCCACTTCCAGGCCCGCCATGGTGAGCAGGTGACCCAGTTGCCGGGTGTCGAGGGCGGGGTTGACCAGGCTACGCAGCCAGGATTCGGAGAATTGCATGGCTGAACCTCAGGCGAATTGCTTCAGGAATCTCAGATCGTTCTCAAAGAAGAGGCGTAAATCGTCCACGCCGTAACGCAGCATGGCCAGACGTTCCACCCCCAGGCCGAAGGCAAAGCCCTGATAACGCTCGGCGTCGATGCCGACATGGCCGAACACGTTGGGGTGGACCATGCCGCAGCCCAGCACTTCCAGCCAACCGGTGTGGGAGCAGACGCGGCAGCCCGCGCCCTCGCAGATGACGCAGCCGATATCCATCTCGGCGGAGGGCTCGGTGAAGGGGAAGAAGGAGGGGCGGAAGCGCACCGGCAGCGAATCGCGCTCGAAAAAGCGCGCCATGAAGTCCGCCAGCAGACCCTTCAGGTCGGCGAAGGAGGCGCTCTCGTCCACCCACAGGCCTTCCACCTGATGAAACATGGGGGTGTGGGTCACGTCGGAGTCGCAGCGGTAGACGCGGCCCGGCGCGATGATGCGGATGGGAGCCTCGTGGGCTTGCATGTAGTGCACCTGCACCGGCGAGGTGTGAGTGCGCAACAGCGTGCCGCTCTGCATGTAGAAGGTGTCATGCATGGCGCGGGCCGGGTGGTTTTCCGGGATGTTGAGCGCCGTGAAGTTGTAGAAGTCGGTCTCGATCTCGGGACCGTCCGCCACGGTGAAGCCGATGGAGGTGAACAGGGCCTCGATGCGCGCCAGGGTGCGGGTGACGGGGTGCAGGCCCCCGGCCCCTTCGCCGCGTCCGGGCAGGGTGACGTCCAGGGCCTCGGCGGCCAGCTGCTTTTCCAGCTCGGCAGTCTGGATCGCCTCGCGGCGGGTCTTGAGCAGGGCCTCGACCTGATCCTTGACCAGATTGATGCGGGCGCCGGCAGTCTTGCGCTCTTCCGGCGGCAGCCCTCCCAGGGCCTTCATCTGTTCCGTGATCGCGCCGGTCTTGCCCAGGTAGCGCGCCTTCACCTGATCCAGTGTGGGCAGGTTACCGGCGGCGGCGAAGGCCTGTTCGGCATCCTTGAGAATCTCGTCCAAAGTCATGTCGGCACTTTGTTGAACAATCTTGCAAATAGAAAAGGGGAGGCCTTCACAGGCCTCCCCTTCAAACCTCGCCAGAGAGGGTTCAGGCAGCCAGGGAGGCCTTGGCCTGTTCGACAATCTTGGCGAACGCCGGCTGGTCAAAGATGGCCATATCGGACAGCACCTTGCGGTCGATCTCGATGTTGGCCTTCTTGATGCCGTTCATCAGCACGCTGTAGTTCATGTCGACGCCCATGTCACGCACGGCGGCGTTGATACGGGCGATCCACAGGGCGCGGAACTGGCGCTTGCGCTGACGACGGTCGCGGTAGGCATACTGGCCCGCCTTCATGACCGCTTCGTTGGCGACGCGGAATACGTTCTTGCGGCGACCACGGAAGCCCTTGGCGGCTTCCATGACCTTCTTGTGACTGGCGCGGGCGGTTACACCACGTTTGACGCGAGGCATGGTTGATCTCCTTTACGCGTAGGGCAGCATGGCGCGGACATGGCCCGCATCAGCAGCGTGAACGGTTTCCATGCCGCGCAGATTGCGTTTGCGCTTGGTGGTCTTCTTGGTGAGGATGTGGCGCAGATAAGCGTGGGAACGCTTGATGCTGCCGGAGCCACGAACGCGGAAACGCTTGGCGGCGCCGCTCTTGGTCTTCATCTTTGGCATTGCAACAACTCCATTTTTCGATGCCTGGCGGCGGCCCCCGCTGCGGGGACGCTTGACTGGCCGGTCAGCACTTGTTGATGCGATTCGACGCTTAAAAACGTCAGGCCCGCATCAGCCTGTTTCCGTCATTCCCGCACAAGCGGGAATCCAGAGCCTTTCCAGGATTTCCCTGGATCCCCGCTTGCGCGGGGATGACGCCGACTAAGTCAGCGTCACTTTTTCTTCTTGGGCGCCAGCACCATGACCATCTGGCGACCTTCGAGCTTGGGAAACTGCTCGACCAAGCCATGTTCCACAAGGTCGGTTTCCACCCGTTTGAGCAGATCCATACCGAACTCCTGGTGGGCCATTTCGCGGCCCCGGAAGCGCAAAGTGATCTTTGCCTTGTCGCCTTCGCCCAGAAAGCGGATCAGGTTGCGCAGCTTGACCTGGTAATCCGCCTCATCCGTACCCGGTCGGAATTTCACTTCCTTGACCTGGATCTGCTTCTGCTTGAGCTTGGCTTCATGCTGCTTCTTGCTTTCCCGGTACTTGTGTTTGCCGAAATCCATGATCCGGCATACCGGGGGCTTGGCCAATGGAGCGATCTCAACCAGATCCAGCTCCATGTCTTCGGCCTTTAGCAGCGCTTCCCGCAAACTGACGATGCCCAACTGCTCGCCCTCGTCGCCCACCAACCGGATCTCATGCGCGTCGATCTCGCCGTTGATCCGTAGTTCCTTGTCCTGAGCTATCTCAAACCCCTTGAAAAGAGAAGGAGCCGATCCATGGCATCGGCTCCTGTGTATTCGTCAACCACGCAGTCTTGCGACCAGATCTTCGATGCTCATCGGCCCGAGGTCTTCGCCGCCCCTGGCACGCACCGCAACCTTGTTTTCGAGGCGTTCTTTCTCGCCGACGATGATCTGGTACGGGACGCGCTGCATGGAGTGGTCGCGGATTTTATAGGTGATCTTCTCGTTCCTCAAGTCGGAAATGGCGCGGAAGCCTTGTTTTTTAAGGACTTGCGTAACACCCGATGCGTACTCCGCCTGACTGTCGGTGATGTTCATGACCACCGCCTGCACCGGGGAAAGCCAGACCGGGAAGTTGCCCGCGTAATGCTCGATGAGGATGCCGATGAAGCGTTCCATGGAACCCAGGATGGCCCGGTGCAGCATCACCGGCGGCTTGCGCGAGTTGTCCTCGGCCACATATTCCGCACCCAGACGCACCGGCAGATTGAAGTCGAGCTGGATGGTGCCCACCTGCCACAAACGCCCCAGGGAGTCCTTCAAGGTGAACTCGATCTTGGGACCGTAGAACGCGCCCTCGCCCGGCTGCCAGTCGAAGGCCAGGCCGTTCTGGTCCAGCGCCGCCGCCAGACCGGCCTCCGCCTTGTCCCAGGTCTCATCCGAGCCGACGCGCTTCTCGGGACGGGTGGACAACTTCACCAGCACGTCGTTGAAACCGAAATCCGCGTACACCGCCTGGAGCATCTTGATGAAGTCCGACACCTCGGGCTGGATCTGCTCTTCGGTGCAGAAGATGTGGGCGTCGTCCTGGGTGAAGGCGCGCACCCGCATCAGACCATGCAGCGCCCCGGAAGGCTCGTTGCGGTGGCAGGAACCGAACTCTGCCAGACGCATGGGCAGGTCGCGATACGAGCGCAGCCCATTGTTGAATATCTGGATGTGGCCGGGGCAGTTCATCGGCTTCACCGCGTAATCGCGGTTCTCCGAGGCGGTGACGAACATGTTCTCGCGGTAGTTCTCCCAGTGCCCGGATTTCTCCCACAGGGAGTGATCCATGATCGTCGGCGTCTTCACCTCCAGATAGCCGTGGTCGATGAACTTGCGCCGCATGTACTGCTCGATCTCCTGCCACAGCACCCAGCCGTGGGGGTGCCAGAACACCATGCCGGGCGACTCCTCCTGCACATGGAACAGATCGAGCTGTTTTCCCAGGCGGCGGTGATCGCGCTTCTCCGCCTCCTCCAGGCGATGCAGATAGGCGGCCAGATCCTCCTTGTTGGCCCAGGCGGTGCCGTACACGCGCTGCAACATCTCGTTCTTCGAATCGCCGCGCCAATAGGCCCCGGCCAGCTTCATCAGCTTGAAGGCCTTGATCTTGCCAGTGGAGGGCACATGGGGGCCGCGGCAGAGGTCGATGAACGCGCCCTCGCGGTAAAGCGAAATGGTCTGCCCGGCAGGGATGGCGGCGATCAGCTCCGCCTTGTACTTCTCGCCGATGGACAGGAAAAACGCCACGGCATCGTCCCGCTGCCACTCCTCGCGGGTGACGGGGATGTCCTTCTTCGCCAGTTCCCCCATGCGCTTCTCGATCGCCGCCAGGTCGTCCAGTGTGAAGGGGCGCTTGTAAGAGAAGTCGTAATAGAAGCCGTCCTCGATGGTCGGGCCGATGGTCACCTGGGCGTCGGGGAACAACTCCTTCACCGCGTAGGCCAGCAGGTGGGCGGCGGAATGGCGGATCAGGTCCACGCCTTCCGCACTCTTGTCGGTGATGATGGCCAGACTGGCATCGGCCTCGATGCGGTGCGAGGTATCCACCAGCTTGCCGTCCACCTTGCCCGCCAGGGCCGCCTTGGCCAGGCCGGCGCCGATGCTCGCGGCCACCTCCGCCACGGTCACGGGATTATCAAAACGGCGTTCGGAGCCATCGGGAAGACGAATAACGGGCATTTCAGTACCTCTGAAACGACAAAAGCCTCGAAGGAGGCTTTTGGATTGATGCTGGTAGGCGCGATTGGACTCGAACCAACGACCCCCACCATGTCAAGGTGGTGCTCTAACCAGCTGAGCTACGCGCCTAAGGTCGGGGCGCATTCTAGCCAGCTTCACGGGGCGGGGCAATTGCGCATGGCATAAAATGCCGGGCTTCGCCCCCGAGCTCCAGCCATGTCCCGCAAAATCCTTGTCACCTCCGCCCTGCCCTACGCCAACGGCTCCATTCACCTGGGCCATCTGGTGGAGTACATCCAGACCGACATCTGGGTGCGCTTTCAGAAGATGCGCGGCCACCAGTGCATGTACTGCTGCGCCGACGACACCCACGGCACCCCCATCATGCTGCGAGCGGAGAAGGAAGGGATCACCCCGGAGGCGCTGATCGACCGGGTGTGGCAGGAGCACAAGCGGGACTTCGATGGCTTCCACGTCGATTTCGACAACTTCCATTCCACCAACTCGCGCGAGACCCGGCACTACGCCGACACCATCTACACCCGTCTGAAAGAGGCCGACCTCATCGAGGTGCGCTCCATCGAACAGTTCTACGACCCGGTGAAAGAGATGTTCCTGCCGGATCGCTTCATCAAGGGCGAGTGCCCCAAATGCCACGCCAAGGACCAGTACGGCGACAACTGCGAGGCCTGCGGCGCGGCCTACCAGCCCACCGACCTGATCGACCCCTATTCCGCCGTATCGGGCGCCACGCCGGTCAAGCGCAACTCGGACCACCACTTTTTCAAGCTCTCGGACCCGCGCTGCGCCGGGTTTCTGGAAGGCTGGATCCAGCCGCCCCACGTCCAGACCGAGGCCGCCAACAAGCTGAACGAATGGCTCCACGCCGGCCTGTCAGACTGGGACATCTCGCGCGACGCCCCCTACTTCGGCTTCGAGATCCCCAACGCCCCCGGCAAGTACTACTACGTCTGGCTCGACGCCCCCATCGGCTACATGGGCAGTTTCCAGAACTACTGCGACAAGAACGGACTGGATTTCAACGAATTCTGGAAGCCCGACTCCGAGACCGAGCTGTACCACTTCATCGGCAAGGACATCCTCTACTTCCACGCCCTGTTCTGGCCGGCGGAACTGGCTCATGCCGGGTTCCGCACCCCCTCCGGCGTGTTCTGCCACGGCTTTCTCACGGTGAACGGCGCCAAGATGTCCAAGTCGCGCGGCACCTTCATCACCGCCGAGAGCTACCTCAACCACCTCAACCCGGAATGGCTGCGCTACTACTACGCCGCCAAGTTGAACGGCTCGATGGAAGACATCGACCTCAACCTGGAAGACTTCGCCGCGCGGGTGAACAGCGATCTGGTGGGCAAGTACGTCAACATCGCCAGCCGTTGCGCCGGGTTCCTGAGCAAACGCTTCGGCGGCAAGCTGGGCGAGACCGATGCCGCCGCCACGGCGGAATTCGTCCGCGCTCATCAGGAAGGCGAGATCGCCCGTAGTTACGAGGAACGCGACTTTGGCCGCGCGCTGCGCGAGATCATGCGGCTGGCGGATGCGGCCAACCAGTACATCGCCGAGAAGAAACCGTGGGAGATGGCAAAAAACGTGGACAAGCAGGAAGGCCGCGAAGCGGAACTGCATATCGTCTGCTCCACCGCCATGACCCTGTTCCGCGACCTCACCCTGTACCTGAAGCCGGTGCTGCCCAAGCTGGCGGAACAGGTGGAAGCCTTCCTCAACCTGCCCGCCCTGGCCTGGGGCGAGGACTGGAGCGCGCTCCCCGCCGGCCACGTCATCAACGAATACCAGCACCTCATGACTCGCATCGACCCCAAGAAGACCGAGGCCATGGTGGAAGAGAACAAGGCATCCCTGCTCCCCTCCCCCGCCGGGGGAGGGGCTGGGGGTGAGGGAGCAACGCCCGCCAAGGCGAAAACCGCCGCCCAACCCACCGCCGCTCCCTCACCCCAAACCCCTCCCCCGGCGGGGGAGGGGCTTATCAGCATCGACGACTTCACCAAGGTCGATCTGCGCATCGCCCGCATCGCCAATGCCGAGCATGTGGAAGGCGCGGAGAAGCTGCTCAAGCTCACCCTGGATATCGGCACGGAGACCCGCACCGTGTTCGCCGGCATCAAGGCCGCCTACGCACCGGATGCCCTGGTGGGAAAGCTCACCGTCATGGTCGCCAACCTGGCCCCGCGCAAGATGAAGTTCGGCCTCTCCGAGGGCATGGTGCTGGCCGCCAGCGACGAACGCGGCGGGCCGTTCCTGCTCTCCCCCGACAGCGGCGCGCAGCCAGGGATGCGGATCAAGTAACCGCCCCTTCTGTAGCGCCGATAAGAGGTCACCAGCCACGAAAACAGGAATGCATCATGGCCCTCTACCTCTCTCACCAGCGCACCTTCCGGGTTCACGCCCGGCATGACCAGCGCCGTCCGGGCGGGGGCCTGATCAACCTGATGCACCGCCCCGCGCGCAAGGCCGCTCGCCGCATGCAAACCTCCGGGCATGCGTAAGCTGTAGGAGCCCGGCTTCGCCGGGCGATCACCCTACAACGCCTTTGCCTCCAGTTCCTCCCAGCGCGCCAGCCACTCCAGCAATGCCTCCTCGATCTCCCCTGCCCGCGCGTTCAATTCCGCGGCGCGCTGGTGGTCGGCGTAGATCGCCGGGTCAGCCAGTTGGCGGTTGAGTTCCGCCTGTTCCGTCTCCAGCGCGGCGATGCGATCCGGCAACCCTTCCAGCTCCTTCTGCTCCTTGTAGCTCAGTCCGCCCTTCTTCGGCCTGGGCGCGGCGGGGGCGGCCTTGGCGACAGACTTGGCCGCAGCGGGGGCGGCCTCCGCCTGCAAGCGCGCGCGATAGCCCAGCCAGTCGGCATAGCCCCCCGGCAGTTCCAATAGCCGCCCCTCCCCGGCAAAGACGATGGACTGCGTCACCACGTTGTCGAGAAAGGCGCGGTCGTGCGACACCAGGATCACCGTACCGGCGTAGTCCTGAAGCAGTTGTTCCAGCAGTTCCAGGGTGTCGATATCGAGGTCGTTGGTGGGCTCGTCCAGCACCAGCAGGTTGGCCGGACGCGCGAACAGGCGCGCCAGCAGCAGGCGGTTGCGCTCGCCGCCGGAGAGCGCGCCCACCTTGGCGCGGGCGCGCTCGGGCGGAAACAGGAACTCCTCCAGATAGCCGATGACATGCTTCTTCTGCCCGCCGATCTCGACGTAATCGGAACCGGGCGAGATGGTGTCGATGAGCGTCGCCTCGTCGTTCAACTGATTGCGGAACTGGTCGAAATAGGCCACTTCCTGGCGCGTCCCCTGCTTGATGCGGCCCGAATCAGGCGTCAGCTCGCCCAGCAGGAGCTTGATCAGCGTGGTCTTGCCCGCGCCATTGGGGCCGATCAGACCGATCTTGTCGCCACGCAGCAGGCGGGTGGAGAAATCCTTGATGAGGGTGCGCCCGCCATAGCCGTGGGTCACATCGAAAAACTCGCAGATGAGCTGCCCCGAGCGCTCCCCCGCCGCCAGGGAGAAGCCCACCGACCCCAGCCGTTCGCGCCGCGCGGCGCGGTCGCGGCGCAACTGTTCCAGGCGGCGCACGCGGCCCTCGTTGCGGGTGCGGCGCGCCTCGATGCCCTTGCGTATCCACACCTCTTCCTGCTTCCAGAACTTGTCGAACTTGCGGCTTTGCGCCGCCTCCACCTCCAGTTGCTCGGCCTTCCGGCCCAGGTAGGCGGAGAAATTGCCGGGATAGCCGCGCAGGATGCCGCGATCCAGCTCGACGATGCGGTTGGCCACCCGGTCGAGAAAGGTGCGGTCGTGGGTGACGAACACCAGAGCGCCGGCGAACTCGGCCATCAGGCTTTCCAGCCACTCGATGGCCTCGAAATCCAGATGGTTGGTGGGCTCGTCCAGCAGCAGCAGTTCTGGCTCCGAGGCCAGGGCGCGGGCCAGGGCGACCCGTTTCTTGGTGCCGCCGGAAAGGGTCTCGACGCGCGCATCGGCGGTGAGGCCCAGGCGCGCGATCACCTCTTCCACGCGATTGTTGAGCCGCCAGGCGTCATGCACCTCCAACTCGTGCGACAGGCGCTCCAGCTCGGCCAGCGCCTCGGGCGCGCCGCTGGCGGCGGCATGCGTGGCGGCGTGGTAAGCGGTGAGCAGGCCATGCGCCGGACCCGCGCCCTCCGCCACGGCCTCGAACACGCTATGGCCTGCGGTGAATGTCGGCTCCTGCGCCACCTCCGCCAGACGCAGCCCCGGCTTGCGCCACACCACGCCGTCATCGACGCGCGACTCGCCGGAAAGGATGCGCAGCAGGCTGGACTTGCCCGCGCCGTTGCGCCCGATCAGACCGATGCGCTCGCGCTCTTCGATCACCAGGGCGGCGCCATCCAGCAGGGGCCAGTGGCCATAGGCGAGGGAAACGTTGTCGAGGGTCTGCAGGGGCATGAGGGGGAACCGGATGGACGTCGCCCTCCCCGTTACGGGAAAGGCGAAGGGAAATCAGAAGGAGGCGTGCGCCTGACCGGCGAAGGTGTGTTCGAAATGGTCCTGGCACTTCACGCAACGCGTGGCGGCGGGGTTGGCGATGAGTCGGGCGACCGGGATGCGCGCATCGCATTCCTCGCACAGACCGAAGCCCGCCTCTTCGACCCGCCCCTTGGCCGCGTCGATGGCCTTGAGGGCGCGCAATTCGTGCTCCACGCGCGCCGCCGAGAGATCGCCCAGTGTGACGGCCAGGGCTTCATCGCTGCTGTCGCCCGAGGCGCGACCCAGCACTTCGGCGTACTGGGTCTGGCCGCTTTCTTCCAGGGCGGACTTGAGCGCCGCCAGCAACCGTTCCCGCTCCTGCCGCAAGGCTGCGCGGACGGCTGTTTTTTCATTTGCGCTGAGGTGGCTCATGACGTTCTTTCAAGGATGCCCATATCTGGATTATTGGCGCTGGGCCGCGAGGTCACAACCCGCATTACAGGAAATGAGCGACGGCAGGGTTCGGCGCGGCAGCGGTTAGAATCTCGCCCGGTTTGCCCACGTAGCTCAGTGGATAGAGCATTCCCCTCCTAAGGGAAGGGTCGCAGGTTCGATTCCTGCCGTGGGCGCCACTCCAACACCAAAACCACTCCGTTTTTCGGAAGGCGCCATGGCCAACGAAGAAGCAGAACGCTACTTCATAGTGATCGGGCAGAAAGAAATCGGCCCTTATCCCCTGCCGCAGATCCTCCGTCTGCGCGCGGAAGGCAAGCTGGAAAGCGCCGTGCGCCTGCGTCCGGAGCAAGGCGGCCCCCCCATCCTGTTGCGGGCGCTTCTCTCCGGGTTGCGCAAGGACAAGACCGCCCGCGCGCCCTGGGTTGTCGCCGCGCTCCTTCTTGCCAACCTTCTGGTCTACCTTGCCCTGGGCATGAGCGGCGCGGGATGGGTCACGGCGGACCCCGCCCGACTGATCGAGAACGGATCGAACTTCGCCCCCTACACCCTGGACGGCGAACCCTGGCGTCTGTTCACGGCCATGTTCCTGCACGGCGGACTGCTGCATCTGCTGGTCAACCTGTACACCCTGTATGACCTGGGAAGGCTGGCGGAAAAACTGTTCGGACGCCTGGGCTTTCTCGCCCTGTATCTCCTTGCCGGTCTGGCCGGCGGCATCGCCAGCGTCTGGTGGAACCCCTGGGTCAACAGCGTCGGCGCATCGGGAGCGATCTTCGGCGTCATGGGCGGCCTGCTGGTCTACCTGCTGGATCAGCGCAACGGCGTGCCGGCCTCGGTGATGAAGCCCCATGCCATCAGCATCCTCGCCATGACCGGCTACACCGTGGCATACGGCCTCACCCACGACCACATCGACAACGCCGCCCATATCGGCGGCTTCCTCGCGGGCATGGTGTGCGGCCTGTGTCTGGGGCATCCGTTACGCGCGCGCCAGACCCGCCCCGCCGTACTGCGCCGCCTCGCCGCCCCCGTGACGATTGGCCTTGTCAGTCTGGCGCTGTACCTGCAAACCCCGAATCACGGCCCGGAATTTCGGGCGGAACAGGTATTCCAGAGCAGTCTGAAACGCTATCAGCAGGAAGAAAAACGTCTGGTCCAGGCCGCCAACCAATTTCTTCCACGCATCGAACCCAGCCTGAGAAAGGGCGAAGCCGTACCCGAACTGGCTGCCAAAGTGGATGCCATCGCCAGCGACTGGCATGCCCTGGCGGAAGAACTCGGTCGCCTCACCCTCGCCCCGGCAAGCCCCAACCGCACGCTGCAACACGAACTGGTGGACAACGCCAGGCTGCGCGCCGAATTCCTCAACCTGCTGGCAAACGCCGCGCGCTATCCCGAAACCGCCAACGCCATCGCCCCGCGCGTGCAAACCGTGAACGAGGCGCAGAAGGCCAATCTGAAACGCATACGCGAACTGGCTGGCAGCGCACACCCCGCCGCGAACCGACCCTGAAGCTCGGCAGGCGGAGGTCAGCCCTGCGCGATGGCGGCGAAACGCCCGAAGTACTCCGGAAAGGTCTTGTTCACGCACTTCGGGTCATTGATCCGCACCGGCACGCCCGCCAGAGCCACCAGCGAGAAGCACATGGCCATGCGGTGATCGTCGTAGGTGTCGATGGCGGCATTGGGCGTCAATTTGGCGGGGGGCGTGACCCGTATGTAGTCCGCCCCCTCCTCCACCGTCGCCCCCAGCTTGCGCAGCTCCGTCGCCATCGCGGCGATGCGGTCGGTCTCCTTCACGCGCCAGGAGGCGATGTTCTTCAGCGTGGTCGTGCCATCGGCGAACAGGGCCAGGATGGCGAGGGTCATGGCCGCATCGGGGATGTGGTTGCAGTCCAGGTCGATGGCGTGGAGCCGGTCGGCGCAGCCCAGGCGGCATTCGATCCACTCAGTTGTGTTCACTCGGCCAAAGCTCAACTCCGCCCCCATGCGCGCCAGGGCCTCGGCGAAACGCACGTCGCCCTGGATGCTGTTGCGCCCCACCCCCTCCACCCGCACCGGGCCGTGGCCGATCGCCCCCGCCGCCAGAAAGTAGGAGGCGGAGGAGGCGTCCCCCTCCACCTCGATGACGTCGGGGCTCTGGTACACGGCGGCGGGGACGATGAAGCGCTCCCATCCCTCCCGCTTCACCTCCACCCCGAAGCGGCGCATCAGGTTCAGGGTGATCTCCACATAGGGCTTGGAGATGAGCTCCCCCTCCACCTGCACCGTCACCTCCCGCCCCAGCAGGGGGGCGGAGAGCAACAGGCCGGTGAGGTACTGGCTGGAGACATTGCCCTTGACCGAGACCACGCTATTCCCCACCCCCTCCTCGGAAGGGGTCGGGGGAGAAATCCGCAGCGGCGGAAACCCCGCCGTGCCCAGGTACTCGATGCGCGCCCCCAGTTGCCGCAAGGCCTCCACCAGATAGCCGATGGGCCGCTCGTGCATGCGCGTCACGCCCTTGAGCACATAGTCGCCGCCGGCCAGGGCGCAGGCGGCGGTGAGGGAACGAAACGCCGTGCCGGCATTCCCCAGAAACAGCTCGCCCCGCTTCACCGGGAACCCCCCGCCGCCGGGCCGCCCCAAGGCGGGGGCTGCTCCCCCGTGGGGGGACGCCGACAAGGTCGGCAAGGGGGCTGCTCCCCCGCCGATGCCTTCCACGCGGTAATCATCTGTGCCCTCATGGCGGGTCCAGTTCACACCCAGTTGGCGCAGGGCGTCGAGCATCACGCGGGTATCGTCGGAATCCAGCAGCGCCTTCACCTCCGTCGCGCCCCGAGCCAGGGCGGCCAGGAGGAGGACGCGGTTGGAGATGCTTTTGGAACCGGGCAACCGCACGATGCCGCGGGTGCCCTGGGCGGGGGACAAATCTAGAAAATCCATTTTTTTCAACAGGTTAATTACGATTAAACAGCGGCGACATCCGTCCCCGCATACAACTCGGCGATGGGAAGTTCGATGCCCAGAGAGGTGAACGCCACCGTGTCGCCCGGTTCATGGGCGAGGTACACCCAGCCGATTTCGCCTTGGCGGCGGTAAATCTCCACAAAATGACGATCCTGGCTGACGAGGACATATTCCTGCACGCTGGGCAGACGCCGGTAGGCGGCCAGTTTCTCGCGCCGGTCGATGTTCTCGGTGGAGGGGGAGAGGACTTCCATCACCAGCACCGGATCATCAACGACGGTGGCTTCGTTGGCGGCCTGCCGTTCCTGGCTACAGGTCACCATGACGTCGGGGTAGTAATAGGCCTGATCGCGGGCGACATGGAGCTGTACATCGCTCATGAAGACCTGACAGGGGCGGCCTTTCAGGCGAGATAGCAGGAGAGAGGCCGCGTTCAGAGTGATGCGGTTGTGCCGCTGGCTGCCCCCCGCCATGGCATACACCTCGCCCGCCACAAACTCATGGCGCACCTCTCCTTTTTCCTCCAGGGCCAGATAGTCGGCTTCGGTAAAGACGGGGCGTTGGGCGGGGTGCATGTCCTACTCCTTCGAAATCGGCGGCCTCAGCCGCCCTTCCAGTTGCGCCGCTCATCGCTGGCGCGGGTGAACAGGTTCAGCAGGGCTTCGGCGTCGCCGCTGGCCACCAGGGCGCGCACTTCGTCGAGTTTGGCGATGTAGGCGTCCAGTTCGCCCACCAGGGCGGCGCGGTTGGCGAGGGCGATGTCGCGCCACATCTCGGGGGAGCTGGCGGCGATGCGGGTGAAGTCGCGGAAGCCGGCTCCGGCGTACTTGAAGCAGGCCTCGGCGGTGGGGCGGTGGGCCAGATCGTCCACCAGCGCGAAGGCGGCAAGGTGGGGCAGATGGCTCACCGCCGCGAACACCTGGTCGTGCTGGGCGGCGTCCATGCGCGCCACCCGTGCGCCGCAGGCGGCCCAGAGGTTCGCCACGGTTTGCACGTCCTCGGGCCGGTTTTCCGGCAGGGGGGTGAGGATGAGGGCCTTACCCTGGTAGAGCCCGGCGCGGGCGGCTTCGGGGCCGCTGGTCTCGGCCCCGGCGATGGGGTGGGCGGGCACGAACTGGCCGATCTTGTCGCCCAGGGCGGCGCGGGCGGCGGCGATGACGTCCTGCTTGGTACTGCCGGCGTCGGTGACGATGCAGGCGGGCGGTAGGTGGGGGGCGATCTCGCGCAGCAGCGCAGGAATGACGCCCACCGGAGTGGCCAAAAGCGCCAGGTCCGCCTCGCGCACGGCGTCCACCGCATTGGCGGCGATCTCGTCGATGAGGCCCAGTTCCCGCGCCCTTTCCAGGCTGGCGCGGGAGCGGCCCGCGCCGATGACCCGTTCCACCCGGCCCTGGCGTTTCAGGTCCAGTGCGAAGGAGCCGCCGATGAGGCCGACGCCGATGACAGCGAGGCGGGGAATCATGTTTGCGCGTCATTCCCGCGCACGCGGGAATCCAGGTTGTCGGGCTGATCAGATGTACGCACTGGATTCCCGCTTTCGCGGGAATGACAGGTGAGGATCTCGCCCAGCACCACCAGGAAGCGGGCGTTCTGTTCCGGCAGGCCGATGGAGACGCGCAGGTGCTCCGGCAGGCCGTAGTTGCCCACGGGGCGGACGATGATGCCGCGTTGCAGGAGTTCCCGGTTCACCCGCGCCGCGTCGCCCACCCGCACGCACACGAAGTTGCCGGCGGAGGGGATGGAGTCCAGCCCAAGTTGGCGGAATCCGGCGGTCAACTGAGCCATGCCGGCGTCGTTGACTCGCTTCGATTCGGCGAGAAAGGCGTCATCACTCAGGGCGGCGGTGGCGGCCAGCAGGGCCAGGCTGTTGACGTTGAAGGGCTGGCGTACCCGGTTGATGAGGTCCGCCATGGCTGCATGACACACCGCGTAGCCCACCCGCAGGCCGGCCAGGCCGTAGGCCTTGGAGAAGGTGCGGCTGACGATGAGGTTGGGAAATTCCGCCAGCCAGGCGATGGAGGGGGCGCGTTGCGCCGGTTCCAGGAATTCGCCGTAGGCCTCGTCCAGCACCACCGCCACGTCGGCAGGGACGATCTTGAGGAAGGCGTACAGATCGGCGTTGTCCAGCAGGGTGCCGGTGGGGTTGTTGGGATTGGCGATGAAGACGATGCGGGTGTCGGGACGGAGGGCCGCTCGCAGGGCCGCAAGATCGTGGCCGTAGTCCTTGGCGGGGGCCTCAATGCCGGTAGCGCCCGTCGCCTGGGTGGCCAGGGGATAGACGGCGAAGGCGTGCTGGGCATACACGGCGCTGCTGCCGGGGGCCAACAAGGCGCGGGCCGCGAGTTCCAGCACGTCGTTGGAGCCGTTGCCCAGGACGAGTTGGTTGAGTGCTACGCCAAGACGGGCCGCCAGGGCGCTCTTCAAGGCGTAGCCGTTGCCGTCCGGGTACAAGGCCAGTTCGTCGATGCCAGCCGCCACGGCGGCGCGGGCCTTGGGGCTGATCCCCAGGGGATTTTCGTTGGAGGCGAGCTTGATGATGGCGCTCTCGTCCAGCCCCATCTCCCGCGCCAGTTCCGAAATGGGCTTGCCGGGCTGGTAGGGGGCGATGGCGCGGATGTGGGCGGGGGCGTGGTCGCAGGGGGTCATGCGGCTTGGACCCATTCCCCGCGCAGGTAGAGCGTGTCTGGGGACAGATCAATTTCGTCAGTCCAGGCCACGACGCCATCACTGACGTGGGCGCACATGAACAAGTTCGCTTCCGCCAATGGCGCAAACGCCGGATAGGCAAGGTAAGGCTTCATGTCAAACAGACGACGCTCACCTGTGGCAAACACGGCGTCCAATTTGAAATCCGTTCGAGGGGTCACGCGAATGACATCTGGGGTCATACATGCTCCTCCTAGCGTAAAGGCTCAATCTTGTAGGGGCTCTGCCCGCTGGATGCCAAAATCCAATCGGCCATCAGTTCATCCCGGTGCAACTCAATCCAGGCCTGCATCAATTTCATCTGCCGGGAAGGTAGTTCGCCATCCAGCGTTTCCCCGTCTGGTATGCCCAATACACATTTGAATTCGTTGTAGCGGACATGGATGTGGGGCAGATGATGTCGCTCGGTATCCAGCACATACATCGCCACCAGAATTCCGTAAAACATGCTGATCGTAGGCATAAGAACACCCTCTGACGGGAGAGGCCGAATTATAGGAAGGGCCGATGTGGTAGGCGGTTCCACACCCCCCAAGGCGCTGAAACGATGATGCAGTCGGGCGCCTAGACCAATATCCATTGTCATCACCCTGAGAAAAGCCGACTACACCGCCGCCGGATACGCCCCCAGCACCTTGATGAAGGTGCAGTGGGGCCGAATCTCATCCAGGACGGCCTGGAGGGCGGAGTCGTTGCGGTGGCGGTCCACGTCCAGATAGAACACGTAGTCCCACTGGCCGTTGCGGGCGGGGCGGGATTCCAGCTTGGTCAGGCTGACGCCGCCGCGGGCGAAGGGGCCCAGCAGGTCCAGCAGCGCGCCGGGGCGGTTGTGGGTGGAGATCGCCAGGGAGGTCTTGTCGCGCCCGGAGGGGGCCACCTCTTCCCGGCCCAGCACCAGAAAACGGGTGGTGTTGTTGGGCTCGTCCTCGATCTCGCGCGCAACGATGTTCAAGCCGTAGCGCTCGGCGGCCAGTTCTCCGGCGATGGCTGCGGCGTCCGGGTTCTCGGCGGCCAGACGGGCGGCCTCGGCATTGCTGGAGACGGGGACGATCTTCACCCCCGGCAGGTTCCGGGCCAGCCAGTTGTGGCACTGGCCCAGGGATTGGGCGTGGGAATAGACGCATTCCACGCCCTTCAGATCGCCGGTCTTGCGCATCAGGTGCTGGCGCACCCGCAGCATGACCTCGCCGCAGACGAACAGGGCGGTGTCCAGCATCAGATCGAGGGTGCGGCTGATCGCGCCTTCGGTGGAGTTCTCCACGGGGACCACGCCGTAGTGGGCCTGACCGTGCGCCACGGCATCAAACACCTCGTCGATGCTGGCGCAGGGCAGCCCCTGAGCGGCATGGCCGAACTGCTTGACGGCGGCGGCCTCGGAGAAGGTGCCGCGGGGCCCCAGCCAGGCGATGGTCAGCGGCTGCTCCAGGGCGCGGCAGGCGGACATGATCTCCTTGAACAGAACGGAGACGGATTCCGCCTCCAGCGGGCCGGGGTTGCCCTCCTGCATGCGCCGCACCACCTGGGCCTCCCGCTCGGGTTTGTAGACGATGCCGTTCTTGAGATGGCCGATGGACTGGGCCAGACGCGCCCGTTCGTTGACCAGTTGCAAAACCTGATCGTCGATGGCGTCGATCTGGGTGCGGAGGCGGAGAAGTTGGGCGTTCATGCCGGCAGGTAACGAACGCGCAGCACACCCTCGATCCCCGCCAGTTGGGCGATGACGGCCTCGGACACGGGGGTTTCCACATCCACCAGGGTGAAGGCCATGTCGCCCTTGGACTTGTTCACCATGTTCTGGATGTTGAGCCCGGCCCCCGCCAGGGCGGTGGAGATCTGCCCCAGCATGTTGGGCACGTTGGCGTTGGCGATGGCCAGCCGGTGGGCGGTCTCGCGCGGCAGGCTGATGTTGGGGAAGTTGACGGCGTTGAGGATGTTGCCGTGTTCCAGGTAGTCCGCCACCTGCTCCGCCACCATCACGGCGCAGTTCTCCTCCGCCTCTTCCGTGGAAGCGCCCAGATGCGGCAGGGCGACGAAACGGGGGTGAGTCTTGAGCAGGTTGCTGGGAAAGTCGCACACATAGGCGTGCATGTGATTGCCGTTGAGGCCGTCCAGCACCGCCTGTTCGCTGACGATGCCGTCGCGCGCAAAGTTGAGCAGCACACAGCCCTTCCGCATCAGTTTCACGCGCTCGGCATTGATGAGGTCTTTGGTGGCGGGAACCAGCGGGGTGTGCATGGAGATGAAGTCGGAGTGCTTCACCAGATCATCCACGCTGGCCGCCTTCTTCACCTGGGAGGGCAGCCGCCAGGCGGCGTCCACGGTGATCTCGGGGTCGTAGCCGATGACGTTCATGCCCAGACGGATGGCGGCGTCCGCCACCAGCGAGCCGATGGCCCCAAGGCCGATCACGCCCAGGGTGCGGCCCGGCAGTTCGTGCCCGACATAGTGTTTCTTGCCTGCCTCCACCTGCTTGTGCAGGGATTCGTCATCGCCTTGCAGGCCCTCCACGAAACGCATGGCGGGGGCCAGGTTGCGGGCGCCGATGAGCATGCCCGCCAGCACCAGTTCCTTGACCGCGTTGGCGTTGGCGCCGGGGGCGTTGAACACCACCACGCCCTTGGCGCTCATGGCCTTGACCGGAATGTTGTTGGTGCCCGCCCCGGCGCGCCCGATGGCCAGCACCGAGTCGGCGATGGGCATCTCGTGCATCACCTGGGAGCGCACCAGGATGGCGTCCGGCTCCGCCACATCGTTGCCCACGGCGTAGCCCTGGGGCAGACGGGCGAGGCCCTTCTTGGAGATGGCGTTGAGGGTGAGGATCTTGCGGGTCATGGGAATACCTCAGGCAGTCGTTATGGGACGAATACGAAGGGTTTCGGGGGTTAGTACGGAAAAGGCGCCGGGGAATTCAGCGCCGTGGCTGCGCATCGCGGACACCACCAATTCAGCCTTTTCCGCTTCTCTCAAACCATACAGACGCAACAGAAGGACGCCGAAATGGGCCTTTCCCTGACGAAAGACCAACTCGCCGAAATCCTTGTCTGCCGTGACGAGAGGGGCGGCATGGTCCGCCGCCATCGCCAACACACGGACATCAGGGCTGCCAGGGGCGATCTCGTCCACGAACAGAACCTCATGTCCCTCCAACCTCAATGCCCGCACGATTCCGGCATCCACGCTCTCATCCACCACCAGCTTCATGCCGCCTGTCTGTACATCGGATACACCACATCAGCGCGCAAGGCGTGGGCGGCAAATTCCAAGGCGGCGAGAAGATCTTCATGCGTCAGACGCGGATGGGCGGCCATCACCTGCGCCTCGCTTTCGCCCGCCGCCAGGCGTTCCAAAACGCTTTCCACGGTAATCCGGGTGCCGGCAATGACCGGCTTGCCCATCATGACGGCGGGGTCGGAAACAATTCTGGCGGTCACGGGCGTTCTCCTGCGCTCAGCCGCGCGCCTGCTCGAATTCCTTCATGTACTCCACCAGCGCGGCCACGCCTTCCACCGGCATGGCGTTGTAGATGGAGGCGCGCATGCCGCCCACGGAGCGGTGGCCCTTCAACTGCACCAGGCCGCGGCCCTTGGCGCCCTTGAGGAAGTCTTCGTCCAGCGCGGCGTCCTTCAGGGTGAAGGGGATGTTCATCAGCGAGCGGTTTTCCCTGGCCACGGGCGAGTTGTAGAAGCCGGTGGAATCCAGGTAGTCGTACAGCAGGCCGGCCTTCTGGCGGTTGGTCTTTTCCATCGCGCTCAGACCGCCCTTGGCCTTCAGCAACTTGAACACCAGCCCGGCGGTGTAGATGCCGTAGGTGGGCGGGGTGTTGTACATGGACTCGTTATCCGCATGGGTCTTGTAGTCGAACATGGTGGGCGTGCCCGCCACGGTCTGGCCGATGAGGTCATCGCGCACGATCACCACGGTGACGCCCGCCGGGCCGATGTTCTTCTGCGCACCGGCGTAGATCAGGCCGAACTTGGACACATCCACGGGGCGCGACAGGATGGTGGAGGACATGTCCGCCACCAGGGGTGCGTCGCCGGTCTCCGGCGTCCAGAAGATCTCGACGCCGCCGATGGTCTCGTTGGGGGTGTAGTGGACGTAGGCCGCGTTCGGGTCCAGCTTCCAGGCGTCTTGCGTCGGGGCGTAGGAGAAGTTCTTGTCCTCGCTGCTGGCCACCACGTTCACCGCGCCGTACTTCTTGGCTTCCTTGATGGCCTTCTTGGACCACTCGCCGGTGTTCAGGTAGTCGGCGGAGGCCTTGCCGCGCAGCAGGTTCATGGGAACCATGGCGAACTGGCTGGAAGCGCCGCCTTGCAGGAACAGCACCTTGTAGTTGGCGGGGATGCCCATCAACTCGCGCAGATCGGCCTCGGCCTGGGCCTGGATGCCCATGTATTCCTTGCCGCGGTGGGACATTTCCATGACCGACATGCCGCAACCCTGCCAATTCACCAATTCATCGCGGGCTTGTTCGAGGACTTCGCGGGGGAGGACGGCGGGACCAGCACTGAAGTTGTAGATGCGTTCCATGATTGACCTGACTCGATGGTTGAAAGGAAAACAAGGCCCGAAGTGTACCGAAAGCGTCTCCCCCCGTGCCCGGCCCTGGGGGCGCTCAAAACAGGAAATATCCCCGCCCCGCCTCCTTGAGCCGGCGCCGCAGGGCCTGCCAGTCGGGACACAAGCGCTCCACCTCGCGCCAGAATGCCGCGGAATGGTTGCGTTGCCGGAAGTGGGCCAGCTCGTGGCAGATGACGTAGTCGATCACCTCCGGGGCGGCCTTGAGCAAGCGCCAGTTCAGGCTGACCACGCCCTTGGGGGAGAGGCTGCCCCAGCGGGTGCGGGCGTTGGACAGGCGCAGGGGCGGCAGGGCGATGCCCGCCCGCGCCGCCTGTAGCGCCAGCCGCTCTGCAAAACCGTCGCGGGCGTTGCGGCGATACCAGGCGGTAACGGCAGCCTCCAGCTCCCCCGGCGGACAGGCGCAGTGCAGCTCATCCCCTTCCCGGCGCACCTGCGCCCGTCCGACGCGGGGCTGGAAGCGCAGGGTCAGATCCGTCCCCAGAAAGGGCAGATGCGCGCCCTCTTGCCAGACCATTTCCCGCATCCGGGCCTGACCGCGGCGCGCATGCACCCACTCCAGATGACGCTGCACGAAGCCTTCGATATCGCGCCGGGCGGCCCGCAGGGGGGCGTTCACCACCACCTCGCCCGCCTCGGTGACGCGCAGGACCAGAGTGCGGCGACGCGCGCTGCGACGCAGCCGGTACGCCAGCGTCGCGTCATCGGTCAAGGCAAGGGTTTCCGCGCTGTCCAGGATGGACGCCGGGCGGCGGGACGGGCTCAATCCAGGCTCCAGAAATTGCGATAAGGGCGCTCGAAGCGATTCAGGATGTCGTAATAAATGCGCACGTTTTCAGCAAAGGTGCGCGCCTCGCCGCCCCGTGCAAAACCGTAACGCAGCCCGGCGTAATGGCGCGGATGAGCGATCAGGGGCAGGACTTCCTTCATGTCGCTCCAGCGGTTGGGGTTCTTGCCCAGGCGACGCGCCAGGGTGCGGGCGTCTTCCAGATGCGCGGGGCCGATGTTGTAGGCCGCCAGCGCCATCCAGGTGCGATCCGGTTCCGGAATGTCCTCCGCCTGACCCGCCCGCAGCATGACCAGATAGCGCGCACCGCCGAGGATGCTTTCGCGCGGGTCCAGGCGATCCTTCACGCCCAGGCGATCCGCCGTATCTGACGTCAGCATCATGATGCCGCGCACCCCGGTGGGGGAAACCGCAGCGGCATCCCATTGCGATTCCTGATAGGCCACCGCCGCCAGCAGACGCCAGTCCAACCCGGTTTCGATCTGGCCCGCGTACAAATGGGCGCGCAGGGGGTGCAGGCGCTCGACGCGGCGTTCCAGTACACCGCGCACGTCGGCCTCCGCCAAACGGGTGACGTGACCGAAATAGCGCTCCCGCAGCCGCGCCAGCTCGCCGCTCCTTTCCATGCCGTGGAAAAAGGTGCTGAGCTTGCGCGAGAGTGACACATCCACCCCCATCTTGAGCGCCCAGGCGTGTTGCTGGCGGGAGGCCAGCACCAGCCCCTCGCGCAGGGAGGGATGGAAATTGCGCGCCACATCCAGGTTGTCGGAATCCGCCACGGTGCAGTCCGCCAGACCAGCGTCCACCCGTTCCAGCAACTCCTCCTCGCCGGGGGTGACGACCTCGACCCATTTCAGCCCCGGCGCACGGCGTTGCGCCTGTTTCAGACGCAGGGCGTGGCTGCTGCCGGCCACCACCTCCAGGCGCAGCCCCTTGATCTGCTCCAGTCGGGCGGGCTGGGTGACGCCCTCACGGCAGACCAGCAGTTCCTGCACCTGGCCATAGGCGGGACCAAAAGCCACCTGGCGCCCCCGTTCCTCCGTCACCGTCAGCCCCGCCGCAGCGATGTGCACCCTGCCGTTACGCACGGCGCGGAACATGCCATCCAGGCTTTCCATGGTCTCAAACCGCACGCTCCAGCCCTGCGCCTCGGCAAAACGCCGGACCAGATCGTGTTCAAACCCCGTGGCCTTGCCTTCGCCATCCAGGAAATAGGTGGTGGGACTGTTGCGCGTGGCCACCACCAGTTCCCCCCCGCTCTTGGGCATGGGGATCGGTCCGCAGGCGCTCAGGAAGAGGGCCGGGACGAGTACCCAAACGAGTACCCAAAACAGGGACAGCAGGGGCATGGAACGGGATTGAGGCAGGGGGGAATGCGGGTAGAATGCCGCGCTTTCCGCTTAGAGGCCACCTTTAGGCGGAAATGCGGAGAGATGGCAGAGTGGTCGAATGCGCCGGATTCGAAATCCGGTTTACAGCTTGCTGTAACGGGGGTTCGAATCCCCCTCTCTCCGCCACCCATCCCCCCGCATCCCCGGCGCAACACCGCAAGGGCGTTGTCGCAAACCCTACCAAGCCCCTTCCCTGGTCCCGTTTTCGACGCAGGTTGAGTCCATAAGAAGACGGATTTGTCGTTTTCTTTCATGGAGATAGCGCGGCTAGCGCCCATGGCACGGGGCTTGCGGTACCGGAGTCATCCTCCGCCTCCGGTCTCCACCATGTCCCGCCGCATCTGCATCGACGACACCACCCTGCGCGATGGCGAACAATCCGCCGGGGTGGCGTTCACCCTGGAAGAAAAGCTCGATATCGCGCGCCGTCTGGGAACGATGGGGGTGCCGGAACTGGAGGTGGGCATCCCCGCCATGGGCGGGCGGGAATGCGACAGCATCCGCGCCGTGGCGGACCTCAAGCTGGCCTCCCGACTGGTGGTATGGAGCCGCATGCGCGCCGCCGACATCGAAGCCTGCCGCGGCCTGGGGGTAGACCTGATCGACATCTCTATCTCCGTCTCCGACCTCCACATCGCCAAAAAGCTCAGGAAAGACCGGGCCTGGGTGCTCGCCAGCATCCGCGACCTGGTCCCCCGCGCCCTGGACCTGGGGCTGGAGGTCATCGTCGGCTGCGAAGACGCCTCCCGCGCCGAACTGGACTTTCTCCTGCGCGTGGCCGAAACCGCCCAGGAAGCGGGCGCGCGCCGCCTGCGCTACGCCGACACCCTGGGGGTGATGGAACCCTTCGGCGTGCATGAGGCCATCGCCAGCCTGCGTTCCGTGTGCGACCTGGAACTCGAAATGCACGCCCACGACGACCTCGGCCTCGCCACCGCCAACACCCTGGCGGCCTGCCGCGCCGGCGCCACCCATGTGAACACCACCGTCAACGGCCTGGGCGAACGCGCCGGCAACGCACCGCTGGAAGAAGTGGCCCTGGGCCTGACCAAGCTCTATGGCCTGGAGACCGGCGTGGACCTCAGCCTGTTTCCCGCCCTCTCCGACGCCGTGGCCGCCGCCTCGGGCCGCCCCGTGGCGTGGCAGAAGAGCGTGGTGGGCGAAGGCGTCTTCACCCACGAGGCGGGCATCCACGTGGACGGCCTGCTCAAAGACCCGGACACCTACCAGGCCTTCGACCCCGGCGAAGTGGGCCGCCGCCACAAACTGGTGGTGGGCAAGCATTCCGGCGCGCACGGCCTCATGGCCGCCTACCAGAACATGGGCCTGACGCTCAGCCCGGCGGAGGCGCGCGAACTGCTGCCGGACATCCGCGCCTTTGCCGAACGCGCCAAACGCTCCCCGGCGGAACACGAACTGCTGTTTCTCTACCAACGCTTGATTGGCAGGGTGGCGGCGGGCGTGGTGCATTGAGGCAATGCAGATGAACTCCGCCCCCGCCACAGCGCCCCTGGATTCCCGCTCGGGCGGGAATGACGCGCCCGGCCTGTTCACCCTGCTGCGCGAAGACGTCGCCTGCGTATTCCAGCGCGACCCCGCCGCCCGCTCCCGCTTCGAAGTGCTCACCACCTACCCCGGCGTCCACGCCATCCTCCTGCAACGTCTGGCGCATCGGCTATGGCGGGCCGGCCTGCGCTACCCGGCGCGCCTGCTGTCCTGGTTTGCGCGTCTGGTCACCAACATCGACATCCACCCCGGCGCCACCCTGGGTCGACGCTTCTTCATCGACCACGGCGCCGGCGTCGTCATCGGCGAGACCGCCGAGATCGGCGATGACTGCACGCTCTATCACGGCGTCACCCTGGGCGGCACCACCTGGAACAAGGGCAAGCGCCACCCCACCCTGGGTCACGGCGTGGTGATCGGAGCCGGGGCCAAGGTGCTGGGGGCCATCACCCTGGGCGACCAGGTGCGCGTCGGCGCCCACTCCGTAGTGGTGAAGGACGTCCCCGCCCGCCGCACCGTGGTGGGCATCCCCGGCAGGGTGGTCCTGCGTTCTGACGAAGGCGGCCCCGGCGCATTGGGCTATTCCGTGGACGGCATCAATCTCGACCATCACCTCATCCCCGACCCGGTAGGCCGCGCCATCGCCTGCCTGATGGAGCGCATCGAGGTGCTGGAACAGGCCCTGCGCACACGCGGCGAGCCGGTGGAAGGCCAATGCGGCGTGTGCGAGGCCGACGACCTGTGCGGCGCACAAGTCGTGCAAACCATGAAAAAAAGATGAGGAAACCATGGACCTGATGAATTTCGACCAGACCACGCTCTACTTCGACGACCCCCTGGCGCCGGAGATCGAGGGCCTGTTGCGGGAAGCCGCCGCCTGCTACGGCGAGGCCGAGGCGGAGGCCTTGCTGCTGCGCGCCTACTTCCTGGCCCCGGAGCAACTCGTGGTGCTGGTGGCTCTGTATCGCTACTACTTCTATCAGCACCGCGCCGAAGACGCCCTGCTGGTGGCCGCCCGCACCCTGGAAGTCTCCGCCCGCCGCCTGGACCTGCCCGAAGACTGGCGTCGCCTGCAAGCGGACCATGTAGGCCATGCCGTTCTGCGCTCCATGGGCCTGCTGCGCTTCCACCTCATGGTGCTCAAGGCCGCCGCCTACCTGCATCTGCGCCAGGGCGACAACGCCACCGGGCGCGCCATGCTGGAAACGCTGACGGAACTGGACAGCCACGACCGCCTGGGCGGCAAGGCCCTGCTGGACCTGGTGCGGGAAGAACAAGCGGTGTTGTGCGAATGAATTCGCACCTACAACCAGCCGCCGCGGGGGCGTACGCACCCGCAACCACCACCCCCGTAGGTGCGAATTCATTCGCACTACATTTTTTGCCGATTGTGCGAATGAATTCGCACCTACAACCACCCGCCGCGGGGGCGTACGCACCCGCAACCGCCACCCCCGTAGGTGCGAATTCATTCGCACACCCCCCCGCACACCCCACCCCGAAAAGGAGCCCCTCATGGACGACCTGACCCTGGACGAAGCCCTGGACGACCTCGAATCCGCCGAGGACTTCCTCAACTACTTCGGCATCGCCTTCGACCCCGCCGTGGTGCACGTCAACCGCCTGCACATCCTCCAGCGCTACCACAACTATCTGGCGCGGGCCGGCGCCCTGCCGCAGGCGGAAGCCCCCCGGCGCGAGGCCTACGCCGCCCACCTCGCCCGCGCCTACCAGGACTTCGTGCAGTCCGACGCCCTCACCGAAAAGGTATTCAAGGTGTTCCACATGCACGAACCCCAGACCGCCTTCGTACCCCTCAGCGCCATCGCCGTCGCCGCCAGGCCCGAGGCTGCGGCGGGCGGCTGCGGCTGCGGCGGCAAGGGCATGTGCCACAGCTCCCAGGCGGCCCTGGACGGCTGAACGCCATGGAACACCGCTTCGACTACGGCGACTCGGTGCGGCTCACCCGCAACGTGCGCAATGACGGCACCTACCCAGGCCTGGAGGTGGGCAACCTGCTCATCAAACGCGGCAGCACCGGCTTCGTCATGAACATCGGCACCTTCCTCCAGGACCAGATCATCTACACCGTCAACTTCCTCGATCAGGGCCGCATCGTCGGCTGCCGCGAGGAAGAGCTCATCGGCGTGGACGAACCCTGGGTGGAAAGCCTCTATGAGAGCCGCGAAAAGGTGAGATCCCGTCTCGCCCTCTCGGTGGACGGCGAAGTGGTGGTCCCCGCCGGCACGGAAGGCGAGGTCTTCAAGGTGCTGCGCGACCTGCCGGACGGCGTGCACTACCACGTCCACTTCCTGGGCAGCCGCATGTTCCAGGTGCCGGAAGCCTTCCTGGAAGGACTGGAGACCCGCCATGCCTGAGCCCGCCGCCCTCGCCTACCTGCAACTCAAGACCGCCCAGAGCCTGTTCGGGAAGGCCCCGGCGGAACTGGCGGGGGAGCAACTCGCCCAGGTGCGCAAACTGGCCGACCGCCAGTTCGGACTGGAAGCGCGGGTGCTGCGCGCCCCGGAAGCGCGCGATGTGGTAGCGCCGCAAGCCACCCTGGACGCCGCCCTGGCCGAGATCCGCACGCGCTACCCCGAGGCGGACGAATTCCACGATGACCTGGCCCGCAACGGCCTCGACCAGGCCAGCTACCTGCACGCCCTGGAACGGGAACTCAGGGTGGAAGCCATCCTGGAGAAGGTCGGCGCACGCGCCTCCCAGGTGTCCGAGATCGACGTGGAGCTGTACTACCACTACCACCCGGAGCAGTTCCGTCGCCCGGAAACCCGACGCGCGCGCCACATCCTGGTCACGCTCAACCCGGAACTGGCGGACAACACCGCCGAGGCCGCGCGCGCGCGCATCGAAGCCATTGCCGCCCGTCTCGCGCGTGAACCGAAGCGCTTTGAAGAACAGGCCCTGAAGCACTCCGAATGCCCCACCGCCCTCCAGGGCGGCCTGCTCGGCGACATCCCGCGCGGACAGCTCTACCCGGAACTCGATCTCGCCCTCTACACCCTGCCGCCGGGCCAGATCAGCGGCGTACTGGAATCGCCCCTGGGCTTTCACCTGATCCTGTGCGAAGCCATCGAGGCGGAGCGCGTTCTCAGCCTGGAACAGGCCCGCGCACCCATCCGCACCCTGCTGGAACAGCGCCGCAAGCGGGTCTGCCAGCAGGCCTGGATCAAGCAACTGGACCAGTAGACCGCGGACATGCTGCTCAGCCGCTCCACCCAATACACCCTGCAAGCCCTCCTCTACCTCACCCGGAAAGGACCGGAGCGCCGCGTGCTGGTGCGCGAGATCGCCGATGAAATGGGCCTGCCCGTGTTCTACCTGGCCAAGCTGCTTCAACCCCCCACCCGCGCCGGCTGGCTCACCGCCGTGCGCGGTCGCGGCGGCGGCGTACACCTCAATCCCGGCGCCGAAAACGTCACCCTGTTCGACATCCTGCAACTCAGCGAAAGCCACCGCATCAGCCGCGAATGCCTGCTGGGCTTCAAGACCTGCGAAGACGACAGCGCCTGCGTACTGCATTGCGAATGGAAGCCCATCAAACAGGAACTGAGCGAAGGCCTGGGCAGGAACAGCCTCGCAACCCTGGCCCAAAGCGCGCTGCCGTCCTGGCTGCTGGGAGATGGAAAAGGCGGGAAGCGGTAGCCCTCAGCCCTCAGCCCTCAGTCATCGTCATCGTCCGCAAACTGGCGTCTCGGCACGGTGGCGGGGTCGGCGATGATGGGGCGGTAGATCTCGATGCGGTCCCCCGGCGTGAGGGGGGCGTCCAGCTTGGTCAACTTGCCGAAGATGCCCACCGCCTGAACGGTAAGGTCGATGTCCGGAAACTGACGCAGGATGCCGGACTTGATGATGGCCTGTTCCACCGTGGCGTCATCAGGCGCATCAATGCGCAACCAGACCTGCTGGACGGGGTCGGCGTAGGCGACGGCGATTTGCATCATCAGGCTCCTTGCGCGGGAACGGGAACGAGGGCCGCGCGGGCGGCAAGACGCCGATCCAGCACCCGCTTGGCGGCCAGCAGAAACCCCACCACCAGAAAACCGCCCGGCGGCAGGATCATGAGCAGAAAGCCCTTGTAGTCCGCGATCAGCGTGGTTTCGAGAAAAGCGAACGACGGCCCCAGCAGCAGATGGGCGCTGGAGAACAGCGTGCCGCCCCCGAGCACTTCCCGTATCCCGCCGATCAGGGTCAGGGCAAAGGTGAAGCCCAGACCCATCATCAGCCCGTCCACGGCGGAGGGCAGCACCCGGTTCTTGGAGGCGAACGATTCCGCCCGGCCCAGGATGGCGCAGTTCACCACGATCAAGGCGATGAACAGACCCAGCACCTTGTACAGGTCATGCACCCAGGCGTTGAGCGTCATGTCCACCAGAGTCACCAGGGTGGCGATGAACACCACATAGACCGGGATGCGCACGTCCGCGCTGATGAACCGGCGCAGGGCCGAGATGAGCATGTTGGAGATCACCAGCACGGCAGTGGTGGCCAGACCCATGCCCAGACCGTTGGTAGCGCTGCCCGTCACCGCCAGGGTGGGGCACAGGGCCAGCATCTGGGCGAACACCACGTTGTTGTCCCAGAGGCCCTCGCGGGTGATGCGGGCATAGCTCATGGTCGGCTCCCTGATTCATCCAGCAGGCGCGACTTTTCCCGCCCGAAAAATTCCAGTCCGCCCTTCACCGCCTTGACCACGGCGCGAGGCGTGATGGTGGCGCCGGCAAACTGGTCGAACACGCCGCCGTCCTTTTTCACCGCAAACTTCTCCGGCGGCGGATCGCCCAGAAACGTGCCCTCGAAACGGTGGATCCAGTCCGCCTTGGCCGGCTCGATCTTGTCGCCCAGGCCCGGCGTCTCGCTGTGTTTGAGCACCCGCACCCCGAGGATGCGGCCCGACCGATCCACCCCCATCATGCACACGATGCGCCCGGCGTAGCCGTAGCCCGTCACCTGGAACACCACCGCCTCCACCTTGCCGGCGCGGCGCGCACGGTAGACCGTGACCTCCCCCTCCGGGCCGGGCGCGAGCAGGCTGTCCTTGAGCAGATCGTTCTCGTACCGGCCCGGCAGCACCTGGGCCAGGGACTGTTGCAGATCGCGCGCTTCCGCCGCCGCGATGGCGGGAGCGGTCGCGCGCGAAGCCAGGGCCAGTGCGGCGGAGGTGACCAGGGCGGCCACGGCCAGCAGCGCCCCCTGATAGCCGAGTTTGTCGCGCAGGGATTCGAGGTTCATGGCCGCCCCTCCGGAGCCAGGGGGGCGCCCTTGCGGTCGCGCCCGTAGATGCGAGGTCTGAAGTAGCGGTCGATCACCGGCGTGGCGGCGTTCATCAGCATCACCGCAAAGGCCACGCCTTCCGGGTAGCCGCCCCAGGTGCGGATGAGCCAGGTCAGCAGGCCGCAGGCAAAGCCGAACAGGAGTTGACCGCCAGCGGAGTTGGGGCTGGAAACCGGGTCCGTGGCGATGAAGAACGCCCCCAGGATCAGGCCGCCGGAAAGCAGGTGATAGGTCGCACCGGGGTACTGGCCGGGCGACAACTGATGCGCCAGCAGGGCCGGCAACGCCGCCCCCGCCAGCATGGCCAGGGGGATGTGCCAGGTGATGATGCGACGCCAGATCAAGGCTGCGCCCCCCGCCAGCAGCAGCAGGAACGAGGTCTCACCCAAGCTGCCGGGACGCTGGCCCCAGGCCATGGCGGCGGGCTGGTAGAACCCCGCCAGCACCTGCTCCAGGCCGAACCCCCGATCCAGATCCGTCTTCACATGCCCCAGCAGGGTGGCGCTGGTAACGCCATCGGCAGGAACGACCCCCAGGAAGGTGATGGCCAGACCATCAAGAAAACCGGGGGCCGCGGCGGCGGTAAGCGGCAGGGGGGCGATCCAGCGGGTCATCTCCAGAGGGAAGGAGATGAGCAGCATCACCCGCGCCGCCATGGCCGGGTTGAACAGGTTCTGCCCCAGGCCGCCGAACACCTGCTTGGCCGCCACGACGGCGAACACGGACCCCGCCGCCGCCAACCACCAGGGCGCCCAGGGGGGCAGGGAAACCGCCAGCAGCCAGGCGGTGAGCAGGCCGGAGCCGTCCATCAGCGCGCCGCCCACGGGCCGTCCCATGAGCCTGAGCGTGGCCGCCTCCGCCAGCGCCGCCACCGTCAGCGACACCACCCAGAGGTTGATCGCGGGCCAGCCATAGAGCCAGAAACCGAACAGGGTGGCGGGGGTCAGCGCCAGCATGACCGTGGCCATGACCTGACCCACGCTGGTGCGGGCGTGGGCGTGGGGGGAATGGGCGATCATGGCGCGTCCGCCTTTCTCCCTCCCCCCGTGGGGGAGGGCCGGGGTGAGGGAGCGACGGTTGGGTAAGCGAAGGGTGCTCCCTCACCCCCAGCCCCTCCCCCACGGGGGGAGAGGAGTGTTCGTGCGTGGTTCATGCCGTCACCTCCTGTTGACTGGAAGCCGCTTCCGCCGCCGCCTTCTTCGCCGCCTCGGCGGCGGCCTTCTTGGCGGCGCGCTGGCGTGCGGCCTCTTCGCGTTCCCGCGCGATGCGCTCCATGCGTGCGCTGCGCTCCTCCGCCAATCGCTTGGTGGCCTCGTTGCGCAACTTCTGGCGCTCCCGCGCCGCCAGATCGCCCTTGGCGTGGTTGAACCAGTGCACCAGAGGGATGTGGGACGGGCAGACGTAGGAACAGGAACCGCAGGCGATGCAATCCTTCAGCCCCCAATCCACCGCCCCGGCAGGGTCGCCGGCGCGGATGCGGGCCGCCATCTCCAGCGGCAGCAGGCCCATGGGGCAGGCGCGCACGCAGGTGGAACAGCGGATGCAGGGGCCGGGACGGGTGGATTCCACCTCCCGTGCGGTCAGGGCCAGCACACCGCTGCTGCCCTTGACGATGGGGATCTCCAGACCGCTCATCTGCATGCCCATCATGGGGCCGCCCAGCACCAGCCGCGCCGGGTCTTCACGCAGGCCGCCGCAGGCGCGGATCAGATCGGCGGCCAGTGCGCCCACGGGGACTTCCAGATTGCCGGGGGCGATGACCGCGCCGCCGCTCACGGTGACGATGCGGGACACCAGGGGGCGGCCATGGCACAGGGCCTGCTGCACCGCGTAGGCCGTGCCCACGTTGTGCACCAGCACGCCGATGTCCGCCGCGCGCCCTCCCGCCGGCACTTCCTGGCCGGTGAGCACCTGGATCATCTGTTTCTCCGAACCCATGGGATACAGCGCGGGCACGGGCGTCACCTGCACCGGGCCGCCCTGGGCGGCGGCGCTCATGGCGGCGATGGCCTCCGGCTTGTTGTCCTCGATGCCCACCAGCAGGGTGCGCGCGCCCGTGGCCAGGGCGATGAGGCGGATGCCTTCGACGATCTCCCGCGCCCGTTCGCGCATGAGGCGGTCGTCGCAGGTGAGATAGGGCTCGCACTCGCCCCCGTTCATGATCAGGGTGCTGATCTCGCTCTTGCGCGAGAGGTTCAGCTTGACCGCCGCGGGGAAGGCCGCGCCGCCCAGGCCGACGATGCCGGCAGCGCCGACGCGCGCGGCGATCTCTTCCGGCGACAGGCTGAAGGGGTCGCTCGGCGGATCGACGTCGAGCCAGGCGTCTGCGCCATCCGCCTCGATGGTGACCGCAGCCACCGGCAGGCCGGAGGGATGGGGCGCGGGAAAGTCGCCGATGGCGATCACCCGACCCGAGGTGGGGGCATGCACCGGGGCGGAGATTGCACCCTGGCTGCCGGCCAGAAGCTGCCCCTTCTTCACCGCCTCGCCCACCTGCACCAAATGCTTGGCGGGCGCGCCGATGTGTTGTTGCAAAGGCACGAACAGACGCTCGGGCAAGGGCAGGAGGCGGATGGGCGGTTCGGCGGAGAGATCCTTGCGCCCCTCCGGGTGCACGCCGCCGGGGAAGGTATGCAAGTGCGAATTCATGCCCAGCGTGGCGGTAAGGCGTGTAAACCAGTTCGAGCCTGCGGTGTTCATGGCCTTGCCTCCGTGGAGGGGTGTGCGAATGAATTCGCACCTACATCCACCACCACGCCCCCTCGTAGGTGCGAATTCATTCGCACACCCACGACATCACCCGCCACCGCACCCCCCCGTAGGTGCGAATTCATTCGCACACTCATGACGTCCTCTCCCAATTCGGCTTCGCCCAATACCAACTTTGCAAGGTGGCGGGCAGCGCCACCATGCGCGTGGCCTCGGTGGGGCATACGTCCACGCACTTGCCACAGGCGGTGCAGGCCTCTCTGAACACCGCATGAATCTGTTTCGCCGCGCCCAGGATGGCGTCCGTGGGGCAGACCTTGTAGCACTTGGTACAGCCGATGCAGAGGTCGATCTGCACCTCCGCCACCTGGGGTCCGCTGTCCTCCATGCCCGACAGATCCGCTTCCACCCCCAGGCGGGCGGCCAGGGCCTCCACCACCGCCCGGCCACCGGGGGGGCACAGGGTCACGGGGGCTGCGCCGTCCGCCAGGGCCTGGGCGGCGCCGGTGCAACCGGGAAAGCCGCACTGGCCGCACTGGGAGCCGGGCAGCAGGGCTTCCAGTTCCTGCACCAGCGGGTTGCCTTCCACCTTCAGGCGCACGGCGGCGTAGCCCAGACCCAAGCCCAAGGCCAGGCCCAGCACGGTGAGACTTACCAGGGCGGCGATCATCGAACTCTCCTACACAAGACCGGCAAAGCCCATGAAGGCCAGGGAAAGCAGCCCCGCCACCACGAAGCCAATCGGGGCGCCGGCAAAGGCGGCGGGCACGTTGGCCAGGGCCAGGCGCTCGCGCAAGCCGGCAAACAACAGCAGTACCAGGGTGAATCCCAGGGCGGAACCGAAGCCATACAGCAGGCTCTGCACAAAGGCGTGTTTCTCCTGCACGTTGAGCAGGGCCAACCCCAACACAGCGCAGTTGGTGGTGATGAGGGGAAGGTAGATGCCCAGCACCTGATACAGGCCGGGACTGGTCTTCTTGATCACCATCTCGGTGAACTGCACCACCGCAGCGATCACCAGGATGAAGGCGAGGATGCGCAGGTAGCCCAGCCCCAGGGGTTGCAGCAGCCAGTGCTCCAACATCCAGGTGGCGGCGGTGGCCAGGGTCAGGACAAAGGTGGTGGCCATGCCCATCCCCAGGGCGCTGTCCATCTTTTTGGACACCCCCATGAAGGGGCACAGGCCGAGGAACTTCACCAACACGACGTTGTTGACCAGGGCCGTACCGAGTAGCAGTAACAGGTATTCGCTCATGACATGGAATCTCCTGTCGCTTTCTTCGCAAGGGCCGTGCCAGCGCCGCCGCATCCCCCGGATGCACGAGAAATCAGGGCATTGGCGCGGGTATGCACCATCCAGGTGCACAGTTCCCTTGTAGCGGATGGGGCGTTTGGTTGGGGTTCTGTGGGGAATGCGACAAGCGGCGGCTTTTCTCCCTCCCCCGCCGGGGGAGGGTTGGGGTGAGGGAGCCACGACAAATCAGGCGTTTGCGGTGAGGACGCGTGGCTCCCTCACCCCCAGCCCCTCCCCCGGCGGGGGAGGGGAGTTACGGCTCCGGCATGGTTATTGCATTGATCCCGTCAATTCACCGTTCCGAGTCGCCATGTCCGCCCCGCCCGACCTCCCGCATCAAGTCTTCCGCCAAGCCGTGGAACAGGCCGCCCTGGCCATTTCCATCACCGACGCCCAGGCCAACATCCTGTACGCCAACCCCGCGTTCGAGCGCGTGACGGGGTATGACGCCGCCCAGGTGGTGGGCCACAACGAATCCCTGCTTTCCTACAAGGTCACGCCCAAGCTGGTGTACGAAACCCTGTGGGCGCAACTCAAGCGCCAGCGCGCCTGGAACGGCCTGCTGGTAAACCGTCGGCGCGACGGCAGCCGCTATCTGGCGGACCTCACCATCACCCCGGTGGTGGACGCCGAAGGCCATACCAGCCACTTCCTGGGCATGCACCGGGACGTGACCGAGGTGCATCGCCTGGAGCGCCAGGTGTCGAACCACAAGGCCCTGATCGAATCCGTGGTGGACGCCGCCCAGGTGGCCATCTGCCTGCTGGACGAGAGGGACCGGGTGGTGCTGGACAACCAGGAATACAAAAAGCTCATCGGCGCACTGGGCAGCGAACCCGCCTCCACCCTGCTCACCGGCCTGCGCGAGCAGATGGGGGCCGAGTTCGACCAGGCGCGCGCGCGCCGCCGCGCCATCTCCCATCGCGAGGTGCGGGTGGAACGCCCCGGCCAGCCGCCGCGCTGGTTCGTCTGCGCCGTATCCTGGTTTGAGGAACAGGACGTGAGCGCCGACGCCTTCTACGAACCCGCGCGCCATCACTATCTGCTGCTCACCGCCCAGAGCATCGACGAGATCAAACGCCAGCAGGAGGCCTTGCGCATCAACAGCCTGTCCGCCCTGCTGGCGGAGCAGGAGCGCATCCAGGGCCTGCGTGAAACCCTGGCGGGGGCGGTGTTCCAGTTGGAAGGCCCGCTCAACATCCTGGCGGCAGCGGTGAACATGCAGGCGCGCCGCCGCGAGGGTGAAGAATCCACCGATATCGTTCTGGAGACCGCCCTGCGCGACAGCCGCGCTGCCCTGGACACCCTGCGCGCCAGCATCCCGGACCAGACCGCCGAGGCGGTGCAGCCCCTGAACCTGAACGAGGTGCTGCGCGATGTGCTGAAGATGAGCACCCCCGCCCTGCTGGGGGCCGGGGTCATCGTGGAATGGAACCCGGCGCCGGAACTCCCGCGCATCCCCGGCGGCGCCACCCAGTTGGCCGCCCTGTTCCGGCAACTGCTGGCCAACGCCATCGAGGCCATGAACGAGCGCCGCGCGGAAGAACGCATCGTGCGTCTGACCACCCTGCCCCGCGCCGACCATGTGGAAGTCACCCTGGAAGACACCGGCCCCGGCATCCCGGCGGAATGGCGCTACAAGGTGTTCGAGCCCTTCTTCACCACCAAGGGGGCGGAACGGGGCCATCTCGGCATGGGCCTGTCCATGGCCCAGGACACGGTGGCGCGTCACGGCGGGCTGATGGATATCGACCCGGACTATCCGCAGGGCTGCCGCGTGCGCGTGCAACTGCCCACAGGAGCCCGGCCATGAGCGTGGACATCGAACTCGAACACGAACTCCTGCGCACCGAACTGGAGACCCTGTTCCAGGTCAGCCAGGTGCTCTCGCGCTCGCTCGACCTGAAGGAGACCCTCACCGCCGTGCTGCGGGTGCTGCATGACGGCGTGGGCATGGAACGCGGCATGGTCAGCCTGGTGGAGCCGGAGACCGGCGAGCTCCAGGTTTCCGTGGCGCACGGCTTGGCCGGGGTGTTCACCGAAGACGTGCGCTACCGCCCCGGCGAGGGCGTGCTGGGCCTGATCCTGGAGGAAGGCGAGCCCGTCGCCCTGGAGCGCATCGCCGACGAGCCGCGCTTTCTCGGCAAGCTGGGCCTGTACGACCCGGAACGAGGCTTTGTCGGCGTGCCCATCCGCATCGGTCGCCAGGTGGTGGGGGTGCTGGCCGCCCAGACCGCCGAAGGGGCCGAGATCCTGCTGGACGAGTACACCCAGTTCATGGAGATGGTGGCCAACCTCATCGGCCAGGCGGTGCGCCTGGCCAACGACGTGCGCAAGGAGCGCCAGGAACTCACCGAGGAACGCGACACCCTGCGCCGCACGGTGCGGGGCCAGTACGGCTTCGACAACATCATCGGCCACACCCAGCCCATGCGCCGGGTGTTCGAGCAGGCGCGCCTGGTGGCGAAGTGGAACACCACCGTGCTGATCCGGGGCGAGACCGGCACCGGCAAGGAGTTGATCGCCAACGCCATCCACTACAACTCGCCGCGCGCCAAGGCCAACTTCGTCAAGCTCAACTGCGCCGCCCTGCCGGAAAACCTGCTGGAAAGCGAACTCTTCGGCCACGAAAAGGGCGCTTTCACCGGCGCCATGAACCAGCGCAAGGGCCGCTTCGAGCAGGCGGACGGCGGCACCCTGTTCCTGGACGAGGTGGGCGAGGTCTCCGCCGCGTTCCAGTCCAAACTGCTGCGGGTGTTGCAGGAAGGCGAGCTGGAACGGGTGGGCGGCAGCCGCACGATCAAGGTGGATGTGCGCGTCATCGCCGCCACCCACCGCGACCTGGAGGCCGAGGTGGAGGCCGGGCGCTTCCGCGAGGATTTGTATTACCGCCTCAACGTCATGCCCATCTACCTGCCGGCGCTACGCGAGCGCATGGAAGACATCCCCGACATCGCCCGCTTCCTGGTGGAAAAACTGGCGCACCGGCAAGGCCGCCCCCTGAGCCTGACCGATGCGGCCTTGCGGGTGCTCATGCACCACGCCTGGCCCGGCAACGTGCGCGAACTGGAAAACTGCCTGGAACGCGCCGCCGTACTGACCGAGGCGGAGGTGATCGACCGCGACGCCATCCTGCTCACCGGCATCGAAGAACAGGTCAGCGCGAGCCGGGGCGCAATGAAGTCCGTGGACCTGGACGACCCCAACCTGGACGAACGGGAGCGGGTCATCGCCGCCCTGGAACAGGCCGGCTGGGTGCAGGCCAAGGCCGCGCGGCTGCTGGACATGACGCCCAGGCAGATCGCGTACCGGATACAGACGTTGAATATCCGGGTGAAGCAGATTTAAGGGGAATGTAGGTGCGAATTCATTCGCACAAAGGGTTGGCCGCATCCGGGGGGATGTGCGAATGAATTCGCACCTACAACACCCTTGCTCGCTTCCGTTCGTGCGAATGAATTCGCACCTACGGCATCCTCGCTCGCCTCCATTCGTGCGAATGAATTCGCACCTACAACGGCATTCTCTGTGCGAATGAATTCGCACCTACGGGGGGTTCCATGTCCTATGCGGCTTTGCGTAAGGGACGGTTCAGCGAGGCGCAGCGGGCGTATTTCATTACCTGTGTGCTGGCAGACCGACGCTCCGCCCTGTTCGCCGATCTTTTCCTCGTCCGACAGGTGGTAGCGGAGATGCGCCGCCTGCATGAGGCGGGCTTGGTGAATTCCCTGGCCTGGGTGGTGATGCCGGACCACATTCATTGGTTGCTGCAATTGGAGAACCAGATCGAACTGGCTGGCATCATGAAGTCCTTCAAGGCCCGCTCCGCCCTGGCGATCAACCGTCGGCTGGGACGACATGGGCCGCTTTGGCAAAAGGCCTATCACGACCACGCCCTGCGCGATGGAGAAGACCCGTACGCAACCGCCCGCTACATCGCAGCCAATCCGTTGCGAGCAGGATTGGTTCAGGACATTGGCGACTATCCCCACTGGGACGCCGCCTGGCTGTAGGTGCGAATTCATTCGCACAATCAGTACCATCCGTGCGAATGAATTCGCACCTACGGTGCTGCCCCTCCTCGAACAACCCTCTGGAGCCCCCATGACCGCACTCCGCCCCTTTTCCCGCTGGCTGACCGGCCTTGCCCTGGGTTTCCTGTCCGGCATCTCCGGGGCGGCCACGGATCTTTCCGAGTTGCCTGCCGAGGCGGCGGCCCTGTACCGGATGGCTCAGGGAGGGCGCTGGTATGCCCAGGCCGAAAGGCTCCAGCCTCAGATTCTTCCCACCTCCAGCGGGCAAGGGTTTCTGGTCGTCTGGAAACCCGCCGGCAGCGCCCCCAAACGCTGGATCGTTTCGCTCCACGGCAGCCAGGGATTCGCCACCGATGATCTGGCCATCTGGCATCCCCATCTGCAGGACCGGGAGGTGGGCGTGGTCAGCCTGCAATGGTGGAACGGCCATGACGATTCCACGCGCTCATACCTGCCGCCCCATCTGATCTACCGCGAGATCGACCGGACGCTTCAGCAGCTGGGGGTGCAGCCCGGCATGGCGATGCTGCATGGCTTCAGCCGTGGCGCGGCCAATTCCTATGCGGTGCTGGCCCTGGACCGGGGCCGGGGGCGGCGCTATTTCTCGCTTGCCGTGGCCAGTTCCGGCGGCGTGGGCATCGACTTTCCGCCCAATCGCGAGATCGTGGCGGGCCGTTACGGTCAGCGGCCTCTGGAAGGCTCGCGCTGGGTGACGGTGGCGGGCGGGCGGGATTCCAACGCCCAGCGCGACGGTATTCCGGGCATGCGCCGCGCCGCCGATTGGTTGCGGGAACAGGGGGCGGTAGTGGTGGAGAGCATCGAGGACGCCCAGGGCGGCCACGGCGCGCTGGTGACCAATGCCGCCAACGCCAGGCGCGTACTGGACCGGTTCCTGAACGAGCGGCCTTGAGGCTGGATGCGAGGCGATCCTGGCCAAGAGAAAGTTCCCCCTGCACCCCAAACACCCCGAGCGCATCTGCTGGGGCTGCGACAAGTATTGCCCGGCGGATGCGCTGCTGTGCGGCAACGGTTCGGGGCGCACGGAACATCCGTGTGAAACCCAGGGGCCGGACTGGTACACCTGGGGCGACTGGAGCAAGGATTTCGATCTGGAACCGGAGTCGCCGGACGCTACCGGGAAAAAGCCGTAGGGCGATGCCGGACGCCCCGCTTCACTCCGACCACACCTCCACCCGGTTGCGACCATTCTCCTTGGCCTGGATCAGGGCCATGTCGGCGTTGGCGATGGTCTCTTCCACCGCGGCGCGCGCCTGCATCTCGGCCAGACCGAAGGAGGCGGTGGCCTGAATCTGCTGGCCGTTGGGCAGGCGGATGGGCAGGTTGGCCAATCCCTCGCGGATGCGCTCCACCACCTGGGCCGCCTCCCTCAGCGGGGAGCCGGGCAGGCACAGCAGGAATTCCTCGCCGCCGTAGCGGTACAGGGTGTCGTACTTGCGCAGGGCCGTGGTGACGAAGCGCATGCCCTGGCTCAACACGGCATCCCCCGCCGGGTGGCCCAGTTCGTCGTTGATGCGCTTGAAGCGGTCGAAATCCATCAGGCCGATGCAGCAGGGGCGTTGAATGCGCTGGGCGCGGTCGTGTTCCACCCGCAGTTTGCCCAGCATGCCGCGCCGGGTGGAGCAGCCGGTGAGGCTGTCGGTGGAGAGCAGGTCGCCGATGATGTCCAGTTGCAGCTTGCGCAAGGCGGTGTTGAGGCGCAGAGCCAGTTCTATGCAGCGATCGTAGTCGGCGGGGCCGGGGCGGCGGCCCTCCCGCACCTCTTTCAGGGCGGCGCGGGCGGCGGCGTGCATCTCCAGTTGCACCCGTCCCAGTTCCAGGAATTCCGGGTTCTCCGCCAGAAACTGGGTATCGCGCCGGTAGTACCACTGGCCGAAGGCGGTGCGCAGATGGGCGTCCTCGGCAGTCTCCGCCTGGCTTACCGGCAGGCTGAACACGAATACGCGGTTGATCTGCCGGAACCAGGCCAGATGCCCGGCGATGGTCACTTCCAGATCCTCCGTAAAGTGTTCGATGGCTTCGCGTTCCAGCAGCAGGGACATGGGGATGAGGGAGGTGGGGTTGCCGCATTATCGGCATGGAATGCTTCCGCTTGAAGCGGCCCGGCGGGGATGGAGGGGGCTGGTATCCTTGCCGCCCCCCGCCGATGCCGCCCGTCATGCCTGCCGCCAAACCCCTGTTCTCCTACCGCCCGTACTGGGCCAAGCGTTTCGGCGTGGCGCCGTTTCTGCCCATGTCGCGCGCGGAAATGGAGGCGCTGGGGTGGGATTCCTGCGACGTGATCCTGGTGACCGGCGACGCCTACATCGACCACCCCAGTTTCGGCATGGCCCTGGTGGGCCGGCTGCTGGAGGCGCAGGGTTTCCGCGTCGGCGTCATCAGCCAGCCGGACTGGAAATCCGCCGACCCCTTCCGCGCCCTGGGCCGGCCCAACCTGTATTTCGGGGTGACGGCGGGAAACATGGATTCCATGGTCAACCGCTATACCTCGGAACGGAAGATTCGCTCCGACGACGCCTATACCCCCAACGCCGCGCCCAACCGCCGCCCGGATCGGGCCTTGACGGTCTACGCCCAACGCTGCCGCGAGGCGTTCAGGGACGTGAATGTGGTGATCGGCGGCATCGAGGGATCGCTGCGCCGCATTGCCCACTATGACTACTGGTCCGACAAGGTGCGGCGCTCCGTGCTGACGGACTCGAAGGCCGACCTGCTGCTGTTTGGCAATGCCGAACGGGCCTTGGTGGAACTGACGCACCGCCTGGCAGCGGGAGAGCCCATCGAGGACATCCGCGACCTGCGCGGCAGCGCCTTCATGGCCCCCCACGGCTGGAAGCCGGATGCGCAATGGCGCGAACTGGATTCGCTGGCGATGGATACGCCGGGGACGGTGGAACGGCATCCCGACCCATATGCGGCGGCTCCCTCACCCCCTGCCCCTCCCCCGGAGGGGGAGGGGTGTGACGTGCTCCCTCCCCCTCCGGGGGAGGGTCGGGGTGAGGGAGCAACGCCCCCCTCCCCGCACCCCCTCCGCTTCATCTCCAAAGACGCCCGCCGCGCCGCGCTCCAGGATGCCCGCGCCCATACCGTGGTGCGTCTGCCCGCCTACGAGCAGGTGGAGAAGAACCCCATCCTCTACGCCCACGCCTCGCGCGTGTTCCACCTGGAATCCAACCCCGGCAACGCCCGCGCCATGGTGCAGGCGCACGGCGAGCGCGACGTGTGGTTGAACCCGCCCCCCCTCCCGCTCACCACGCCGGAAATGGATGCGGTGTACGACCTGCCCTACGCCCGCGCGCCCCATCCCGCCTACCACGCAGATTCGGGTGAGGCCAGGATCCCCGCCTGGGAGATGATCCGCTTCTCGGTAAACATCATGCGCGGCTGCTTCGGCGGCTGCACCTTCTGCTCCATCACCGAGCACGAGGGCCGCATCATCCAGAGCCGCTCGGAAGACTCGATCCTGAAAGAGGTCGAGGCCATCCGCGACAAGACGCCGGGCTTCACCGGCATCATCTCCGACCTGGGCGGCCCCACCGCCAACATGTACCGCCTGGCGTGCAAAGACCCCAGGATCGAGGCCGCCTGCCGCCGCCTCTCCTGCGTCTACCCGGACGTGTGCGAGAACATGTCCACCGACCACGGCCCGCTGATCCAGCTCTACCGCAAGGCGCGCGCCCTGCCCGGCATCAAGAAGATCCTGATCGGCTCCGGCGTGCGCTACGACCTGGCGGTGAAATCGCCGGAGTACGTCAAGGAACTGGTGACCCACCACGTCGGCGGCTACCTCAAGATCGCCCCCGAGCACACCGAGTCAGGCCCGCTCGCGCACATGATGAAACCGGGCATGGGCAGCTATGAACGCTTCCGCCAACTGTTCGAGCGCTTCTCGAAGGAGGCGGGCAAGGAGCAATACCTCATCCCCTACTTCATCGCCGCCCACCCTGGAACCACGGATCAGGACATGCTCAACCTGGCGCTCTGGCTCAAGGCGCACCACTTCCGCCTGGACCAGGTGCAGACCTTCCTGCCCACGCCCATGGCCATCGCCACGGCCATGTACCACACGGAGCGCAACCCGCTGAAACGGGTGCTGCGCGCGGGCGAGAGCGGCATCGAGCGGGTGCCCGTGACCAAGCAGGGGCGCGTGCGTCGGCTGCACAAGGCCTTTCTGCGCTACCACGATCCGGAAAACTGGCCCCTGCTGCGCGAGGCGCTTCAGGAGATGGGACGGGATGACCTGATCGGCAACGGCAAGCACCACCTGGTCCCCAGTTTCCAGCCCGCAGGCACGGGGCGCAGCTATCAGGGCAAGGGCCGGGTGGACGGAACGGAGGCCAGACCCGCCGCCGCCAAGCCCCGGCCCGCCCCGGAGCGCGGCGAACGGCCCGCCCGCGGCAAGCGTCCGGATGCCGCGGCGCCGTTCCGCCCCGGCCCGGCGAGCACAGGCCGCCGCGCCCGCGGCGTGAACAAGCCGAAGAAATAGGGTGCGGTGGATAGAATCGCCCCCTCCGCGAACAGGACGAGTGAACCATGTTTGAAACCAACGGGATGCGCGCGCTGACGCTGGCCGCCTGCCTCTTTGCGGGCGCGGCGGCAGGCAGTGAATTCAAAGGCAACGAGGGCAAGGTGATCCTGAGCATGTGCCAGGGCGCCGACAAGGTGAAAGCCCTCTCGGTGATGTGCCACAGCTACCTCAACGGCTACATGGATGCCACGCGCCACTACAGCAAGGAGGGCCGGATGCCCTTCTGCCTGGGCGACGGCGACAAGGAAAAGGCCCCTGCCGCCATCGTCGAGTGGCTCAACACCCACGCCGAGGCCAAGAGCCAGCCTGCCGGCGCCGTCGTCCTCAAGGCCCTGTCCGAACGCTTTCCGTGCAAGGGCGGCAAATAGTCATGCAGGCATCCGACGAGATCCTCCGCGCCAAGCTGAACGGCGAGACCGCCCGGCTGGCCTGGCCGGAACTCCAGCGTCATTTCGCGCGCGGAGTGGTGATACGCGTCGCCCCGGACCTGGACCTGGTGGAGGTCGCCGTCGCCGTGGCGCAGGACCGCCGCGCCGAGGTGGAGACCTGGATGGCCCAGGGCCGCGTCGCCCGCGCCTCCAGCGAGGACGCCATCGCCTGGAACGAGCGTCGGCGCGAACTCTGGGCGGTAGTCGCCGCCCCCTGGGTGCTGGTGCAGGAACCCCTTTCTTCTTCGGACCTCTGACCATGGCCCTCAAGGCAACCATCTTCAAGGCGGATATCCAGATCGCTGACATGGACCGCAATTACTACGCGGACCACACTCTCACCCTGGCGCGGCATCCCTCCGAGACGGAAGAACGCATGATGGTGCGGCTCCTGGCCTTCGTCCTCCACGCCCACGAGCAACTCAGCTTCGGCAAGGGCCTGTGCGTGGATGACGAACCGGACCTCTGGCGCAAAGACCTCACCGGCGCCATCGAACTCTGGATCGACGTGGGCCTGCCGGACGAGAAATGGACGCGCAAGGCCTGCGGACGAGCGGATCAGGTGGTCATCGTCAGCTACGGCGGACGCGTCGCCGACCTCTGGTGGGAACAGAACCGCAGCAAGTTCCTGCGCCTGGACAACGCCACCGTGATCAATCTGGCCCCCGTCGCCAGCGAGGCCCTGGGCGCCCTGGCCCAGCGCACCATGCGCCTGCAATGCACCATCCAGGACGGCCAGGTGTGGCTGACGGACGGGCAGGACACGGCCCACATCGAACCGGTCTACTGGAAGAGCCATGAACACGCTTGAATTCGAACTGCGCGGTGAATACGTCGCCTTGTGCGACCTGCTCAAGCTGACCGGCCTGGCCGACAGCGGCGGCCACGGCAAGGCCCTGGTGGCCGCCGGCGAGGTGCGGGTGGACGGCCAGCCGGAATCCCGCAAGGCCGCCAAGATTCGCGCCGGCCAGGTGGTGGAATGCCTGGGCATGCAGGTGCGCGTTCAGCCCGGCCCGGGTCAATAACCCCGGAAACCCCATCCCTCATGCAGGCATAGAATGCCTGCGCCACCACTTTGCGAGACTGCCATGACCCAGGATTCCACCCCGTTGTCCACCGACTGGAGCGAACGCCGCGTACATCACAAGGTGCGCGAAGTCTTCACCCAGGCCTGCGCCCTGCTCGCCCCCCACATCCTGAACACGGAAGCGCCCGTTTCCGCCCTGACCCTGGCGCGCATGGTGCGCAACCATTTCTCCGACCTCTCCGACGCCGAGATCCATGTGCTGATCACCGCCGTCGTGCGCATGCGCGAGGAACAACGTCTGCAAGCCATCCTGGAATCCAAGCCGGGCAAACGCTGACCCCAGCCCCCGTCATGACCTCCAAGCGCCCCGGCCTCGCGTCGGCCCGGTTTTTTTCCCTGATCCTTACCTTCTGCCCAGGCCTGCTCCATGCCGCCCCGTTGGGCTTCAAGGGCGTGGACATCGGCTCTCCCCTGGCCCAGATCGCCAGCAACCCGCGTCATGAATGCCGCCCGGTCAACACCCCCATCGGCGACACCGTCTGCGGCCTGCGCCCGCGCGAAACGGAGACCATCGCCGGCGCGTCCGTGGTCTCTCTCTATTACTTCTACGATGCGGGCCGACTGAACGGCATCCAGATCACCCTTGCGGAGAAGGACTTCCAGAAGGTGGTGGACGCCCTGGGCGTCAAGTACGGTGCGGGGACGCTCGCCGCCGCGCCGATCCGGAACCCGAACGGCGCGACCTTCGAGCAGCGCATCTGGACCTGGCAACGGGGAGAGGAAAGCCTGCGCGCAGAACGCTATTCAGGCCGCCTGGACCGTTCCATCCTCCGCATCACCGACGACAGCGCCGCCCGGCGGGTGCAGCAACGGCGCGCGGTGAAAGACCCGAGCAAGGATTTGTAGCTCCGGCGCGATAATTCGCGCATTCGTCGCCCCACCGGAGTCCCCCATGCCTCACCCCCTCGCCGGCCTCCCCGCCCCTGCTGACGCTCTCACCGACCTCCCCGCCCTGCTCGCCGCCTACGCCGACCAGCCCGATGTGAGCCAACCCGCCCAGCGCGTCGCCTTCGGCACCAGCGGCCACCGCGGCACGGCCCTCAAGAAGAGCTTCAACGAGGCCCACATCCTCGCCATCACCCAGGCGGTGTGCGAATACCGCGCGGACCAGGGCATCGCCGGGCCGCTGTTTCTGGGCATGGACACCCACGCCCTGTCCGCCCCGGCGCAACGCTCCTGCCTGGAGGTGCTGGCGGCCAACGGCGTCCTCGCCCACATGCAGCGGGACGGCGGCTTTACTCCCACCCCCGTCATCTCGCGCGCCATCCTCGCCTGGAATGCAGACAAGGCCGCGCCGCGCGCCGACGGCCTCGTCATCACCCCCTCGCACAATCCGCCGCAGGATGGCGGCATCAAATACAACCCGCCCCACGGCGGCCCGGCGGATACCGACGCCACCGGCTGGATCGAACAGCGCGCCAACCAGCTCATGGCGGAAGGCGGTGTGAAGCGCATCGCCTACGAACAGGCCCTGGCCGCCCCCACCACCCGCCAGATCGACTTCGTGGCCCCCTACGTGGCGGACCTGGAGAACGTGATCGACTTCGCCGCCATCCGCGCCGCCGGCCTGCGCATCGGCGTGGACCCGCTGGGGGGTGCTGCGGTGGCCTACTGGCGGCCCATCGCCGAGCGCTACGGCCTCAACCTGGAGGTGGTGAACCCCAAGGTGGACCCGGCCTTCGCCTTCATGACCCTGGACCACGACGGCAAGATCCGCATGGACTGCTCCAGCCCCTACGCCATGGCCAGCCTGGTGGCGTTGAAGGACCAGTACGACATCGCCTGGGGCAACGACGCGGACGTGGACCGCCACGGCATCGTCACCCCCTCGGTGGGTCTGCTGAACCCCAACCATTACCTCGCGGTGGCCATCCACTACCTGCTCACCCACCGCCCCGCCTGGCCGCAGGCCGCCGCCGTGGGCAAGACCCTGGTGAGTTCGGCCCTGATCGACCGGGTGGTGAACGGCCTGGGCCGGCGCTTCCTGGAGGCGCCGGTGGGCTTCAAGTGGTTCTCGCAGGGACTGCTGGACGCCGCCCTCTGCTTCGGCGGCGAGGAGAGCGCGGGGGCCAGCTTCCTGCGCCGCGACGGCACGGTATGGAGCACGGACAAGGACGGGATCATCCTCGGCCTGCTCGCCGCCGAAATCACCGCCGTCACCGGCAAAGACCCCGGACGCTATTACCAGGAACTGGCCGCGCAGTACGGCGCGCCCTTCTATGTGCGCATCGACGCCCCGGTGAGCCGCGAGGAGAAGGCCGCGTTCAAGCGCCTGACGCCGGAGCGCGTCAGCGCCGCCACCCTGGCGGGCGACGCCATCACCGCCAGGCTGACCCAGGCGCCGGGCAACGGCGCGGCCATCGGCGGCCTCAAGGTGACCACGGCCAACGGCTGGTTCGCAGCGCGGCCTTCCGGCACCGAGGACATCTACAAGATCTACGCAGAGAGCTTCGTCAGCCCGGAGCACCTGAACCGCATCGTGGACGAGGCGCGCGGCATGGTGTCGGCGGCGCTGGCGGGGTGAGGGTTCCCCCGCCCTTTGCCTTGGCAAGTAGGTGCGAATTCATTCGCACAGACCGCAGTGCGAATGAATTCGCACCTACCCGCGCATCAACTGAGGTTTCCAGGATGAATGACCGCATGAACGAGCTGGAGATCAAGATCAGCTATCTGGACGATCTGGTGGAGACCCTGAACCAGACCGTCTTCCGCCAACAGGAACGCATCAACCTGTTGCAGGAGGAACTGCGCCTGCTGCACCAGCAGGTGCGCGCGGCGGGAGGCGGCGGGGCGGCCCTGAGCGAGGACTTGCGGGAAGAGATCCCGCCGCATTACTGAATGCACGTCAGCAATGAGAGCTCGTAGGTCGGGTTAGCGCAGCGTAACCCGACATGAAGCGGCGACCCTGTGTCGGGTTACGGCTTCGCCTAACCCGACCTACTTGGCTGAGATGCCGTGAACGCACGTCGGCGCTTGGAGCGCGTAGGTCGGGTTAGCGCAGCGTAACCCGACATGAGGCGGCGACCCTGTGTCGGGTTACGGCTTCGCCTAACCCGACCTACTTGGCTGCGTCCCAGTTACAGGCAGTGCGAGGCCATCCCGTCCGCCAGCTTGGGCTCGAACCAGGTGGACTTGGGCGGCATCACCTCACCCGCGTCGGCCACGGCCATCAGGTCTTCCATGCTGGTGGCGTGCAGGCTGAAGGCCAGCGCCATCTCGCCGGAATCCACCCGCTTCTCCAGCCCGGCCAGGCCGCGAATGCCGCCGACGAAGTCGATGCGCTTGTCGCGGCGCGGGTCGGCAATCCCCAGGATGGGGGCGATGAGGTTGTTCTGGAGCAGGCTGACATCCAGCCGCGCCACCGGGTCGTCATGCGGGATCAGATCTCCGCGCAGGGTGAGGCGCAGCCAGCGCCCGCCCAGGTACATCCCGAACTCGCCCGCACGGGCGGGTTTCACCGCCTCGTCCGCCAGTTCGATCATGAAGCTCTCCGCCACCCGCGCCATGAACGACTCTTCACTCAGGCCGTTGAGATCCTTGATCACGCGGTTGTAGTCGAGGATGCGCATCTGGTGGTGCGGGAAGATCACGGTGAGGAAGTAGTTGTACGGTTCTTCCCCCGTGCTGCCGGGGCCTTTGCGCGCCGCGCACACGCGGCTGGCGGCGGCGGAACGGTGGTGGCCGTCGGCGATGTAGATCGCCTTCATGGCGTCGAAGGCGGCGGTGAGGCGGGCGATGGCATCGGCGTCGCGGATCACCCAGAGGCTGTGGCGCACGCCGGACTCCGCGGCCACGCTGTCGGCGTCGGGTTCACCCGCGGCGGCGGCGGCGAGGAGGGCGTCCACCTCCGGCGCACTCGGGTAGGCCAGCAGCACCGGGCCGGTCTGGGCGTTGAGCGCCTCGATCTGGCGCACGCGATCATCTTCCTTGTCCGGGCGGGTGAACTCGTGTTTGCGGATGCGGTTGGTGTCGTAGTCCGCCACGCTGGCGGCGGCCACCAGGCCCAACTGGCTGTGCTCGCCCATGATCAGGCGGTAGGCGTAGTAGCAGGGGGCGTCGTCCTGCCTCAGCACGCCCGCATCCAGCATGGTCTTCAGGTTCTCGGCAGCCTTGGCGTAGACCTGGGGGGCGTAGGGGTCGGTGTCCGCGGGCAGGTCGATCTCCGGCTTGGAGATGTGCAGAAAGCTCCAGGGTCGGCCTTCCGCCACCCCCCGCGCCTCGGCGGTGTTCAGCACGTCGTAGGGCGGGGCGATCACCTCCGGGGCGCGTCCGGGGGCGGGGCGCAAGGCGGGGAAGGGACGAATCAGGGACATGGGGGTTTTCCTTGGGTGAGAATGGACGCGATTTTAGCGTCCACGCCCTCACCGGAGCCCGCGCCCATGCTCAAACTCCGCATCGATCAGCAGAACACCCTGGACTGGCTCATGCAGGCGGCCTACACCGCCGCGCGTCTGTTCACCAAGAACGAGTTGACCAACCACGCCGCCGCCACCGCGTTCTATCTGCTGCTGTCCGCCGCGCCCCTGGTGCTGCTGCTGACCTACGCCGCGCAGGGCCTGGAGCATCTGGCGGAAAATTCCAACGCGGCCTCCGTCCTCCTGGCCGCCCTGTACCAGCAGTTCAACCTGGGCGAACTGGCGGAACTCGGCTTCATCCCCAAGACCGCGATGGCCTCCGCCAGCGGCGTCAGCCTGCTCACCCTGATCCTCTCCTCGCGCGGCCTGGTCAACGCCCTCAACAGCGCCTTCCGGGTGATCTTTCCCGATGACAACAAGCGCAACTTCGCGGTGAACTGGGCGCTGCCGTTGATCATCATCCCGCTGGTATTCGGGCTGGTGCTGCTGGCGGTGGGCATGCAGGCGGCGCTCACCTTCCTGGACCAGGCCGACATGCTGGGCGCGCGCAGCGCCCATGTCCTCAAGGGCATCAACGCCCTGTTCGCCCTCACCGCCCTGTGGTCCCTGTTCTACCTGGCCTTCCGCCGCCTGCCGCTGTCGCCGCCGCCCGCGAAGGCCAGCGCCGTGATCGCCCTGCTCGCCACCCTGACCCTGTTCGCCCTCTCCCTCGGCTTCAACCTGTTCTTCCGGGTGGAGAAGTACCAGGCGGTGTACGGCGCACTGGGCGGCGTGGTGTTCATCCTCATCGGCGGCTATTTCGCCTGTCTGGCGTTCTATTTCTGGGCGCAGTTTCTCTATGCCGTGGGCAAGGTGGACGTGGCGGCGCTGGAGAAACTCTTCCTTTCCGGCGGCGGCGATGGCGGCGGCAAGCTGGAGAGCATCGTGTTCTCGCGCGCCAACCGGCTGCTGGCCAAATATGGCCGCACCTACGCCCCGGACGAGGCCTTGATCGTCGAAGGCGACGCCTCGCAGGACGCCGTCTTCATCCACGCGGGCACAGTGGCCGTGTTCAAGCAACTGCCCGGCGGCGAACGCAAGCTGGCCAGCATCGGCGAGGGCAGTCTGCTGGGCGAGATGGCCTACCTGCTGAACGAGAAACGCACCGCCAGCGTGCGCGCCGAAACCGCCGTCACCGCCCTGATCCTGCCGCCGGAGATGCTGGAAGAACTGATGCGCTACTCCGCCCCCCTCTCGCGCCGCATCATCGGCGCCCTGGCGGAACGGCTGATGCGCATGAATCAGGCGCAGGCGACACCACCCCTGGCGACCCCATCCCGCTAAAATAAGGTCACATGTACCAAGGAAATGCCATGAATGTAGCCATACGAGAACTTAAATCAGACCTTTCTCGCATCCTGGCGCGGGCGCAGGCGGGCGAGGAATTCGAGGTCACCTCACACAACCGGCCTGTCGCCCGCATCATCGGCATCCCGCCTCAGGCCAAAGATGGCGTGCGGCGCCTGATGGCGAACGGCGCACTCGACTGGAATGGCGGCAAACCGGAATTCGGCGCGCCGCTCTCCACGCAACCGGAAGGGACGCCAGTGAGCCTCATGGTGCTGGAGGATCGGCAGTGATCCTGTATTGCGACACCTCCGCCCTGATCAAGCTCTACCTCCAGGAAGAGGCCAGCACGGCAATGCTGGAACACGCCGCCCAGGCCGGCATGCTGGCCGTCTGCCGCATTGCCTGGGCGGAGGCGATGGCGGGCATGGCCAGACGTGCGCGCGAGACGCCCGCCGATGCTGAAACGCTCCAGGCCGCCCGGCAACGCCTGCGCGAGCACTGGCCGCGCTACGCCGTGGTCGAATTGACGCAAGCCCTGGTCGAACTGGCCGGAGACTATGCCGACGCCTTTGCCCTGCGGGGCTATGACAGCGTCCAGCTCGCCGCCGCCCGCACCTTGCAGATCGCGGCGCAGGAACCGGTGCGCTTTGCCTGTTTCGACGCCAGACTGCGCAAGGCCGCCAGCGTGCTGGGCATGACGCCCATCCCCGCCTGAGGAGTAACGCCATGGCCGCCAAGTCCCACTGGGATAACGTCTACGCCGGCAAGCCCGCCCATGGCGTGAGCTGGTATCAGGAACGCGCCGCCCTCTCCCTGCGCCTGATCCAGGCAACCGGGGCGGCGCAAGCTGCCGGCATCATCGACATCGGCGGCGGCGCTTCAGTGCTGGTGGATGACCTGCTCGCTGCGGGGTACTCGAACCTGACCGTGCTCGACCTGTGCAGCGCCGCGCTCGCCGTCTCGCAGGAACGGCTGGGCGCGAAGGCCGGGCAGGTGCGCTGGGTCCAGGCCGACATCACCCAGGTCGAACTACCGCACCACGCCTACGCCGTGTGGCATGACCGCGCCGTGTTCCACTTTCTCACCGACCCGGAAGAACGCGCCGCCTATGTGCGCACCGTGCTCCACGCCGTGAAGCCCGGCGGTCACGTCATCGTCGCCAGCTTCGCCGAGGACGGCCCGGAGCGATGCAGCGGCCTGCCCGTGGTGCGTTACACCCCGGATCGACTGAGCGCCGAACTCGGTGCGGGGTTCGCACCGGTCACCCACGAACGCGAGTCGCACCGCACCCCGTCGGGCGCGGAACAACCGTTCATGTACCACCTGTACCGCAAGCGCGATGTCGTCTGACGCCGCTGCGGTCTGGACCCGGCCCGAGGTCATCGCCCACACGGCCTTGCTGCTGGACAGCTTCCAGCGCCTGCTGGGGCGGCCTCTGCACCCGTGCGCCGGCGGCCCCGCCGAACGGGCCGCCTGCCTCTATCACGCCCCGCTCGTGGTGGTTTCGCACACGCCCGTGGCAGACCCCATCCTCCACTACGGCAACGCCGCCGCCCTGGCGCTATGGGAGATGGATTGGGACGCCTTCACGCGCACCCCGTCGCGCCTCACGGCGGAACCCGACCGGCGCGAAGACCGCGCTCGCGCCCTGGCCGCAGTGGCCGCACACGGTTTTCTTGAGGGCTATAGCGGGGTGCGCATCTCCAGCCGGGGCCGGCGCTTTCACATCGAAGACGGGCTGATCTGGAACCTGACGGATGCGGCGGGCGTGTTTCAGGGACAAGCCGCCACATTCACGCGCTGGACAGCGCTGGCCTGAGCGGGGCCTTCACTTCAGCGGATGCACCCGGCGGGCGGCCTCTTTGGCGCGCGTACGGGCCTCGTCGGTATCTTTGCCTTCCGCCAGGGCCACGCCCATGCGGCGACGCTGGAACGACTCCGGCTTGCCGAACAGGCGGATGTCCGTACCCGGCACCTGAAGCGCCGACTCCACCCCTTCAAAGCGGATGCCGGCAGCCTCGACCCCGCCGTAGATCACCGCAGAGGCCCCCGCATTGCGCAGGCTGACATCCACCGGCAGCCCCAGGATGGCGCGCGCGTGCAGTTCGAATTCGCTCTGGCGCTGGGTCGCCATGGTGACCATGCCGGTATCGTGGGGGCGGGGGCTGACCTCGGAGAACCACACCTGGTCGCCGCGGATGAAGAACTCAACCCCAAACAGCCCCAGCCCGCCCAGGTTGCCGGTGACCAGGCCGGCGATACGGCGGGCCTCGGCCAGGGCGACAGGGGACATGGCCTGGGGCTGCCAGCTTTCGACGTAATCGCCCTTCACCTGAACATGACCGATGGGCTCACAAAAATGGGTCTCGATCCGGCCATCCGCTCCCCTTGCGCGCACGGTCAGCAGGGTGATCTCGTAGTCGAAATCAATGAAGCCTTCGACGATGACCCGGCCCTTGTCCACGCGCCCGCCGCTGGCGGCGTAATGCCAGGCGCCGGCCAGGTCTTCGGCGCTGTCCACCCGGCTCTGGCCCTTGCCGGAGGAGGACATGACCGGCTTGATCACACAGGGCAGCCCGATGCCGCCCTCCCCCTCCACGATCTGGCGCAACGCCTTGAGGGAATCGGCAAAGGCGTAGCGCGAAGTCGGCAGTTTCAGTTCCTCCGCAGCCAGGCGGCGGATGCCTTCCCGGTTCATGGTCAGGTTGGCCGCGCGCGCCGAGGGGATCACGGTGCAGATCCCCGCCGCCTCCAGTTGCAACAGGGTTTCGGTGGCGATGGCCTCGATCTCCGGCACCACCAGATGAGGCTTCTCCGAGTCGATCAAGCGGGCGAGGACATTGCCGTCCCCCATGTTGATGGTGTGGGCGTGATGCGCCACCTGATGGCCGGGAGCGCCGTCGTAGCGATCCACCGCCGTCACCTCCACGCCCAGGCGTTGCAGGGCGATGATGACCTCCTTCCCCAGTTCGCCCGCACCGAGCAGCATGACGCGAGTGGCGGACGGCGACAGCGGGGTGCCGATGTGCATGGTGAATTTCTCCAGGGGGTGAGCGGAATGGCCGTTGTGCGGCTTATAGTTGGGCGTAGCTTACCGGATGCATGAGCGCCGAAACACCCGAGAACCGACATGCGTATTGCCCTGCCCCGCACCTTCCTCCCCGCCCTGCTGCTTGTCCTGCTGTCGATCCAACCCGCCGCCGCCGCAGACTGGATTTATCTCACCCGGCCCGGCGACACGCCTGCCGGCGTCGGCCAGCAATACCTGAGCCATCCCAACGACTGGAAAAAGATTCGCATCCCCGGCAAGGCGCAACGCAGCCTGCCGCCCGGCGTGCGCCTGCACCTCCCGGTTTCCCTGCTGCGCCGGAGCCCGGCCCCGGCAACGGTGCTGGACGTGACCGGCGAGGTCCGGATCAGCAAGGCGGCAGCCCCTCTCACGCCCGAGCCGGGGACGCGGATGCACGGCGGCGAAACCGTCCAGACCGGCCCCGACGGCAGGGTCGCCTTCCGCCTCGCGGATGGCAGCAGGGTGACCCTGATGGACTCCGGCAAGGTTTCCTTCACCCGCCTCACCGGCTACGGCAAGACCGGGATGGTCGCCAGCGAGCTCCGCCTGGAGCGCGGACGGCTGGAGGTCGCAGCGGCGCGCCAGACCGGCCCTGCCGGGCGCTTCCGCATTCAGACCCCGGCGGCGCTGGCGGAACTTCAGGAATCGGCCCTGCGCCTGCACCTCTCGCCGGATGGCAAACGTCTGAACAGCGAAGTCACCGACGGGGTCGTGACCCTGAGCGCGCGCGGCAAGTCGGTGCGGCTTGCGGGCGGCTCCGGCCTCAGCGTCCGGGCCGGACACCCCCCCGGCAAGCCGCGTCCCCTTCCCGCCCGCCCCGACCTGACCGGCCTGTCCGCCCGCATCGTCGCCCCATCCCCGGCCTTCGTCTGGAGGGCGGACCCGGCGGCCCGCGCCTGGCGCGTCCAGTTGGCAGCGGCGGAGGGCGCTCGCCCCCTCCTGCGCGAGACCGTGGTCAGCGAGCCGACCCTGCGCTGGGCGGAAGACCTGGCGGATGGCGCTTACGTCCTGCGCATACGCGCCGTGGACGAGCGCGGCCTGGAGGGTCTCGACGGCCTGCATCCCTTCACCCTGGACGCGCGCCCCCAGGCCCCGGCCCTGATCCAGCCGGCCCAGGGCGAGAAGCTGGAGCAGACCCGAACCCTGCTGACCTGGGCCCGGGCGGAGGAGGCGCACGGCTACCTGCTGCAACTCGCCCGCAGCGGCGACTTCACGGGCGAGTTGACCGAACAACGGTTTCGGGATGAAACCCGGTACGAGGCCGATCTGGCCCCCGGCCCCTGGTTCTGGCGCATGACCAGCCTGGATGCGCGGGACGAGGCCCGACCCTGGGGCGCGGTGCGCACCTTCCGCGTGCATCCCCGCCCCCCGGCCCCCGCCGACGCCGTCTGTGCAGCGACGCCAGACCAGGCTGACTGCACCTGGAGCGCCAGTGCGGGCGCCACCCGCTACGGACTGGAACTGCTGGATGCCCAGGGCGTCCGCGCCGCCCAGCGGGAGGTGGCGGAGCCCCGCATCCACTTCAGCGGCCTCAAACCCGGCGCGTATCAGTGGCGCCTGCGCGGCCTGGACCCGGATGGCGTGGCCGGCCCCTGGAGCGGCGATCAGCCGCTGCTCATCCCTCCGGCCCCGCCCCTGCCGGAGACGCCGGGCGTGAACCAGCGCACCCTGTTACCGGAAGTGGCCATGATCTGGAAGCCGTCGGCGGGCGCTCTCGGCTATCTGGTACAGGTGAGCGAACACCCCGACTTTGCCAACCCGGTGGCGGAGTTGCGCACCACCGCCACCACCTTCATCTGGCGCGCGCCGCGCACGGGCAGTTGGCACTGGCGCATCGCCGCCCTGGGAGAGGCTGGCGCCAGCAGCGGGTACGCACAGGCGCGCGCCTTCCTGTTTCAGCCCAAGCCGCAGAAGGTCCAGCACATCGCCCTGGGGGTGGATGACAAGGAAATGCGCGCCTCCTGGCAGGGACAGTCGCCGCGCTATCGGGTGGAACTGGCGCAGGATGAAGGCTTTACCCAGATCGTGACAAAACAGGAAACCGTCCAGCCCGAGTTCCGCATGACCCGGCCCGCTCCCGCCCGCTACTGGCTGCGGGTAACGCCCCTGGACGCAGATGGCGTGACCGGCCCCGCCAGCGACGCCGTAAGCGCCGAGGTCAAACCGCCGTTCTGGATGTGGCTGGCGCCGGCGCTGCTGATCCTGTAGCGCCGACATCCTGCCGGCGCTACTTGGGCGCCGTCGTGCGCCAGCGCGCGATCCAGGTCTCCGCCGGTTCCGGCCTGCCGAAGTAATAGCCCTGATGGATGACGCTGGCGCGGGCGTTGAGGAAGGCGGCCTGCTCCGCCGTCTCCACCCCCTCGGCCACGACCTTCAGGTGCATGTGCTTGGCCACCGCCAGGATGGTTTCCACCAGGGCGGCGTCTTCGGGGTTGTTGGGGGCGTCCTGGACGAAGGTCTTGTCGATCTTCAGTTCATGGATCGGCAGGCGCTTCAGGTAGGCAAGCGAGGAGTAGCCGGTGCCGAAGTCGTCCACCGAGAAATGGATGCCCAGGGCGGCCAGATCGCCCATCTTGGCCACCACCTCGCCCAGGTTGTCGATCATCAGCCCCTCAGTGACTTCCAGGGTGAGATGGCTGGGGTCGGCGCCGTGGGCGGCGAGCAGGTCGCGGATCCAGGGCACGAAACCGGCGCGCCGGAAGTGGCGCGGACTCATGTTCACCGACAGGCGCAGGGGGTAACCGGCCATGTCCTCGCGCGCCATCAGGGCGCAGGATTCCGCCAGCACCCAGGCGCCGAGATCGACGATGAGGTCGGATTCTTCCGCCACCGGGATGAATACGCCCGGCGGCACCAGACCGCGTTGCGGGTGCTGCCAGCGCACCAGCACCTCCGCGCCCATCAGCTTGCCCTCGATGTCCACCTGCGGTTGCAGGAAGAGCCGCAACTCGCCGGCGGGAATGGCGCTGCGCAGTTCGCGCTCCACGCGGAAGCGCTGTTCCGCCGACTCGCCCATGCTGGTTTCGAAAAACGCGGTCTGGTTGCCGCCGGCAGCCTTGGCGCGGTGCAGCGCGGTGTCCGCCCGGCGCAGGATGTCTTCCGGCGCTTCTTCCAGTTCTTCCGAGAACAGGGCGATGCCCAGGCTGGCGGTGATGGTGACCTCCTCCTCACCGATGGCGAGCGGGGTATGCAGCGCCGCGTGGATCTTTTCCGCCACCACCAGGGTGCGCCGGCTGGCCTTGATCATGTGCTCGCTGAGGTCCGGCAGGAGCAGGGCGAATTCGTCCGCCGCCAGACGCGCCAGGGTGTCGCCGTCGCGCAGCAGGCCGGTGAGGCGCGCGCCCAGGGCTTGCAGCAGGGCGTCGCCAAAGGCATGGCCGCGCGCGTCGTTGATGGTCTTGAAGCGGTCGACGTTGAGCAGGATCAGCGCCTCCTGCTGCCCGGAGCGGCGTCCGGCAGCCAGCAGTTGCGATAGTCGGTCCATCAGCAGCACGCGGTTGGGCAGGCCGGTGATGCTGTCGAAATAGGCAAGGCGGTGGATCTCCGCCGCACCGCGCTCCTTCTCCGCAATCTCCTGTTGCAGGGCGAGGTCGCGCGTCTCCACGGCATCGGCCATGTGATTGAAGGACTTGGCGAGACCGCAGATCTCGTCCTCGCCGGCCCTATCCATGCGTACGCTGTAGTCGCCCGCGGCAAGCTGTTCCGCGCCCGCCTGCAGGCGGGCGAGACGTCGCGTCACCAGGCGGTCGAGCAGGATGCCCAGAGCCAGGAACAGGATGGCGTAGCTGATCAGGCTCTTGAGCAGTTGCCCGGCCCAGATCTCGTTGAGCCGCAGGTCGAGACGATGGGTAGGGATGCGGATGCTCGCCACGCCGCGCAGGTCGCCCACCTGGTAGTCGTAGGCGGTGGCGTAGTGCGCGCGGATGCTCTCCGGGGCCGCCTCCCGCTTGCCGTGACAGACCAGGCAGGAGGGTTCGATCCAGATCGGCGCGGTGTAGAGCAGGAAACCGATGCCCTGGTCATCAACGATGTTGCGGGTGCGTTCCCTGGCCTTGGCGTTGCTGCGATACCAGGCGATGTCTTCCATCTCGAAGCGGTCGGCGCGGTTGTTGGGGTTGCGCGGCTGGTCGGAGACGTTGTTGAACAGGATGCCGCTGTTGTTCCAGTTGGCGAAGTCACGCGAGATGCGCGAGAAGGAATGCGCGGGCAGCAGGCCGACCGTCTTGTCGTTCACCGGCAGGCCGCTGGCCAGGAATACCTGCTGGTACACGCGCCGGGTGGCCATCATGTAGCCGTAGATGGCGCGCGCATCAATTTCCGCCTCTTTGCGCAACTCCACACTGAGCTGGCGGTAGCTGATGTTCAGGTCGATCGCCAGCAACAGGCCCATCAGCACGCCCAGCAGCAGCCAGATCTTGGTCTTGAGCTTCACGTCCAGCCCCGCCCTGCGGCGCGAGACGGCCTGGAGTGAAACAGGGTGAACAACGGATTCATTGCCTGGAAGTCCGGTAGCGCTGGCAGTACCAAAGCATCGACATTCCGAGAAAAAACTTTAATCCGGAGGGCCGACCCCGTTTGTGGCGCCGACACCCCTGCCGGCAAGTTACGGCGGGGAAAAGAGCCGGCAAGGATGCCGGCGCTACGACTACCCCACCCACTTCCGCGCATTGCGGAACAACCGCAGCCACGGGCCATCCTCACCCCAGCCGTCCGGCCTCCAGGAGTGCTGCACGGCGCGGAACACGCGCTCGGGGTGCGGCATCATGATGGTGAAGCGCCCGTCCGGCGTGGTCAGGCCGGTGATGCCCTTGGGCGAGCCGTTGGGGTTCATCGGGAAGGCTTCGGTCTTGCGCCCCCGGTGGTCGACATAACGCAGACACACCTGGGCGGCCTTGCGCTGTTCCTTGCTGTCGAACACCGCCCGGCCCTCGCCGTGCGACACCACCACCGGCATGCGGCTGCCGGCCATGCCGTCGAACAGGATGGAGGGGGTTGCGGGCGCTTCCACCATGACGAAGCGGGCCTCGAACTGTTCCGACAGGTTGCGTTCGAAGCGCGGCCAGTGCTCGGCGCCGGGGATGATGCCTTTCAGGCGGCTCATCATCTGGCAGCCGTTGCACACGCCCAGGGCGAAGCTGTCGGGACGCGCGAAGTAGCTCTGGAATTCGTCTCTGGCGCGGGGGTTGTGCAGGATGCTGGCGGCCCAGCCGCCGCCCGCGCCAAGGACGTCGCCGTAGGAGAAGCCGCCGCATGCGGCCAGGCCCTTGAAGCCCTTCAGCTTCACTCGCCCGGAGAGGATGTCGCTCATGTGCACGTCCACCGGGGCGAAGCCGGCGCGGGCGAAGGCGGCGGCCATCTCCACCTCGCCGTTGACGCCCTGCTCGCGCAGGATGGCGACCTTGGGCTGGGCGCGCTTGGCCGAGCCCCTCCCCCGCCGGGGGAGGGGTTGGGGTGAGGGAGCAGCGGTCGCGATGGCCAAGCTCGCTCCCTCACCCCCGGCCCCTCCCCCGGCGGGGGAGGGGAGTGTGATGTCTTCGTTCGGATCGAACGTCAGCCTGGCATGCAGGCCGGGGTTCTTGCGCGCCAGCAATCCGGCGAATTCCTCATCGGCGCAGGCCGGGTTGTCGCGCAGGCGTTGCATGCGGTAGCTGGTCTCGGACCAGGCCGCGAGCAGGTCGGCGCGGGCCTCATCGAACACCGGTCGGCCTTCGCGCAGGACGCGCAGGCGGTCCTTGCGGTTGGGGTGGCCGATGACGTAGCACTCGTCGCGCAGGCCGGCCTCGATGAAGGCGTCCAGCACCGCGCCGGTGTCGCCGCGACGCACCTGGATCACCGCGCCCAGCTCCTCGTTGAAGAGGATGCCGAACAGGCGCGAGGTGTAGGGCTCGTGCGGGTCGGGGGCGTCTTCCACGTCTTCCATGATGTCGTCGTGGATGCGGTGGTAGCGCAGTTCATCCACGTCCAGATCGACGCCGCAGCGTCCGGCGAAGGCCATTTCCGCGATGCAGGCGAACAGGCCGCCGTCGCTGCGGTCGTGGTAGGCGAACAGGCGACCCTCGCGGTTGAGGCGCTGGATCAGGCCGAAGAAGGTCTTGAAGCGGGCCGGCTCGTCGAGGTCGGGGCAGACGTCGCCCAGTTCGCCATAGACCTGGCCCAGGATGGAGCCGCCCAGGCGGTTACGACCGCGCCCGAGGTCGATCAGGATCAGGTCGGTGGGGCCGCAGTCGGTGCGCAGTTGCGGCGTGAGGGTGCGGCCCGCGTCCGCCACCGGGGCGAAGGCGGTGACGATGAGCGAGAGCGGCGATACCACGGCCTTCTTGCCGCCTTCATCCTCCCAGCGCGAGGCCATGGACATGGAGTCCTTGCCCACCGGGATGCTGATGCCCAAGGCCGGGCACAGTTCCTTGCCCACGGCCTGCACGGTGTCGTACAGGGCGGCGTCTTCGCCGGGGTGGCCGGCGGCGCACATCCAGTTGGCGGAGAGGCGGATGTCGCCGATTTCGTTGACCACGGCGGCGGCCAGGTTGGTGATGGCCTCGCCGATGGCCATGCGCCCGGAGGCGGCGGCGTCGATCAGGGCCAGCGGCGTGCGTTCGCCCAGGGCCATGGCCTCGCCCAGGTCGGTGTCGTACCCCATGGTGGTGACCGCCGCGTCCGCCACCGGCATCTGCCAGGGGCCGACGAACTGGTCGCGCGCGGTGTAGCCGCCCACGGTGCGGTCGCCGATGGTGATGAGGAAGGATTTGCTCGCCACCGCGGGGTGGCGCAACACGCGGTAGGCCGCCTCGTTCAGGCTCAGGCCCTCGGGCAGGAAGTGGCGCAGCGCGGGCTTCAGGCGCTTGACGTCGCGCGTCATCTTCGGCGGCTTGCCCAGGAGCACGTCCATGGGCATGTCCACGGGCCGGTTCTTGAACTGGCGGTCGGTCACGACCAACTGGCCTTTACGGGTGGCCTTGCCGATCACGGCAAAGGGGCAGCGTTCGCGCTCGCACAACTGGCGGAACAGGTCGAGCGATGCCGGGGCGATGGCCAGCACATAGCGTTCCTGCGCTTCGTTGCTCCAGATCTCGCGCGGCGACATGCCGGGTTCCAGGCTGGGCACGTCGCGCAGTTCGAAGCTGGCGCCCAGGCCGGCGCCGTGGGCCAGTTCCGGCATGGCGTTGGAGATGCCGCCCGCGCCGACGTCGTGGATGGAGAGGATGGGGTTGGCCTCGCCCATCTGCCAGCAGCGGTCGATCACTTCCTGGGCGCGACGCTGGATCTCCGGGTTGCCGCGCTGCACGGAGTCGAAATCGAGCGCCTCGGCGTTGGTTCCGGAACCCATGCTGGAGGCCGCGCCGCCGCCCAGGCCGATGAGCAGGCCGGGGCCGCCCAGTTGGATCAGCAGCGTGCCGGGCTTGAATTCGCGCTTGTGGATGTGGTCTTCGCGGATGTTGCCAAGGCCGCCCGCCAGCATGATGGGCTTGTGATAGCCGCGCACCTGGCCGTCCGGCGTCTCCATCTCGAAGGTGCGGAAGTAGCCGGCGAGGTTGGGACGACCAAATTCGTTGTTGAAGGCGGCAGCGCCCAGGGGGCCTTCGATCATGATGTCCAGGGCGGAGACGATGCGGCCCGGCTTGCCATGGTCTTTTTCCCAGGGCTGTTCATGGCCGGGGATGCGCAGGTTGGAGACGGAGAAGCCGCACAGGCCGGCCTTGGGCTTGGAGCCCGTGCCGGTGGCGCCCTCGTCGCGGATCTCGCCGCCGGAGCCGGTGGCCGCGCCGGGGAAGGGGGCGATGGCGGTGGGGTGGTTGTGCGTCTCCACCTTCATCAGGATGTGGGTGGGTTCGGTGTGGGGGCGGTAGACGCGGTCGCCGTCCGGGTAGAAGCGGTCGATGGTCGCCCCGGCAATGACCGAGGCGTTGTCGGTATAGGCCGACAGGGTGCCCTCGGGGCGCTGGGCGTGGGTGTGGCGGATCATGCCGAACAGGGATTCGGGCTGTTTCTCGCCGTCGATGACCCAGTCGGCGTTGAAGATCTTGTGGCGGCAGTGTTCCGAGTTGGCCTGGGCGAACATCATCAGTTCCACGTCGGTGGGGTTGCGCCCGGCCTGGGTGAAGTTCGCCGCCAGGTAGTCGATCTCGTCCGGCGAGAGGGCCAGACCCCAGTCACGGTTGGCCTTGTCCAGGGCCTTTTTACCCAAGCCCTTGCCGCCCTTCAGCACATCCACGCTCTGGTAGGAGGGGGGTGCGACGTGGTGGAACAGCCGCACCGCCTCGGCCTCGTCGCCCAGCACGCTCTCGGTCATGCGGTCGTGCAGGGCGGGGAGGATGGCGGCAATGTCGGGCTCGCGGCCCTTTTTCATGGTGATGCGCCAATGCACGCCGCGCTCGATGCGCACAACCTGCTTCAGGCCGCAGTTGACGGCGATGTCGGTGGCCTTGGACGACCAGGGCGAGACCGTGCCCAGGCGCGGCGTCACCAGCAGGGCGCGCTTCTCGGGGATGTGCGGGTGCGCGTGCAGCAGTTCGCACAGGAAGGCGATATCCGCCTCGGACAGGTCGCCCGACAACTCGACGAAGAAGCGGTACTCCGCCTCCAGCCCTTTCACATGCTGCGACGCCAGGGTGTTGAGCAGCTTGGTGATGCGAAAGTCGGAGAGGGCGGGAGCGCCCGCGAGAAAGAGGAGGCCGGACATGGCGCGATCCTGGGGTGGGGAAAGAGGTTGGATTTTAGGCGAAGGATGCGGTTCGCTTGCGGAGCGGCATTCATGCCGCCCTGGCCGAATGAATTCGGCCCTGCATCAGCCCGTCGATGCGGTTCAGTTGAAGGGCGAGTCCGACGGTCCCTTGAGCGCCGCCTTGATCGCGCTGGCCACGCGCGCCTGATTGAAGGGTTTGATGATGTAGCCCAGGGCGCCGTAGCTCACCACCTCGCGCACCGTGGTCATGCTGGAATCGCCCGTGATCATCACCACTTTGGTGCCGGGGACGCGCTCCTGGATGAGCTTGAGCACTTCGACGCCGGACAGGCCCGGCATGTTCACGTCCAGGCACACCAGCTCGGGACGCAGCTTGTCCACCAGCGGCAGGGCCGATGCGCCATCGCGCGCCTCGCCCACCACTTGATAACCCTCTTCGTTGAGGATGGCCTTGAGCAACTGGCGCATGAGGTTGTCGTCATCGACGACGAGGACTCGAATCTTGCTCATGGGAAGGGAAAGGGCCGGCAAGCCGGCCCGTGCTGGTTGGGGGTGCGGCGATTCTATTCCGCGCCTTCCGGCTCCTGCCAGTCATGGGGAAACTCCAGCCCGCACAGGTGCGCCATGACGAGCGCGCCTTCCGGTGTGCCGGTCAGGGTGGAGTCGCCGTATTCCTCGAAGATCTGGGTGCAATCGACGGCGGGACAGGCCTCGTCCATGTCACAACTCGTCAGCGCGCCGCCGCTGGTGGTGTGGGGAATGGCTGCATTCATGACATCCTCCTTCCTCTAGTCTGTAATGCCTTTATAGAGACCGTCCCGGAAAACAAAACCATGCATGACATAGTGCCTTCCGCCCTTCCCGCCCGTCTGCCGCGACGTCAGGCCGACGCCCACAAGGGCGACTTTGGCGGCGTCGGGGTGCTGGGCGGCGCGCCGGGAATGACGGGCGCGGCGCTGCTGGCGGCGCGCGCCGCTTTGCTGTGCGGGGCCGGGCGGGTCTATGCGGGGATGCTGGATGAGCGCGTGGCGTGCGACCCCATCCACCCCGAGTTGATGGTGTGCGCGCCGCAGCGCCTGCTCGATCTGCCCTCCCCGGCCTGTCTCGTGCTGGGCCCCGGCCTCGGCAACAGCGCGCTGGCGCGGCAGTGGCTGGCGGCCTTGCTGGCCCTGCCCCATGCGGCGCTGCTGGATGCGGATGCGTTGAACCTGCTGGCGGCGGATGACGTGTTGCAGGCGGCGCTGGCGGCGCGTGCGGCGCCCGTCGTGATTACGCCTCATCCCGGCGAGGCGGGGCGGCTGCTGGGCTTGCCCGCCGCCGCCGTCCAGGCGGACCGAGTGGGGGCGGTTCGGGCGCTGGCCCGGCGTTTTCGCGCCGTGGCCGTGCTGAAGGGGGCCGATACCCTGGTGTACCGGGAGGGGGGCGAGGTCTGGCGCAATACCACCGGCCACCCCGGCATGGCGGCCCCCGGCATGGGGGACGTGTTGAGCGGCATCCTCGCGGCCCTGATCGCGCAGGGGATGGAAATCGAGCACGCCGCCGTGCTGGGCGTGTGGCTGCATGGAACGGCGGGAGATCGGGCGGCGGGCCTGGGGCCGACGGGGCTGACCGCTTCGGAGGTGGCGCTGGAGGCGCGCCGAACACTCAACGCGCTGTAGGGGCCCGGCTGTGCCGGGCGATGGCTGCCTGCGCGGCGGGGCCGTTTTTCGCCCGGCACAGCCGGGCTCCTACGGGTTTGGGCTCAGGCCCACAGGCTCAACGGCGGTTCGGCCACCACGGCGCGCAGGATGTCGCCGCGCGAGACCAGCCCAACCAAGCCGCCGTCCGGATCGACGATGGGTACGGCGGCAAGATGAAAATCCAGCAGCACCTGGGCAATGCGGCGGATGTCGGTGTCGGGGTCGGCGCTCAACACGGGGGTGGTCATCACCTGCGCCACGGTGCGGTCGAGCACGTCGCGCACCTCGCCTTCATCCAGGTTGAGCGCCTTGAGCAGGTTGGCGCGCGAGACCAGGCCGATCACCCCGTTGCCCGTCGCCAGAACCGGGGCCTGGCTGACGCCGCGCGCAATCAGGGCGTTCCAGGCTTCGAGCACGGGAAATTCCGGCGTCACCGTGAGCAGGTCGCGCCCCATGATCTGGCTTGCCACGTACAGCGGGCCGTGTTCCTGCTCGGTCTGCTGCAAATCCTGATAGGCCGCCACGGCGTGCGCCGGGGCTGCGCCGCCGCCCTCACCCTGGCGCTCGTGCAGGAGGATGGGAAACGGGGTGGCCGGCTCGCTGTTGGAGCCGGTGGGCAGGGGGCGCACGCTGCGCGCGCCGGCTATGCCATGCACCTGCCCCAGCTCTTCCAGCGAGCCGCGAAAGCTGACTCCGGTGAGGGTGTGCAGGGAGAACATGGCGCTTGCGTTATCCCTTGCGTTATTCCTCGTGCGCTTCCTTGGCCGCCGGGTGGTGGCCGGTGAGCCTGTCCATCACCGCGAACAGTACGCCGGAGACGACAAAGGCCATGTGCAGACCCACCTTCCAGCCCAGTTGTTCGTTGGTGTAGATCTCCACATGCATGAAGGCCTTGAGCAGTTCGATGCCGGAGATCGCCACGATGGAGCCGATCAGCTTCATCTTGAGGTCGGAGAAGCCGACATGGCCCATCCAGTCGGGCCGGTCTTCATGGTCGCCGGTGTCGATCTTGGAGACGAAGTTTTCGTAGCCGGCAAAGATGATGAGGATGAGCAGGTTGGCGATCATCACCACGTCGATCAGGGTCAGCACGCCGATGATGATGTCGCTGCCGCTGGCAGTGAGTACGGTGGGGGCCAGGGTGAAGAATTCCTTCACGAACTTGATCAGCAGGATGCCGATGGCCAGCACCAGCCCGACATAGAACGGCGCCAGCAGCCAGCGGCTGGTAAACATGAAGACTTCAAGGCCGTGTTCGATACGTTTCATTGCAACTCCAAGGGTTTCAGGATGACTTGCGCCGCCGGGGCGTGCGGCTGGAATAGAGGCTGGCGAAGACGGAAACGGCCAGGATGATACCCACCACTCCCAGGGCCAGGCCGATGGGAACTTTGTAGAAATCGGCGATCAGCATCTTCACCCCCACGAACACCAGCACCAGGGCAAGACCGTATTTGAGCAGATGAAAACGTCCATGCAGGTTGGCCAGCAGGAAATACAGCGAGCGCAGGCCCAGGATGGCGAAGATGTTGGAGGTGAAGACGATGAAGGGGTCGGTGGTGACGGCGAAGATGGCGGGGATGCTGTCCACCGCAAACACCACGTCGGAGAACTCGATCAGGGCCAGCACCAGGAACAGGGGGGTAAACCAGCGCACGCCGTCACGGGTGACGACAAAACGCTCCCCCTCGTATTCCTGGGTGAAACGCAGATGCCGACGCATCCACATCAAGGCGGGGTTGGCCGCCAGGTCCGGTTTCTTGTCGGCGAAGATCAACATCTTCACCCCCGTCCCCACCAGGAAAGCGCCGAACAAATACAGCACCCAATGGAACTCCCGCACCAGCAGCGCGCCGCCCAGGATCATGGCCGCGCGCATGACGATGGCGCCCAGTACGCCGTACACCAGCACCCGGCGCTGGTACTCCGCCGGCACGGCGAAGTAGCTGAAGATCATGATGAAGACAAAGATGTTGTCCACCGACAGGGACCACTCGATCAGGTAGCCGGTGAGGAACTCCAGCGCCTTGGCGTTGGCCGCCTCCCGTCCCAGCTCCGCATCGGCCCAGGACCACAGCAGGGCGCAGAAGGCCAGGGCCAGGGCGATCCAGGCTGCGGTCCAGGCCAGGGCCTCGCGTGTACGCACACGATGGGCGGTCTTGCCGCCCAGGACGAACAGGTCCAGGGCCAGCATGGCCACCACAAAGACGATGAAGCCCGCCCAGTGGAGCGGACCCTGCACACCCGGTAAGACGTCAGCGGACATCCGTCATGGATTCCAGGGCGGCGATGCGGTCTTCCAGAGGCGGATGGGTGGCGAACAGGGCGCGCAGTCCGCCGCCCTTGCCGCCGTTGATGCCGAACGCGGCCACCTTGTCCGGCAATTGGGAAGGCTCATGCAGGGACTGGAGCCGGCGCAGGGCGGCGATCATGTTGCGGCGACCCGCCAGGGACGCGCCACCATGGTCTGCGCGGAACTCGCGCCGACGCGAGAACCCCATGACGATCATGGAGGCGAGCACGCCCAGGATCAGTTCCGCCACGATCATGGTGACGTAGAAGGCGGGCCCCTGGCCGCGCTCGGTCTTGAACACGACGCGGTCCACCAGATGGCCGATGACGCGGGAGAAGAACATCACGAAGGTGTTCACCACGCCCTGAATCAGGGCCAGGGTCACCATGTCGCCGTTGGCGGCGTGGGACACCTCATGGCCCAGCACGGCCTCCGCCTCTTCCTTGGTCATGCTGTTGAGCAGGCCGGTGGAAACGGCGATGAGGGAGCTGTTGCGGCTCATGCCGGTGGCGAAGGCGTTCACGTCGGGGGCGTCGTAGATGGCCACCTCGGGCATCTGGATGCCGGCGGCCTGGGCCTGACGCGCCACGGTCTGCACCAGCCACAGTTCGGCGGGGGTGCGGGGATCGGTGATGACCTGAGCGCCCACCGATTTCTTGGCCATCCACTTGGACAAGGCCAGGGAGATCAGGGAACCGCCGAAGCCCATGACGGCGGCAAAGATCAGCAGGCTGCCCAGATTGAGACCGGATTCGTTGAGATAAGGCTCCACCCCCAGCAGGCTCATGGTGATGGAAAGCACCACGACGATGGCCAGGTTGGTGGCGAGGAACAGGAAGATGCGTTTCATCGATTCACTCCACGTGGTTAACCGCGCATCGGACTGGAAGCGCGCGGGAAAGTTGCGGAACATGGTGCGGGCAGACACACCAATTGCAAGGCCCATCCATCCTGCCTGGAGGATTGCAATACCCGAGTAAAATGCTAAACAAATAACAGACCACCGTGGTCTGGTGAAGAAGGAGAGAGGAAATGCTGGATATCAACAAGCTCTTGATGGCGGAAACCATGGCGCCCTGCGATGCGGACGCCTTTCTCAACAGTCTGGAACACTGGAGCGAAGAACAGGCCCGCTCCCTGGCTCGGGACGAGGGCATCGAACTCACCGAAGCCCACCTCGACGTGATCTGTTTCCTGCGAGACCGCTACGCAGAGTGCGGCCCGGCCTCCAGCGCCCGCATCCTGCTCAGGGATATGGAGGGCAACTACTTCACCGAGGGCGGGCGTCGCTATCTCTACAGCCTGTTCCCGCGCGGCCCGGTAACTCAGGGTTGCCGCTTTGCCGGCCTGCCGCCACCCGCTGGCAACGCGGATCTGTCCTTCGGCAGCGTGCACTGAGGACGCCAGAAAGCAAAAAAGCCCCGATGCATCGGGGCTTTTTTTCAGGGTACGTTTACACGCAGCCGGTTGGTTTGGGCGTGCCCGCGTAGCGACCGCCCTGCTTGGCGGGGCCATAGGGGAACAGGTCGAACAGGAATTTTTTCTCGCCCCATTCCGTCCCGAACTCATCCTTCAACGCCTTTTGCAGCATGCGCAGGTTGGGAGCGGTGCCGTATTCGTTGAAGTAATCCCGCATGTAATGAATGATCTTCCAGTGGTTCTCGCCCAGAGCAAGCTTGTCCTGATCCGCCAGAAACCGGGCGACATCCTCATCCCAGTCCGACAGGTTGACCAAATACCCCTCGGGGTCGGTTTCGACGCTACGTCCGTTGATGCTCAGTTCCATGTTGATTCCTCTCTCTTCACCCGGTTGATGCGGCCATTCGTTTGACCTTGGGCGCACTCTATCTATTGTTGACTATTTCTGTCAAGTATATTTGTTTGGCCTTGCGCCCCAGGCCGCGGGTGCACCGATAAGTAAATTATGATTCAATGACATAACTAATATTTATCCGGGCATAAACCCCATGGCTGATCGCCGCCTGCAAGTCTTCCACACCGTTGCCAAACAACTTTCCTTCACCAAGGCGGCGGAACTTCTGTTTATGACCCAGCCCGCCGTGACCTTCCAGGTCAAGCAATTGGAAGAGCACTTCAACACCCGCCTGTTCGAACGTTCCCACGGCAAGATCTCGCTTACCCCTGCCGGGGAATTGGCCCTGGACTACGCCGAACGCATCCTCAACATGACAGGCGAAATGGAAGCGCGCATTTCCGAACTGACTGGTCAGGTCAGCGGCCCGCTGCTCATCGGCGCCTCCACCACCATCGCCGAATACATGCTTCCCCGCCTGCTGGGGGAGTTCAAACAAAAGCACCCGGACACCCAGGCGCGGCTCACCGTGGCCAACTCCGAGACCATCGAGAACAAGGTGGCCGACCACACCCTGGATTTGGGCCTGATCGAATCCCCCTCGCACCACCCCAATCTGGTCACCCAGGTGTGCTGCGAGGACGAACTGGTGATGATCTGCGCCCCCTTCTCCGACCTGGCCCAACTGGCCAAGGTGAACCCCAAGCTGGTGGCCAGCCATCCCTACATCAGCCGGGAGTCCGGCTCCGGCACCCGCGAATGCATTGACGATTTCTTCAAGGGCAACGGCGTCTGCCTGGACGAGCTCAATCTGGTGATGGAACTCGGCAGCCGCGAGGCCATCAAGGGTGCGGTAGCCGCCGGCCTGGGCGTGGCCGTGGTTTCCAGCACCACGGTGGCCAAGGAAGTGAAGCTGGGCGAGTTGATCGCCATCCCTCTGGACCCCCCCCTCCGACGCCAGCTCTCCCTGGTCTACCCCCAGGAGAAATTCCGCAGCAAGTTACTCCAGTCCTTCCTCGACTTCCTGGAACGCAGCCCCCTGGTCAAGGAATACGCCATCCCCCGCACTCAATGACTGCGGACGAACGTCGCCTGCTCAAGGCCTTTCGCGCCCTGCCCGAAGCCCAGCGCACCGGCCTGATGGACTACGCGGAATATCTGATTTCACGACAGGTTCCGGAACAGGCCATCCCCACCCAGCCCCTGCCCATCCCGCGCCCGGAGAAGGAAAACGTGGTGAAGGCCATTCAGCGCCTGCGCGAGACCTACCCCATGGTGGACCGAGCCCGGATACTCAACGAGGTCTCCGTCTTCATGACCCAGCATCTGGTGCACGGCAAGCCGGCCAAGGACGTCATCGACGAACTGGAAGCCTTTTTCCGTCGCCAATACGAGGCCACCCTGTCACCGCAGTAGCATGACCAAGCCGCCTGCAAGACAATCGCGGCCCGCCTCCAAAGGATTCAGCATGAGCAACGTCGATCCGGTCGAACTGGACAAGTTTGGCCAACTCGCCCACCGCTGGTGGGATCCCAATTCCGAATTCAAACCCCTGCACGACATCAACCCCCTGCGCCTGGGCTGGATCGACCGCCTGTGCGGCGGCATCGCCGGAAAGCGGGTGGTGGATGTGGGGTGCGGCGGCGGCATCCTGGCAGAGAGCATGGCCAGCAGCGGCGCCCAGGTCACCGGCATCGATCTCTCGGAGAAACCCCTCAAGGTAGCGAAACTGCACCAGCTGGAATCCGGTGTGGTGGTGGATTACCGCCTGATCGCCGCGGAGGATCTGGCCGCAGAACAAGCGGACAGCTTCGCTGTGGTGACCTGCATGGAGATGCTGGAGCACGTTCCCGACCCCGCCTCCACCATGGCCGCCTGCGCCCGCATGGCCAAACCGGGAGGCTGGGTGTTCTTCTCCACCCTCAACCGCAACCCCAAGAGCTACCTGTTCGCCATCGTCGGCGCCGAATATCTGCTGGACCTGCTGCCCAAAGGCACCCATGAGTGGTCCCGCTTCATCAAACCCCACGAACTGGCCTCGTTCGCGCGCCAGGCGGGTCTGGACCCGGTTGAGATCATGGGCATGACCTACAACCCCTTCAGCAAGATCTACAAACTGGAGCGGGACACGGACGTGAACTACCTGCTGGCCTGCCGCAAGGTCTGACCTCGCGCCCGTGCGACGCAGGAAACATGCACACGCACGGGGTTCGCTCGACTGGCTGGATGCCGCCACGTAGAATCAGCCGCGCTCCCATCTGAACTTTTCCAGGCCGGGAGCATCTACCTACCACCCCAGGGGCCGACTTGGTTTCGACGGGGGTCGCGAAGCAGTTGAGTGCATACCGAGGACCAGTTACCTCGTAAATCCATCTGGAATCTAGTAGTCGCCAACGACGAAACCTACGCTCTGGCCGCTTGACGGTCAGACTCCACACCGGTTGGTCCATGGGCCGGGCTGGGAAACCAGCAGTGGAGTCATTCACATGGACTCGCGTTGAGCCGGGCCGCTTGACCCAACGTTAAACCAAGGTGGCTCGCCTGAAATCAGCCTGTTCGGTCGGCGGGTTCCGGGTCAAAATCAAATGACCGGACTAAGTATGTAGATCTCGCTGTAGAGGACTTTCGGACGCGGGTTCGATTCCCGCCGGCTCCACCAGTACCCGAGACCAACCCTTCGCCGGGTTGGTCTTTGTTCGTGTACCAGTAAATTCATTCGAGCATGTCTTTCCCACGTCCCATTCCCAGGCAAGGAACCGCATATGCGCAACGGCTTCACACTGATTGAACTTCTGATCACCATCGCCATCATCGGCATTCTTTCGGCTGTGGCGATTCCTTCCTACCAATCCTATTTGGCGCGGGGGTATCGGGCAGATGCCAGGGCTGTACTGCTTGAGGCTGCTAGCTGGGTGGAACGACAGTATCTAGCTAACAACTGTTACAACAAGAACTCGCCGACCAACTGCGCCAGCCAAAACGCAAATAATGATCTGGCTCTTCCCTTTGCTAGGGCTCCGCGCGAAGGGAACATCATCGCCTACACCATTGCCCTCGCCGCCGCCTCCACCACTTACACACTCACCGCAACAAGAGTGGCAAATGGCCCGATGAACGGCGACACCTGCGGTAATTTCACAATCAACGAACAAGGCACCCATGGGCTGACTAACACGGGTGCATCCGCTCCGAACACGGTAGCTGAGTGCTGGCAGCAGTAACCCGCGCGAGACCTCCCATGCAACGACGCACCTTCCTGCAAGCCGCCGGCGCCGGCCTGGGTCTGACCGCTGCCGCCCTTTCCTCCCGAGCCTTTGCCGATGGCCCCGCCATCAAGTGGCGACTGGCCTCCAGTTTTCCCAAAAGTCTGGACACCATTTTTGGCGCGGCGGAGGTGTTGTCCCAGCGACTGCACCAGATCACCGACGGCAAATTCCAGATCAAGGTATCCGCAGGAGGTGAACTGGTTCCGGGCTTGCAGGTGTTGGATGCGGTGCAGAACGCCACCGTGGAATGCGGCCATTCCGCCAGCTACTACTACGTCGGCAAGAACATGGCCTTCGCCTTCGACACCACCATTCCCTTCGGCATGAACGCGCGCCAACAGAATGCCTGGATGTACTTCGGCGGCGGGATGCAACTGCTTCGAGAGTTGTTCAAGCAATACAACATCGTCCAATTCCCCGGCGGCAATACGGGGGTGCAGATGGGGGGGTGGTTTCGCAAGGAAATCAAGTCGTTGGCAGACATCAAGGGGCTGAAGATGCGCATCCCCGGGATAGGCGGGCAGATCATGGCGCGGCTCGGCGCCGTGCCGCAGACGCTGGCGGGAACGGACATCTATCCGGCGCTGGAGCGCGGCGCGCTGGATGCCGCCGAGTGGGTCGGTCCTTACGATGACGAAAAGCTGGGGTTCCACAAAATCGCCAAGCACTACTACTACCCAGGCTGGTGGGAGGGCGGCCCGCAACTGTCGTTCTTCGTGAACCAGGGCAAGTGGAACGGATTGCCTGACGCCTACAAGGCGGCCTTCGAATGCGCCTGTGCGGAAGCCAACATGAACATGCTGGCGGAATATGACTACAAGAACCCGCAGGCCATCCTGCGCTTGGTGAAACAGGGGGTGAAGCTGCACGCTTTCCCCAAAGATGTCATGGAGGCGGCGCAGAAGGCGGCCCAGACCATGTTCGAGGAAGAGGCCGGCAAAAACCCGGCCTTTGCCCGCATCTACGCACCGTGGAAGCAGTACCTCGCCGCCAGCAACCAGTGGTTCAAGGTGGCCGAGGCGAGTTTCTCCAACTTCCAGTACTACAGCGGGCGCTGAAACTCAGCCCACGTTGAGGAGTTCCACCTCGAACACCAGGGTGGCGTTCGGGGGGATCACGCCGCCCGCGCCGTAGGCGCCGTAGCCCAGATGGGGTGGAATGGTGAGTTTGCGCTTGCCGCCCACCTTCATGCCCGCCACACCTTCGTCCCAGCCGGGAATCACATGTCCGCGCCCCAGAGGGAAATCAAAAGGGTCGTTGCGGTCGAGGCTGGAGTCGAATTTCGTGCCGTTGGTCAGCCAGCCGGTGTAATGCACCGTGACGCGTTGGCCCTTGCCGGCCTCTGCGCCGTCTCCAACCTGGAGTTCTTCAATTTCAAGACCGCTGGGGGTGGTGATGGAGGTCATGTCTGCTTCCTGTCAGATGAAAAAAAACGGCGCGGACAATCCGCGCCGTCGTGAAGGGATTCCGCTTACTTGATGATTACCAGCACCACGCGCCGGTTTTCTTCCCGTCCGGCGCGGGTACGGTTGTCTGCCAGCGGGGCGCTCTCGCCATAGGAGACGGTGGACATGCGATGCAGCGGGATGCTGCCCTTCATGTTCAGGTAGCGACGCACCGCCTCCGCACGGGCTTCGCCCAGTTTCATGTTGGCGGCTTCCCCGCCGGTATTGTCGGTGTGGCCCTGCAACTCGATGTACATGCCGACGTTGTCGGTCTTGAGTCGGGCGGCCAGATCATTCAACGAGGTCTCCGAGGCCTTGGGTATCGACGCGCCGTTGAGTTCGAAGCGAAGCTCATTGTTGGTCAACACCACTTCGTAAACCATCTTGCCCTGAGCCATGCGCCCGGCATCCGTGGCGCGCTGAACCGCCTCCTGGGCGGTACGCGAGAGCAAGGCGATATCGGATTCGTTTTTCGCGATGCGATCCGCATGGATCTTCAGGGTCTGCTGAAACTCCGCCGCCAGGCGGTTGGAAGCCTCCAGCCCTGCCGTATTTGCGCGTATGGCCGTATCGGCAGAATTGGCGCGACCCTCCAGCGCCTCCACCCGCGCAGTCACGGGTTTCAGTTGCTGTTGCACGTATTCCTCGGTGGCACATCCGGCCAAGGCTACGGAACCTGCAACAACTAAGAGTGATTTCTTCATAACTTACCCCAACTCATTCGGTTAAGTGGTTGATTACAGTGTAACTCATGAGTCGGAAGATAGAAAACCAAATTAATTTGTTCAAGGTTTACTTTTCGGGCTTCTGAAAGAATTCCGGAATCGGCTCATCAATCACCAATTCCATCGCGGCATTTTCATTGGGTTTCTCTGCCGTTTGGACCAGTCCGGGAAACGCGACGACCGTAATCACCATGGCAATCTGGATCAACAAAAACGGGACCGCCCCCCAGTAAATATCAGCAGTGCGAACCTCTTTCGGGGCCACGCTGCGAAGGTAAAACAGGGCGAAGCCGAAAGGGGGATGCATGAATGAGGTCTGCATGTTGATACCCAGCAGCACGCCAAACCAGATCGGGTCAATCCCGAGCTTCGCGGCCACCGGAACCAGCATGGGGACGATGATGAAGGCGATTTCAAAAAAATCGAGAAAGAAGGCCAGCACAAACACCAGCAGATTGACCACGATGATGAAGCCCAATGCCCCGCCGGGCAGGCCCGTCAGGAGTTCCTCAATCCAGACATCGCCGTCATGCAGGTTGAATACCAGGGAAAAAACCGTGGAGCCGATCAGGATGAAGAGCACGAAGCTCGTCAGCCGCGCCGTGGAATCCATGGCCTGTTTCAGCAGGTCCAGGCTCAAGCGGCGCTTGGCAAGCGCGAGTCCAAGCGCCCCCACGGCGCCCATCGCCCCCCCTTCCGTGGGTGTGGCCACGCCCAGGTAGATGGTCCCCAACACCAGAAAGATCAGGGCCAGGGGCGGCGCCATCGACCACAACGCCTTGCGCCACAAGGCCGCCCCCCGCAGCGGGCGGACCTCGATGGGCAGCGCCGGAGCAGCGGAAGGCGCGATCAGGCTGACCACGAACACGAACAGCAGATACAACGAGACCAGCATCAGGCCCGGCGTCATCGCGCCCCGATAGATGTCCCCCACGGGGACGGAAAGCTGATCGGCGAGAACGATCAGGACCAGGGATGGCGGGATGATCTGGGCCAGGGTGCCGGAGGCGGCGATCACCCCTGCGGCCAGCCGCTTGTCGTAGCCATAACGCAGCATGATGGGAAGCGAGATCAGGCCCATGGCCATGACCGAGGCCGCGACAACCCCGGTGGTGGCTGCCAGCAACGCGCCGACGAAGACCACGGAATAGGCCAGACCGCCGCGGATGGACCCGAACAATTGACCCAGGCTGTCGAGCAATTCCTCCGCCATGCCGCTGCGTTCAAGAATCAGCCCCATGAAGGTAAAGAACGGGATGGCCAGCAACGTGGCATTGCCCATGATGCCAAACACCCGCTCCGGCAAGGCCTGAAGCTGCTCGATGCCGAACAACCCCATGCCGATGCCGATGCCGGCGAACAGGAGGCCATTGGCGGCAAGAGAAAACGCCACCGGATAACCGAGCAGCAAAAACGCCACCAAACCGGCGAACATGAGGGGAGCCATGTACTCCGCCATCACACGGTCTCCTCGGGAGCTTCCTGCACAAAGTCCATGCGACCGACCAGGAACGCCGCGCGCTTGATACTTTCGGACACGCCCTGAAGCCAGAGCAGGAGAAACCCGAGGGGCATGGCAAGCTTGATGGGCCAGCGCAGCAGGCCGCCGGCATCGGGAGAGGTTTCCCCCACGACATACGAAGACAGGAAGAACTTCCAGCCCATCCAGACGATCAGGGCGCTCATCGGCAGCAGAAAGAAAACGCCGCCGATCAGGTCAATCCAGGCCCTGCCACGATCACTCAGGCGGACATAGAGCACATCAATGCGGACATGGCCGTTGTGCTTGAGGGTGTAGCCCGCCCCCAACAGAAAAATCAGGCTGAAGAGATACCACTGGATCTCCAGCCAGGCGTTTGAACTCTGGTTGAAGCCGTAGCGCGCCAGGGCGTTGCCGGCAGAGATGAGGGAAGCCGCCAGCACCAGCCAGATCACACCCCGGCCTACCGATTCATTCAGAGCGTCTATGCCCCGGGACAGCGCAAGCAGCGATTTCATCCCCTCCCCCTCTCACACTTCGGCGCGTCATCCATCCAGATCGGTGAAGGAATCCTGCTCCTGCACCGGCGCCTTGTATTCCTCATTGGCCCAGGCCCCCAGGTCGATCATCTTGCAACGCTCGCTGCAAAAGGGGCGCCATGTATTCTCCGGACGCCATTCCACAGGGTTTCCGCAGGTAGGACAGGTAACGACGGGGATGCTCATGATGATCCGGAAATAACAAAGGCGGCTCGCGCCGCCTTTACAGGAATCTCGGTTTCGATCAGGCCGAGAAGGAAGAACCGCAACCGCAGGTGGAGACGGCATTAGGGTTCTTGATCACGAACTGGGCGCCTTCCAGACCTTCGGAGTAATCAATCTCCGCGCCCATCATGTACTGCATGCTCATGGGGTCGATCAGCAGAGTGACGCCGTTCTTCTGCATCACCATGTCATCCTCGTTCTGCACCTCGTCGAAGGTGAAGCCGTACTGGAAACCGGAACAGCCGCCGCCGGTGACGAACACGCGCAGCTTCAGTTCGGTGTTGCCTTCCTCGTCGATCAGGGCCTTGACCTTGCTGGCGGCGCTGTCGGTGAAGTTCAGGGGAGTCATATCGGTGGCGGCGTTCATGGATTGCATCCTTTCAAATCGGTGTCGGGGCAGTGTGGCGCGCCCGCTGGCAAGCGTCAACCACGCAAGAAGTGGGGACAGTTTTCAACAAATCAAGGCGATATGGGGATCTGCGTCAGGCCCAGGTTTTCCGTCAGCCCGAACAGCAGGTTCATGTTCTGCACCGCCTGCCCGGCAGCGCCCTTGACCAGATTGTCGATCACCGACAGCACCACCACGGTGTCGCCCCCCTGGGGACGATGAACGGCGATGCGGCAATGGTTGGAGGCGCGCACGGAACGGGTCTCCGGGTGCGATTTCGCCGGCAGCACATCAACGAAGTACTCGCCCTGATAGCGCGCCTCGAACAGCGCCTGCAAATCCACGTCCTTGGTCAGACGGGCGTACAGGGTGGCGTGGATACCGCGGATCAACGGAGTCAAATGCGGCACGAAGGTCAGGCCCACTTCTGCATCCGCCATGCGCGCCAGCCCCTGGCGGATCTCCGGCCAGTGACGGTGACCCGGCACGGCATAGGCCTTGAAGGTGTCGGACGCCTCGGCGAACAGGGTGGACACCTCCGCCTTGCGCCCTGCGCCAGACACGCCGGACTTGCAGTCCGCCACCATCCAGGAGGTGTCGATCACGCCCGCCTCGACCAGCGGCAGAAAACCAAGCTGCACGGCGGTGGGGTAGCACCCCGGATTGGCGATCAGGCGTGCGCCCCTGATCCGCTCCCGGTTGATCTCCGGCAGTCCGTACACCGCCTCCGCCACCAGGTCCGGGCAGGCATGTTCCATGCCATACCACTTGGACCACTCGGCAATGTCCTGGATGCGGAAGTCGGCGGCCAGGTCGATCACCTTCACCCCGGCATCGAGCAGTTCGCGCGTCTGCTGCATGGCCACGCCGTTGGGGGTGGCGAAGAACACCACATCGCACGCCTTGAGCGCGGCGTCCTCGGGGGAGGAAAAGGTCAGGGAAACGCGCCCGCGCAGGCTGGGGAACATGTCCGCGACCGGCATCCCGGCCTCCTTGCGCGAGGTGATGGCGGTCAGTTCCACCTCCGGGTGCTGGGCCAGAAGGCGCAGCAATTCCACGCCCGTGTAGCCGGTTCCGCCGACGATGCCTGCCTTGATCATGTGAATGCTCCTTCGGAAAAAGAAAAGCCGCCCGTCGGCGGCTTTTCTCCAGCTCAAACCATGGATTAGCGCTTGGAGAACTGCTTGCGACGGCGGGCCTTGTGCAGACCGACCTTCTTACGCTCCACCTCACGCGCATCGCGGGTGACCAGACCGGCCTTCTTCAGCGCGCCCTTGAGGCCCGCATCGAACTCGATCAGGGCGCGGGTGATGCCATGGCGCACGGCGCCGGCCTGGCCGGATTCACCGCCGCCGGAGACGTTCACCATGATGTCCACGCTGCCGACCTTGTCGGTCAGATTCAGGGGCTGACGCACGATCATGCGACCGGTTTCGCGGGCGAAGTACTCGTCCACCGGCTTGCCGTTGACGATAATGTTGCCGCTGCCGGACTTCATGAACACACGCGCCACAGAGCTCTTGCGGCGGCCCGTACCGTAGTAGTAGTTGCCGATCATGGGGTTTCCTTAGATTTCCAGGGTCTTGGGCTGCTGCGCGGCGTGGGGATGCGCACCGCCGGCGTAGACCTTGAGCTTCTTGATCATGGCGTAACCCAGGGGGCCCTTGGGCAACATGCCCTTGACGGCCTTTTCCAGGGCGCGACCGGGGAAGCGGTCCTGCATCTTGTCGAAGTTGGTTTCAGAGATGCCGCCCGGGTAGGTCGAGTGGCGGTAATACTTCTTATCCAGCCCCTTGTTGCCGGTGACGCGAATCTTCTCGGCGTTCACCACGACGATGAAATCGCCGGTATCGACGTGGGGGGTGTAGATGGCCTTGTGCTTGCCACGCAGGCGGCGGGCGATCTCGGAGGCCAGTCGGCCCAGCACCTTGTCGGCGCCGTCCACCAGGAACCAGTCATGCTGGACCTCATGGGGTTTAGCAGAAAACGTCTTCATGTCTCTATCCGGAAAGGGGGACTGCGGAAAGCCGCGCATTTTATTGGCCAGATATACCCACTGTCAAACTAACTTCCTATGTTTTTGGTCCACGGGGATAATGCCTCCCCATGTCCTGGTCCTGGCTCCTCACCAACACCATCGCCGCTTTTCTGTTACCCCCTTTGAATCTGCTAATCATCGGGGGCATCGGTTTTTATCTGCTGCTGCGCAAACGCCCCAGGCCGGGCAAAACGCTGATCGCCCTTTCACTGGCCGGCCTGTGGATTCTGTCCATGCCGGTAGTGGCGAAACGCTACCAGGAATCCTTGTACCCGCCGTTCAAGCCTGCTGCCGCTCATGAGGCCGACGCCATCGTCATTCTGGGCGGCGGACGCAACAAGGACGATCTGGAGTACGGAGGCGACACCCCCAGCGGGGCCACCCTGGAAAGACTCCGTTATGGCGCCTATCTCTCACGCAGGTTGAACAAACCGATTCTGGTAACGGGAGGCAAACCCACCGGTGGCACGACCACTGAAGCCGGCATCATGGCGCAGGTTCTGGCGGATGAATTCAGGACGCCGGCGCGCTGGGTGGAGGCCGCCGCCGACAACACCTTCGAAAACGCCAGCCTGTCCGCGCGGATGCTTCGCCAGGACGGAATCACTCGCATCTATCTGGTCAGCCACGCCTGGCACCTGGCGCGCGCCATTCCGCAGTTCGAGCGCCAGGGCCTCCGGGTGATCCCCGCCGGCATCAACTACATGCCGCGTGGCGACCTCACCCCCCTGCATTTCATACCCAATGCGGGGGCGCTTCAGGACAGCGCCTTCGCCACCCACGAATGGATCGGCCTGCTCTGGTACCGCATCCGCAACCTGATGGAGTAACCCTATGAAATCCCGCGTCAAATGGGTCGAAAACATTTGTTTCATGGCCGAATCGGGCAGCGGCCACGCCATGATCATGGACGGCTCGCCGGAGATCGGCGGGCGCAACATGGGGCCGCGTCCGATGGAACTGCTGCTCATGGGCGCCGGCGGCTGCACCTCGGTGGACGTGGTCATGATCTTGCAAAAGAGCCGTCAGGACGTGACCGGGTGCGAGGTGGACATCTCCTCCGAACGCGCGGAGGAAAACCCCAAGGTATTCACCCGTATCCACATGCACTTCACCGTCACCGGGCGCGGCCTCAAGCCCGAAACGGTCGAACGCGCGATCAAGCTCTCGGCGGAAAAGTACTGCTCGGCCAGCATCATGCTGGGCAAGACCGCCGCCATCACACACGACTTCGAGATCATCGAAGCCGGCGCGTAACCCCCGCGCTACCTACAGGATCTCCGACAGCGGCCTCGGTCTGGCGATGGCGTAGCCCTGCACGGCGTCCACGCCAATCGCGCGCAGGGCGTCCACCAGAGCCTGGGTCTCGGCGAATTCCGCCACGGTCTCCTTGCCCAGCGAGTGCGCCACCTGATTGATCGCCACGACAAAGGCGCGGTCGGCGGGGTCGTTCAGCATGTCGCGCACGAACGCGCCGTCGATCTTGAGCTCGTCCACCGGCAGGTTCTTCAGATAGGCGAAGGACGACATGCCGCTGCCGAAGTCGTCCAGGGCGATGCGGCAGCCCATTTCGCGCAGCTCGCGGATGATGCGCACGCTCTCGGCGAGGTGCGCCATGGCAGCGGTCTCGGTCACCTCGAAGGTGAGACGCCCCGGCGCCACGCCGCTCTCCTGCAACGCCGCGCGCAAGGCGTCAACGATGCGGTCGTCGCGGAAGCTCAGGGCGGAAAGGTTGATCGAAATCTGCACATCCGGAGCGCCCGACACGCCCAGCCAGCGCACGCTGCGCTCCACCACCCAGCGGTCGATCTCGGGCATCAGCCCGTAGCGCTCGGCCACCGGGATGAACCCGCCGGGGAGCAGGGTCTGGCCGTCATGCCGGTCGAGCATGCGCACCAGCACCTCGAAGCGGCGCGCTCCATAGGCGCGCAGCATCAGCACCTCCTGCGCATGCAGCACAAAATGCCCGGCGGTGATCGCCTCGCGGATGTCGGCCACCAGATGCATCTCGCGGTGGCGCGCGGCGCTCTCGTTGTCGCTCAGGGAATAGACGTGCACCCGGTTGCGTCCGCCATCCTTGGCGGCATAGCAGGCCACATCCGCCGCCGACATGGCCTCGGCGGGCGACGCGGTCTCCTGCCCCACCACCGCCAGGCCGAACGACGCCCCCACCTCGAAGCTGCGCCCGTTCCAGGCGAAGCGGAACTGGCTCACGGTATGGCGCAACTTCTCGGCGATGGCCTGCGCCTTGGGCAAGGGGCACTGCTCCAGCAGCACGCCGAACTCGTCGCCGCCCAGGCGCGCCAGGGTGTCGTTCTTGCGCATCTGTTCAGACAGCAGAAACGCCAGTTGCCGCAGCAGCTCATCCCCGGCCAGATGGCCGCAGGTGTCGTTCACCACCTTGAAGTTGTCCAGATCCAGGTAGATCAGGACATGCTGGCTGCCGTACAGGTGCGCGTCCTCCACCAGCAGGCTCAGGCGCCGCTCGAACTCGCCGCGCGAGGTCAGCCCGGTAAGGCCGTCGTGCGTCACTTGCCAGGTCATCTGCCGCGCCATGCCGCGCGCCTCGCTGACGTCGTGGAACACCATCACCACGCCCGCCACATTGCCCTCCGGGTCATGGATGGGCGCAGCGGAATCCTCGATGGAGATCTCCGAACCATTGCGCGAGATCAGGGCAGTGTGATTCGCCAGCCCGACGATCTCGCCATGCAGACGGCAACGATGCACCGGGTTCGGCGCGGGCGCGCGCGTCTCCTCGTTCACCATCACCACCACCGTCTCCACCGGCAGCCCGTGCGCCTCCAATGTGGTCCAGCCGGTCAGGCGCTCGGCCACGGGGTTCATGAACTCGATGCGGCCTTCGGCATCGGTCGTCACCACGGCATCGCCGATCGAGGCCAGGGTCACCTCCGCCCTCTCCTTCTCCGTGCGCAGCAGGTTCAGAAAGGCCTGGCGCTCGACCCCGCGCCGGGACTGCTGATGCGCCGACCAGCCGATGCCGAACATCCCCAGCAACCAGATGCCGCCGTGAGTCAGCCCCAGCAAGGCCCGCACCTCGGCCTCCTGGGCCAGATAGGCGGCCAGGGGCAGGTTCACCCCGGTGGCGCCGCGCATGTCGCCGGTCTTGTAACCGAGGATGGCGTGGCACTTGTCGCAGCCCGGCTCCATATACATGGCGTGCAGATAGCGCAGATGCGGCTTGCCGCCGAGGTCGGCGATGGCCCAGGCCTCCTGCCGCTCGCCGCGGGTGAAGGCCTCCAGTTGCGCGCGCTCCCAGGCATCCGGCGCGTTGCCGGGGTTGAGCTGTTTCAGGCCGGTGATGCGCCCCAGGACGCCATACTCGATCGCATAGCGATCCATCATCTGGCGCAGCATCGAGGCGGGGTTGAGCAGGGTGAGGTCGCGTCCGTCCGCGGTCTTCACGTCCCGCCCCGGCACATGCGCCAGCCACGGCACCGACTGCTGGGTCGCGGTGATCGGCACATACACCCCGCCGTGGCTGTTGCTCCAGCGGCGAAAAGTGATGTCCTTGTTGTAATTGGCGCGCGCCTCGGCGTAGGCCATGGCCATCACCTGCTCGCTCTCGTGGTGCATGTTCCAGGCCAGCGAACCGCCTACCGCCAGAGTCCAGACCACAGCGGTGATCCGGGCTGTCCTGGGGCTGTAGGTGAATTCCATGCTCAGGCCTGGTTGACCCACTCCAGGGCGATGCCGGGATCATCGAACACCTGCACCTCGGCATCCACGAACAGGCGGTTCAGCCAGGCCAGCCACACCATCCACTCGTCCGTGGTCACCACCGCGATCTTGCGGAAGTCGTAGCGATGCTCGCGCGAGAAGCGGACCTCCTCCCACGCCACGTCGAGGGTGTAGCGCACCATGTCGCGCAGATCGAGAACCAGATTCACGCCGCCCTGGAACTGAAGGCCAAACGTCATGTGCTGCTCGAATTCCTTGTAATCGGCCAGGGTGAACTCCCCCATCACCGACGCCGAAATCAGGTTGCCCTGGGTTGCGATGGAAATCATGCCTTGTCTCCGTTGTTGAGCCGCACCGCCCAGATGCCCGACGCCACCGTGACCGCGACGCCGCACCAGGCAAGAATCGGCAGGGTTCGACCCCAGAGTAGCACGTCAAGAATGCTGGAAAACAGGACGGTGCTGAAGGCGAAACTCGCCACCACGGCGGTCTGTCCGGTGCGGTAGGCGCGCGTCATGGCGAGCTGCCCCAGGGTCGCCAGCGCACCCAACAACAGCAGCCAGGGCAGGTTCTCCGCATGCAGCGCGTGCCAGCCGGTGACGGAGGTCACCGCCGCGCCCCCCAGCGTCCCCACCACCGCAAACCAGAACACCGTGCGCCACTCGGGCTCATGCAGACGCCCGAGCCGGCGCACATGCACATAGGCAATGGCCGCCATCACCCCGGAAAACAGTCCGGCCAGACCGGCAAACAGATCGCCCGGCGCCGTCTCCCAGGGCCGCAGCAGCAAGGCCACGCCGGCAAAACCCACGGCCACGGCGGCGTATTGCGCGGGCGAGGGCCGCTCGCCCAGTTGCCAGGGCATGAGCAGCGCCAGGTACAGGGGCGAGGCGTAATTCAGGGTCACCGCCACCGACATGGGCAGATGGATCAGGGCGTAGAAGAAGGTGGACAGGGCGAGGAAACCCACCAGACCGCGGCGCAGGTGCGAGGCCAGATGATCGCCCCGCAAATGCCCTGCCGCAGCGCCGCCGTGCCGCCAGAACATGGGTGCTGCAATGGCGACGAAACCGACCAGGGAACGGTAGAACACCAGCTCCACCCCCGAAAACCACTGCCCCGCCACCTGCACCACCGCGCTCATGAGCGCGAAGCACAGACCGCCGACCAGCATCCAGGCGGAACCCATGCGATTTCCCTTTCCAAGTAGCGCCGGCATCCTGCCGGCAAGTCAAAACAGAGCCGGCAGGATGCCGGCGCTAGCGTTGCAGTTCCGGCGCCTGGGCCTCCCGCGTGGCCGATTCCACCGGCTTCAGCTCCGCCAGCGCCTGGCCCGCCGCCGTCACGCGCAGATCCTCGAACCGGCGCGCCGTCACCAGCACCCGGCTTTCGAGCGAACCGGTGGCGTCGTTGTAGGCCTTCACCGCCTGCCCCAGATTGCGCCCCACCCCGTTCCAGTGCTCCGCCATCTTGCCCAGGCGCTCGTACAGCAGCGCGCCCAGGTCCGACACCTGGCGCGCGTTGTCCGCCAGGGCCTCCTGACGCCAGCCGTAATACACCGCCTTGAGCAGCGCCAGCAGCGTGGTCGGCGTCGCCAGGATCACCTTCTGCGCGCTGGCGTACTCGATCAGTTCCGGGTCTTGCTGCAAGGCCGCGCTGAAGAACGACTCGCCCGGCAAGAACAGCACCACGAACTCCGGCGCGGGCTGGAACTGGTCCCAGTACGCCTTGGCGGAAAGCTGCTGCACATGGGTGCGCACATGCTGGGCGAAACGCTCCATGGCGCGCACCCGCGCCGCCTCGTCCGCCGCCTCCGTCGCCTCCAGAAAGGCCGCCACCGGGGCCTTGGAATCCACCACCACGCTCTTGCCGCCGGGCAGCTTCACGATCATGTCCGGGCGCTTGCCGTCAGCCCCCGTCTCCTGCTCGAAAAAGTCGCAGTGGTCCTGCATCCCCGCCATCTCCACCACGCGACGCAACTGCATCTCACCCCAGCGCCCGCGCACCTCGGGGCGGCGCAGCGCATTCACCAGCCGCCCGGTCTCGCCGCGCAGCTCCTGCTGCGCCGTCAGCAGCCCGCGCACCTGTTCCGACAACTGCCCCTGCCCCTCGGCGCGCTGCTTTTCCAGCGCCTGGGTCTGCGCCGAAAGCCGGTCGAGCTGCTCGGCGATGGGCTTCACCAGCGAGGCCACCGCCTGCTCGCGCGCCGCCAGATCGCCCTTCGCGCCCTCCTGGTACTTCTCCAGATTGGCCTGCGCCAGATCGAGAAAGGCGCGGTTGTTGTGCGCCAGCGCCTCCGCCGAAAGCGCGCGAAAGGCCTCTTCCGACTGCCGCCGCGCCGCCTCCAGCAGAGTCAGCTTCTCCACCAGCGAAGCGCGCTCGTTGTCGAGCTCCGTCTCCAGGCGCAAGGCCTGTGCGCGCAACTCGCCGCGTTCGGCCAGCCAACCGCCGCGCAGCCACAACAAGACGATGCCGGCGAGGGCCAGACCGGCGAGAAAGGCGAAGGCGAGATCCATAGAGAGGGTCATCCAGTAGAGAGCGTCGGAGGTTACCCCAGGCGAATCTCGAAGCGCGTCACCCCGTCGGCGGAGGCCGCCGTGATGACGCCGCCGTGGGCCTCGACGCTGGAACGGGTGATCGCCAGCCCCAGCCCAACCCCCTCGCTGCTGCGCTGACGCGCGGGGTCGGCGCGATAAAAGCGTTCAAACAGATGCGGCAGATGCACCGGATCAATCGCCTCGCCGGGGTTCTCGACGGCGACGCGCACCCCCTCCCCCTGCTCCAGCACGACGCCCACCGCCCCCCCGCGCGGGGTGTGGCGGATGGCGTTGGCGAGCAGGTTGGCCAGGGCGCGGCGCAGCATCAGGCGGTCGCCCGTCACGCGCGCAGCGCCCTGGCGCACCAGCGCCACGCCCGCCTCGCTCGCCAGCGGCTCGAAAAACTCGAACAGGTCATCCACCTCCGCCGCCAGGGCCACCTCCTCGCGGTTGGGCACGATCAGGCCGTTGTCGGCCTGAGCCAGAAACAGCATGTCCGTCACCATGCGCGCCAGGCGCTCGCACTCCTCCAGGGTCGAATACAGCGTCTCGCGGTACTCCTCCGGCGTGCGCGGGTGCGCCAGCGCCACCTGGGTCTGGGTCATCAGGTTGGAAAGCGGGGTGCGCAACTCGTGTGCGATGTCGGAAGAGAACTCGGAGAGGCGGCGGAAACCGTCCTCCAGGCGCACCAGCATGGCGTTGAAGGCCGCCGCCAGGGTCTCGATCTCCGCCGGCGCACGGGCCTGCGGCAGACGCTCGCCCAGACGGCTGGCGGACAGGCCCGCCGCCAGCGCGGTGACGCGGCGCAACGGGGTGAGGCCGGTGCGCGTGGCGGCCCAGCCCAGGGCGGCGGCGGCCAGGGCCGCCAAGCCCATGGCCAGCCCCAGGCCCTGGCGGAAACGCCCCATGAACTCCTCGTGGTGGGAGATATCCAGACCGATGGCCACGGTGTAGTCCTGTAGGAGCCCGGCTGCGCCGGGCGATCCAGCGTAGGCGGCATGCGAACCATCGCCCGGCGCAGCCGGGCTCCTACGAGGGTTGTCCGCTCGTTCCACCCGCACCAATAGACCGCGCAACGCCTGCCCCTCGACCCGCCACAACGCCCGGCCCGGCGCCTGCGCCAGCAGGGCGCGGGGGTCGGCCAGATCGGCGCTGGCGTAGAGCACCGCCCCATCCGCCGCCGCCAGGGCCAGCACCAGACCGTGGTGCCCCACCAGGGCATCGTCCAGACGCCGCGTCAGATCGCCATCCTGGGCGAGCAGGTTGCGCACCAGGTCCAGCTTGCCGCCCAGCTCGTGGTAATCCATCTCCACAAAATGCCGCTCCGTCGCGCGCGCCACGAACACCCCCACCAGCAGCAGCACAGCAGCGGCGGCGGCGGCGAACAGCAGGCTGATGCGGGCGGTAAGCGATAGGGCGTTGATGGGGAAAGCTTTCACGCCGCCTCCAGCACATAGCCCATGCCGCGCACGGTGCGGATCAACTTCGGCTCAAAACCGTCATCCACCTTGGCGCGCAGGCGGCGCACGGCCACCTCCACCACATTGGTGTCGCTGTCGAAATTCATGTCCCACACCTGCGAGGCGATGAGCGAACGCGGCAACACCTCGCCCTGGCGGCGCAGCAGCAGTTCCAGCAGGGCGAACTCCTTGGCGGTGAGGTCGATACGCCTGCCGCCCCGGCTGGCGCGGCGGCGCAGCAGATCCAGCTCCAGATCCGCCGCCTGCAACACGGTCGGCTCCAGCGCCGAACGCCCCCGGCGCAGCAGCGTGCGCACCCGCGCCAGCAACTCGGCGAAGGCGAAGGGCTTCACCAGATAGTCATCGGCCCCCAGTTCCAGACCCTTCACCCGGTCGTCCACCTGATCGCGCGCGGTGAGAAACAGCACCGGCATGGTGCGCCCGGCGCGACGCAGCCCTTCCAGCACCTGCCAGCCGTTCAGGCCCGGCAGCATCACGTCCAGGATCACCAGATCGTAGTCACCGCTGCCGGCCAGATGCAGGCCGTCCCAGCCATCGCGCGCCAGGTCCGCCATCAGGCCGGCCTCGGTCAGGCCCTGCTTCAGGTAGTCGCCCGTCTTGGGCTCGTCTTCAACGATCAATATTTTCATTACAGATTTGTAATCTCGGCGTCAGCCAGGCATCGGGCAGTGGATTGCAGGATGGCAGCCATGAAGCACGGATACAAGTTGATCTTCCTGGCCCTCCTGGCGACCTCGCCGGTTCGCGCCGACACCCTGTCGGCGGCGCTGGCGGCGGCCTGGGCGCGGCATCCGCAGGCCGCCGCCCTGGGCGCGCGCGAAGGCGAGGCCCAGGCGCGCGCCGAACTGGCGGGCGGCCTGACCCCCGGCCCCGCCACCGTCTCCCTCGGCCACCTCAACGACGCCATTGCCAGCAACCGGGGCCGGCAGGAATGGGAAGTGGAGATGTCCGCACCGCTCTGGCTGCCGGGCCAGCAGGCCGCGCGCCGCAGCGAGGCCGCCAGCGCGCAGGAGGCGCTGAACGCGCAGCGCGCAGCGCTCACCCTGGAACTGGCGGGCGAAGTGCGCGCCGCCTGGTGGGCGCTGGCGGATGCACGACAGGCGCGCGACCTCGCCGCGCGCCGCACCGCCACCGCGCAGGCCCTGGAAGCGGACGTGCTGCGCCGCTATCAGGCCGGAGAACTGGCGCGGGTGGACGCCAACCTGGCGCGCAACGAACACCTTGCCGCCGAGGCGGAGCGGGTGGAGGGCGAAACCGCCCTGGCCCAGGCGGAACAGGCCTTGCGCGCCCTCACCGGGAACCTCCCGACGACGCTGGAGGCGGAAGTCGCCGCCACCGAGCCCGCCCCGGAGCACCCCGGCCTCACCGCCAACGCCGCCGCGATCCAGGCGGCGCGCGCGCGCCTGAACGCAACGCGGCACAGCCGCCGCGACGCGCCGGAACTGGCGGTGCGCGTGCTGCGTGAGCGCGGCAACTTCAACGACCCGTTCGCCAACGCGGTGGGCGTAAAACTCTCCATCCCCTTCTCCTCCGGCCCGCGTGTACGCATGGAAGACGCCGCCGCCCGCGCCGAACTCGATCAGGCCGAGGCGGAACACGCGCAGGCCGGGCGCCGGCTGGCGCTCGCGGCGGATCAGGCCCGGCGCGAACTCGACGCGGCCCGGCAGTTGCTGGAAACGGGCGGGCTGCGGCGCGAACTCACCGCCGATACCCTGCGTCTGGCGGAAAAGGCCTTCGCCCTGGGCGAAACCGACCTGACCGCCCTGCTGCGCGCGCGCGCCGCCGCCTTCGAGGCGGAAGCCCTGTACCACCGCCGCCAGGTCGCGCTCACGGCGGCGCAATCGCGCCTGAAACAAGCGCTGGGAGTGTTGCCATGACGAACATCGTGCCCCCTTGTAGGAGCCCGGCTGTGCCATCGTGGCCGATGGACATCACCGATGCCCCGCGCCCCAACATCGCGCCCCCTCGTAGGAGCCCGGCTGTGCCGGGCGATGAGCGCGGTGCGAAGGCCGGGCCGGGATCGCCCGGCACAGCCGGGCTCCTACAGGGGGTCATCCTCCTCACCGCAGCCTTCACCCTCCCCGCCTGGGGCCACGGCGGCGAGGATCACAGCCATGAGGGCGACAAGCCCGCCGCCGTGGCGGTGCAGACGACCCCGCGCACCACGACCGCCACCGAGGAGTTCGAACTGGTGGCGGCGCTGGAAGGCAAGAACCTGACCCTCTACCTCGACCGTTACGCCAGCAACGAGCCGGTGGCGCAGGCCCAGGTGGAGGTGGAAAGCGGTGCGTTGAAGGCGGTGGCGAAGGAAACCGCGCCGGGCGTGTACACCCTGCCCGGCGACCGCCTCGCCGCCCCTGGCAAACATGCCCTGGTCATCACGGTGCAGGCGGGCGAGGTCTCGGACCTGCTCACCGCCACGCTCGAAGTGGCCCCCCCTGCTGCTGCCGTTGTGCAGACAGGCGCCGGGCGCGGCTGGCTGCTGGGGGGCGGGGCCGCGCTGTTGCTGGCGCTGGCCGGCGGGTTCTGGATGAGGAAAAAGCAATGAAGCCCATGCATTCGGTCACTCACCTGGATGGCGCCGAATTCGCGGCGGAATCCGGGGTCGCGTGCGGGACACGGATTCCCCGGATTCCCCGGATTCCGCTGCGCTGCATCCGGGCTACGGTGGCGGCCTGCGTCCTCGCCGCCGCACCCGCCTGGGCGCACGAGGGCGAGGACCATAGTCAGGACAAAAAACCCGCCGTCGCCGCCCCCGCCGGCACGGCCCCCCAGCGTCTGGGCGATGGCAGCCTGTTCGTGCCCAAGGCCATGCAGCGCCAGTTGGGCCTGCGCACGGCCCTGGCGGAGGTGGGCGAACACGCCGCCAGCCTTGAATTCAACGGGCGCGTGGTGGCCGACCCCAACGCCAGCGGTCGGGTGCAGGCGATCCAGCCGGGGCGCGTGGAGCCCGGCCCGCAGGGCTTGCCGACCCTGGGACAGAAGGTTGCCAAGGGCCAGGTGCTGGCCTGGCTGCGGCCTGCCGCGAGCAGCATCGAACGCGGCAATCAGGTCGCCCAGGCGGCGGAACTGGATGCCCAGATCGCAATCGCCGAGCGCCGCGCCGCGCGCTACGAGCAACTGGAAGGCTCGGTGCCGCGCGCGCAGATCGAGGCGGCGCGCTTTGAACTGGAGGCGCTGCAAAAACGCCGCGTCGCCGTGCGCGGCAGCGTCGATGTGCTGGAGCCGTTGCGCGCGCCGGTGGCGGGCGTGATCAGCGTGGCCGACGTGGTCGCCGGACAGGTGGTGGAGGCGAAAGAGGTGCTGTTCGAGGTGGTGGACCCCGCGCGGCTGGCGGTGGAGGCCCTGGCCTATGACGCGGCGGAGGCGCAGGGCGTCGCCACGGCGTCCGCTCTAGTCCCCGGCGGCGTGCTGGAGCTGCAATTCGTGGGCGCGGGCCGGCAGTTGCGCGAGCAGGCCATCCCCCTGCTGTTCCGCATCCGCGCCGGGGCCGCGCCGGTCTCGGTGGGGCAGCCGCTGAAGGTGGTGGCGCGCACGCGCGCGCTGCGCCAGGGGGCGGCGCTGCCGCAGTCCGCGCTGATGAAGAATGCCGCAGGCGAGACCGTGGTCTGGGTGCACACGGGGGCGGAGTATTTCGCACCGCGCAAGGTGGCGGCGCAGCCGCTGGACGCCGCCCGCCTGCTGGCGACGACGGGCCTGCGTCCGGGGGAGCGGGTGGTGATCGAAGGGGCGAGCCTGCTCGCGCAAATCCGATGACGCCGGTCGCCTCTCGGAAGACCCCTGGTAGGAGCCCGGCTGTGCCGGGCGATCAGCCGGCTCGCCCAGGCCGCAGGTTGCTATCGCCCGGCACAGCCGGGCTCCTACCGGGGGATGCGGATGTTTGATCGACTCATCCACGCCAGCCTGAAGCAGCGCCTGATCGTCCTCGGGCTGGCTCTGGGGTTGATCGTCTACGGCGCGCTCACCGTGCGCCAGATGCCGGTGGACGTGTTCCCCGATCTCAACAAGCCCACCGTGACGCTGATGACCGAGGCGGGCGGGATGGCGCCGGAGGAGGTGGAGCAGCTCGTCACCTTCCCCATCGAATCCGCCATGAACGGGATGCCGGGGGTGACGCGGGTGCGCTCGGTTTCGGGCGTGGGGCTGTCCATCGTCTACGTCGAGTTCGAGTGGGGCACGGACATCTACCGCAACCGCCAGCAGATCAGCGAGCGCCTGGGGCTGGTGCGCGATCAGTTGCCGCCGGGGGTGACGCCGCAACTGGGGCCGATCTCGTCGATCATGGGCGAGATTCTGCTCATCGCCCTGCCCATCAACGAGAACGCCAACCCGATGGCGGTGCGCGAATACGCGGACTGGGTGATGCGCCCGCGTCTGTTGACCATTCCCGGCATCAGCCAGGTGATTCCCATCGGCGGCGAGGTGCGGCAGTACCGCGTGGAGCTGAATCCGGCGCAGTTGCAGGCGCTGGGGGTGGAGCGCGAACGCCTGGAGGCGGCGCTGCGGGACTTTGGCGCGAATACCAGCGGCGGCTTTCTCGAAGCCCAGGGGCGCGAATATCTGATCCGCCAGATCGGGCGCACCTCGCGCATCGAAGACCTGCAAAACCTGGTGGTGACCGTGAAGAACGGCCAGCCCATCCTGTTGAAGCAGCTGGCCCTGGTGCGTCTGGCCCCGGCCATCAAGCGCGGCGACGGGGGCTACAACGCGAAGCCGGCGGTGATTCTCTCGGTGCAGAAGCAGCCCGGCGCGGACAGCGTGGCGCTCACGCGCGAGGTGGAGAAGGCCCTGGCGGAACTGGGGCGCAGCCTGCCGCAGGGGGTGGAAAAACCGCAGTTCCTGTTCCGCCAGGCGACCTTCATCGAGCACTCGGTGGGCAACGTGGAGGAGGCGCTGCGCGACGGCGCGATCCTGGTGGCGGTGGTGCTGTTCCTGTTTCTGCTCAACGTCCGCACCACGGTCATCTCGCTCATGGCGATCCCGGTGTCGCTGCTGGTGACGGCGCTGGTGTTTCATTACTTCGGCCTGTCCATCAACACCATGACCCTGGGCGGGCTGGCCATCGCCATCGGCGAGCTGGTGGATGACGCGGTGGTGGGGGTGGAGAACGTGTTGCGGCGGCTGCGGCAGGCGGGCGGGGACAAGAACCCCCTGGAAGTCATCGCCGCCGCCACCCTGGAGGTGCGCTCGGCCATCGTCTACGCCACCTTCATCATCGTGCTGGTGTTCGTGCCGCTGTTTGCGCTGCCGGGCATCGAGGGGCGGCTGTTCACGCCGCTGGGGGTGGCGTACATCGTCTCCATCCTCGCCAGCATGGTGGTCTCGGTGACGCTGACGCCGGTGATGGCGTTCTACCTGCTGCCGCACATGAAGCAACTGAACCACGGCGACAGCCCGCTGGTGGCGCGCCTGAAGGCCTGGGATACGCGCCTGCTCGATTGGTCGTTCCGCCACGCCCGCACCCTGCTGGCCGGGGCGCTGATTGCGGTGCTCGCGGCCGCCGCCAGCATCCCGTTCTTCCCGCGTTCGTTCCTGCCGCCGTTCAACGAGGGCACGCTGACGGTGAACGTGCTGCTCAACCCCGGCACGTCGCTGGCCGAGTCGAACCGCGTCGGTACGCTGGCGGAGGGCATCGTCGCCGCCGTGCCCGAGGTGACCCTGGTGGGGCGGCGCACGGGCCGCGCCGAGCTGGATGAACACGCGGAAGGCGTCCACTACTCCGAGATGGAGGTGGATTTGAAACCCTCCGGGGGTTTCCAAACCCGAAGCCGCGATGCGGTCATCGCCGACCTGCGCGCGCGCCTGCTGCCGCTGCCCGCTTCGGTGAGCATCGGCCAGCCCATCTCGCACCGACTCGACCATCTGCTCTCCGGGGTGCGCGCGCAGATCGCGCTCAAGGTGTACGGCGACGACCTCGATACCCTGCGCGGGCTGGCGGCGGACCTGAATGTGCGTCTGGCGAAGATCCCCGGCCTCACCGATCTGGCGGTGGAAAAACAGGTGCTGATCCCGCAGATCAAGATTCGCGTCGATTACGAAGCGGCGGCGCGCTACGGCGTGGCCCCCGGCGCGCTGCTGCGTTCGCTGGAACAGATGATCGAAGGCGAGCGCATCACCCAGGTGATCGAAGGTTCGCGCCGCTTCGACCTGGTCGTGCGCCTGCCCGAGAGCGGACGCGACCTGGCCGCGTTGCGCCAGTTGCTGATCGAGACCCCCGGCGGCCCTGTGCCGCTGGCCAAGCTGGCGACGCTGGAGGACAGCACAGGCCCGAACCAGATCAGCCGCGAGAACGCGCGCCGCCGCATCGTCCTTTCCGCCAATACCGATGGCAGCGACATGAGCCGGGTGGTGGCGGCAATCCGCGCCGAGATCGCCGCGAAACCGCTGCCGGAAGGCTATTTCACCGCGCTGGAAGGCCAGTTTCTGGCCCAGGAACAGGCCGCGCGGCTGATCTCGGTGCTGGCCCTGGTGTCGCTCACCATGATCTTTCTGGTGCTCTACAGCCGTTATCGCTCCACCGCGCTGGCCTTGATCATCATGGGCAACATCCCGCTCGCTCTGGTGGGCAGCGTGATCGCCCTGTGGATCTCGGGCCAGCCGCTGTCGGTGGCGGCGCTGGTGGGCTTCATCACCCTGACCGGCATCGCCACGCGCAACGGCATCCTCAAGATCAGCCATTACATCAACCTGTGCGCGTTCGAGGGCGAGACCTTCGGCCAGCCCATGATCGTGCGCGGTTCGCTGGAACGCCTGACGCCGGTGCTGATGACCGCCCTGGTGGCGGCCTTCGCCCTGTTCCCGCTGCTGCTTTCGTCCGACGCGCCGGGCAAGGAGATCCTGCACCCGGTGGCGGTGGTGATCTTCGGCGGCTTGATCAGCTCGACCCTGCTGGATACCGTGCTGACGCCGGTGATGTTCCGGCTGTTCGGTGAGCGCCCCCTCAACCGTCTGCTGCGGGAGCGTTCCCGCGAGAGTTTTTAAGGAGCCGTGCCATGAAGAAGTTTGTCCTCCCGTTGCTGTTCAGTTTCCTCGCCGGCCAGGCCTGGGCCCATGAAGGCCACCTCAAGCCCATGTACGGCGGGGTGACGGCAGACGCCGAGATCTTTCAGGTGGAACTGGTGTGGAAAGGCGCTCAGGCCACCCTGCACGTCACCGAACACGGCGCACCGGTGGAGACCGCCAACGCCAAGGGCAAGCTGACGGTGCTGTCAGGCAAGGACAAGGAGGAGGTCGCCCTGACGCCCAACGGCTACCAGAGCGTGGGCGCAAAACTGAAGGCCAAACCCGCCAAGGGCGCCAAGGCGGTGGCGGTGATCGAGGTGCCGGGCAAGGGGGCGGGGACGGTGCGGTTTACGGTGAAGTAACCCGCAACACGGGGAACGGAATTTCGAGACTGCCCCTGTAGGAGCCCGGCTTCGCCGGGCGATAAACGCCCCGCCCGTTGTCACCCATCGCCCGGCAAAGCCGGGCTCCTACAAAGGGGGGATGCTTCGCGGGCACCGCCAACCCGTCAATCCTTCCCCCAGAACGGCGTCGCAATCGCTTCGCCCAGGTCCGCTTCCACCAGCCGCCGGCGCACTTCCAGCAGGCGGGCGATCAACGCCGGTTCCGCCTGGCCATAGGCGTCGGCGTCCGGGCGGCGGTTCACCACCACGCCCAGCAACTCGGTGATGGCGTTGCCGATGGAGTTCTGGCTGATGGTGACGATGAGCTTGCCCGCGTCGTTGCGGTAGATGAGTTGCTTGAACGCCGGCTGCCAGCGGATCGAGTTGGCGTACTTGGCGTCCTTGATGCAGCGGTCGCGCACCATCTTGGCGGACTTGAGGAAGTCGTTGTTGAACTGGAGCTTGGCTTCCACCAGTTCCGGGAAATGGATGTCGCGCGGCAGGGCGGCGTTGCGCGTGGAGACCTGGGTGAAAAAGGTGCGGTAGAAGTCGATGAAGCCCTTGAGGAGGATGTCGTATTCCTTCCAGAAGCGCACTTCCTTCAACGAATCCGCGCCGCCGGCGACCTCCCAGCTGGGCAGGCCCTGGGGGTAGCCGGTGATGGCGATCTTGCAGGAACCGGGGGTGCAGGGACGCAGGATCTCCAGGTCCAGCTCGTCGAAGAAGGCGCGGTAGACGTCGCGCATGTATTGCTGGAACAGGGAGTGCTGGCCGCCGTCGGTCAGGTTGGGGTTGCTGGCGTCGGCGATGGGGGCGTCGCGCAACGCCGCCTTGTCGAACACGATGAAGTGGTTGTGCAGCATGCGGATGCTGGGCACGCCGGGGGAGGTCAGCGGCCAGGTGGCGTCCAGACTGGCCTCGCCGGCCAGGACCAGGTGCTTTTCCGGGTCCGGATACTGTTCCAGCATGTACTCGAAGATGATCTGGTTCATGCGGTTCCAGACGTTCTTCACCGCCTCCGGCACCTGGGTGCGCCGCACCGGACGGCCCAGGGGGTCGAGGATGGCGCGCGAGGTGTTGTAGATGACGGAGGCGTCGAACTCGTTGCTGTGGCCCAGGGCCTTGCGATACAGCAGCAGCCCCTCGGGGTTTTGCAGCAGGCCGTTGTTGTGGACCAGGTCGTTGAGGTTCTCGGTGCTGTTGAAGAACTCGTTGGGCTTCATGCCCTCGGGCACTTCAAGCGGAATGGGACGGAAAGGGGTGACGATCTCGCGCGGGCCGGACTGCATGGGAAACCTCGGAATGCCAGGGGTTGGATGGAGCGGGAATCATAGCCGCCGGAAATGCGTTTCAGGTTGGGCGGCGCACCCTGGTCAGGAGAACATTCCCTGTCCCAGCCGACGCCAGGAATGCACCGACCATTCGCTGCGCGTCTGTTCCTGCTCGCCGCCATAGACCACGCGTCCATCTTCCAGCACGTCGGGAAATGCGCGCGACAGGGCGGCCAGACCACGAAAATAGTCCGGGTTCACCGTGGCGCCGGCCTTGATCTCAACCGCGTGGAAGCGGCGTCCAGCGGGGATCAGCAGATCCACCTCGTTGCCGTTGGTATCGCGGTAGAAATACATCTCGCCGGATTCGCCCCGGTTGAAGCGGTCTTTCAAGGCTTCCATCACCACCAGGTTTTCAAACAGCCCGCCCAGCAGCGGGTCGCGTATGACCTGTTCCGGGGTGCGGATGCCCAATAGCCAGCAGGCTAGTCCCACATCATGGAAATACAGCTTGGGCGTCTTCACCAGACGTTTGCCCGCGTTGGTGAACCAGGGCGGCAGCAGGTGGACGATATAGCTGGTTTGCAGCAGGTTCAGCCAGGCGCCGGCGGTGGCGTGGGAGACCCCCGCATCGTTGCCCAGGCTACTGAGATTGAGCAGTTGCCCCACCCGCCCGGCGCACAGCCGGACGAAGCGCTCAAAGCGTTGCAGGTCATGCACGGCGGTGAGTTGTCTCAGGTCGCGTTCCACATAGGTGGTGAAGTAGTCGCCCAGGGCTTGGGACGGGTCCAGGCGACGATCATGGATGCGGGGGTAGAAACCGGTCAGCAGGGTTTGCGCCAAGTCCATCGGTGGCGTGATGCGCCCGCTCTCCGCCAGGGTAAAGGGGAGCAGACGCAGCACGGCGGTGCGACCGGCCAGGGACTGGCTGACGCGGGACATCAGCTCGAACTGCTGGCTGCCGGTGAGGATGAATCGGCCCGGTGCGGGATCGCCATCCACCATGCCTTGCAGGTAGGAGGGCAACTCCGGCGCACGCTGGATTTCGTCCAGGATCGCCCCCCCCGCCACCCCTTGAAGGAATCCACGCGGGTCTTCGCTGGCGAAACGGCGCACATCCGGCTCTTCCAGGGTGATGTAAGGCTTGCCTGGAAACAACATCCGGCACAAGGTGGTCTTGCCGCTCTGGCGCGGCCCGGTCAGCGTGAGCACCGGATACTGGCCGGCCAACCGTTGCACCAAGGGGGTGATGTCGCGGGGAATCATGCCTCCAGTCTAGCCCCGGTTATGCAAATTGCAGAAATTAATTTCAATGAACATGGACTCTGGCACGCCTTGCCCAATCATCCTAGAAACCTCAATTGGACGCGCCTGAGTGTGCGGTTTTCGCGCCGTCTGGCAAGGCGCGACGACGCTGCGGGGCCGGCCCCGCAAGGAGGAGCAACGCGGCCAGGCGGCGCGAAAACCGTGCAATCAGGCGCGTAGCGGCCCCACCCAACGGGTGAGCGTCCCCGGAGGCGCAAACGCCAGCATCCATGCGGCCTTACGAGGGCCAAGGAGCGGTCAACTGAGGTTTCTAGGATCATCCTAAGCCGGGACAAGCCGGACGAAGGCATCAGCAACGCCCCGTACAATCCGGTATGCCTGATTCCGCCCCCCCCTCCCCCGCCCCGTTTGAGCAACTGCCCCTGGCCCCCGCCGTCCTGGCGAATCTGCGCCAGTTGGGCTACCTGACCATGACGCCGATCCAGGCCGCCAGCCTGCCGCTCACCCTGGCCCGGCATGACTTGATCGCCCAGGCCAAGACCGGCAGCGGCAAGACCGCGGCCTTCGCCCTGCCCCTGCTGGCCAACCTGAACGTGCGCCGGTTCGCCGTGCAGGCCCTGGTTCTGTGCCCGACGCGGGAACTGGCGGATCAGGTGACGCAGGAGATTCGCCGTCTCGCGCGGGCTGCGGACAACATCAAGATCCTGTCCCTGGTGGGCGGCAGCACCATGCGCCCGCAGATGGCGAGCCTGGAGCACGGCGCGCATATCGTGGTGGGCACGCCGGGGCGCATCCTGGACCACCTGCAACGCGGCAGCCTGAACCTGGAGGCGCTCAATACCCTGGTGTTCGACGAGGCCGACCGCATGCTGGACATGGGCTTCTTCGACGACATGGTGTTCGTGGCGAAACAGTGCCCGAAGAAGCGTCAGACCATGATGTTCTCCGCCACCTTCCCCGAGGGCGTGGACCAGCTCGCACACCAGTTCCTGCGCAATCCGAAAGAAGTGAAGCTGGCGGAACGGCACGAGGGCGACAAGATCCGCCAGCGTTTCTACGAGGTGACCAACCCGGAGCGCCTGGAGGCGGTGGGGCGGCTGCTGCGCCACTTCCGCCCGGTCAGCGCCCTGGCCTTCTGCAACACGCGCCAGCAGTGCCGCGACCTGTTGAAGGTGCTGCGCGCCCAGGGCTTTTACGCCCTGGCCCTGCACGGCGAGCTGGAACAGCGCGAGCGGGATCAGGTGCTGATCCAGTTCGCCAACCGCAGTTGTTCCGTACTGGTGGCCACCGACGTGGCGGCGCGCGGGCTGGACATCGCACAACTGGAGGCCGTCATCAACGTGGACGTGACGCCGGACCCGGAGGTGTATGTGCATCGCATCGGTCGTACCGGGCGCGCGGATCAGGACGGCTGGGCCTTGAGTCTGGCCAGCAGTAACCAGATGCGGCGCGTGGCCGACATCGCCAGAGAGGTGGGCGCGACGCTGGAATGGCATCCCATCGCCGAGTGCACCCCGACCAGCGACGCGCCTCTGCTGCCGCCCATGGCCACCCTGCAAATCCTGGGCGGGCGCAAGGACAAGATTCGCCCCGGCGACGTGCTGGGGGCGCTGACCGGAGATGCCGGCTTCACCGCCGCCCAGGTGGGCAAGATCAATGTGGGCGAGTTCAACACCTATGTGGCGGTGGCGCGCGAGATCGCCCAGGAGGCGCAGCGCCGTCTCGCCGCGGGCAAGGTGAAGGGCAAGACGGTGAAGGTGCGCATATTGGAGATCAGCGACATCGAGCAGGAAGGCAAGGCCTCGCGCGCCAATGCCGGCATCAAACGGCGCCCCCCGCCCCTGCCCGGAAAATCCGGCAGATGAACGCCCTCCTCCCCAACGATTTCCGTTCCATGATCTCCAGCGAGGAGATTGCGCGCCTGCCCATCCAGCGCTACGAGGGGGAGATCTGCGTCATCGCCACGTCCGAGGCGCTGGATCTGGCCATGGCGGACATCCGCCAGGAGTCGGTCGTCGGCTTCGACACCGAGACCCGCCCCGCCTTCCACAAGGGGGAGGAGTACCTGCCCAGCCTGGTGCAGGCGGCCACGGCGCGCCGGGTGTACCTCATGCAGTTGCAACACCTGGATTTCTCCGGCGCGCTGGCGGAGTTGCTGGCCGCCCCGCACATCATCAAGGCCGGCGTGGCCCTGGCCGGCGACCTCACCCAGCTCAAGCGCCTGTTTCCGCTGGAGCCCGTCGCCGTGGCGGACCTGGGACGCATGGCCAAACGAAACGGCTGCAAACAGACCGGCCTGCGTAATCTCGCCGCGCTGTTCCTGGGTGCGCGCATCCCCAAAGGCGCGCGCACCACCAACTGGTCCGCGCCACGCCTGACCCCGGCGCAGATCGGTTATGCCGCTACCGACGCCTGGATCAGCCGAGAGCTGTATTTGCGCTTTCAGCAGCAGGGATGGGGCGTTCGCCCGCCGGAATAGGCGCGGCGAAAATAAACTTGCTTTTGCAGGGGATACGGAGCATTGTCCGCCCGCGCAAGATTCAAGTAGTGCCGTAGTTGTCTGGTTCAGTACCCGCTTAGTGCGGCGTCACCCTTCACTTCCCTGCCATCTTGACCTTCGCCCTCCCAACTGGGGCTTTCCCCTTTTTTTATTGTTTTACAAGGATATTCAAGCATGGCTACTGGTACCGTGAAGTGGTTCAACGATTCCAAGGGTTTCGGTTTCATCTCTCCTGATGGCGGCGGCGACGATCTGTTCGCCCATTTCTCTGCCATCCAGGGACAGGGCTTCAAGACCCTGAAAGAAGGTCAGAAGGTCAGCTTTGACGTGACCACCGGCCCCAAGGGCCAGCAAGCGTCCAACATTCGCGCTGCTGACTGATCTCCGAGGCTGGAATGCCACTCATGGGCTCGTGATCCGGGCGTTTGCCCGAATCCCAGCCCTACCGGAGAAGCCCGGCTCCTGCCGGGCTTTTTATTTGCGCTTTCCTCTGGAGATAAGGCCATGGCCAAAGAAGAACTCATCGAAATGAAGGGCGTCGTAATGGAAGTCCTGCCGGACTCCCGTTTCCAGGTCACGCTCGAAAACGGCCATAGTCTGGTGGCCTATACCGCCGGCAAGATGCGCAAGCATCACATCCGCATCCTCGCAGGAGACAAGGTCTCCCTGGAACTCTCCCCCTATGACCTGAGCAAGGGCCGCATCACCTTCCGCCATATCGAAGGCCGCACCCCCATGGCTCCCGCCCCTCAGCGGCGCAAGCACTAGTCTGACGCGATCACCCGTTACCATTGAAAAAGGGGGCCGAAGCCCCCTTTTTCACGTCGGTTAGCGCGGGTTACAGCACCATCCCCGGATTCCCCTCCATGCCCACCACCTTGGGCTGGTTCAGCTTCACCGGCTTGATCACCTTCTGGTCGCGCAGGTATTCCGCCACCACGTCCCAGATCGGCGCGCCGCTGGCGCCTTCGCCCACCGGCGCCCAGCCGGCCACCTTGTATTTCTTGGCCGGGTCCACCGGCTTGCCGTTCAGCACCATGTTGGTGATGCGCTTGCCGATGGTCTTGTTGGGGTCGATGGTGTACTGGATGCCGCCCACCCGCACCATGTCGCCGCCCTGCTGGTAGTAGGGGTCGGCGTTGAACAGGTTGTCGCAGACGTCTTCCATGATGGTGTGGATGGTCTCGCCGGTCATCTGGTTGAGCGAGGTCTGCGGGTAGGTGATGGCCACCTGGTCCATCAGCCGCTCCATGGTGATGACGTCGCCGGAGAGCAGGCTGGTGCCCCAGCGGAAGCCGGGCGAGAAGGCGGCGTCGGCCCCCTTCACCTTCATCAGGGCGTCGCAGATGAGCTGGTCGTAGGTGCCGTTGAAGTTGCCGCGGCGGTACAGCACGCCTTCGGTGACGGCCAGCTTCTCGTTCAGCTTCTTCTCGAACGGGGCGCGAATCTTCTTGATCAGCGCTTCCATCTTCGCGTCCGCCGGCAGCAGGTTGGAGAACACGGGCATGAGGCGGTACTTCCAGCCCCGGATCTTGCCGCCCTTGACGTCGAAATCCAGCACGCCCAGGAACTTGCCGTTGGAACCGGCGTTGGTGACCAGGGTGACGCCCTTGGCGTTCTTGACCTGCACCGGCACGGGCACGCCGTCGTGGGTATGGCCGCCGAAGATGGCGTCGATGCCGGTGACGCGGCTCGCCATCTTGAGGTCCACATCCATGCCGTTGTGGGAGATCACCACCACCACCTTGGCGCCCTTGGCGCGGGCCTCGTCCACCCACTTCTGCATGCCGTCATCGCGGATACCGAAGGACCAGTCCGGGATCATCCAGCGCGGGTTGGCGATGGGGGTGTAGGGGAAGGCCTGGCCGATGATGGCGACCTGCACGCCATTGATGTCCTTCATCACATAGGGCTTGAACACCTGGTCGCCGAAGTCGTTGGTGACCACGTTCTGGGCCACGAAGTCCACGCCGGCCCGTTTGAAGTCGCCGTCCACGATCTCCATCACGCGCTTGGCGCCGTAGGTCATCTCCCAGTGCGGGCACATGATGTTCACGCCCAGGGCGATGCAAGCGTCCACCATGTCCTGTGCGTTGGTCCACAGGGCGGTGGCGGAACCCTGCCAGGTATCGCCGCCGTCCATCAGCAGTGAGCCGGGGCGTTGCGCACGCACGCGATCCACCAGGGTCTTGAGATGGGCGAAGCCCCCGACCCTGCCGTAAGCGCGGGAGGCGGCCTCGAAATCCAGATAGGTGAAGGCGTGCGCGTCGATGGAGTTGGGGGTGATCTTGAAGTGTTTGAGCAGTTGGTCGCCGACGATATGGGGCGCCTTGCCTACGGCGCCGGCCACGCCCAGATTCACGTTGGGCTCGCGGAAATACACGGGCATCAACTGGGCATGGCAGTCGGTGATGTGCATGAAGGAGACATTGCCGAAGGCGGGCGCGTCGTAATAGTTGCCGGGGGCGGCGGTACCGGCCAGGGCCTGGCGGCTGTCCAGCGCAAAGCCGGAGGCGGCGGCGGCGGCCAGCACTTGCATAAATTCACGACGGGTCATGGACATGGAACGGTCTCCTGTGGAATGGATGTTTGCGGAGCGCATTCTTGCGGCTTGTGCAGTGCGGGTAAATGGTAGCGATGAGCCAGTGGGGGATGGGACGGAAGGCGGACAAACTGCCGGCGCATCCCGCTTCCGGCTTACTTGTCTTCCCGCTGTTTGCGCTCTCGCAACCCGCGCAGACGGGCGTCGATGATGGACTGGGTATAGAAATCCGCGCCGCGCGCGCGTTGCGCGATTTGCAGTTGTTCCATTGCCGCATCCAGCCGGTCGAGCAGCCGATAGGCCTCGGCCTGATCCAGATGGGAACTGGCCGGGTTGCCCAAGGCCAGATACGCCTCGGAACGTAGCGCATACAGGGTCGTATCCGCCGGCAGCAGCCGCAACTGATCGTTCAGCCGGGCCAGGGCCTCCTCGGCCCGCCCGGCGCGCAGCAGGGCGCGAAGGTGGAGATAGACCAGAGGGCGGTAGGCGTCGAATCGCCTCAACCCCTTGCCGGTCAATTCCAGCGCCTCGGCAGTGCGGTTCTCGGCCAGGGCTGTCTCCGCCTGCAACACCGCCATCTGCGGCGCGGCAGGCATCAGCGCGGCAGCCCGCGCCGCCGCCTCCCTGGCCCTGGGCGCGTTGCCGGCGCGCAGGGACGCCCGCGCCAGTCCGTACCAGTTCTCGGCGCTGGGGCGATCCGCCGCCTGGGCCTCGAACCGTTTCACGGCCTCATGCCGCTCCCCCTCCTCCGCCTGGATGCGCGCCCGCGCCAGCAGGTAATCGGCGCTGTCCGCATGCTGACGATAGGGCAGCCCCGCGAGCCGGTTCTGCATGTCGGCGATGCGCTCGAAGGTGAGCGGATGGGTGCGCAGATAGCCTGGGGCATTGCCCTCGACAGCCCGGCTGCGGGACTGGAGGCGCTCAAAGAAAGAGGCCATGCCCTGGGGCGAATAACCGGAGGCCAGCATGGTTTGCAGGCCGATGCGATCCGCCTCCTTCTCGTTCTCGCGCGTGAAATCCAGTTGCCGCTGCACCGCCAGCGCCTGGGAAGTGGTGATCATGGCCTGGCTCGCCTCGCTGTTGGAGCGGGCGGCCAGGATCGCCACGGCCAGCGCCGCCAGGGTTGCCAACCCCACGCCGCGCTGGTCATCCACCATGCGGGCGATGTGATGCTGGGTGACGTGGGCCAGTTCGTGCGCCAGCACCCCCGCCAATTCCGATTCGGAACGTGAAGCGGAAATCAGGCCGGTGTGGACGCCGATATAGCCCCCCGGCAGGGCAAAGGCGTTCAGCGTCGGGTCTTTCACCAAAAAGAAATGGAAGGACTGTCCCCCGCCCTGCGCCGCGCTGACCAGGCTCTCGCCGATGGAAGTGAGGTACTCGGCCAGCACCGGATCGTCCGGTATCTCTCCGCTGTCGCGGATCTGGCGCATGATCTCGCGCCCGATGCCATCCTCCCGGTCGCGGGAAAGGCTGGAGCGGGAGATGTCGCCCAGATCGGGCAGATCGACGGCCCGGGCCGGAACCGCCAGAGCCAGGGCAAGGATCAAGGCGCGCTGCATTTTCATGGGGCTATGATAGCCGCCCTCATTTACCGGTTCCCCGCGCCATGAACGAATTCACCCACTTTGACGAACAAGGCCGCGCCGTGATGGTGGGCGTGGGCGAAAAGGCCGAGACCCATCGTGTCGCCGTCGCCGCCGGGCGCATCGTCATGCAGCCCGCCACCCTGGCGATGATTCGGGACGGCGGCGCGAAAAAGGGGGACGTGCTGGGTGTGGCGCGTCTGGCCGGCATCATGGCGAGCAAGCGCACCGCCGACCTCATCCCCCTGTGCCACCCCATCTTCCTCACCAAGGTCACGGTGAATTTCCGCCTGGATGAAACCGCCCACGCCGTGGAATGCGAGGCCCGCGCTGAAACCGTAGGCCGCACCGGGGTGGAGATGGAAGCCCTCACCGCCGCGTCCGTGGCCCTGCTCACCGTCTACGACATGTGCAAGGCGGTAGACCGGGGCATGGTGATCGAATCGGTGCGGCTGGAAGAGAAGCTGGGGGGCAAGTCGGGGCATTGGCGGCGGGAAGACCGATAGCGCCCGCGCTGCATCACGCCGCCCGCGCCGCCACCACGTTCAGCAAAAACTGCTGGGAATCAAACCCGCGACCGCGTTTGGCGCGGCGCTTGTAGCCCCCGTCCGGCTGCATCTCCCAGGTAAGCAGGTTGTCCTTGAGATAGGGCCTGATGCCTTCGTTGATGACCCGGCGCTTGAGCTTGGGGTCCAGCACCGGAAAGCCGGTCTCGATGCGGCGGAAGAAGTTGCGGTCCATCCAGTCGGCGCTGGCCAGGTAGACATCCTCCTGGCCGCCGTTCCAGAAATAGAACACCCGGTGGTGCTCCAGAAAGCGGCCAATCACGGAACGCACACGGATGTTCTCGGACATGCCGACGATGCCGGGACGCAGGGCGCACACCCCGCGCACGATCAGGTCGATCTGCACCCCGGCCTGAGAGGCCTCGTACAGCGCAGCGATGATTTTGGGCTCCACCAGGGCGTTCATCTTGGCGACGATGAGGGCCTTCTCCCCCGCCCGCGCCCGCTCCGCCTCGGCGCGGATGGCCTCCATCATGCGGGGGTGCAAGGTAAAGGGCGACTGCAACAAATAGGTATGTTCCCCCGCATCCCCCAGGCCGGTGATCTGCTGGAACACATCGTTCACGTCCTGGCACATCTCGACATTGCAGGTGAACAGGCCGAAGTCGGTGTAGAGCCGCGCCGTGCGGGCGTGGTAGTTGCCGGTGCCGAGATGGGCATAACGCTTGAGCCTGCCGTTCTCGCGCCGCACCACCAGGGCCAGCTTGGCGTGGGTCTTGTAGCCCACCACGCCATACACCACATGGGCGCCCGCCTCTTCCAGCTTCTGCGCCCAGTTGATGTTGGCCTCCTCGTCGAAGCGGGCCAGCAGCTCCACCACCACGGTCACCTCCTTGCCGCGCTGGGCCGCCTGGATGAGCTGGTTCATCAGCTCGGAATCGGTGCCGGTGCGGTACACGGTCTGGCGGATGGCCAGCACGTCCGGGTCTTCCGAGGCCTGGCGGATGAAGTCGATGACCGGCTGAAAGCTCTGGAACGGGTGATGCAGCAGGATGTCGCCCCTGGAGATGGCCTTGAACAGGTCCGGCTGACGGGCAATGGCGGCGGGCACGCCCTGCACGAAAGGCGGGAACTTGAGGTCAGGCCGATCCACCCGATCCGGCACCTGCATCAGACGCACCAGATTGACCGGGCCGCGCACCTGGTAGAGATCCTCGCGCTCCAACCCGAACTGATCGAGCAGGAATGCGGTCATCTCCTCTGAACAGTTGTCCGCCACCTCAAGACGCACGGCGTCACCAAAGTGGCGATGCGGCAACTCGCCCTGAAGCTGTTCCCGCAGGTTGGTGTTTTCTTCGTCGTCCACGAACAGGTCGGAATTGCGCGTGACGCGAAACTGGTAGCAACCCAGCACCTCCATGCCCGCGAACAGCGCGCCGACATGAGCGTGGAGGATGGAGGAAAGGAAGACAAAACCGTGCTCGCAATCCGCCACCTCATGCGGCAACTGGATCACGCGCGGCAGGCTGCGCGGGGCCTGCACCACGGCGCGTCCGGAATTGCGCCCAAAGGCATCCTTGCCAGACAGCTCCACGGCAAAGTTGAGGCTCTTGTTGAGGACATTGGGGAAGGGGTGCGCAGGATCAAGCCCGATGGGGGTGAGCACCGGCATCAGCTCGTTGTAAAAGTAGTCACGAATCCAGGCGGTCTGGGCCTCGTTCCACCTCGAACGGCGAAAAAAACGCACGCCCTGTTCCGCCAGCGCCGGCAGCACCGACTGGTTGAGCAGCTCGTACTGCTGCGCCACCAAGGCATGGGAGGTCTTCGCCAATTGCCGGTAGGCCTGGCGCGCGGACAGACCATCCGGCCCCTTGATGCCCGGATTCAGGCGCATCTGCTCCTTCAGTCCGGAGACGCGAATCTCGAAGAACTCATCCATGTTGCTGGAAAAGATGCACAGAAAGCGCAGCCGCTCCAGCAACGGCGTCCCCTCCTCCTCCGCCTGGGCCATGACGCGGCGATTGAATTCAAGGATGCCAAGTTCGCGATTGATCAGGGAATGGGAAACGGGCGTGGACATGTCTGGGTCTGTAACACGAATGAATCCGCACGATGCTACGCTCAAAGCCGCCGCAGCTTCTATCGCAGGCAGGTTACACGCCATGTGGCGCCGGCATCCTGGCCGGCCCTCTCAACAAAGCCGGCCAGGATGCCGGCGCTACGGGCAAGACCTCCCCTCTTTCAGGCTTCAAACGACCGGGCGCGCATGGAAATCGAACTCAAGCTGGCCATTGACCCGCACGACCTTCCCGCCCTGCGCCGCCATCCCGCGCTGGCCGGGATCACGCCGGTGCGGCGACATCTGGTCAGCCGCTACTACGACACACCGGATTTCGCCCTGACCCGGCATGGCATCGCCCTGCGTGTGCGGCGGGTGGCGGGACGCTGGGTGCAGACCATGAAGGCGGAGGCCCCGGTGGTGGGCGCCCTGGCCAGCCGCCCCGAATGGGAAACCCCCGCCGCCGGCCCCCTGCCGGACCTGGCCCTGCTGCCGGAGGAGGCGCGCACACGGCTGCACGGCATCCACCCCGGCGACCTGCATACGGCCTTCGTCACCGATTTCTGGCGCACGGCCTGGACCCTGGACCGGGGCGACACCCGCATGGAACTGGCCCTGGACCGGGGCGAGATTCAAGCGGACGCCGCCGTCCGCCCCCTGTGCGAGATCGAGATCGAACGTCTGGAAGGCCACCCCGTCCCCCTGTTCGACCTCGCGCTGGAACTGTTGGAGAGCCTCCCTCTGGGCATCGACCCGCGCAGCAAGGCGGCGCGAGGCTACGCCCTGGCGGGGGCCGTGACGCCCTCCCCCGCCCGCATGCAGACGCCCCGGCTGGGGCGAAGCTGGGAGGCGCACGAGGTCTGGCGCGCCTTGCAGGGCAGCGCCCTGACCCAATTGGCGGCCAACGTCCCCGGTTTTCTTGCACAACCGGAGGAGACGGAATACCTGCATCAGCTCCGGGTGGCGGCGCGACGCCTGCGCGCGCTATCCGCCCTGGCCCCCAGCCTGGGCCATCCCCGCCCGGACTGGCTGCCGGCCCTGGCCGACATCCTGCGGGCGCTGGGGCCGGCGCGGGACTGGGACGTATTGCTGAACTACCGCCTGCCGACGGTGCTGCCCCTGTTTCCGGATACCGACCCGGCGCTTCTGGCGCACCTTTCCGCGACCGCGACGCGGGCGCGGCAGGAGGCCCAGGCGCGCATCACCAGCCCGGCATTCACCCGCCTGATCCTGCGGGCGGGACGCGACCTGATCCGGCCCGGACCCAACCGGCGCAACAACGCAAAGGACTGGGCCGCGGCCCTGCTGGAAAAGCGCTGGAAGCGGCTCAAGCGCCGGGCGGGCGACCTGGCCCGTCTACCCCCGTGCGAACGCCATCTGGCCCGCATCGCCGCCAAGAAGTTGCGCTACACCGCCGACGCCCTGGCGGGGCTCTATCCAAACGCGCGGGACCGCTTTTTGCTGCGCCTGAGCCGTTTACAGGACAGCCTGGGGGTCATGCAGGATGCCGCCATGGCAAACCGCCGCCTGCGCGAGGCAACCTTGCCCACGCCAGAACTGGCATTCCAGGCCGGAAACCTGGCTGGCGCCCTGGCCGTGGCCGCCCACCGGGAAGAAGAAGGCGGTGCGGCCCGCTGGCTGGAACTGGTCAGGACGGAACCGTTCTGGCGCGGCAGGAAATCCAGCGCGTAACCCCCGCGCCTACGCGCTACCGCACCACGGCGATGGGAAAGTCCGTCACCCCGGAGGGGGCGATGCTCACCGGCGACTGCCTGCCGCGCGTCAACTCCTTCACCCGCTCCGCCACGTAGTAATCCAGGCCCTTGTGCGTGACCTTGCCGGTCTTCTGGAAGTCCGCCTTGCCGTTCAGCCCCTCGATCACCGCCTTGGTGAAGGCGCCGTTGCCCCAGGACGGGTCTTCCAGCGAGAACTGGCGTCCGGTGGCCGCCGTGAACACCACCACCCCGTTTTCCGCCGAGGCGAGTTCATTCACGAAGGCGTTGATGTCCGTGCCCGCCCCCCGCGTCTTGGCGCTGCCCAGGGCGTTGCCGGAATGGCAGGTATCGACAAAAAACACGGCCTTGCCGGGCAGGGTGTTGAGGGCGATCTTGATGTCGCTCTGAGCCACGCCGGTACGCAGCAGGCGCTCCGGGTCGGCGTTGTGGGGCAGGAAGAAATAGTTGCCGGTGTTGTCATTCATGCCGTGGCCGGCCATGAACATCATGCCCATGTCGCGCGCCGTGACCTCCTTGCGCAGCCAGTCCAGGCCATCCAGCACATCATCCTTGGTGGCCTTGTCGTCGGTGATCAAGCGCACCTTGACCTCGCTGTAGAGCTGCCCCTGCTGCTTTTGCAGGGTGGCGGCGAAGTCGCGCGCGTCCTTGGCCGCCAGACCCAGGTTGAACTCGCTGTTGGCGTACTTGGACACCCCCACCGCCAGGACGTAGAGCTTGGGCTTGAACGAGGGCGCGGGGGCGGCCTTGGCCCCGGCCCAGTGCACCCGGACGACGCCGGGGGTGGACACCCCGTTGCGGTTCTCCGCGAACAACTGGATCTCGCTGTCCTGGGCGGGGATGGGCACGTTGATCTCGCGCACATCGGCATCGTCCTCGGCGACGACCGCGAGACTGCGGGCCTCCGGCAGGGCCTGGCCGTTCACGCGCACACGCACACCGGTGGTCGGTGCGTTGTCCGGGGTGCGCACGGCAAAGCGCACCTTGATGGTGGAGCTCGACACCTGCGCGCCATCCTGCGGCGCAAGCACCTGGAGCACCGGCGGCAGCACGTCCTGAACCCGCGCCGGGGCGCTGTCCTGACGTCGCCCGGAATCGGCGTTGGCCAGACGCAGGGCCTCCGTCTCGTCCTGGGTTTGCAGCACCTGGGCGATGAGGTCGGGGCGGAAGAACTGGGCGCGGAAGCGGGAGACCGGGAAGAAATCCGCCGCCCCGTCCTTGCCGCGGTTGAGGTGCCAGCCGATCAGATCCTCGCCGCCGGGCGAAGCGGCAAAGTAGCCGGAAGGCGTCCACAACACCCAGCGCTTGCGGTCGTTGTGGGGAAACAGGGAAAGCAGTTCCTTGCCGTCCGAACTGCGGTGCCAGCGGATGATGCCGTCGGCATACGAGGCCACCACCCAGTAGCCGTCGCGGGAGATGTTGACGTTCCAGACCGCGCCCTGGGCAGGCATTTTCCACAACTCCTTGCCCGTCGCATCGAAGAACCGCAGGGACCAGGAGCCGCCGATGGCGAAACGGCTGCCGTCCTGGGCGATGGCCACGCTGCGGGAAAGCTCCTGGTTCTGGAGCTTGATCGGCGCGCCGTTCAGGGTGGGGTGTTCGCGGTTGCGCCAGTTTTCGATCTTGATGCCGGGGGCCTCGGTGCGCGGGCCGGTCATGCCCGCCTCGTTTTGTCCCGCGTCCTGGGCCAGGTGCAGGGTCGCGAGTTCGAACACCGCCGGCGAGCGCCCGTTCTTTTCATAGCCGAAACGGACCTTCTGCCCGTCTGCCGAAAGCCTGAATCCCTCGCGGGCGTCGCGGTAGTCCACGATCTGGGGGCTCACGCTACGTCCGACGCGGACGCCGCCGGGGGCGATCACGCCCCAGCGCGGGTCGGACGCGCCGAACAGGGTGCGGCCATCCTCCAGGGGGAGGAGGTCGAACACCGCATCGGCGGCCAACGGCAGATCCTGATACGCGCCGCGCCCCTGCTCCGACCAGACGCGCAAGGGGTACTGACCATTGCGCACCCAGGAGCCGACCGCCATGAGCTGACTGCCATCCTGCGACCAGGCCACGGTGGCGAGATTGCCCACGCTCACGCCCGAGGTGTCGGGCTGATATTCCAGTTCCAGGGTCTCGGCATTGAGCACATCCACCTTGGCGGAGTCCTGATACCCCAGCGCGATGAGGCGGCCATCCGGTGAAAACCGCGTGGTGTAGGCGCGCGTGCCGCCCCGGGTGGCGCCTTCCGCCAACCGGGTGAGCCCCCAGGCGGCGACGCTGTAGACCCGCACCTTGCCATCCTGGGCGCTCGCCGCCAGACGGCTGCCGTCGGCATTGAAACTGACGCTATGGGAATCATCCCCGTACACATCCCGCCCCACTTCCTTGCCGGTGGCCGTCTCGAACAGGCGGATGCCGTTGGGGCCGCCCAGGCTGGCGGCCAGTTGACGCCCGCTGGGAGAAAAGGCGAGGTGGAAGATGACGTTGGGCAGGCCGGTGATGCGTCGCACCAGCCGCCCGCTGGAGCGCTCGAACAGGTAGATGTTGTTGCCGACCTCATCCAGCCGGGTCCAGCCCCCCACCGCCACCATGCTGCCGTCCGGCGAGAGGGCCGCGGAATAGAGGTTGCCCACGTTGCCGACATCCACCGGCGGGCGCAGGACGCTGAGCAGGCGACCACTGGCCACATCCCAGACCCGCGCGGTCTTGTCGTTGGAGGCGGATACCAGCCAGCGCCCCTGGACATCGCTGCCGATGCGCCAGATGGCAGCGGTGTGCATGCCGGTTTCCAGACGCAGGATGGGATCGCGCGGAGGCTCTCCGGCGTGGGCGACGCCCAGCGCGAGCGCGCACAAAAAAGAAAACAGCCAGTGTTGAACGAGCTTCATCGGAATCTCCGCCAGAAGGTTGACCACCCCATTGTAGGAGCCCGGCCATGCCGGGCGATCACCGCAGCGCGGCGCTCAACCCGCCAGCCTGAACCTCGGCGCAACGTCGGACCAGGCGCGGATTTCTTCCGCCAGGATGGCCTGGGTCAAAGGGTTGGCCTTGAGCCAGACCGAAGGCAGCGCCAGACGGCAGGCAGCCCCGTCACAAAGCAGTTGCAGGCCCGCAGGCGCCGCGTCATCCCGACTGGCGCAGAACAGCAGCGCCAGGCGCAGACACAGGATCAGGGGCCAGTTGGGGTCATCCCGCCCCATGCCCAGCTTGTCCAGCCCGCCGCGGCTGGCGCGCACCAGAGCGGCGAGCTTGCCCTGATCCCGGCGCGAAAAACCCGGCATATCGGCGTTTTCCAGGATGTACGCGCCGTGCTTGTGCTGGCCGGAATGGGCGATGCTGATGCCGATCTCGTGCAGGCGCGACGCCCACCCCAGACGATGCAGGGCATCGGCGGAGTCTTCCTGAAGGTGGGCCGCCACCGCCGGGAACAGTTTCAGGGCCAGACGCTCCACCCGCCGCGCCTGGCGCGTGTCGATGTGATAGCGGCGCTGGAACTGGGAGACGGTGACGTCCCGCATGTCGCGGTCGTGCACCCGCCCCAGCAGATCCCACAGGATGCCCTCGCGCATGGCCCCCTGGGCCACGGTCATGGTCTCCACCCCGAGTTCCTCGAACAGGCCCAGCATCACCGCCAACCCGCCCGCAATCACCGGACGCCGATCCGGTTTGAGCCCGGCGATCTCGGCGCGCTCCACATCTCCGGCGCGCACCAGGCGGTCGCGCAGCCAGAGCAGGCCGGCATGGGTGATGGCCCCGTCGGAATGGCCGTTCTGGCGACAGATGTCGCCCAGGGCGCGGGCGGTGCCGGAAGAACCCACCGCTTCCTGCCAGTTGCCCGCGCGAAACTGCGCGGAAACGATGCGTATCTCGATGCGGGCGGCGGTCTCGGCGGCCTTGAGGCGCGCCTTGTCCGCCTGCCCGTCCGGGAAGAACTGCCGGGTCCAGCCGACACAGCCCATGCGCAGGCTTTCCCGTTCCTTCGCCTCATAACCGGCGCCGATGATGCATTCGGTGGAACCGCCGCCGATGTCCACCACCAACCGGGGTTCATGGCTGAGGGGCAGGCTGTGCGAGACGCCCAGATAGATCAGGCGGGCCTCTTCCCGACCGGCCACGATCTCGATCTCGAACCCCAGCGCCGCGCGGGCCTTCTCCAGAAAGGCCGGGGCGTTCTTGGCCACGCGCAGGGCGGAAGTGCCCACCGCCCGCACCGCGCCCGCCGGCATGCCCTTGAGGCGCTCGCCAAAACGGGAAAGACAGGCCAGGGCGCGCTTCTGGGAGACGGCATCGAGCTGTTTGTCCTCGGTCAGGCCCGCCGCCAGACGCACGGCCTCCTTATGGGCGTCCAGATAGAAAAGCTGGTCCCCCTCCACGCGCCCAACCTGAAGATGGAAAGAGTTGGAACCGAGATCAATGGCGGCGAGGGTTTCGTATTCCTGCATGGCGAAGGCGATTGCGGATGCGGAGGCCGGGGATGGTAACAGGGCGATGGGCGGGGCCCGGCAGGCGCCTAGGAGCGCCTCGAAAAACCCGTCATTCCCGCGCAAGCGGGAATCCAGGTTGTCGATTTCACTGGGCTCCCGCTTGCGCAGGAATGACGAATCCAGGTTTTTTCGAGGCCGCCCTAGGAGCCTGCCGGCATCAACTGTTTGAAGGTCAGCGCGATGAATTCGCCGGGATGGATCATCTGCAAGGCGACGGAGACGACCATGTAACCGTCCAGGATGTCCTGCGCCGTCATCGTGCTGCCCAGGCCGCATTGCACGGCAAAGGCGTCCGAGGCCGTGGCGCCCATCAACCCGCCCTGGGTCCACAGCCCGGTGAGAAAGCTCGTGATCTCGGAGGTGACCCCCGTCCAGGTGGTGGCGTCATTGGCTGCGAACACATGGGACTGGAGCCCGGCCTTGATGGACTGCTCGATGTAGATCAGCGTGCGGCGCACCTGGATGTAGCGGTAGTCGTTGCTGTTGCCGTCCAGGGTGCGCGCGCCCCAGACCATCGGGCCGCGGTTCGGGAAATCGCGGATCGCGTTGATGGCCAAGCCATTGATGGGCGTGTTAAGCGGCTCCTGATCCGCATCCGTAAGCGTGACGGCAAGCGCCGTCACCTGGTTCAGCGCCATATCGGACGGCGCGTTCCACACCCCGTCGCTCTGGTCGTTCCGCGCCCAGATGCCCGCCATGGCCCCGCTCGCAGGGCATACGTTCAGGCGATCCAGGATCACCTGTTCGATCTCGGCCCGCAGGGCGGCGGTGGCGGAACCGGGCGTGAGGAGGTCAAGGCAGGGGAAATCCACCTCCTCCGCCGCCACGACGGAGGTCTTGAGGGCCGGGAAATAGGCCGCGCCATAGCTGTAAGCCCCGGCGCAATCCCCCACCGCCGCATAAAAGGCGTCCGCCTGAGCCTGGATAGAAGCCGGGCTCCAGTTGGCCGGGTCGGTACAGCCGCACAGATCGAGGATGGCAACCCGGTCCTGCAACGCGGCGCACTGCTTCAAGGTTGCGGCAACCAGGGTGGCGTACGCGTCGGGGGGGAGCAGACAGGCATCCGGGATCACCACCATGGAAGGGCCGAGCGCCTGAGCGCTGGCCTCCAGACCCGCTTGCAGATCCGCCAGCCGGATGGGGCCGCCGTGGTACTGGCCGCAGGACACCACATCACACGAACCGCCGCCATTGGCGAAGAACAGCCGCACCGCGTTGTAAAGGTGGAAGGCGGTGTCCGGGGTCTGAACCAGCTTGAAGAACTCGGGGCCGGGCGCGGCGATGTCGTAGTCGCCCTGGCTGGCGGGCGTCAGTTGGAAGGTCGGACGAAAACCCTGGCCAAAAAAGGCTTGATAGTCCGCCAGCGAGGCAATGGAGATGGGCCGCTGGCAGAGGGACTTGTGACTGATCGGGTCTTGAGCCTGCTGGGTGTAGCCGATGAAAACCGGAACGTCGGTTTGCACACCGACGATGCCGTTGGGGAAGGCGGACATTTCAGTGATGTAAACGCCGGGGGTTTGGCGGGGTCCATGGCTATCGGGCATTTCCTGGTCTTCCTTGCGGGGGCGTCGTTGGAGTGTCGTTGGTATTGCTGGATGCGATGGATCGGGAGCCCCCCTTTGAATCAACGCGGCAGCACATGGATATAGCCGGTGGACAGATGGATCTCGCGCAAAAAGAACAGCAGGCCCACCACCAGCGAAACCATGGCCAGGATAAACAGCGTGGCGATGATCATCGACGCCTCCAACCGGACCAGGGAGCCGATGAACAAGGTGGCGATGACCATGCAGACCAACAACGCACTGCCGGTGCACAAGGCGATGGCCCGATGGATAAACCAGGTGCGCCGTCCCAGCACCGCCATTTCCGACTCCACCGACTCCCGCGCTGCACCCTGAAGCTCCGCCACCCGGCCATGCAAGGTGCGGAACCGATCCACCACCCGCCCCAACCGGTTCACCAGCACCGACAACAACCCGGCGATGCCTGTCAGCAGGAAAACGGGGGCCACCGCCAGTTGAATGACGTGGGCAATGCCGGTGATGTCGGAGGTGGCGAGCATGGGGGTCATGAAATCGGGCGGATTGGGGGGTGGGGGGGGAGGGGTGAGGGGTTGTGGGGAATATAGCGACACTGGGGCTCATCGAAGAACCCGTTTTACCCGCCCCCCTTGGGTCGATGGGGGGAAATCAACCATACAGAATAAGCATCATTTGATGCTACGCTTCGTGCATCACGATACCTGGATGGCGCAATGAGAACGACCCTGAACCTGGATGACGAACTGCTCGCGCAAGCCCAGTCCCTCACCGGCCTTGGTGAGAAAACCGCCCTGGTACGCGAAGCCCTGCAAGCCTTGATCCAGCGCGAAAGCGCCAAACGCCTGGCGCGGCTGGGCGGTTCCGAACCGCAACTTGAGCCCATCCCCCGGCGGCAAACGGCATGATCCTGGTGGACACCTCGGTCTGGATTGACCACCTGCGCCAGTCGGACCCGGTGCTGGTCGGGCTGCTGGAATCCGGACAAGTCCTTGTGCACCCCTATGTGGTCGGCGAACTGGCCTTGGGCCATCTCAAGAACCGGCATGACGTCCTGACCAACCTGTGCAACCTACCCGCCGCCACCCCGGCCACCGAAAAAGAGATGCTGGGGTTCATCGAAGCCCAGGCGCTGTATGGCCTGGGTATCGGCTACATCGACGCCCACCTGTTAGCCGCCGCCCGCCTCACGCCTGGAACGACGTTATGGACGCGAGACAAGCGCCTTTTGGCGGTGAGCGAACAAATGGGATTGGCGGCGCGGCTGGCGCATTGAGTCGGAAAGTGTCGTAGCCTGGATGCAGTGAAACGAAATCCAGGATTCACATCGCAAAACGCCCAAGACCCCGGATTTTGACCTTTGGCCTTCGTCCGGGCTGCGTTTGCTCAGCCCTCTTGGTAAGAATTGCCAGCCGTAGGGATTGGTGTTATACAAACATATAACATTCCTACTGGAAATTGCTCATGCACTCGACCAACCTGCGCAAAGTCGGCGGATCGGTCATGTTGACTGTCCCCCCCGCCTTTCTCGATCAGCTCCATCTGCAAGTCGGCTCCACCGTAGGCTTGAGCGTCGACAACGGCTGTCTGGTCGTCGATCCCAAGCCTCGACCGCGCTACACCCTGGCGGAACTCCTGGCTGCCTCGGACTATTCCCAGACGCAACCCGCCGAGGAACGCGAATGGGTGGACGCCCCGGCCACGGGCGGCGAGTTGCTATGAAGCGGGGCGATATCTACCTGGTGACCCTCGACCCCACGGCGGGACATGAACAAAGCGGCAGCCGCCCGGTCCTGATCGTTTCACCGGGGGAATTCAACGAGGCCACCAAGCTGCCGGTGGTACTGCCGATCACCAACGGCGGTGAATTCGCCCGCCGCATCGGTTTCGCCGTGCCGATAACAGGCATCAAGACCACGGGCGTCGTGCGCTGCGATCAACCCCGAGTATTGGACCTGACGGCGCGGCATGGCAGGAAGGTCGATACCCTGCCCGCGCCGATATTGGACGAAGTGCTGGCGAGGGTGGCGACGTTGTTTGAATAATTCATTCGTTGCACGAACCATATAGGTGAAATCAAAAAATGGATCGGCGGCTTTGATGGGAAATATCGACACTGGCCCCTTTAGTTACGCACGCTTTCTTCACTCGAATCGCGAAAGAGCCATAACCCGCCTGCCCGCCCTTGACTCGGTTGCCGGCGCGCTTGCTCCAGCCCTCGGAAACCCGCTTTCTTCACTCGAATCGCGAAAGAGCCAATTTTGCTCTCATGGGTTGAGCTTAGTGCCATATGCTCAGACCTATTTGGATTTGGGTTGCTCTAAGTGGTGTCCAATCTTGAAAGTAAACGCCTAATACAATTGCTGTAAATATCTTTATCACAGTTAGGTTCGTGTGCGGCGGCCTCATTCATCAAGACGATGCTGCGGGAATTTCCGCAACTCTCGCTTAGCTGCCTATAAGCGGCTAGTTTGTGCGGTGCATTCGTGCTAAAAAGAAACATTTCATTTATTACTCTATCGTGATCATTGTTGTTTTTATCAAATGCCAACAAAATTCTTTGTGCGATGGCGCCATCTACGCAGGGGCAGGCTAGCAATCTGCCAAATGCCAGTTCGTGAGTAAGTGCGCGTATGCTTGAATCTTTAACGATTTCCGAGAAGGCGTTAATTTGTAACTCCTGTCTGCACAAGACGTTACTAATCCGGTCAATATCCTTTCCTCTCTTTTTGATGCGCCCATTAAAATGGGAAATCAATACGGCAGAGAATATTGATATTATTGCCAGGTTGACACCAATAATGGCTATAAAATTCTCGGTAGTCATGGCGCAATTAGGTTGTTATTGATAAGGGATTCGACTTTATCGCCAAAGGCCATGGGGCGCCTATAGTCTCGTTTTCGCAAATAAGGCACCTTGTATTTTTCTGAAACACCGGTAATCTCTTTTACGAGCCAATCCATTGTGCCCATGCTAAGAAATGCAGCCCGCCCCGGGAAATACTTTGGGTTGGCAAATGTTAATTCCTCGAAAAGAACCAGTCCTGTTTTGATGAAGTCTCCAGTGCGTTCGCGCGAAAATATGCTCTTTTCAACAGACTCAGCGGATAACATTACATCAATCAAAGCCAGCTCAATATTGTCGGCGGTTCTTAGTAGTTCGTAAGCCGCGTCTGCGTTGTCGATTTGCTTGACTTCATAACCCCGTATTTCCAATTCAATAGCGTAGGGCCTGAGCTGTACAACATCCTCATCAACAATATATATCATATCAGGAGCTCCAAATGCTTAGTGAAATTGTAAAAATAGTAGGGTTGTGTCTGCTGCTCAAAGCGATGTCCCCCTTCATTTGTTCCAGTATTCTTTTGCACTGAAACAGCCCCAAGCCCGCCCCAACGGTTTGCCTTCTCATGGCGCTTTCTGCTTTATAACCCTCAGCAAATATATAGTCAACATCCACGTCATCTATGCCAATTCCATTGTCAATAAAATCCAACTTTAGCACGTCGTTATGGACTTTCCATTCGATCCTAACTCTTAAAGGCAGGTCTCTGTGGGAGTATTTTACTGAATTCTCGGTCAGGTTTCTAAACACCGTAGTCAATGCCTCAGCGTCACCATAAACCGTTGGTATATTCTGAATTTTTGAAAAATCAAACATTGGTGAGCCATCGGTGGCCACATTAAAAGTTTTGCTCATGCTCTTGTATATTGCCATTAGCTTAACTAAAACATCTCCGGCAATCTTCGTTTCTTTGCACTCTATGGTTCCTGGGTTTTTTCCGTGAATAAAGCGCTCAATTTGCCAACCCAGGGCCTCGATATGGTCGATGCAATCTGGCATGTGATGAATAAACCTAGGGTGGATTTTTTCCTGGACCTCGCCCCTCTCTATTAGTTGATTTAGGCTTGTGTTCACAAACAGCAAATTGTTCTGAATTCCGTGGATTGCACGCTCGAAATCCTCGGTCATTCTTGATACTTTGCTGTATAGGTGGGTGATAACGCCTATAACTGATGCCACAAATGAAAGCAATTGTATGTCTTCCCAGCCAAATGTCACTGCTTCGTTTATATTGTTGTGCGCTAGTGTGCTGTTTGTTATACGCATAACGCCAATGGCGCGACTGGCTGTTGTATAGGGGGTTTTGGGCTCAAAAACTGGAATGTTAATTGAAGCTATTAAGTCGCTTGGAATGTATTCGGTGTATTTGCTGTATTTCTTTTCCCCTCCCTCGGTGCCTCGGAGGAGTATTTCGCCTGTGACAAAGGCGTTAGTAATATCTTCGTCCTCATCTAATCTATAAAACGTCTTTGATTTTACGTATTTTTCGTTTAAGCCTGTGGTGCCTTTAAGTTTTATGGTTTTCGATCTTTCGTCGAATAAGAAGATTGATACGCCCTCGTAGCCCCAGTTTCTTTTTAATAATACGGATAGCCTGTGGCAAAAACTTGATAGATCGGTTGATGATAGTGCAAACTCAAATATCTCACCGCGAATTCTGAGTTGGTCATAATTCACAGAGTGAATGTATGTTTGCGCAATGATGTTTGAAATATTATTCGCTATTAACAGAAGACCGTTTGTTTCGATTTCTGATAGTTTATCGTTCGGGTATAGGCATATTACTCCAACTACTGGATTGCAAACTTGTCTCATCCCAAGAACAGAGCAGCCGTTTTTTATTATTGGCACTGTTATGATGGCGCGTAGGGAAAATTTATTTAATAGCCCCTTGTCTCTGTAGTTGTTCAGCTCTTCAACGTTATGATGATACCTTGTGTTTCTTGTTGTTACTGACTCGCCGGCAGTTGAGTCAAGAGGTAGTTGAAAGCTTTTGTAGCCGTCATAACTCAATCCTACTTGGGCTCGAAGTGAAAGTCTTTCTTCGATATCGCCATACGAATAAAATGAGCATGCCTTGATTGGCAGGTGTTTCATTAGTGTTATTAATATCGAGGATGGGGATTTTTTTGAGCAGTCGTTCGACGCTTCTAGTATGTCGCTCGCGAAGCTTAAGTAGTCCATGATTTGCCCTTTTTCATGTTATTGACTTTTGAGTGGTTAAAGGTGAGTGGTTAAAGGGGCGTGGTTAAAGGTGGTTAAAGGGGCTAGGCTCATATTCCCCATCACAGATCTATCTCATCCGTCAGCCCTGGTACATAACCGATTCTAAGTCGGGAAATGAAGATCACGCAGCCTCCCACCCCTGGAATGAATCCTGACTCCGATCTCACGATTCTTGCCATGGGTTCATCCCGCCACTACCCGCCATCACGATACGGCCCCAAAAACCGAGACCCGTTGAAGTGGATCAAATGCCCAGGCGCATCTGCGACCCAGACTTCGGTTTCCCAGGCGATCTCGGCTACATAGCGGGCCATGATTCCGCGATTCGGGAAGGCGGTGACGAAGACCAATCCCGCGCTCGAAGCAGCAAACAGGTGCGCCAGTTCGTCGTGGCGTTTGCCATCCACCGGGCCGTGGCTGGTGACGGCTTCGGCCAGGATGAGCCAGTTCCGTTGCGGGTCCAGCACCACCGCATCCGGCATCTTGCCGTGGGCGTCCACTACTACCCCCAGGTTGCGTAGTGCGGGTTCATCGAAGTAGCCCCATTTGTCCCCGGTATCTCCGGCGTAGATGAGTGTGCCGCCGGGTACGAAGCGCGCGGCGAATTCTTCGATGATGGCCTTGTTGAGGGCGCTGTGTTCGCCGGGGCTCAGGCGGATTTCATGGCCTTCGGCGATGCGTACCGGGATGCGGGCGGTCTCGCGGGGTTGGGCGTATCGCGCGGCCAGGCCTTCGCGCTGGGCGAGGTAGGCCGCCAGCCGGTTCTTCCAGGGGCGCGCGCCGTAGGTGCGAAGCAGGGCCAGGGCGGCTGGTTCGATCTGGTACACGGCCTTGGGGCTGTTCACCGGGCGGTCTGGCTGGTCCGGGTTGTAGAGGGCAAGGCCCGCCGCGATGAACGGGTGCATGGTCTGGCGGCGAAAGGTCTCGCGGGTGTTGGGGGCGTAGTCCTTGCCATAGTGGGTACGGCTGAATTCCATCATGGGGGTGATGCCCAGCAGGGGGTTGCCGGCCTTGGCCCAGGGTTTTTCCGGCGTGAGGTCGAGCAGCGCCAGCAGACACAGGGCGGAGCGTTCGTTCTGCTGGGCGCGGGGCAGGCCCAGCAGGGCGAGGATGGCGAGGGCTTCGGTCAGTCGGGGGGGCATGCGAGCAACGCTTCCAGTTTGGCGTCCACGTCCGCCAGGAGGTGGTCGCCCTGTTCCATCGCCCATGCGCCCAGGGTCAGCAGGGCGTCGCGGCTGGGGTAGCGCAGACGGCGCAAATCGGTGGCGTTGACTTGGGTGTGGCCGTTGAAGCGGCGGAACTGGGCGTCGGCGATGCCGCTGTTGAGGTAGGCGGCGAGGCCTTGCGCCAGCAGGGGCGGCAGGCCTTGGCGGGCCTGGTGGAAGACGTTGAGGTGGTTCTCAAATCCCAGTTCGGTAACAGTCTCGGGCAGGGCGGCGGGGTCTGTGATGCTGGCGACGATGCGTCGCTTTTCCTCTTTGGAGGAGAGTCGCCGGGTGACGCAGTAGTGGCCATTGGGGTAGAGCCATTTGCGGGTTTCGGGGCTGACCACGATGGCATTGGGTTTGCGGGATTCCGCCAGCGGCCAGGTGCAGCGTCCGGCCCGGAAATGCAGGGGGTAGAGCAAGGGGGCGGTATCGGCCTGGGGCTGGTCCCGCAGCCAGGCGCGCAGGCGGAAGTCCACCACCGGGCCGGTGGAGACCTCCAGGCCCAGGTCCGTCAGGGTGTGATTCAGGTGCGCCCAGCCTTCGTGAAGCGCAGGTTCCGACGAGGTGGGTATGTAGATGAAGCGTTCCGCGTCGCCGGGGTGGACGATGTGGTCAAAGGGGTGGGCGTGTTCCTGGTAATCGGTGAACCGGTCATCGGTGGAGGTGGAGAGGGTGACCGCGCCCTGCACGCCGCCCCGTTCCAGCCGCAGGATGAGGTTTTCCTGCAGTACGCCGTCGGCGCGGAAGGCTTGGTCCCGCGCGGCGAAGAGGTGGATGTGGCGCAGGGCGGCGTGTTCCAGCAGGTAGTGCCGGAAGGGTTGGAAGTAGGGGCCGTTGCAGAAGCTGCGGGGAATGATGGCGACGAGTTGCCCACCCGGTTCCAACAGGGCCAGGGCCAGGGCGACGAATCCGGCGTAAAGGTTGGAGGCTTCGATGCCGGCCTGGCGCAGCAGCAGCCGGTGGCGGGAGTGGGAGGCGATCTTTTTGTAGGGGGGGTTGAGAACGGCATGGGTATAGCGCGGCCCGCCCCAGAGGCCCAGGCGGGTGACCGCCTGCTCGATGAAATCGCCCGGCAGCACCTGGGTGGTGCAGTGAGGGGTTAGCCGCTCCCCCGGTTCGGGAAAACCACCCGAGCCGCCCCCCAAGGGGGCCAAGTCGTTCTTGGGGCGGCCCGGCAAACGACTTGAGAGGCCATGACTGTCCAGGGTGGCGCGCAGGGGGACGGCCAGGGCGGGGTCCAACTCATAGGCGTCCACCGTCACCGAGTCCACCCCCAGTTCGCCCGCCCCACAGCGTTCCAGAAAGGCCGCCGACAAAGCGCCCATGCCTGCGCCGGCATCCAGTAGGCGACAAGCGCTGAAGGCGGAGGGGGGAAAGAGTGCGGCGATAAAACGGGCCACCAGCGGCGGCGTCATGTATTGACCCAGACTGGCGCGGTGGGACGGGGCCGAAGTGGGCGGCGGGTGGAAGCGTTCCGTCCTGCTGGTCAGTGGGGGGGCCAGGGTCATGGCTTCACGTGGGCGCGATGAATAGGGCGACAGACCACGGTTTCTGTGACTGACCGATTCAAGATCACGCAGCCTCCCTCCGTTGCGCCATCATCGTCTCAAACAGAAACTCCGGAGCCAGATCAGCGCCGTTGGCCCATGTCACTGTGCGCATGATGGGGTGTTGTCGCGCCGTGGCAAACATCGCGGGGTCCAGCAGTGCGCTGAACACTTCGCCATCCAGTTCACCTGACAGGTCCACCTCGCCTGCCGTGCCGTTATTGAATCGAAGAGCCAGGCGGTAGCCGGGTAGTGGGGTGACTTCGGTGGTGTGCAGGATCATCGCGGCTTACTCCAACGGGTCTATGGGTTTCAGCGCTTTCTTCGCCAGGGCCAGGGTCCAATTCTCAGCAATTTCGTCCCGGTGCAGAGCCAGCCATTCGCGCACCAAAGATAGCGCGCGTCCTGGCAGTTCGCCGGCATAGACGCGACCGTCCAGGGTAATCAAGGCTTCATGTTCTCCATAAACGGCATGAAAGTGCATGGGCGGATGCTCTCGCCAGTTCATGTAGATGATGATGCCGAAGAAGCGCGAGAGTTCAGGCATGGCGGCTTGGCCTGTTGATAGGAACCGAGGCGCGGCGGGCGTTGCGGTGCAGGGTCACAGTCGTTGTCCTTCCCTCAGCGCGATGTCATGGATGGGCAGGCGCAGGAGGTTGGGGGCCAGCAGCACCACGTCCACTTTACGGCCTTCCATCAGGCGGGTGACGCGGGCGGAGAAGAGGGCGGCGAGTTGGGCGGGGTTGTCCACCGGGTCCGGCACTTGCAGGAGCAGGTCCACATCGCCGCCCTTGGCGTGGTCGTCGAGCCGGGAGCCGAACAGCAGGACGCTGGCGGCCTCGCCCGCGGTTTCCTGGGCGAGGCGGTGGATGGCTTGGGCTTGGGCGGGGGTGAGGCGCATGGGGTCAGTCAAGTTCAGGGGCGGGTTCCGGCAGCATGTCAGGGGGTTCTATCAAGTCCAACTCTGGACAGGCTGGCGTGAAGAGGTCTATCGCCATTCTGGTTTTTGGTTGGGGACGAGTGTCGGTTTCAAAACCAGCACTTTTTGCCTCTCGGGAGTCGTTGGGGTCAGTGTGCATGGTGAGGGCCATATTGCAGTTACGCCGCCAACTTGTCCGCCACCACGGCATTCAGGCTTTTTCCTACCGACATCGCTTCCAGGGCCAGCCTAGCGTGCAGTTCGGGAGAGATTCGCACGTTGAATTTGCCGGAAAAGCTGCGGCGCGGTTCCAGGCCCTTTTCTCGGCACAGGTCGAGAAAGACTTGCAACGAGGTTTCGCCTTCCTGCCGCAGGGTATCCACGTCCGCCGCGTAGAAGTCCGCGCCGCCGTTCAGTTCGATGAATTCACCCCGGAACAGGTTGATGTCCGGGTCGTAGCTGATGACGGCCTTGTAGCCGTTGATGTCCATGACATTCATGGCGTTACTCCATGTAGCTCCAGCCATCGGCGGATGCTGGCCACCGCGCCCTTGTCTGTGTCCGGGCTCGGGTGGGGGCGGTGGAACACCCGGATTTCGCCGAACAGATAGACGCCCACACGGGAGCCCTCTCGTTCCGATACCTCCGCACCCAGTTCGGTGAACAGCGCCTGGATGTCCCGCCACTGGATGTTGGCCGGCGTGGGACGGGCAAAGATGGCATCAAGGGTGCGTTGGTTCTTCTTTTTCATGGTACTGGTTGTTAGTGGCTTGTTCAATTTCTCCCTGTGCTGAACAGCCTCCCTGCAAGCGTTGCTCCCTCACCCCGGCCCTCCCCCGGAGGGGGAGGGGGAAAGGCAGGTTAATCCCAGGCCAGCGCGCCGCCGGTCTGGTACTCGGTGACGCGGGTTTCGAAGAAGTTTTTCTCTTTCTTCAAGTCAATCATTTCCGCCATCCAGGGGAAGGGGTTGGTGGCGCCGGGGAAGAGTTCGTCCAGGCCGATTTGCGTGGCGCGGCGGTTGGCGATGAAGCGCAGGTATTCCTTGAACATGGGGGCGTTGAGGCCCAGCACGCCGCGCGGCAGGGTGTCTTCGGCGTATTGGTATTCCAGGGCCACGGCCTTTTCGAACATGGCCTTGAGTTCGGCCTTGAAGGCGTTGGTCCAGAGGCCGGGGTTTTCCAGTTTGATCTGGTTGATCATGTCGATGCCGAAATTGCAGTGCATGGACTCGTCGCGCAGGATGTACTGGTACTGCTCCGCCGCCCCCGTCATCTTGTTCTGGCGGCCCATGGCGAGGATCTGCACGAAGCCGACGTAGAAGAACAGGCCTTCCATGATGCAGGCGAAGGCGATCAGGCTCTTGAGGAAGGTCTGGTCGTCCTCCGGCGTGCCGGTCTTGAAGGTGGGGTTGGAGAGGACATCGATGAAGGGCAGGAGGAATTCGTCCTTGGCCTTGATGCTGCTCACCTCGTGGTAGGCGTTGAAGATTTCGCCTTCGTCCAGCCCCAGGCTTTCGACGATGTATTGGTAGGCGTGGGTGTGGATGGCTTCTTCAAAGGCTTGGCGCAGCAGGTATTGGCGGCACTCGGGGGCGGTGATCTGGCGGTAGGTGCCGAGCACGATGTTGTTGGCGGCCAGGGAGTCGGCGGTGACGAAGAAGCCCAGGTTGCGCTTGACGATGAGGCGCTCGTCTTCGGACAGGCCGTTGGGGTCTTTCCAGGTGGCGATGTCCCGGTTCATGTTCACTTCCTGCGGCATCCAGTGGTTCGCGCAGGCGGCGATGTACTTTTCCCAGGCCCATTTGTATTTGAAGGGAACGAGCTGGTTGACGTCGGCCTTGGCGTTGATGATGAGCTTGTCTTCGACGCGGACGCGGCGGTGTTTGATATCGGCTTGGGGCGCGGGGGCGAGCGCCGAAGAAATCCCCCCCGGCCCCCCTTTGGTAAAGGAGGGGGTGTCCCACTGGGGCTGGGCGACGCCGCCGCCGGCGAAGTTGAGGCCCTGGGTGGCGGGCTGAAGCTGGGGCCGGCCCACGCCGAAGGAGACGTAGGCGGGATCAAAACCCGTGGCAGGCGGAGTGGGGGGCATGCCAGGACGGGCGGGGGGCGGGGCGAGGTCTTCGTCGAAGTTCAGCATGGGGTCTCCTGATGTGTGTGTTCCCCCCTTTGGCAAAGGGGGACGGCGGGGATTTCTGAGCCGGGTCGCTTGGGCACCGTCGCTGAATCCCCCTCATTCCCCCTTTGGGAAAGGGGGAAGGCGCGGAGGCGGGCGATGGCGCGGGTTTCCCCCCTTTCCCAAAGGGGGGCAGGGGGGATTTCTGAGCCGGGTCGATTGGGCGCCGTCGCCAAATCCCCCTCAATCCCCCTTTGGGAAAGGGGGAAGGCGCGGAGGGGAGCGGTGGGCATTTCGCGGGCGCTCATTAACTGACTTACTGGCACGCCTCGCACTCTTCAAACCCCGGGTCGCCGGGGCGCATCGTGCAGGCCTTGCCGACGATCTCCGGCTCGGGGAGGTTGCTCGCGGCGGTATACCCGCCCCCCGCGCCGTGGGCGGAGACGGCGTTGAGTTCGCCGCCCTTGCCGGTGGATTTTTCGGCGGAGGTGGCGCCCATGGAGCGCAGGTAGTAGGTGGTCTTGAGGCCGCGCAGCCAGGCCAGTTTGTAGGTCTCGTCCAGCTTCTTGCCGCTGGCGCCGTGGAAGTAGAGGTTGAGGCTCTGGGCCTGGTCGATCCACTTCTGGCGACGCGCGCCGGCTTCGATCAGCCACACCGGGTCGGTCTCGAAGGCGGTGGCGTAGAGGCTGCGCAGTTCGGCGGGGATGCGGTCGATCTTGGCGAGCGCGCCGTCGAAGTACTTGATGTCGCCCACCATGACTTCGTCCCACAGGTTCAGGGCCTTGAGATCGCGCACCAGGTATTGGTTGATGACGGTGAACTCGCCCGAGAGGTTGGATTTGACGAACAGGTTCTGGTACGTCGGCTCAATCGAGGCGGACACGCCGACGATGTTGGCGATGGTGGCCGTCGGGGCGATGGCGAGGCAGTTGGAGTTGCGCATGCCCACGGTCATCACGCGGCTGCGCAGGGCGGCCCAGTCCAGGCGCTCGCTGAGGTCCGCTTCGACATAGCCGCCGCGCTCTTCCGCCAGCAGCTTGAGGGAATCCTGCGGCAGGATGCCGCGACTCCACAGCGAGCCGTTGAAGCTGCTGTAACGGCCCCGTTCTTCCGCCAGATCGGTGCTGGACCAGTAGGCGTTGTAGGCCACCGCTTCCATGGCGCGGTCGGCGAATTCCACCGCCTCGGGGCTGGCGTAGGGGATGCGCAGTTGGTGCAGGGCGTCCTGGAAACCCATGATGCCCATGCCCACGGGGCGGTGCTTCAGGTTGGAGTTGCGCGCCTTGCCGACGTTGTAGAAGTTGATGTCGATGACGTTGTCCAGCATGCGCATGGCGGTGTGGACGGTCTTTTGCAGCTTGTCCATGTCCAGGCCGCCCGCTTTCAGGTGGTTGACCAGGTTGACCGAACCCAGGTTGCACACCGCGATCTCGTTGTCGTTGGTGTGCAGGGTGATCTCGGTGCAGAGGTTGGAGCTGTGCACCACGCCGACATGCTGGTTGGTGTAGCGCACGTTGCAGGCGTCCTTGAAGGTGATCCAGGGGTGGCCGGTCTCGAACAGCATGGACAGCATCTTGCGCCACAGGCCCAGCGCCTGGACCTTCTTGAATACCTTGATCTCGCCCCGTGCGGCCTTCTCTTCGTAGCGGGTGTAGGCGGCCTCGAAGGCCTTGCCGGTGAGTTCGTGCAGGTCCGGGCAATCGGAGGGGGTGAACAGGGTCCACTCGGCGTTTTCCATCACCCGTTTCATGAACAGGTCCGGCACCCAGTTGGAGGTGTTCATGTCGTGGGTGCGGCGGCGGTCGTCGCCGGTGTTCTTGCGCAGTTCGAGGAATTCCTCGATGTCCATGTGCCAGGTTTCCAGGAAGGCGCACACCGCGCCCTTGCGCTTGCCGCCCTGGTTCACCGCCACGGCGGTGTCGTTGGCCACCTTGAGGAAGGGCACCACGCCCTGGCTCTTGCCGTTGGTGCCCTTGATGTAGGCGCCCAAGGCCCGCACCCGGGTCCAGTCGTTGCCGATGCCGCCGGCGTACTTCTGCAACAGGGCGTTTTCCTTGATGCCCTGGTAGATGCCGTCCAGGTCGTCCGGGATGGTGGTGAGGTAGCAGGAAGACAGTTGCGAATGGCGCGTGCCCGAGTTGAACAGGGTGGGCGTGCTGCTCATGTAGTCGAAGCGGGAGAGCGCGTTGTAGAACTCGATGGCGCGCTCTTCACGCTGGATCTCGTTGATGGAGAGGCCCATGGCCACGCGCATGAAGAAGGCCTGGGGCAGCTCGATGCGCTGCTCGTCGATGTGCAGGAAGTAGCGGTCGTACAGGGTTTGCAGGCCCAGGTACTGGAACTGGTTGTCGCGCCCGGCGTCGAGATGGCCGGCCAGACGGGCCAGGTCGAACTGGCCCAGGCGCTCGTCCAGCAGTTCCGCCTCGATGCCGCGCTTGATGTACTCGGGGAAATACTCGGCGTAGCGCGTCGTCATGGCGGCCTGGGTCACCTCTTCGCCCAGCACCTCGCGGCGGATGGTGTGCAGCAGCAGGCGCGCGGTGACGTAGGTGTAGTCCGGGTCTTTCTCGATCAGCGAACGCGCCGACAACACCAGGGATTTGCGCACCTCGTCCATGGGCACGCCGTCATACAGGTCACGCACCGTGGCTTGCAGGATGGGCTGGGCGCTGGTCTCGGGCAGACCCTCGCAGGCGGCGCTCACCAGTTCCGCCAGGAAGGCGAGATCCAGCGGTTTGCGCACGCCATCCTCGGTGCAGAACAGGCTGTGTTCCTCCACCTGCTGCTGCCGCTGCCGGGCGCGCTCCTCGGCGCGGCGTTCGCGGTAGAGCACATAGGCGCGGGCCACTTCATGTTCGCCGGAGCGCATCAGGGCCAGTTCCACCTGGTCCTGGATGTCCTCGATGTGGAAAGTGCCGCCATGGGGCTGACGCCGCAGCAGGGCGGCCAGCACGTTCTGAGTCAGGTTCTCCACGGTCTCGCGGATGCGGGCGGAGGCGGCGGCCTGACCGCCGTTCACGGCGATGAAGGCCTTGGTCAGGGCGACGGAGATCTTGTTGGGTTCAAACAACACCACGGAGCCGTTGCGGCGAATGATCTTGCAATCAGGACACAGCGAGGCGCAGGGGGCGGATTCACCCGTGCCGGAGGAGATCAGGTCATCAGGCATGGCGACGCCGAGGGGCAGGGAATCGGAGGGCAGGGCATGAGAAAACGCGCTGGTGGGCTGCATCGGTAGTCTCCTATTGAGCCGTGGCGGGTAAATGCGGCGGAAGCGCCCGGCGTTGCGTGGTTTATTAGAAAACACTAAATCTAGTGTCTTCATGGCATGGCTGGCACTAATTCTAGTGTTGGAGACCGGGTCGTCAACCGCTTTTTTATGCACAGGCTGTCCACAGGGTTGTGCACAACAACGGAAAAATCCGGGCCTTGCGAACAGGGGGAACGGGGGCGGATTCGGGAGTTATCCACAGAATCCACAGGCCTTGCCGCAGTGCAACAGTTACGCGGCGCCGCCCTCGTGCGCGAGCCTTTGCAGAGTGACGAGGGCGCTATCGAAGTCGAATTCCGACGCCTGGCGCAAAAACCGCTCCCCCTCCCCGCCCAGAGACTGAAAGCCCGCCTGATGCGCCTGCACCAGGTTATTGACCTCCATATCCCCGGACTTCAGCAGCGGGATAAGTTGTGGAACCAGGAGCGCCAACTCGTCGGCAAAGTCGCCCCGCCCCCGGTGCGTACACGGGACATCGGGCAAGCGGCGGATGGCGGCCACGACAGCCGCCAGGCTTGCGTCCAGGCGCAGGACGGATGCGTCCAGGCTGGAGAGATCGCATTCCGGCGGGGCGTCGCGCAGATGCCGTTCGATATCGGCGGCCAGGGTCTGCACCGCCGCCAGCCCCAGGGTGGCGCTTACGCCCTTGAGGCCGTGGACGGCCTGCCGCGCCGCAGTGCGATCCTGCCCGGCCAGAAGCCCGCGCAGAACCTGGACATCGTCCGCGTGGGCGTGGGCGAACAGGCGCAGCATGCGCACATAGGGCTCGGGATCGCCGCGGAACGCGCGCAGACCCAGGTCCAGATCCACCCCCGGCAGCGCCTGCAACGATTCGCACAACACCGGGAGCGCGCGCGCAGCCTCGACGCCGTCGATGCAGACATCCGGCGCCCAGCGGCGGATGGCGTCAAACAGGGCGTCCGGGTTTACGGGCTTGGCCACATGATCGTTCATGCCCGCCTGGAGGCAGGCGGCCCGGTCTTCCTCAAAGGCATTGGCAGTCATGGCCAGGATCGGCGTGGCGGAGCAGGCGGGGATGCGGCGGATGGCGCGGGTGGCCTCCAGGCCGTCCATCACCGGCATCTGCATATCCATCAAGATCAGGTCAAAGCAGGATTCCCGCGCCCGTTCCACCGCCTCGGCCCCGTCGTTGGCGGTGGTGACGATGAAATCGGCCTGGAGCAGCAGATCCCGCGCCACTTCCTGATTGATCGGGTTGTCTTCCACCACCAGCACCCGCACGCCCTTGCGCAGGGGGGTGCGCAGCCGTTTCGACGCCGCCGCATGCGCGGGTTCGGGCAGGGCGTCCCGCTCATCCACCCGGTCCAGGCGGGCGGTAAGCCAGAACACGCTGCCCTGGCCCGGCGCGCTCTCCACCCCCGCCTCCCCGCCCATCATGCGCGCCAGATTGCGCGTGATGGCCAGCCCCAGGCCGGTGCCGCCGTAGCGGCGCGTGGTGGAACTATCGGCCTGCTCGAAGGCGTCGAAGATGGCCTTGTGCTTGTCCGCCGGGATGCCCACGCCGGTATCCGCCACCTCGAAACGCAGCAGCAGACCGCCCTCCCCTTCCTCGATCACCCGCCCCCGCAGGGTCACGCGCCCCTGTTCGGTGAACTTCACCGCATTGCCCAGATAGTTGAGCAGCGCCTGTTGCAGACGGGTGGCGTCTCCCCGCAGTCCGCGCGGCAGCGCGTCGGTTTCCAGGTTCAGGGCAATGCCCTTGATGCGAGCCTTTTCCGCCACCAGGTCGCAGGTGCGCTGCATCAGGTCGTGGCAATCGAACGCCGTCTGTTCCAGCACCAGTTTGCCGGCCTCGATCTTGGAAATATCGAGGATGTCGTTGAGCAGGTGCAGCAGGTGCTGCGCCGCCTCGTTGATCTTGCCCAGGCGCTCCTTCTGTTCCGGGGCGGCCTTGCCGTGCTGGAGCAGGTGGGTAAGGCCGATGATCGCGTTCATGGGGGTGCGAATCTCATGGCTCATGTTGGCCAGGAAGGTGCTCTTGGCCAGGTTGGCCATCTCCGCCTGGGCCTTGGCCAGTTCCAGTTCAACGGTGCGCGCCAGCACCAGTTCTTCCAGGTGGTTGCGATGGCGGTCCAGTTCCTCTTCGGCGGCCTTGCGCTGGCTGATGTCCTGAAACGTGACCACGGCCCCCGCCAGCTTGCCCTGACTCAGCATGGGGGCGGAGTGGAACTCCACGGGAAAGCTTGATCCGTCCCGACGCCAGAACACGTCGCTGCTGGCATGGCGCGGCACCTGGTCGCGCATCACCATGTGGGTGGCGCAGTTGTGCGCGGGGAAGGGGCTGCCATCGGGCCGCGTGTGGTGGGTCAGTTCATGGATGTTGTGGCCGAGGAGTTGGTCGCGCCGGTAGCCCAGCATGCCCAGGGCGGCGTCGTTGACGAAGATGGTGTTGCCCTCCGGGTCCACGCCAAAGATGCCTTCCGCGGCGGAACTCAGGATCTGCTCATGGCGGTCGCTCAGGGCGCTCAGGCTGGAGAAGGCCTCCTGGGCCGAATCCAGGGCGTCCCGCAGGGAGCGGACCCCTTCGACATGAAATACCCGCAACATCGCGGCGACGGAAACCGCCATCAGCATGGCGCAGGCGGCCCGGAACAACTGCACCGGGGCATGCGCCACTTCCAGAAAGGCCTCCTGGTTGAGGAAGGAGGCCGGAAACACCTCCGCCCGCGGCACGATCAGGCCTCCAAACAGGCCGTAGAGCACAAAGGCGCAGGCGGCGGCGTAGCAGGCGCGCTGGATGGAGCGCATGTCCTCCCGCGGCAGGCTGGGGATGAGTCGGCGCTGGCAATAGAGATGGATGCCCGCCCCGGCCAGCAGGGCGCCGGGCAGGCCCGCCAGATAGCGGGACCACAAGGCCAGGGCCGGCAAGGGCTGCTCCGACCAGAGCGCGCCCAGGCCGATGCCTGCGAGCATGGGCAGGTACAGCCAGCCTCCCAGCCACCGTCTCGATGCCGCAGACGAGGCGGAGGTGGCGTAAGCGGCCTGGACGAGACGGCGACCGAATTCGAACAGGAACAGGAAGGACGCCAGCAGGATGAACGGGCGCACCCGGTCCAGGTCCGGGTTGCCGCCCCGCACGATCACCCACAGGTCCATCCATTCCAGCAGGCCGTGCACCAGGCCAAAGCCCGCCAGCAGCCAGAGAAATTGCCCAAGGTCCAGGCGGCTGGAGTAGCGGTTGCGGATCAGGATGGCGAGTCCAAGGAGCAGGAAAGACAGCCCGTAGACCAGGAAGATCACGTCCATATAGGACGCAAAGGGGTTGGCGACGGGCGGAATGGGAGGCATGGCGGGTATGGCGTGGAGCGGACCTACCCGCCCCGCTCCGCGTGACGTTCCAGAATGGTGCGGAAAGCCCCCAGGCGGGCGTGGAAAGCGGCCACCACCTCCGGGTCGAACTGGCCGCCGGCCCCCTGTTCGATCAGTTCCACCGCCTGTTCGAAGGGCATGGGGGACTTGTAGATGCGCGGCGAGGTGAGGGCGTCGAACACGTCCGCCACCGCCATGAGGCGCGCCGAGAGGGGGATGGCCGCGCCCGCCAGACCGTCGGGATACCCGCTGCCATCCCAGCGCTCGTGGTGCCAGTGGGCGATCTCCTTGGCCAGGACGAGGAACTCCACCATCGACTCGCTCTCTTGTTCGGCATGCTCGATGGCCTCCGCCCCCAGACGGGCGTGCGTCTTCATGACGGCGAACTCATCCGGCGTAAGCCTGCCGGGCTTTTGCAGGATGGCATCGGGAATCCCCACCTTGCCGATGTCGTGCAACGGCGCCGACTTGGTCAGCAGTTGCACGAAATGCTCGCTCAAAACGCTGGCGTGGCGCGGGTTCAGGCGCATCTCGTCGGCCAGTTGATAGACATAGGCCTGGGTGCGGCGGATGTGGTTGCCCGTCTCCGGGTCACGGGTCTCCGCCAGATGAGCCAGGGCATGGATGCTCACGTCCTGGATCAGCAGGTTTTCCTTCATGCGGCGAGCGACCTCGGCCTCCAGAAAGTCGTTCTTGTCCCGCAACAGATCCCGCACCAGCTTGGCCTGAAGCTGGGTCTGCACCCGCGCCAGCACCACCGCCGGCTTGATCGGCTTGGCGATGTAGTCCGCACCGCCCGCCGCCAGACAGCGCTCCTCATCCTGCGCGCCATCCAGAGCGGTCACGAAGATCACCGGGATGTCACAGGTTGCGCGCTCCGCCCGAAGATGGTCGAGCACGGCATAGCCATCCATGTCCGGCATCATCACATCCAGCAGGATCAGGTCGGGGTGCGGCGTCTGGGCTGCGTAGCGCAGGGCCGCCTCGCCGGAACGGGCCGCTTTGACCCGGTAGCCGGCGGCGCGCAGCAACCCCCCCAGGACCAGCAGGTTTTCCGGCATGTCATCCACGATCAACAGGGTGGCGTCGGGGTTCGCGCCGGACGCGGCAGGGGTGAAGCGCTCAACATGGGGAGACTGAAAGACTGCCTGGTTCATGGGTTCGCTCAGCGACTGTCTCCGCCGCATATCGGCCAGGACGCCAGGCAACTTGAACGCCGCCGCCTGCAAGGCATGACCGGCGCGGGGCGGGCTCGTCAACGGTGGTTTTCTGATACCTTGCAGCCCCCTCGCAATTCCGCACGCCCCATGCGCCATACCGCCCGTCTGCTGGTGTCCTGCCCTGACCGCAAGGGTCTGGTGGCGGCCATCGCCAACTTCCTTTATTCCCACAACGCCAACATCCTGCATGCCGACCAGCACCAGGACAACGCCGCCGGCCTGTTCCTGATGCGGGTGGAGTGGGATCTGGAAGGCTTCGAGCTGGGCCTGCACCGCTTTGATGAGGCCTTCACCCCCATCGCCGACGAATTCGCCATGACCTGGAGTCTGGCCCTGTCCAGCGTCAAACCGCGCCTGGCCATCTTCGCCTCGAAGGCGGACCACTGCCTGGCGGACCTGCTCTACCGCTGGCATGCGGGCGAACTGTATTGCGACATCCCCCTCATCCTCAGCAACCACCCGGACACCCACTGGCTGGCGGAGGCGTACAAAGCGCCGTTTCACCATATCCCCGTCACCAAGGACAACAAGGCCGAAGCGGAAGCGCAGCAGCAGGCCCTGCTGGCGGCGCATCACGTGGACTTCATCGTCCTGGCGCGCTACATGCAGGTGCTGTCGCCGGAGTTCATCGCCCGCTGGCCCAACCGCATCATCAACATCCACCACTCCTTTCTGCCGGCCTTCCACGGCGCCAAGCCCTACCAACGGGCGTTCGAGCGCGGCGTTAAACTGATCGGCGCCACCAGCCACTACGTCACCGAAACACTGGACGACGGCCCCATCATCGAACAGGACGTCACCCGCATCTCCCACCGGGATGACCTGGACGATCTGGTACGCAAGGGCGCTGACCTGGAAAAAGTGGTGCTGTCACGCGCCGTGCGCTGGCACATCGACCACCGCATCCTGGTCTACGGCAACAAGACCGTGGTGTTCGACTAAACACAGGAATCCCCATGACCCTTTATCCCGTCATCCTCTCCGGCGGCTCCGGAACCCGCCTCTGGCCCCTCTCCCGCGCCGCGCTGCCGAAGCAACTCCTGCCCCTGGCGGGGGAGCGCACCATGGTCCAGGAGACCGTGCTGCGCCTGAATGGACTGCCGGACATGGGGCAACCCCTGGTGGTGTGCAACAACGAGCACCGCTTCCTGATTGCCGAGCAACTGCGCGAGATCGGGGTCTCTCCCCTGGGCATCTTTCTCGAACCCGTGGGCCGCAACACCGCCCCCGCCGCCACCTTGGCCGCCCTGCACCTGCTGGCCCATGACCCGGATGCGGTGATGCTGGCGCTGCCGGCGGACCACCTGATTCGCGATGTGGCCGCCTTCCATGCCGTGGTGGCGCAGGGTCTGCGCGCCGTACAGGCGGGCTGGCTCACCACCTTCGGCATCGTCCCCGACGCGCCCGAAACCGGCTACGGCTACATCCAGCGCGGCGAAGACCTGGGCCTGGATGGCCCGCGCCGGGTGGCCCGCTTCGTGGAAAAACCGGCGCAGGAACTGGCCGAGCAATTTCTCGCCAGCGGCGACTATCTCTGGAACAGCGGCATGTTCCTGTTCCAGTGTCGGCAGTTCCTGGCAGAACTGCGCCAGTTCCAGCCCGACATGGTGGCCGCCTGCGAACTCGCCCTGGCCCGCGGTAGCCGCGACCTGGACTTCCTGCGTCTGGACAAGGAGGCGTTCCAGTCCTGCCCCGCAGATTCCATCGACTACGCGGTGATGGAGCGCACGCAGCACGCCGCCGTCGCGTCGGCGGATATCGGCTGGAATGACATCGGCGCCTGGTCCGCCCTGTGGGAGGTGGGCGAGAAGGACAACGCCGGCAACGTGGTGCGCGGAGATGTGTACCTGGACGGGGTGAAGGACACCCTGGTGCGGGCCGAATCGCGCATGGTGGCGGCCCTGGGCGTGGAAGGTCTGCTGGTGGTGGAGACTGCCGACGCCGTGCTGGTGGCGGATCGCAGCCGCGCCCAGGACGTAAAAAAGGTGGTGGAACACCTCAAGGCCAGCGGTCGCACCGAGCATGAATTCCATACCCGGGTCTATCGCCCCTGGGGCTGGTACGAGGGCATCGACGCCGGCGAACGCTTTCAGGTGAAACGCATCATGGTGCAGCCGGGCGAGAAACTATCCCTGCAAATGCACCACCACCGCGCCGAACACTGGATCGTGGTCTCCGGCACCGCCCGCGTCACCTGCGGCGAGCAGGAGATGGTGCTGTCCGAAAACCAGTCCACCTACATCCCCCTGGGCGCAAGGCACCGCCTGGAGAACCCAGGCCGCATGCCGCTGCACATCATCGAAGTGCAATCCGGCGGCTATCTCGGGGAGGACGACATCGTGCGCTTCGAGGACGTGTACCAGAGGTCGTGAACAAGAGAGCCTCCGGCCCTCCCCGCCGCCCCCGCAACCCGGTGGCCAAGGCGGTGCGCACTCCCCGCTTCAAACCCCAGGTCGTGCCGGACAAGCGCTGGAAAGAACGACTGAAAGACAAGCCCGAGGAACCGGAGAAAAAGTCGTAGGAGCCCGGCTACGCCGGGCGATCCCTGCCCTGAAGCGGCTACAAAAACCGCATCGACAGGTCGATGGCGCGCACGTTCTTGGTCAACGCGCCGACCGAGATGCGGTCCACCCCGGTTTCGGCGATGGCGCGCACGTTGGCCAGATTCACCCCGCCCGAGGCCTCCAGTTGGGCGCGTCCGGCGGTCAGCGCCACCGCTGCGCGCATGCCTTCCGGATCGAAGTTGTCGAGCAGGATCAGCTTTGCCCCGCACTGGAGCGCCTCATCCAGTTGCGCCAGGGTTTCCACCTCGATCTGGACGGTTACCCCAGGCTCCGCCAAAGCCGCCGCCGCCGCCAGCGCCGGCCCGATGCCGCCGGCGGCGGCGATGTGGTTTTCCTTGATCAGAATGCCGTCATACAGACCGATGCGCTGGTTCTCGCCGCCGCCGCAGATGACCGCATATTTGAGCGCCTGACGCAGACCCGGCAGGGTCTTGCGCGTGTCGTAGATGCGCGCCCGCGTGCCGGCGATGGCGTCCGCGTAGCGCCGCGTCTCGGTCGCCACGCCAGACAGGGTTTGCATGAAATTGAGCGCGGGCCGCTCCGCAGTCAGCAACGCGCGGGCATGACCGCCAACCTTGCACAGGGTTTGCCCGGCCTGCACCCGCTCACCGTCCCGCACCAGCCAGGTCACCCGCGCGTGAGGGTCCAGCGCAGCAAAGCAGGCATCGAACCAGGCCGTGCCGCTCAACACCGCGGCCTCGCGCGTGATCACGCGCGCCTGAGCGTGGGAGTCGCACGGGATGAGCCGCGCGGTGAGATCGCCATGCGGCATCACGCCGCCCAGATCCTCGGCCAGGGCGGCGAGGATGTTGGCCTGGATGATGTTGCTGTCCGGAAGCGTCATGGCGGGCGGGTCAGGGGATGTCGTTGAGGATGCGGTCCCAGTCAATCGTCACCTCGGGCAGGATGACGCAGGGCTGGACGCCCAGGAGTTCGTAGGCCCCGGGCTTGCCGTAGACGCCGTTTTCCAGCAGGTACACCAGCGCCACCTTGTCGGTGGGGTGGACCAGCCAGTATTCGCGCACGCCATGCCGCTCGTAGATGCGGCGCTTGCGGATGTGGTCGTGACTGGAGGTGGCGGGGGAGAGCACCTCGATCACCCAGTCCGGCGCGCCGCGGCAGCCCTTGTCGTCGAGCTTGGAACGGTCGCAGATCACGCTGATGTCGGGTTGCACCACGGTGTCGATGCGGTCGTCGGCCTCGTTCGCCCTGGGCAGGCGCACATCGAAGGGGGCGACATAGGGACGGCAGGGCGTTCCTTCCAGGGCGTCGGCGACTTGCCGAAAGATCCCGCCGACCAGTTCCTGATGCATCCGCGTCGGCCCGGTCATCATGTACGCCTCGCCATCGAGCAGTTCGTAGCGCACGTCATCCGGCCAGGTCTGGTAGTCGGCGTAGGTGTAGTCGGTCTGTTTGAGCAGGGCGTGTCCCATACGGGGTATCTCCTATCCGGGGCGTTGCGTCGGGAGTATAGCCAGACGTTGAAATCGCACGTCGCTTCCCCATGTTGGAGGCAGTCCACCGAATCTGGAGTCCGCCATGCGTTTCGACAAACTCACCACGCCGTTCCAGTCCGCCATCCAGGACGCGCAAAGCCTCGCCCTGGGTAACGACAACCCCTACATCGAGCCGATTCACCTGCTCGCCGCCCTCGTCAACCAGGAAGGCGGTTCCGCCCGCCCGATCCTGCAAAAGGCGGGGGCGCGCCTGCCCTCGCTGGTGGCGGCGCTGCAAGCGGGCATGAACCGCCTGCCCAAGGTGGAAGGGGCGGGGGGCGAGATCCAGCCGTCCAAGGAGCTGGTGAACCTGTTCAACCTGACCGACAAGGAGGCCGCCAAGCGCGGCGACCAGTACATCGCCAGCGAGCTGTTTCTGCTCGCGGCGGTGGATGACAAAGGCGAGGCGGGCCGCCTGCTGAAGGACAACGGCGCCACCCGCAAGGCCCTGGAAGCGGCGATTCAAGAGGTGCGCGGCGGCGAAGGCGTGAATGACCAGGAGGCCGAAGGCCAGCGCCAGGCCTTGAGCAAATACACCCTGGACCTCACCGAACGCGCCCGCCACGGCAAGCTCGACCCGGTGATCGGGCGTGACGACGAGATCCGTCGCGCCATCCAGGTGCTGCAACGGCGCACCAAGAACAACCCGGTGCTGATCGGCGAACCCGGCGTGGGCAAGACCGCCATCGTCGAAGGTCTGGCCCAGCGCATCGTCAACGGCGAGGTGCCGGAGACCCTCAAGGGCAAGCGGGTGCTGGTGCTGGACATGGCCGGGCTGCTGGCGGGGGCCAAGTACCGGGGCGAGTTCGAGGAACGCCTCAAGGCCGTGCTGAAGGAAGTGGGCCAGGACGAAGGCCGCATCATCCTGTTCATCGACGAGCTGCACACCATGGTGGGCGCGGGCAAGGCGGAAGGCGCGATGGACGCCGGCAACATGCTGAAACCCGCCCTGGCGCGCGGCGAGCTGCACTGCATCGGCGCCACCACCCTGGACGAATACCGCAAATACATCGAGAAGGACGCCGCCCTGGAGCGCCGCTTCCAGAAGGTGCTGGTGGACGAGCCCAGCGTCGAGGCCACCATCGCCATCCTGCGTGGGCTGCAAGAGAAATATGAGCTGCACCATCAGGTGGACATCACCGACCCGGCCATCGTCGCCGCCGCCGAGCTTTCCCACCGCTACATCACCGACCGCTTCCTGCCGGACAAGGCCATCGACCTGATCGACGAGGCCGCCAGCCGCATCAAGATGGAGATCGACTCCAAGCCCGAGGTGATGGACAAGCTGGAACGTCGCCTGATCCAGCTCAAGATCGAACGCGAGGCGGTGAAGCGGGAGAAGGACGAGGCCTCCAGGAAACGCCTGAGCCTGCTGGAAGACGAGATCCGCAAACTGGAGCGCGAATACGCCGACCTGGAAGAGGTGTGGAAGGCGGAAAAGGCCGTGGTGCAAGGCGGTGCGGCGGTGAAGGAAGAGATCGACCACCTGCGCGCCCAGATGGCGGACCTGCAACGCCGGGGCCAGTTCGACAAGGTGGCGGAGATTCAATACGGCAAGCTGCCGGCCCTGGAGGCGCGTTTGAAGGCCGCCGAGTCGGGTGAAGGCAAACACGAATTCAAGCTGCTGCGCACCCAGGTGGGGGCGGAAGAGATCGCCGAAGTGGTGAGCCGCGCCACCGGCATCCCGGTTTCCAAACTGGTGCAGGGCGAACGCGACAAGCTGCTGGCGATGGAAGGCCGCATTCACCAGCGGGTGGTGGGCCAGGACGAGGCCGTGCGTCTGGTGTCCGACGCCATCCGCCGCTCCCGCGCGGGCTTGAGCGACCCCAACCGACCCTATGGCAGCTTCCTGTTTCTCGGCCCCACCGGCGTGGGCAAGACCGAGCTGTGCAAGGCCCTGGCGGACTTCCTGTTCGATAGCCAGGACCACCTGATCCGCATCGACATGAGCGAGTTCATGGAAAAACACTCTGTCGCCCGCCTGATCGGCGCGCCCCCCGGCTATGTCGGCTACGAGGAAGGCGGCTATCTGACCGAAGCCGTGCGCCGCAAGCCCTACAGCGTGATCCTGCTGGACGAGGTGGAAAAGGCCCATCCGGACGTGTTCAACGTGCTCCTGCAAGTGCTGGACGATGGCCGCATGACCGACGGCCAGGGCCGCACCGTGGACTTCAAGAACACCGTCATCGTCATGACCAGCAACCTGGGCTCGCAGATGATCCAGGGCATGGCCGGCGACGATTACCAGGTGATCAAGCTCGCGGTGATGGGCGAGGTGAAGAGCTACTTCCGCCCCGAGTTCATCAACCGCATCGACGAGGTGGTGGTGTTCCACGCCCTGGGTGAAGAACACATCGCCAACATCGCCCGCATCCAGCTCCACTACCTGGAAAAACGCGTGGCGCAGATGGACATGAAACTGGAAGTTTCCGACGCCGCGCTCATGGAACTGGCGCGCGAAGGCTTCGACCCCCTCTACGGCGCGCGGCCTTTGAAACGGGCGATCCAGCAGCAGATCGAAAACCCGCTGGCGAAGGAGATCCTGTCAGGGCGGTTTGCGCCCAAGGACGTGATTCGGGTGGATGCGGTGAACGGCTCCATCACCTTCGAACGGGTGTTGGAGGCGGAGGCTGCCTGACGTCGCAGTCAACTCCTTGGGCGATCCGGGCTGATAGACTCGTTTCACTCTCTGAGTTGCAGGAGGTCGCATGAAAACCAGTGAATTGATGGCCGAAGCGGCAGCGTTGCCGGTGGAGGAGCGCACTCGTCTGGTGGAGAACCTGCTTTCCAGTCTAAATCCGCCGGAATCGGAAATAGATGCCGAGTGGACTACCGTTGCCCATCTCCGCCTGGACGAATTGCGTTCAGGCAAGGTCGAGGCGGTGCCAGGTGAACTCGTATTCGAGCGGGTACGTCAGTTTTTCACAAAATGAAATTCGCCTTCCATCCGGAGGCGGAATCGGAATTCTTCGACGCTATTCGGTATTACGAAGAATGCTCACCGAGCCTTGGTCTGGATTTCTCGGCTGAAACCCACGCCACAATCCAGCGCATTTGCGCAATGCCCAAGGCTTGGCAGGTGCTGGAGGGCGACATTCGCCGCGCCCTGGTCCATCGCTTTCCCTATGGCGTGCTCTATGCAGTGGAGGATGCGCAAATCTAGATCGTCGCAGTCATGAACCTGCATCGAAGTCCGGGATATTGGCGGGCGCGAGTGGGGTGATATGTGATGGCAACCACGAAGCCTAAGAGCCTGATTTTGCAGGAGGTCCATGAAATGGCCACGGACCTGCACGAGGTCGGGCTGATCGACAAACGCCGCATGCGCGAATTCGACGCACTGTGCCACCTCGACGTCGAAGAGATGCCCCCGCAGAGAATCAGATCCCTGCGGGAAAAGGCGCACGTCAGTCAGGCTGTGTTTGCGGCTGTGCTGAACACCAGTCTCTCCACCGTCCAGAAGTGGGAGATCGGCGACAAGAAGCCAAGCGGCCCCTCGCTGAAGCTTCTCAACCTGATCGAACGCAGGGGGCTTGAGGCAGTGCTTTGACGCTCGCCACCGTGACCGAGGTGGCACGAGCCTAATTCAAAGACCTTTGCACACGCCCGTCTGCACTCTCCAATCCGTCAGCGCGCTTCGCTACCCTGCCCTTTTCCCCAGCAAGCCCGCCAGCGCCTGCCACTGGTGCAGGCTGAGTCCCAGACCGATCAGCGTCGCGCCGGCCCAGATGCGGAGGGTCACATCCTCCCCGTTGAGCAGGCTGCCCAGGATCAGGGCCAGCACCGGCGTGACCAGGGTGATCAGTGACACTCGACCCGCTTCCATGTGCTTGATGACGTAGTAATACAGCGCAAACCCCAGCACGGAGCCGAACACCCCCAGGTAGACGATGGCGGCGACGGCGCGGGTTGGCGCGTGGGCGGGGAGTACGCCGTCGCTCATCCACCAGACCAGGCCGAACAGGGGCAGCGAGACCGCCAGGGTGCCGGCGGTGGTGGCCAGGGGCGGGCTGTCGTCGCCGATGCGCTTGAGCCAGACCAGGGTGGCGGAGTAGACCAGCACCGCGGTCAGCAGGGCCGCCACGCCGGCCACGGCATGAGCGCCCCCGGTCTCGTGGCTGTCGCCGAAGATGACCGTGAGCCCGGCCAGGCCCAGGAACATGCCCGCCACCTTGCCCGAGGTCAGGGACTCTTCTTCCAGCCAGAGCAGGGCCAGGAGCCCGGTGACCAGAGGCGAGAGTCCAAACAGCACCGACACCAGTCCCGAGTGGATGAACTGGGCGCCCCAGTAGGTCAGGGTCATGGCGACAAACAGGCCCACGCCGCCGATCAGGTAGCTGCGGCGGGCGCGAGGATGCAGGGGCAGGCCTACCCGCCAGATCGCAATGACGACGCCGGCCACGATCAGGCCGATGACCATGCGCGAGGCGACGGCGAAGGCGAACCCGATTCCCTGGGCGCTCCACTGGATCGCCAGGGGCGTGGTGGACCAGATCAGGATGACGGTGAGATAGGCGGCGGGGACGGACATGGTGTTTTCCTGGGGTAGGGAGAAAAACAAAAAGGCCGCGAACCTTGTGGGTCCGCGGCCTTCGCTGGGAAATCGTTGAATTACGGCTGGATCAATTCCCCTCGGGCCCCGGACGCACATACATGCAGCCACATGCGCAGTCGGCGCAGGGCGGGGGCGGGGGTGAATGCGGTATCCATGGCCGGATTGTCCGGGCCGGCGTGCGGGGGCGTCAACCCTGCGCGGGGGCTGCGGGGCTTTCGATCATGGTCCGGAACGCCTCCACGTCGCCGCGCGGGCCGATCACCACGAGCACATCCTGGTGATCCAGGTTGTGGTCGATGCCGCGCGTGCTGAAGATCAGTTCCTTGCCCCGTTCCAGGTCCACCACGCCCAGCAGCAGCACGTTCTGGGCCATGCGCCGGCGCAGTTCCGACAGGCGCACGCCGTTCAGCCAGGAACCGTCCGGGATGGTGACCTCGGCGATGTTCAGGTCTTGCAGGCCGAACACGGTCTGCTCCATCAGTTCCACCACCTCGGGCCGCTCGATCAGCTCGTGCACGCGCGCGCCGCTGATCTCGTAGGGGTCCACCACCTTGTCGGCGCCGGCGGCGAGCAGCTTGGGCGCGGCCTCCGGGGCCTGGCATACGGAGACGATGCGCAGGCCCGGGTCCAGGGCGCGGGCGGAGATGGCAAGGAACACGTTTTCCGAGTCTTCCCCCAGCAGGCAGAACACGCCTTCGATGTGGCTGCCGATGCCTGCCGCGCGCAGGGCATCATCGTCGGTGTAGTCGATACGCCCGGCCACCAGGCCTTCCTGGCGCGCCAGTTCCACCATGGCCGGGTCGCGGTCGAGCATGACGAAAGGCTGCTGCACCAGGGAAAGACGCCAAGCCACTTCGATGGCGAGGGGGTTGCAGCCGAACAGGGCGTATTTGGGGGTCATGGCTTGGCCTTGGTGCGTTTCCAGCCGCGGCTGACGAACTCCCGGAACAGCGACAGGCTGGTCTGGTAGCCGAACAGCATGAGGATGTCTCCGGCGCGCAGGAGGAAATCCGGTCCAGGGTTGAAATAGAAGTGGCGGCCATTCAGGTTGTAGCGGGCCTGCCGGTCTGTCGTCGCCGCTTCCTGCGCGCGGATCACGCCGAACAGCAGCAGGCGGTGGCCGCCGAAGGGGATCTCGCCGATGCGCTGTTGCTCCAGCCAGTCGCCCGCATGCACGCCGAGCGGTTCCAGGTGCACCCCGGCGGCGCGGGTGACCACGTCGTAGAGGGCGTCGAAGGCCACCGGCTGGCCGATGAATTCCGCGGCCATGCGCGCCACCACCTCGTAGGGGCGCACCACATGGGTGGCGCCGGCCTGGGTCAGCTTCTTCACCGTCTCCGCCTTGTTGGCGCGCGAGACGATGAGGATGTCCGGCGCCGCCTGGCGCGCGGTGAGGGTGATGTAGACGTTGCTCACGTCGTCATGGGTCAGGCACAGGATGCGCCGCGCCTGGCGGCCCAGGCCCAGGCTGGCGAGCAGGGCGCCGTCGGTGGCGTCGCCGGCGATGGCCAGATAACCCAGCCGCCGCGCCTGCTCCACGCTCTCCGCCTGCCGGTCCACGATCACGAAGGCGTCGCCCGCCGCCGCCAGGCGTTGCGCCAATACCTGGCCGATACGCCCGAAGCCGCACACGAGGGTGATGTTGCGCTGCCGTTCCACCGCGGCATAGACGCGGTTGTCGTGCAACTCGCGCATCTTTTCGTGGAAGGCCATGACGACGATGGAGGTGGCGAACGAGATCACGCCAATGCCGGCAAACACCAGCACCATGGCCACCACGCGGCCTTCCGGCGTTACCGGCACGATGTCGCCGTAGCCCACGGTGGTCACGGTGATCACCGCCCAGTACAGCGCGTCCATCAGGGTCAGCACCTTGCTGTGCGGCGCATCCGCCTCGAACAGGTAGATGGCCAGGGTGGCGATCATCACCACCGAGCCGACGAACAGGGACAGGGTCTGGAGTTCAAAACGCTTCTCCACCATGACCTGGCCGAAGGTGTTGAGGCTGCGCGTGTAGCGCAACAGCTTGAGCAGGCGGAACAGCAGGAACAGGCGCAGGAAGCGCAGGGGGCGATAGCTGGGCAGGATGGCGAGCAGGTCGATGATGGCCATGGGCGTGGCCATGTAAGCCAGCTTGCGCCGCGCCGCCGCCCACAGGGCCTGCGCAGGCTGGAACGGCAGGCCGGTGAGTTCGGCGCGCTCCCAGTGTTCGATCAGAACCTTGTGGCTGTCATTGAACAGCCACATGCGCAGCAGGTATTCGGCGATGAACACGCTCACCACGAACGCCTCGAATGCATCCGACCAGGGGCCGAGGGGATGGCGCACTTCATAGATCAGCAGCATCACGCTGGTCAGCACCAGCGCGATCATGCAGGCGTCGAACAAGGCGCGGCGGTGCGAGCGCGGGTCGATCAACAGTTTGTGGAAGAAGCCCTTGACGCGGGCATAGCGCACCGACGTTTGCAGCCGATAAGCCAGACGAACCAGCAACTGGGCGAGGGGCATGGCGGTAAGGGGCAGGGGAAGACGAGGCGGATTATCCCCAATAAACCTGGAAACCTCCGTTGAAGCGCCCGTAGGTGCGAATTCATTCGCACAGACTTTCACAGGCTTTATGTGCGAATGAATTCGCACCTACGGGCAACCGGGGTGTCCCAGGAATGGCTTGGCCGCCTCGGGCGGCGCGGCCAACCCGGCGTCCTCCGCCAGTTCATAATTCCCTGCGTGAAACCGCAAGCTCTTCTCGCCGCCTTTCTTTCCTGCGCCGCCCTGGCCGCCCCGCCCCTGCCCAACGTGAGCGTGGAGGCGAATGCCGGGCTGGCCGAGTACTGGCGCGCCGACGGGCACAAGGCCTTCGTCCTCTCCCCCTCCGGCGCATGGAGCTGGCAGGGCGAGCAGGATTCCGCGGAACAGGCGCTGGAGGCGGCGCTGAATGCCTGCCAGGCCCACAGCGCCCAGAAGTGCGCGCCCTACGCCGAGGATGCGCGGGTGGTGTTCGACGCCAAACGCTGGCCCGCGCTATGGCGTCCCTACGCCAGCGCCGCCGAGGCCGCACACGCCACAACGGGCAATGCGCGGGGGCAGCGTTTTCCTGATCTCTATCTCACCCAACCGAACGGCAGGCCCATGGCCCTGTCCCACCTGCGCGGCAGGCCGGTGGTGCTGCACTTCTGGGGCGCATGGTGTCCGGCCTGCCGGGAAGAGCTGCCCCAGTTCCAGCGACTCGTCGCCAGGCTGGGCAAGGACGTCGCCTTCCTCTTCATCCAGGTGCGGGAGCCGGCCACCGCGTCGCGGCAATGGCTGCAACAGCAGGGCATCCGCCTGCCCGTGCACGACAGCGGCGCCAAAGGCCCGCGCGATGCCCATTTCTGGCTGGGCAACGGGGCGAAGATCAGCGACCGGGAGGTGGCGCCCCTGTTTCCCTCCACCTACGTCCTGGACCGGCACGGTCTGGTGGTCTTTACCCGACGCGGCTCTGCACCGGACTGGATGCAATACGCCGCGTTTCTCAAGGATCTGGCAGTGCATTCCGGGCCTTGAGGCCGGAGGTTTCCTCCGTTTTCACACTTCACACTCTTCCCTTCAACCCTGGAGACCGCGATGTCCGAGAAATGGGTGTACGCCTTCTCTGAAGGCGACGGCAAGAACAAGAAGCTGCTGGGCGGCAAGGGCGCAAACCTGTGCGAGATGACCCAGATCGGCCTCAATGTGCCGCCCGGTTTCGTCATTACCACCGAGGCCTGCCTGGCTTATCTGGAGCAAAACGCGCTGCCCGAGGGCGTGATCGAGCAGGCCCGCCTGCACCTGGCCGAAGTGGAAAGGCAGACCGGCAAGACCTTCGGCGGCGGGCGCAATCCCCTGCTGGTGTCGGTGCGCTCCGGCTCCGCCATGTCCATGCCGGGCATGATGGACACCATCCTCAACCTGGGCCTCAACCAGGAGACCCTGCAAGGGCTCATCAATCAGACCGGCAACGAGCGCTTCGGTTTTGATGCCTACCGCCGCTTCATCCAGCTCTTCGGCAAGGTGGCCCTGGGGGTGCCGGAACCCCTGTTCGACACCGAGTTCGAGGCGGTCAAGGACAAGGCCGGGGTGAAGCATGACGTGGCCCTCTCCGCGCGCGACCTGGCCGAGGTGGCGGAACGCTTCCTGGACGTGGTGCAGAAGCACACCGGCAAGCCCTTCCCCGCCGCCCCCTTCGAGCAACTGGAGATCGCCATCCGCGCCGTGTTCAACTCCTGGAGCGGCAAGCGCGCGGTGGACTACCGACGCGAATTCAAGATCACCCCCGCCATGGCCAACGGCACCGCCGTCAACGTGGTGGCCATGGTGTTCGGCAACATGGGCGATGAGGGGGAGAACTGGAGCGCCACCGGCGTGGGTTTCACCCGCGACCCCGGCAACGGCGACAACGTGATGTACGGCGAATACCTCACCAACGCCCAGGGCGAGGACGTGGTGGCGGGCATCCGCACCCCCAGGGCGGTATCCGCCATGGCCGACGAGAGGCCGGACCTGCATCGCCAACTGGTGGAACTCAGAAACCGCCTGGAAGGCCACTACAAGGAGGTGCAGGACTACGAATACACCATCGAAAAGGGCGTCCTCTACTGCCTGCAAACCCGCAACGGCAAGATGAACGCCCACGCCCTGGTGAAGACCTCCGTGGACATGGTGCGGGAAGGCCTGATCGACAAGCGCCAGGCCCTCCTGCGCATCCAGCCGGAGATGCTGGAACAGCTTCTGTTCCCCCACCTGGACCCCAAGGCCAAGGCCGTCGCCGTGGCCCGCGGCCTGCCCGCCTCGCCCGGGGCCGCCGCCGGGGTGGCGGTGTTCGACGCCGACCGCGCCGAAAAACTGGGCCGCGCCGGCGCAAAGGTGATCCTGGTGCGGGAAGAGACCAAGCCGGAAGACATCCACGGCTTCTTCGCCAGCCAGGGCATCCTCACCAGCCGGGGCGGCAAGACCAGCCACGCCGCCGTGGTGGCGCGCGGCATGGGCAAACCCTGCGTGGCCGGCGCTGAGGGCATCCATGTGGACGTGCGCATGCGCCAGGCCATCGTCGGCGACAGCGTGTTCCGCGAGGGTGACACCATCACCATCGACGGTTCCAGCGGCAGCGTCTACCTGGGCGAAGTGCCCACCACCGAGGCGGAATTCACCCCGGAACTGGTGACCCTGCTGGGCTGGGCCGATGAATCCGCCCGCCTGCAAGTGCGCGCCAACGCCGACACCCCCCATGACGCCGCCCGCGCCCTCAAGTACGGCGCCCAGGGCATCGGCCTGTGCCGCACCGAACGCATGTTCAACGCCGTGGACCGCCTGCCCATCGTGGTGGAAATGATCGTCGCCGAGACCCTGGAAGATCGCCAGTCCGCCCTGGACAAGCTGCTGCCGATCCAGCGCAGCGACTTCAAGGAGATCTTCAAGGTCATGTCCCCCCACCCGGTCACCGTGCGCCTGCTGGACCCGCCCATCCACGAATTCCTGCCCACGGCGGACCAACTGGTGGACGAGATCGAGGAACTCAAGCACCTGCGCGACACCGCACGGGGCATCCAGGTTCTGGCCGACACCGTGGACTTCATGGCGCGGGGGCGGGGCGCGCCGCCGGTAGTCCCGGTGCAGCGCGGCATCGACCCCATGCTGGTGGACCAGGTGATCCAAAAGAAGGAGGCCATGCTCAAGAAGGTGCGCGCCCTGTTCGAGGTGAACCCCATGCTGGGCCATCGCGGCGTGCGTCTGGGCCTCACGTCACCCGAGATCTACTCCATGCAGATTCGCGCCATCCTGGAGGCCGCCGCCGAGTGCCAGCGCGACGGCGTGCCGGTGCACCCCGAGATCATGGTGCCCCAGGTGTGTACTGCCCAGGAACTGAAGCGGGTCAAGCTCCACGTGGACGCCCTGCGCCTGGCGGTGGAGACCCACTACGGCGTCACCCTGGACTTCCGCTTCGGCACCATGATGGAGGTGGTGCGCGCCTGCATGCGCGCCGAGAGCCTGGCGGAAGAGGCGGAATTCTTCTCCTTCGGCACCAACGACCTGACCCAGGCGACGTTCTCCTTCAGCCGTGAAGATGCCGAGAACAAGTTCCTGCCCATGTACAACCAGAACAAGATCCTCCAGGACAACCCCTTCGAGGTGCTGGACGAAAAGGGTGTGGGCAAGCTGATGAAGCTGGCGGTGGAATGGGGTCGCAGCACCCGGCCCGAGATGAAGATCGGCATCTGCGGCGAACACGGCGGCCACCCGGCCTCCATCCGCTTCTGCCATGAGGTCGGGCTGACCTATGTATCGTGCTCCGGCCCGCGCGTGCCGATTGCCAGACTGGCAGTGGCGCAGGCGGCGCTGACGGGGGAGGCGGGAGGGCAGCAGTCGCTGTGAGGCTGCGGGGTGTGGTGGAAACGGGCCTATTCCCTGTTTGCCACTGTTCAACCAAGGGGCGCATCGAAAAACCCGTCATTCCCGCGTTCGCGGGGACGACGAATCCGGGGATTTTCGAGGCTCCCATCGACGGGATTGAACAATAGGGACCGTTCCACAGTGACTCCGAGTATGGCGGCACTCACCCAGCGTTCGTTTCAGGCCCCCGCATCCCCGCAGGCGCTCCGACAAACGCGAACGGGTTGAGGAACTGCCGCCGCCAGAAGTAACGGCGCTCGACTGTATTCAGGCCGGCTTCGTCACAGACGGTTTCCCACTTCCCTTCAATGACATCGGTAAGGAGATTCACGATGTCCATCGCCTCTTCCCGACTCAGCAGGAAGTTGGGGGCGGCGGCGAGGCAAGCGTCGATCTGGCTGATGCGGACGCCGCCATGGATGAGCATGGCCTGGGTAGCTTCGCCGCCGGTACGAGACTGGGGGCAGAGGTCGTAGGCCGGGGTCAGGGTCAGGCGCTGACCATCCCAGAAAGCGGCGTGGTTGCGGGCATGGTCGTCCGTGTTACCGCAGAGGATGTTGAAGACCATACGACCAAACAACTCCCGCAGTGTCTGGGCCGGCTGGGCGAAGCGATGGCGGATGAGCTCAGCCAGCTTTTCGTAACTGGCGTAGGCGGCCAGCATCTCGTCCAGCTCCTGCAAGGTCAGCGCTGAAACCATGGCCCGCCGGCGCCAGCGTCCCTCCTGCCGCACACGGTCGAAGCGTTCGACCAGCAGGACATCCTTGCCCAATGCAGTCACCAAGCGGACGGGGGCTACATCCAGGCCGGCCAGGGCCGCCAGCCGCATGGCGATGAATTCCGCCTTGACTACATTGAACAGATCCTGACGGGTTGAGAACTTGGCGATGCACTGGCGTTCCCCGTCATGGATCAGGGCCTTGGGACGCGCACCACCCACGGATGTGCCGTGTTGCAGAGGCAGCGCCAATTCCGGGGAGAGCGGTATGCCTTGCTCGACCCGCTCCGCTGCGGTGAGCAGTTCCTCCAGTGTGGCCTTCCGGACCTGCCGGGGTTGGTACTGGTTTGGCGACGACTGGAAATCCAGGGCGCCGATGCGGTCAGAGCCGGACTCCAGCAGGCAGGTCAATTCGTCGAGATCTTCATTGGAGGCATCCGCCCCGGCCTGACCCAGTTTGCGGTGGAGCAGCACCCGCCGTCCCCAGGCATCCGGCGAGGCATCGCGGAGGCAACCGGGCATGGAAAGACCAGGCAGCAAGGGGATCTCTCCGGCCCTTAGCGGCAACTCTGGCGCGTAGAGCGGAATCGCATCCCGTCTCGCCAAATAGCTGCGCCCGTAGTTGAAGGCCAGACGCTTCCCCTGGCGGGTGAGCACCCCTGCCACGACCGGCGTCACCGCTTCCGGCAGCCAGATCCAAACGTAGGCCTGGGTACAGGCGGGCGAGGCGTCAGAAGTCATCGTTCACCTTCCTGGAAACCGAACGCACCGACTTGGGCAGCAAGACCATCTTTTCCTTCTGGCGACCCAAACGGTCGGAGAGCAGGCGTGCATCCAGTTCAAACAGGGGTACGCCACAGATGACTGCCGCCTCAAAGGCCGCACCGATGGAACAACCCGGGTCGCCCCGCTCGATGCGTTGCAAAAGGGAGCGGGATATTCCAGCTCGAACGGCTAGATCGGAAGTGGTCAGCGCGTTGGCGAGGCGCGCTTCCCGGATCAGTTGGCCCAATAGGGCGAGGGCGTCCAGGCAGTGTTGCGAAACAGGTCGTGTGCTGGGTTTGGGCATGGGATTCTCACTGGACGGCGTCTGGCGCATGGATGACAAAAGCGCCAGACATACCCTTAGACTACAGCAATAATTGAGTTATTAATAAACCATATAAAAACAAATGGATTGTTAATGATACACATGTTGGCAAACCGATGAGACTGAGGGTGACCTGGGGCGGCAGCCCCCGGCCTGACCGGAAGGAAGGGACCGAGGGACAGCCACAGCGCTGAACCTGAGCGTCATCTGGCCGTGAGATCATGCCCCCCGGAAAAATACGCCGGGGGGCATGATCGTTTTCGCTGGCAGTCGGCGGAAAAGGATCTCGAAAAAACCTGGATACCCGCTTTCGCGGGTATGACGGGTTTTTCGAAGCGACCGGAAAAGGTTTGGCCGGAGGCATCCCGGCAAGGCCGGTTTTTTGGCACCATGCGGGTATTCCGAACCGCACCACACTTACTCAAGAGCAAGCCATGAAAATTCGCGTCCTCGTCCTCGCCCTCATGAGCAGCGGCAGCGTGTTGTCCACCTCTTCCCAGGCGGCCACGGACTGCAACCAACTGTTTGTCTACGCGGTCCAGCAGTTTTGCAGCATCGCTCCCAACGGCCAGAGCCTGTGCCAGCCCGTAGGCCTGGTGGGTCCGGCGCCCACCTGCGCCCTGCCCGGCGCCGCACCCGCCCTGACCCCCATGCTGCTGTCCCCTTCCGCCATGCCTGCCGCCCCCTACTCTCCCTACCCCTCGGGGTCACGCGCGACCAATCCCTATCTGGCCGCGCCCGGCGTCGCCGCAGCGCCCTATGTGCCGCCGCAACCCATTCCGATTGCGCCCCAGGCCGCTGCTGCGCCAGTGCAGGCCAAGCCGGCGACGCCGGTTGCCGCACCCGCCGTTGCCACTCCCGCCGTTGCCGCCCCTGCTGCCGTCCCGGTAGCAAAACCTGCGGCAGCGCCGGCCAGTCCGCCCGTTGCCGTAGTCAAGCCGGCCTCCGTAGCGGTCTCTGCGCCGGTGGAATCGCCCAAGGCCGTCCCTGCGGCGGCCAGGCTGGAGACCGCACCCGCCACCCCGGCCCGTCCGGTGAATCCGTATCTGGTCAATTCCGGCATCACCGTGCAGCCGTTCACCCCCTGGTCGCCGGCCCCGGTCTCCGCACCGGCGGCGGTCGCGCCGCCCGCGGCGGCGAAACCCGCGCCGGCAGTGGCGCCTGCCCCGGCCCCGGTCATCCCGGCCCCGGCCCCCGCGCCGGTGGCGGTGGTGGCGCCGGCGGCCAAGGCGGAACCTGCCGCTGCGCCCCAGCCCGTCGTCGTTCAGCCCATCGTGCCGGTGGCCGAGACGGCGAAGGATGCCGTGGTCCTGTTCCGTTTCAACAGCTCGCGCCTCACCCCGGACGCACGCAAGCTGCTGGATGCCTGGGTTGCCAACGCGCCCAAGGGCGCCAAGGTTTTCGTCACTGGCCATGCCGACCGCATCGGTTCCGCGCGCTACAACAAGAAACTTTCCCTGCGCCGGGCCAAGTCGGTGCGCGCCTATCTGGTGAGCAAGGGCGTGGGCATGCGCAATATCGTGGTGGCCGCCAAGGGTTATGCAGCCCCGGTGAAGAACTGCGACGGCAAGGTCAGCCGCGCCATCATCGTGTGTCTGTCGCCCAATCGCCGCGTGGAAGTGAAGCCCTGATCCGGGGCGAAAGGAAATCCCATGAAAGCCGCTCTGCCCATCGTTCTACTGACCTCCGCCCTGTCCTGGGGCGCTCATGCCCACGAGGGCTATGACAACGCCCTCAAGGCCTACAGTTGCGTGGACTATCCCAAGGCGCTGACCCTGTTCAAACAGTACGCCGACCAGGGTCACGGCCTCTCCCAGTACATGTCCGGCATCATGCTGGAGCAGGGCCAGGGGGCGGATGCGGACGTCAAGGCCGCCTATGACTGGTACATGAAGGCGGCCAAACAAGGCCTTGCCGATGCCTATTACGCCCTGGGCGATATGTATATGCGAGGGGTCTTCGTCCCCAGGGACAAGGTGCAGGCCAACGCCTGGTTCCAGCTCGCCAGTCAGGGCGGTCACAAGCTGTCCAACGACATGCTGGCGGAAGACTCCCTCAAGCTGTCCGGCGAACAGGCCGACAAGGCCGCCGCCTTCATCAAGGGCTGGATCGAGAAACTGCAAAAGTAAGGTTGTCGCGTTTTACCGGGGAAGTCAGGCGGAAGACCCCGCACCTGTTACCATCCGCGCCCCGCAGCCACCGTTCCAGTCTCCCGGCTGCGTCTTCTTTCATCTCCACCCGCCCAAGACTGGCGCCCATTCGCGGCGACCGGCGGTGGTTGTTTCTGGAGTTTCCATGAAGTTTTCTGATCTCGGCCTGGCCGAGGAGTTGGTGCGCGCCGTCACCGAGCACGGCTATACCACCCCCACCCCCATCCAGGCCCAGGCCATCCCCGCCGTGCTGTCCGGCGGCGATCTCCTGGCCGGGGCGCAGACCGGCACCGGCAAGACCGCCGGCTTCGTGCTGCCCATCCTGCACCGCCTCTCCGACAAGTCCGTGAAGGGTCCGTCCAGCGGACGCGCGCCCATCCGCGCCCTCATCCTCACCCCCACGCGCGAACTCGCGGCGCAGGTGGAAGAGAGTGTGCGCACCTACGGCAAGCACACCAGCCTGAGTTCCATGGTGATGTTCGGCGGCGTCAGCATCAACCCGCAGATCACCCGCCTGCGTAGCCGCGTGGACATCCTGGTGGCCACGCCCGGTCGCCTGCTCGACCATGTCGGACAGAAGACCGTGGATCTGTCGCAAGTGCAGATCCTGGTGCTGGACGAGGCCGACCGCATGCTGGACATGGGTTTCGTCAAGGACATCAAGCGGGTGCTGGCCCTGCTGCCCAGGCAACGCCAGAACCTGCTCTTCTCCGCCACCTTCTCGGAAGAGATCAAGACCCTGGCGGACAGCCTGCTCAACAAGCCGGCCCTGATCGAGGTGGCGCGGCGCAATGCCACCGCCGACAACATCACCCAGAAGGTCTACGCCGTGGGGCGGGACAAAAAACGGGCGCTGCTGGCGCACCTGATCAAGGAACACCAGTGGTTCCAGGTGTTGGTGTTCACGCGCACCAAACACGGGGCCAACCGCCTGGTGGAGCAACTGGGCAAGGACGACATTCCGACCATGGCGATCCACGGCAACAAGAGCCAGGCGGCGCGCACGCGGGCGCTGGCGGAGTTCAAGAGCGGCAAGTTGCAGGTGCTGGTGGCGACCGACATCGCCGCGCGCGGCATCGACATCAGCGAGCTGCCCCATGTGGTGAATTACGAGTTGCCCAACGTGCCGGAGGACTATGTGCACCGCATCGGTCGCACCGGACGCGCGGGGGCGGAGGGCGAAGCGATCTCGCTGGTGTGCCTGGACGAGCTGGATTTCCTCAAGAGCATCGAGCGCCTGATCAAGCGCACCCTGCCGCGCGAGGTCATCCCCGGTTTCGAGGCCGATTCCCACGAGCGGGCGCAGCCGATCCAGTTGCGCAGCAACGAGCACCAGCGCGGCGGCCAGCCGGGACGCGGACGCACCCCGGCCAAGCCGGGCGGCGGCGGTCCTGGCGCTCCCCGGCCCAAGGCCCGGCCCGGCGGCGAGGTGAGCGGCGGACGCGGTGCGCCCTCCCACCGTTCAGGCGGGCGCGGGCGCTGAAACCTGGAAAACGGTGGTCGTTGTGCAGGTTTGGCCGCGCCCTGGGGGCCGCGTCGTTCTTGGGGCGACCCAGCGAACGAATCGCGAGAGGATTCGTCAGGACTGCGGGCGGGCTATAGTTGCGCCCACCCCGCCCGTCTGATTTCTCCCCGCACACCATGAGCCTGACCTATTGCATGACCTCCACCTGCCCCCTTGCCGGGGGGTGCCAGCGTTACGAGGACAACGCTTCGGCCCATTGCCTGAAACGCACCTATGCCGACTTCAGCGAAGAACTGGTGCGCGGCGGGGATGGCGAGGTGAGCTGTCCGTTCTTCCTCCCGCGTGAAACCCCTGACTCCACGAGCCCCTGACCATGAACGAACCTTCCCGCGGTCCTCATTTCTGGATCGGCAACGTCCTCCTGGCCCTGGCCCTGGCCGTCCTGCTGTTCATGGAACGGCTCTGGCCTCTGCTGGGCTCTCTGACCATGGTGCTGTGGATGATCCTGGCCGGGGCGGGCATCTACCTGGTCACGCGGGACAAGGGACCGCCCGGCGCCAACATGCCGAACTGAGGGGCCTTCATGCTGACCGATCTGAAACAGAAACTCCTCCGCGGCCTGGCGCTGGGCGCGCTGACCCTGGCCGTGCTGGCCGCCGCCTGGGTCTGGCTGACCCTGCACTGGTCCTATTCCGACGGCGAGCGGGCCGGCTATGTGCAGAAGCTCTCGCGCAAGGGCTGGATCTGCAAGACCTGGGAGGGCGAGATGGCCATGGTCACCATGCCGGGAGCCATCCCCGAGAAATTCCTCTTCACAGTGGCGGACGACGCCATGGCGAATCAGGTCAATGCCTACGCCGGCAAGCGCGTGGTGTTGACCTACCGGCAGCACAAGTTCATCCCCTCCACCTGTTTCGGCGAGACGGAATACTTCATCGACGGCGTGAAGGCGGTCCCGCCCGAGGCATTGCCGACGCCGCGTTGACCTGCGCCGAGTCTGGCGCAGAGGCTCCTGGCCGCTGCTGCGGCGCAGGCATTCATGCCTCGCCGGTCTCGCTCTCCACCCGGTTGCGCCCGCCCTCTTTGGCGCGATAAAGCGCCGCATCCGCGCGAGCGAACACCTGGTCGATGCTTGCGTCTTCGGCCTTGAACGCCGCCGCGCCGATGCTAACCGTCAGGCGCACCCCGGCAGCGACGGGCGACTGCGCGACGTGATGGCAAAAACGCTCGGCATACTCCAGCGCGCCTTGCAGGCAGGTTCCAGGCAGGAGGATGCCGAACTCCTCGCCGCCCAGGCGTCCGAACAAGTCGTTGCGACGCAGATGCGTCTGCGCCAGCGTCGCCAGATGCCGCAGGGCGGCGTCCCCTGCGGCATGGCCGTGGCTGTCGTTGATGCGCTTGAAGTGATCGACATCCATGATCAACACACACACCACCTCGCCGTAACGATGTACGCGCGCCAGTTCCATCTCCATCTGTTCCAGGAAACGCCGCCGATTGGCCACGCCGGTCAGGGCGTCGGTATTGGCCAGGCGGATCAGCTCGCCTTCCAGGGCCTTGTGCTCGGTCACGTCACGGCAGGCGCCGAACAGGCGATGCGCGTTCTCGCCTCCGCCCTGTTCAACCTTGGCGTAGACCTGCACATGCCGCGTCCCGCCGTCCGTGCGGAGGATGCGCAGGCTCCCCGAACTGGCTTGGCCCGGTTCCAGCCGGGTGATGAGGCGGTCGAACTCGGGCAGGTCTTCCGGGTGCACAAAGCAGCGCCAGCACCCGCGCGCCAGCAGTTCCGCCGTGCTGATGCCAAAGATCGCCTCGCACGCCCCCGTCATCCAATCCACGGTAAACATCTGGTCGCCGTTGCGGATGCAGGAAAACAGCAGGTCCGAAGTGAGGCCGGAGATGGCCCGATGGCGCAATTCGCTCAGACGCAGTTCCGCCTCGGCGCGGATGCGCTCGGCGTTGAGCACGGCCATGCCAACCTGATCGGCCAGGGCGCAGCCGAAGGCGATCTCGTCGGGTTCCCAGGCGGGGCGTTGCTGCCGGTATTCCAGGCCCAACATCCCCAGCACCCGCCCGCCCGAGTGGATGGCGCAATCGAGCAGGGAGACGACGCCGTGCGGGAGCAGCCGCTCACCGACGTAGCCCGCCGTGCGCGGGTCGTGCAGGGCGTCGCGGACATCCACAAAGCGCGATGAGCGCAAGCCCTCGAACTCCGGCCCGAAGTGCCGCTCCAGCAGGATGCCGCCGCTTTCGTGGCGGGCGCTGGCGCGGTCAAACATGCTGACGCAGCGCAACGCATCACCGCTCGCGTTGAACAGCCAGACCCCGACCCGGTCGATCTCGAAGCGCTGCGCCGCCTCGGCGCTCATGTCCAGCGCCACCCGGTAGACATCCCCCCTGCCCACCGCCTCGCACGCCGCAAAGCGCGCCATGATCCGGTTCTGTTCCGCCAGGCGTTGCGCCTGCGCCTGGCGCGCGGCCTCGGTACGCTTTTGCTCGGAGATGTCGCGGAACACGATCACCACGCTGTGGCCCCGTTCATGCTGCGCCAGCGGGCTGACCGAAAGTTGCGCGAGCAGGAGAGCCCCGTCCTTGCGCCGGAATTGCAGTTCACCCTGACGCCACTGGCCGTCCAGCACGGTCTGGACGACCGCGCAGCGGCATTCGCCCCAGGGCAGATCCGCACCGCATTCAAACAAGCTCCGGCAATGTCGATCCACCAGTTCTTCGCGCTGGAAACCCAGCATCGACAGCGCCGCCTGATTGACGAACGTGCATGCCCCGGCGGGATCCAGGCAGCACACGCCCTCCCCCAGGCGATGCAGCAGGTGTTCGGAAAGGTCGATAGGGTCAACCATCTACGGCAGGCGGGTGAAGCGCCTTCAAACTCGCAGTACAGCCATTTTTGTCTCCTCCAAACTTCACGGATGCGCGGGCATTTTGAACCTGTCATGCACGGGCCTGGCAACCCCGTTCACATGTACCAACGCATCATCCTTGCCCACGTCAGGGTTAACAAGCCCACGCACCGGGCGTACCCTTTGTGCATCCGCACAATTTTCACCCCTCTCCCCAGGACACATTTATGCACGACATCACTCCCCCCTCCGTCCCGCCCATCGCCGCCGTGGCCACAGTGGTCGCCAGCGCCCGCATCACCCCCGAGACCAGCGACGAGGTGCGCCAGATCGTCCTGCATGTGGACGACGCCGCGTTCGACCAGCCCGCCGGGCAGAACCTGGGCATCCTCAGCCCCGGCCCGCACCCTTTCGGCAACCCCGCACACCACCGCTACTACTCCATCGCCGGCGTGAAGAAATCCGGCCTCGGCGTCGATCTGGAGATCCTGGTGCGGCGCTGCTTCTACGTTGACGAAGTCTCCGGCGAGCAATATCCGGGCGAGGCCTCCAACTACCTGTGCGACCTCGCTCCCGGCGCGCAGGTCGAGCTCACCGGCCCGCACCGCAGCCCATTTCAGATCCCGCGCGAATCGGACAGCAACCTGCTCATGATCGGCGCCGGCGCTGGCATCGCCCCCTTCCGCGCCTTGTTGCAGCGCATCTACACCGAGCGCGGCGGCTGGACGGGCCAGGTGCGCCTGTTCTTCGGCGCGCGCACCGGCGCTGACCTGCTGTACATGAACACGCTCAATGACGACCTCGCCCTGTACTACGACCAGGCCACCTTCCAGGCCATCCAGGCGATCAAGCGCCCGCTCCTGGGCGACGAGGCCGACGCACTGCAACAAGGCGTGGCGGACCATGCCGCCGAGGTCTGGCGTCTGCTGCAAGACCCCAGAACCCACGTCTATCTGGCCGGGCTGAAAAAGGTCGAGACCGCCTTCGACGCCGCCATGGCGCAGGCCGCCGGTTCCGCCGAGGCCTGGCAGCAGATGCGCCAGCAGGTGATCGAGGACGGACGCTGGTCGGAACTGACCTACCAATGAGTCCCGTCTCCGCCTCCGGGCACGACCTCACGCCTCCCGACGCCGGGGAGCGCGCGCGCCTGGAGGCCGGGCTCAACGAGGAGGAACGGCGCGTGCTGCTGCACCAGGGCACGGAACCGCCCTTCTGCGGCGGCCTGCTCAAGGAAAAACGCGCCGGCGTGTTCACCTGCCGCCTGTGCGGGCTGCCGCTGTTCCGCGCCGACGCCAAGTTCGAATCCGGCACCGGCTGGCCCAGCTTTCACACCCCCGTTGACGCCGACCATCTCCGCACCGTGCACGACAGCAGCCACGGCATGATCCGCACCGAGATCCGCTGCGCCCGTTGCGACGGCCATCTCGGCCATGTCTTCAACGACGGCCCCGCTCCCAGCGGGTTGCGCTACTGCCTCAACTCCGTGTCGCTGGCCTTCACGCCAACCTCCGAGCGCTGATCCGCGCCATGAAAAAAGGCCCGTCACCGGGCCTTTTTTCATGAGGATGGCGGCGCTTATTTCAGCACCACCAGGTCCACGCGCCGGTTCTTGGCGCGGCCTTCCGGGGTGTCGTTGTCGGCCAGGGGGCGGGTGGCGCCGTAGGCGACGACGCCGACGCGGTGCACCGGCAGGCCGGCAACCTTGGTGAGGTATTCCTGCACCGCCTCGGCGCGCTGACGGGACAGTTTGTGATTGACCTTGGCGCTGCCGCTGGAATCGGTGTGGCCTTGCACTTCGACATAGATGTTCTTGTTTTCCTGCTTGAGGCGAGCGGCGAATTCATCCAGGGACTGGCGCGCCGCCTCGGACAACTGCGCGCGGTAGACGCGGAACCCGCTCACGTCTTCCGTCAGCACGCTTTCCATCACCAGCTTGCCCTCGGCCAGCCGGCCTGCGGTCACGGCGCGATCCAGCGCCTCACGCGCGGACATGGACAGCTGGGAGTGCTCCTGTTCCGCCTTGGTCAGCCGTTCTTCGTGATTCTTGGCGGCGGACTCCAGGCTGACGATGCGCTGGCCTGCTCGGGCCAGGGCAGTGGCCTCGGCCTCCAACTGGGTCCGCGCCGAACCCAGACTGGCATCCAGGCTCTGCAACTGCTTGCCCACCTTGGCGACAAACGCCCCCTGCTCCGTCAGACGCTGTTCGACGGTGGACAGTTTTGAGGCGGAAACCAGCATCCGGTCCCCCGCCGCCCTGATCGCGACATCCTGCTCCGTATCCCGTTTGTCTGCGGCAACCATGCATTCCTCCAGCTTGCCGACGCGCACAGCGGTGTTGGAAAGGGTGCCGGAATTCACGTCGATCCGTTTGTGCACCTCGCCGATGAGTTCGGCCATGTGCTCCAGACGCTTGTTGACGTCTGCCGGCGGAACGACGGCGATCTGGACCGGCGCCGCAACCGCTGCGGCCTGGACCGGCGCGACCGGCATGGCCGCCTGAACGGCGACGGCGGCAGCCTTGCCCGAGGCGTCCTGGGCGGCGGCGGACGCGGCGGCGGCCTTGTCCGCGGCAGCCCGGGCGGTTTCCGCTGCGGCCTGGGCGCGAGCGGCCTCGGCCTGGGCGCTAAGACCGGATTCAAGGGCGCTCAGGCGGCTCTGGGTGGCGGTCAGATTGGCCGCGCCGCCCTCCACCTGGCGCTGGGTATTGGTCAGCCCGTCGCTCAGGCCGCGCACCCGCAGGTTCAGGTCTTCCACCGCCTTGGCGGTGCGCCCTTGTTCGGCCTGCTGGGCATCGAGTCTTTTGCCGGTCGCCTCTGTCCTGGCGTCCACGCCCTGCAGGCGCTGATCCACGGCGGCGAGGGCCGTTCCGGTCTGCTCGATCCGCTTGGACAGGGCCGATGCGGACTGTTCCGCCGCGCTCATGCGGGTATCGGAGGCGGCCAGACGCTCGGAATGGGCGGACAGGGTCTTGGTCGCCTGGTTCATCAGGGCTTCCAGCGCCTCCACGCGCCGGTGTACGCCGCCGAATTCGGTATCTACATATTCGCGCGTGGCGCAGCCGCCAAGGGTCAGGGCGATCAACGCGGGCAGCAGAAGCAAACGGGTCTGGGGACGGTACGGGCGAAACATGAAAGCTCTCCTGGGGAAGGATTCTGATGGCTGATGCGGGGTAAGGATATTGCAGTTTCCCTGACCGGAGTGGGTGGCCGGGGAAGTTTCAGGGAACTACGAAGCGGCTGCCGTCATCCCCACCTCCACCGGGTAGGTGAGGTAGAGCAGCCGAAGCCCGTGCCGCGAAACGGTTGCGATCAATTCCGCAATCCGATCCGATTCAGCGAAGAATTCCACCGCTTCCGGCAGGTCGCCCGCCAGTTCGAAGAAGTGGTCTTCATGCAGGCCGTGGCGGCCATAGCCGGCGCAGGCGCGGAACGCCGTGCCGCCGGGGATGCCGCTCTGCCGCGCCGTCTCGAACAACCAGTCGCGCAGGAGCATGCCGCCGTGCTGGCGGCCTTCGTGCAGGTAAAAGCGGATGCAAGCGGCCATGGTCATCCCCGGAGCAGTTTGTAGGTCAGCACCCCCAGCGCCGTCAGGACGAGGGAGCCGAACAGGTGGGCGGAGGCCGCCGCCAGCGCCCAGGCCAACTGGCCCCGGCTGATGAGCGTGAAGACTTCCGCCGAGAAGGTGGAGAAGGTGGTGAGCCCGCCCAGGAAGCCGGTGATGGCGAACAGCCGCCATTCCGGCGGCAGGCCGGGATGTTGCGCGAAGAAGGCGATGGCGAGGCCGATGAGGTAGCCGCCGATGAGGTTGGCGGCCAGGGTGCCGTAGGGCACGGTCGGGAACAACGGGTTGAGCCAGAGCCCCAGTCCCCAGCGTATCCAGGCGCCAAGGGCGGCGCCCAGGCCGATGGCGAGGAAAGTGGTCATGCGCGGCGCAGGCGCATCTCAAACGCTCACAACCACACCATCAGCCCCGTTTCGAAGGGGTGAGTGAGCAGGTCATGGTAGGGATAGACGCGCACGCGGTAGAGCAGCTTGCCGCACAGTTCCGGGGTCAGTTCCAGTTCGAAGATGCATTCCTGGCCCTGCCAGCCGATGGCCTGCATGGGGGTGGCTTGCAGTTCCTTGTCCTGGCCCTGCTTGGAGGCGCGCCCTACCAACACTTCCACCTGCACGTCCTCGGGGGCGAGGCCGCCCAGGTTCACGGCCATCTGGATCTTCACGCTCTCGCCGAAGCTGATGCGGCGCTGGGCCTCGTCCACCCGACGGATGGAGACGCCGCCCCAGCACTGACGCACCTTGGCCTTCCAGCCCGCCAGAGACTGGGCGGCGGAGAAATTGTCCTGGGAATAACGACGCCACTGGCGGCTGGCCGGGGCGTAGAACTTGTTGACGTACTCCATGACCATGCGCGTGGAGTTGAAACGCGGCAGCAGGGTGGAGATGGAACGCTTGGCCATGCGCACCCATTCGGTGGAGAAGCCAAGCTCGTGGCGGCGGTAGTACATGGGGATGACCTGATCCTGGAGCAGTTCGTACAGGGTCTGGCTGTCTTCCCGGTTGCGCCGACCTTCGTCGAAATACTCCGGCGCGGGTTTGATCGCCCAGCCGTTGGCGCCGTCGTACCCCTCTTCCCACCAGCCGTCGGTGACGGAGAGGTTGAGTACGCCGTTCATGGCGGCCTTCATGCCGGAGGTGCCGGAGGCCTCCAGGGGGTAGATGGGGTTGTTGAGCCAGATGTCGCAACCGGACACCAGGCGACGTGCGAACCCCAGGTCGTAGCCTTCCACCATCAGCAACTTGCCTTCGAACTCGGGCCAGCGGGAGAACTCGTGAATGCGGCGGATGAGTTCCTGGCCGGGCTTGTCCGCCGGGTGCGCCTTGCCGGCGAAGATGAACAGCACCGGACGGTCGGCGTCCTTGAGGATGGCCCGGAGCCAGTCCATGTTTTCAAACAGCAGCGTGGCGCGCTTGTAGGTGGCGAAACGACGCGCAAAGCCGATCACGAGGACGTTGGGGTCCAGGGGATTGGCGTACTTGAGCATGCGCTCCAGGTGCGCCTCGGAACCATGATTGCGCAGGTGCTGAGCGGTGATGCGGTGGTGCACGGAGTGCAGCATCTGGGTCTTCAAGGCCTGGTGTACGGACCAGAAGTGGTGGTCCGGGATGTTCTCGACCTTTTCCCAGAACTTCACATCGGTCAGCCGGCGACGCCATTCGTAGCCCAGTTTGTTGTCGAACAGATCCTGCCATTCCTGCGCCAGGAAGGTGGAGACGTGGACGCCATTGGTGATGTAGTCCATGGGCGACTCGTCCGGCCCCACCTGGGGCCACATGTCCGAGAGGATGCGCGAGGAGACGTGGCCGTGGATGCGCGAGACGCCGTTGTGATGGCGCGAGCCGTTCAGGGCCAGCTTGGTCATGTTGAACTCGGTCCCGTGGCCGGCGCCGCCCAGACGCATGAACTCGTCCCGGCTCACGCCCAGGTCGGTGCAGCAGGAGCCGAAGTAATCCCAGATCATGTCTTCGGCAAAATGGTCATGGCCCGCCGGCACCGGGGTGTGGGTGGTGAATACGGTGCTGGCCGCCACCGCCTCCAGGGCGGCATGGAAGGACAGGCCCTGTTTGACCTTGCGCCGCACCCGCTCCAGCACCAGGAAGGCGGCGTGGCCTTCGTTGATGTGGTACGCGGTGGGGGCCACCGCCAGGGCTTCCAGGGCGCGCATGCCGCCTATGCCCAGGACGATCTCCTGCTGGATGCGGGTGTGCTTGTCGCCGCCGTACAGCTGGTGGGTGATGTGGCGGTCTTCCGCCCGGTTGGAGGGCAGGTCGGTGTCCAGCAGGATCTGGCGCACATGGCCGATCTGGGCTTCCCACACCTTCACCTCCAGCTTGCGTCCCGGCAGCTCGATCTGGACGTGAACCTCGCGCCCCTCCGTATCCATGGCGGGGTGTACCGGCAGGTCGTCGAAGTCCGAATCGGTGTAGGTGGCCACCTGATGACCGTCATTGTCGATGCGCTGGGAGAAATAGCCCTGGCGGTAGAGCAGGGCCACCGCCACGAAGGGCAGGCGCAGGTCCGAGGCGGACTTGCAATGGTCGCCGGCGAGGATGCCCAGGCCGCCGGAGTAGATCGGGAAGCTCTCGTGGAAGCCGAATTCGGCGCAGAAGTAGGCCACCAGATCGCCCGGCTTCAGGTCCACCGGCAGGTCGCGCCGCAACGGCTCGCTCATGTAGGTATCGAAGGCGGACAGCACGCGGTTGTAGTTGCCCAGGAAGATGTGGTCTTCCGCCGCCTCGGTCAGGCGGTCTTCGTCCACGCGCTTGAGAAAGGCCTTGGGATTGTGGCTCACCGCATCCCACAGACCGGGATGCAGGCGCGCGAACAGGGTGCGGCTGGGACGGTCCCAGGCATACCAGAGGTTGTCCGCCAGTTCGGTCAGACGCCCCAGGCGGCGGGGGATGCGCGGGTTGACCTCGATGGTGAAGGGGGTGCCGGGTTTCATGGGTTCTCCTAGCGGCTGGCGGGTAGCTCGTAGCGGGTAGCGGGTGGCTTTGACCTTGAGCCACCCACTACCCGCTACCCGCTACGAGCTGCCTTTGATGAAATGCTCGCGGTAGTACTTCAGTTCCTCGATGGACTCCATGATGTCGGCCAGCGCGGTATGACTGTTGGCCTTCTTGAAGCCCTCCTTCAACTCCGGACGCCAGCGGGCGGCGAGTTCCTTGAGGGTGGAGACATCCAGGTTGCGGTAGTGGAAGTAGGCCTCCATCTCGGGCAGGTGGCGCGCCATGAAGCGGCGGTCCTGGCAGATGGAATTGCCGCACATGGGAGATTTGCGTTCGCCCACATGCTTCTTCATGAAGGCGATCATCTGCGCCGAGACCTCCGCCTCGGTGAGCGCGGAGGCCTTCACCTTGTCGATCAGGCCGGACTTGCCGTGGGTGCCCTTGTTCCAACTGTCCATGCCGTCGAGCACGGCGTCGTCCTGATGCAGCACCAGCACCGGCCCCTCTTCCAGCACGTTGAGATCCTTGTCGGTGACGACCAGGGCCACCTCCAGCACCTTGTCGGTATCCGGATTGAGACCGGACATCTCCATATCAAGCCAGACCAGATGAGTGTCGTTCTGCGCCATGAAAGGCCTTTTCTCGCCAGGGTTGGGAAGGGGCGGCATTGTGGCACAATCAACCCGCAACTGACCTCATGCAAAGCTAATGCCTTCATTTCAAAGCCTTTTTTTGTCCGTACTGATCCTTTCCGCCGGCCTGCGTCTATGGCTGTTGTTGCGCCAGATGCGCCATGTCTGGCAACACCGGGACACGGTGCCCGCCGCCTTCCGCGACCGTATCCCGGCGCAGGAACATGCCCGCGCCGCCACCTACACCCTGGCCAAGGCGCGGGTCGGCCTGCTCCACCTGGCGCTGGAGACCGGCCTGCTCCTGGCGCTGACTCTGGGCGGCGGCCTGCAATGGGTGCATGACCAGGCCGCAGGCCTGAACATCCACCCGCTGCTGGCTGGCGTTGGATTCCTGCTGGGCCTGTTCCTGCTCACCGGGCTGGTGGAACTGCCCCTCTCCCTCTGGCGGCAGTTCGGCGTGGAGGCGCGCTTCGGCTTCAATCGCCAGACCGTCGCCGGGTTCTTCACCGACCTGCTGAAAGAAGCGGGCCTGGGTCTGGTCATCGGCGCGCCCCTGCTGCTGCTGGTGCTATGGCTCATGGGCCGCATGGGCGACGCCTGGTGGCTCTGGGTGTGGGGCGTGTGGACGGGCTTCAACCTGCTGGCGCTGGCGCTCTACCCCACCGTCATCGCCCCCCTGTTCAACACGTTCACCCCCCTGGAGGACGCCAGCCTGCGCAGCCGCATCGACGCCCTGCTGAAGCGAGCCGGATTCACGTCCAACGGCGTGTTCGTCATGGACGGCTCCAAGCGTTCCAGCCACGGCAACGCCTACTTCACCGGCTTGGGCGCATCCAAGCGCATCGTCTTCTTCGACACCCTGCTCACCCAGTTGAGTCCGGAGCAGATCGAGGCGGTGCTGGCCCATTAACTGGGCCATTTCAAGCACCGCCACATCACCCAGCGCATCGTCTTCCTGTTCCTGTTCTCACTCGGGCTGCTGGCCCTGCTGGCCTGGCTCAAACAGGCCCCCTGGTTCTACGCCGGCCTCGGGATGGGGACGATGGACGACGCCACGGCGCTGGCCCTGTTCTTCCTGATCCTGCCCGTCTTCCTGTTTCCGCTCTCGCCGCTGATGAGCCTGTATTCACGCCGCCACGAGTTCCAGGCCGACGCCTTCGCCGCCCGCCACTGCGCGCCGAACCACCTGATCGCCGCACTGGTCAAACTGTACCGGGACAACGCCAGCACCCTGACGCCGGACCCGCTGTATTCGTTGTTCCACGACAGCCACCCCAAGGCGGTGGAACGCATCGCCCGACTGCAACCTCATAACCACACGAGCACCCAGCCCGCACGGGCATGACCTAGGAGCACCGAATGAAACTCGCCATCCTGACCCTGACCCTGCTCGCCGCCCCGGCCCTGGCCGCCCCTTTCGCCAACGGCAACACCCAGGCCGGCAAGGAGTTGCACCAGAAAAAGTGCACCGCCTGCCACATCGCCAAGTACAGCGGCGACGGCAGCAAGATCTACACCCGCGCCGAGCGTCGGGTGAAGACCGCCTCCAGCCTGGCGCAGCAGATCACCACCTGCAACAACGCCCTGGGCAATGAACTGTTCCCCGAAGAAGAGGCGCACCTGGGCGCGTATCTCAACGGGCAGTTCTACAAGTTCAAGTAAACCCGTAGCGCCGGCATCCCTGCCGGCTCTTTGAACATGCCGGCAAGGATGCCGGCGCTACAGGAGTTCCCATGACCGACACCTTCTGCGACCTGTCCAAAGGCAAGTGCAAGCCCTGCGAGGGCGGCATTCCGCCCCTGACCGCCGATGAAATCGCCGCCCTTGGCTCCAAGCTGGACCCCGCCTGGGGCGTGGCCGACGGCAAACTGCGGCGCGACTTCAAGTTCCCGGACCACTACATCACCCTGACCTTCGTGAACGCCGTGGCCTGGGTCTCGCACCAGCAGGGACACCATCCGGACCTGAGCGTGGGCTACAACACCTGCCGCGTCGAATACATCACCCACGCCATCCAGGGCCTGTCCGAATCCGACTTCATCTGCGCCGCCAAGATCGACGCGCTGTTCGCGCTTTGATCGCCCGCGTCATCGCCACCCATGGCCGCCACTTCCTGGTGGCGGTGGAAAGCGGCGAGATCATCGAATGCGTCACCCGCGGCAAGAAGGGCGGCGTGGCCTGCGGCGACCAGGTCAGCATCCAGATCACCCAACCCGGCGCGGGCGTGATCGAACGGGTGGAGGAGCGTCGCAACCTGCTCTACCGCTCCGACGCGATGCGCGAAAAGCTGCTCGCCGCCAACCTCGACCAGGCCCTCATCGTGGTCGCCGCCGTACCCCTGTTCCGCGAGGAGTTGCTGATCCGCTGTCTGGTGGCGTGCGAGGCGGCGGACATCCCCGCGCGCATCGTCCTCAACAAGATCGACCTGCCGGAAACCGCGCGTCTGGCGGACTACCTCAGCGCCTACGAGGCCATCGGCTACCCCGTGCTCAAGGTCTCCGCCGTCGGCGACATCCGCGCGCTGGAAGTGGAACTGGCGGGGCGCGTGAGCATCCTGGTGGGGGCCTCGGGCATGGGCAAGAGCAGCCTGCTCAACCGACTGGTCCCCGAGGCCAAGGCCGTGGTGGGGGCCATCTCCGAGGCGCTGGACGCCGGGCGGCACACCACCACCCACTCGCGCCTGCATGAACTGCCCCGGCACGGTGCGCTGATCGACTCCCCCGGCATGCAGGAATTCGGCCTCCGGCACCTGGATGCGCCGGGTCTCATGGCCGCCTTTCCCGAACTGCGGGAACGGGCCGGGCAATGCCGCTTCTACAACTGCCGCCACATCCACGAACCCGGCTGCGCCGTGCGCGACGCCGCGGAATCCGGCGCCATGCTGCTGGGGCGCTACCGCGCCTATTTGAACCTGCTGACGGAAATCAGCGCACCGGCGTACTGACCCGCCCCGGCGGCGATCAACCCCGCACCAACCCCGCCTCCACCTGCTCCCGCTTCGCTCGTCCGGCCAGCAGTTCCGCCAGGGTGAGGGCGAAGTCCATGGCCGTGCCAGGGCCGCGCGAAGTCACCACCTTGCCGTCCACCACCACGCCGTCCGTCAGACAAGTGGCGCCGGGGATGGTCATCTTTTCCACAAATCCGGGGTAGCTGGTGATGCGCCGCCCATCCAGCACGCCCGCCTGGGCCAGGGCGATGGGGGCCGCGCAGATGGCTGCGAGGTAACACCCATCCGCCGCCATGCGCCGGAGCAAGGTCTGGATGCGGGCATCGTTCTTCAGGTTTTCCGCGCCGGGCATGCCGCCGGGCAGGGCGATCATGTCGAAGTCCCGCCCCAGCACGGCATCCAGTTCCGCATCCGGCTGAATGCGAATGCCGCGCGCGCCCTGCACCAGACCAGGCGCAAGCCCCGCAGTGACCGCCTCAATGCCGGCGCGACGCAGGATATTGACGATGGTGACGGCTTCGAGGTCTTCGAATCCGGGGGCTAGAGGAACAAGAACGCTTGGAACAAGAACGCTGGGCATTTCCGGCTCCTGAAAAGGAATGTCGGCGCAGATTGTCGCGCGCGGAACCGGATGCAGGGGGGGGCAAAACGAGAAACGAGGGGGGTGGCGGAGAGAAAGGGATTCGAACCCTTGATACGCTATTAACGTATACACGCTTTCCAGGCGTGCGCCTTCGACCGCTCGGCCATCTCTCCGCGAAGGGGCGCGAGAATACACGCCCGGCCCGGCGGCAAGCAAGCTCGGTGCGTATAATCCGCCGCTTTTCGCACCTCGCCGCCCAATCATGGAAGCTGAACGCCTCAATCAGATCGACGCCAGCCTGGCCGACCTCAAACGTCGCGCCAATGAACTCCGGGGGTATCTTTGACTACCACGGCAAACGGGATCGTCTGAACGAGGTCGTCCGCATCGCCGAAGACCCGGCCCTGTGGAATGACGCCAAGCGCGCCCAGGATCTGGGACGTGAACGCAAGGCCCTGGAGGGCGTAGTCCTCAACCTGGAAAAGATCGACGCGGAACTCCTCGGCGCAGCGGAGTTGTTCGAGCTGGCGCGGGAAGAGAACGACGACGACACCCTGGAGGCCGTGGCCGCTGACGTGGCCGGCATCGAGGCCCAGGTGGGCGACCTGGAATTCCGCCGCATGTTCAGCAACCCCATGGACCCGCAGCCCTGCTTCATCGAGATCCAGGCCGGGGCCGGCGGCACCGAGGCCCAGGACTGGGCGCAGATGCTGGAACGCATGTATCTGAAGTACTGCGAGCGCCGGGGTTTCAAGGCGGAACTTTTGGAAGAGTCCGAAGGCGACGTGGCGGGCATCAAAAGCTGCACCATCCGCGTGGAAGGGGAGTACGCCTACGGCTATCTGCGCACCGAGACCGGCATCCATCGCCTGGTGCGCAAATCCCCCTTCGATTCCAACGCTCGGCGCCACACCAGCTTCACCTCCGTGTTCGTGTTCCCGGAAGTGGACGACTCGATCGAGATCGCCATCAACCCGGCGGACGTGCGCACCGACACTTACCGCGCCAGCGGCGCCGGCGGCCAGCACATCAACAAGACCGACTCGGCGGTGCGCCTGACCCACCTTCCCACCAACATCGTGGTGCAGTGCCAGAACGACCGTTCCCAGCACCGCAACCGCGATGAGGCCTGGAACATGCTGCGCGCGCGGCTGTATGAACTGGAACTGCGCAAACGCCAGACGGAACAGCAAAAACTGGAGGACTCCAAGTCCGACATCGGTTGGGGCCACCAGATCCGCAGCTATGTGCTGGACCAGAGCCGCATCAAGGATCTGCGCACCAATTACGAGGTGGGCAACACCCAGTCGGTGCTGGACGGCGACCTCGACGACTTCATCCAGGCCAGCCTGAAACAGGGGGTTTGAGCGCGCCGTCGCGACAGCGGCGGGAGCCCTGTCCCCATCCTGGCGACCGGCGTATCGCCCGGCGCAGCCGGGCTCCTACAGGGGGGGCTTCGACTCAAGGCGCGGGGGGCATTCCGTCACCACCGCCACGATCTCCGCCCCATACCGCTCCAGCTTGGTGGCGCCGATCCCGGCGATCTCCCCCAGTTCCGCCAGGGTCGCGGGCCTCGCCCCGGCGATATTGCGCAGGGTGGCGTCGTGCAGGATGACGTAGGCCGGCACGTTGTGGACCAGCGCGGTCTGGCGGCGCCAATTGCGCAGGCGATCAAACAGCGCCTCATCGCCTTGCGCCAGCCCTTCCACGGCCCGGCGCGCGCGTTTTTCCTTGCCGCGCCGCGCCGCCTGCTCGCGCAGCATCACCTGCACCTCACCGCGCAGCACCGGGCGCGCCGCCTCGGTCAGGCGCAGCGCGCCGTAGGCGTCGTGGTCCACCGCGAGCCAGCCCCGCACCGCCATCTGGCGGATCACCGAACGCCAGCGCTTGTCGTCGCCGGGACGGCCCTCCAGTTCCGCGCCGATGCCGAACACCGCCAACTGGTCATGGCCCCACTGCGTCACCTTCTCGGTGGGCTTGCCCAGCAGCACATCAATGACATGCCCCGCGCCGAAGCGCTGGCCGGTGCGGAACACGGCGGAGAGCGCCTTGCGCGCGGCCTCGGTGCCGTCCCACAGGGTAGGCGGCTCGATGCAGTTGTCGCAGTTGCCGCAGGGGCCGGACGCCTCGCCGAAATACCCCAGCAGGGCCACGCGCCGGCACGAGGCCGCCTCCACCAGACCGAGCAGGGCATCCAGCTTGGCGTGGCCCACACGCTTGTGCTGCTCGCCCGCCTCCGACTCTTCGATGAAGCGGCGTTGCGCCGCCACATCCTGCAAGCCCCAGGCCATCCACGCCTCCGCCGCCTCGCCATCGCGCCCGGCGCGGCCTGTCTCCTGGTAATAGCCCTCGATGGAGCGGGGCAGATCCAGGTGGGCGACAAAGCGTACATCCGGCTTGTCAATGCCCATGCCGAAGGCGATGGTGGCCACCATGACGATGCCATCCTCCCGCAGGAAGCGTTCCTGATGGCGGCGGCGGTCCTCCTGGGGCAACCCGGCGTGGTACGGCAGCGCGGCATGACCCTCCGCCGCCAGGCTGGCGGCCAGGTCATCCACCTTCTTGCGCGTACCGCAATAGACGATGCCCGCCTCCCCCGCATGGTCTTGCAGAAAGCGCAGCAACTGGCGGCGCGCATCCGCCTTTTCGACGATGGTGTAACGGATGTTGGGGCGGTCGAAGCTGGAGACGAACTCCTGCGCCGCCTCCAGTTGCAGACGTTCGCGGATCTCGCGCCGGGTCTGCGCGTCCGCCGTGGCGGTCAGGGCGATGCGGGGAATATCGGGAAAGCGCTCATGCAGCGCCGACAAGCCCAGGTATTCCGGACGGAAGTCATGTCCCCACTGAGATACGCAGTGGGCCTCGTCGATAGCGAACAGCGCCACCCGCGCCCGCTCCAGCAGTTCCAGAAAACGCGGAGTGAGCAGCCGCTCCGGCGCCACATAAAGCAACTGGAGCCGCCCGGCCAGAAAGTCCTGCTCCACCCGATACGCCTCGGGACCGGTCAGGCTGGAGTTGAGAAAGGTGGCCGCAATGCCCAGCTCGTTCAGGGCCGCGACCTGATCCTGCATGAGGGCGATGAGGGGGGATACCACCACGCCGCACCCGTCCCGCAGCAGGGCGGGGATCTGATAGCAAAGAGACTTGCCGCCGCCGGTGGGCATGAGCACCAGGGCGTCGCCGCCCTGCGTGACCCGGTCGATGACGGCCTCCTGGTGACCGCGAAACGCGGGGTAGCCAAAGACGCGGTTGAGCAGGGAGAGGGCGGTGGGGGTGGCGTTCATGCGCGGATTATCCCTTCGACGCGCACCGGCAATGCAAAAGGCCCGCCGAAGCGGGCCTTTTGCGGCATTGCGAACGGATCAACCGCCGTTGCCCTGCGCGATCATGCAATACAGCATGGGGATGGAGAGCATGGTGTTGAAGCGCGAGGTCAGCATGGCGAAGCGCGCCGCAGCGGCCTTCTCGGCGGGCTCCACCTGCACGATGCCCAGCGCCTTCTTCTGATTCGGCCAGATGATGAACCAGACGTTGAAGGCCATCGCCAGCGCCAGCCACATGCCGATGCCGATGGTGCGCACGCCGGCGGTGAGGGTCAGGGCGGGGACCAGATAGCCGGCGGCGAAGGCGATGGCCAGGCCGGTGACCACGGTCGCCAGGGCGGCCCAGCGGAACCAGAACAGGGCGGTGGGGGCGATCACCTTGCCGATGGCGGGCTTCTGCTCATCCGGGATCTTGGGCATGGAGGGGATCTGCACGAAGTTGAAGTACCACAGCAGGCCGACCCACATCACGCCGGCCATGGCGTGCAACCAGCGCATGCCGATAAGGTGCAGGTCACCGCCCAGACCGGCGCCGAACAGGATGAGGACGAGCAGCGCGACGCCCGCAGCAACGGTACGACCCAGTGATTGGAAAATGATGGACATGAAAAACTCCTTTATGGTCTCGATAAATAAGGAAGGCTGGGGAACTCAGGCTCACGCAGAGCGGGCGACGTAATAGTAGCGCAAAACAGTCAACTTTTAGCGAGGCGGCATAATTTCCCCGGCCCGGCCCGCCATGTGTCACAACCTTTATACTTGTGACACATCCCCTCCCCCGGAGCATCCCCATGAAAGAACTCACCATCCGCGAAGCGCGCGAAGGGCTTTCGCACCCGGAACAGATGTTCGCCGACGCCGAAGAGATTCTGGTGGTGCGGCGCGGCGAGCCGGTGGCGCGCATCCTGCCGGTGGCGGCCAAACGCTCCAGCGTGGGCATCCCCTCCCGCGCTGCACTGCGCGCGCGCATCCCGTTCCAGACCGTGCCCAGCGAGGTCACGATTCGCGCCGAAAGGGATGAACGTGACTGAGCCGATCCTGGACGCTCCGTACCTGGACACAAGCGTCCTGCTCAAACGCTATGTGGGCGAGGCGCTCTCGGGCGAGGTGGACGACTTTCTGCAACGTTTCCGCTACGCCTGGATCAGCCGGCTCTCCATCGTCGAGTTCCGTTGCGCCCTGGCGCGCAAACGGCGCAACAACGAACTGGATGAGGAGGCGGAGCGCCTGGCCGTGAAAGGCTTCGAGGATGACCTGCGCGACGGCTATTTCGAACCGCTCTCCCTGGATGACGCCACCTTCGCCCAGGCGCGCGGATTGATTGACCAACTCCCTGACACCCCCCTGCGCGCCCTGGACGCCTTGCACCTCGCCGTGGCGCTGCACCATCACATTGGCCTGGTTGCCACCGCCGACCGGGTCATGGCCCGAGCAGCCACCCATCTCGGCCTATCCACCCAACCCTTCTTCTCCGTAACTTGACCATGTCCGAACCGACCCCCGCCCCCCTCCCCCAAGAAGAGAACCAGATCATCGCCGAGCGCCGCGAGAAGCTCGCCGCGATCCGCGCCCAAGGCATCGCCTTCCCCAACGACTTCGAGCGCCGCGATCTGGCCGCCGATCTCCACGCCGCGCACGGCGAAACCGCCAAGGAAGACCTGGAAACAACGCCGGTCCCGGTGCAACTGGCGGGACGCATGATGTTGAAGCGCGTCATGGGCAAGGCCAGCTTCGCCACGCTCCAGGACATGAGCGGGCGCATCCAGATCTACGTCTCGAAAGAGGCCGTGGGCGAGGCCGCCTACGACGCCTTCAAGCGCATGGACCTGGGCGACATCCTCGGCGTCACCGGCATGCTGTTCCGCACCAAGACCAACGAGCTGACCATCCAGGCCAGCCAGGTGCGCCTGCTCACCAAGGCCCTGCGCCCGCTGCCGGAAAAATTCCACGGTCTCACCGACCAGGAACAGAAATACCGCCAGCGCTACCTCGACCTCATCACCAACGAAAACACGCGCGAAACCTTCATCCGCCGCTCCAGGATCGTCCAGGCCATCCGCGCCTACATGAGCGGCCACGGCTTCCTGGAAGTGGAGACGCCGATGATGCATCCCATCCCCGGCGGCGCATCGGCCAAGCCCTTCACCACCCACCACAACGCGCTCGACATGGAACTGTTCCTGCGCATCGCGCCCGAGCTGTACCTGAAGCGCCTGGTCGTGGGCGGCATGGAAAAAGTCTTTGAAATCAACCGCAACTTCCGCAACGAGGGGCTCTCCACCCGGCACAACCCCGAGTTCACCATGATGGAGTTCTACGAGGCCTACCGCGATTACCAGTACCTCATGGGCTTCGTCGAACGCCTGCTGCGCCAGGTGGCCATCGACGTCACCGGCCACGCCGTGGTCTCGTACCAAGGCCAGATGATCGACCTCTCGCACCCCTTCGCCCGCCTCACCCCGTTGCAGGCCATGCGCCAATACAACCCGGAGCTGAAGGACGCGCCGCTGGAAGACCAGGCCTTCGTCCTGGCCGAACTGCAACGCCGCAAGATCGCCTATCACAAGCATGACGGCCTGGCCGGGCTGCAACTCACCCTGTTCGAAGAGACCACCGAACACCTCCTGATCCAGCCCACCTACATCATCGAACACCCGGTTGAATGCTCCCCCCTGGCGCGCGCCAACGACGCCCGCCCGGAAGTCACCGAACGCTTCGAGCTGTACATCGCCGGGCGCGAGGTCGCCAACGGCTTCTCCGAACTGAACGACGCCGAAGACCAGGACGCCCGCTTCAAGGCCCAGGTTGCGGCCAAGGAATCCGGCGACGAAGAGGCCATGTACTACGACGCCGACTTCATCCGCGCCCTGGAACACGGCCTGCCCCCCACCGGCGGCTGCGGCATCGGCATCGACCGCTACGTCATGTTGCTGACCGACGCCGCCAGCATCCGCGACGTGATCCTGTTCCCACAGATGCGGCGGGAGGATTGAGAGGCATGGCGATCCGCCGCTTTTCCCCCTCCCCCTTGAGGAGGGAGGGCCGGGGAGAGGGCGGGCCTTTGCGTAATTCTGATTGGGCGGCTTTGCCGCCCCCACCCTCTCCCCAACCCCTCCCCCCTCAAGGGGGAGGGGCTTAAATGCCGCCCCTTGCCAACGTCCTCGCCCAGCTCGACGCCATCGTCCTGGGCAAACCGCACCAGACCCGTCTCGCCGTCGCCTGCCTGCTGGCGCGCGGCCACCTGCTGATCGAAGACGCCCCCGGCGTGGGCAAGACCACCCTGGCCCACGCCCTGGCGCGCACCCTGGGGCTGGACTTCCACCGCATCCAGTTCACCAGCGGCCTGCTCCCCGCCGACATCCTGGGGGCCGCCATCTATGACCGGGACAGCGCCGGTTTCCGCTTCCACCCCGGCCCCATCTTTGCCCAGGTGATCCTGGCGGACGAGATCAACCGCGCCAGCCCCAAGGCCCAGAGCGCGCTGCTGGAAGCCATGGAAGAAGGCCAGGTCAGCATTGAAGGCGAAACCCGCCCCCTGCCTGTCCCCTTCTTCGTCATCGCCACGCAAAACCCCGGCGACCAGATCGGCGCATTCCCCCTGCCGGAATCCCAACTGGATCGCTTCCTGTTCCGCATCCGCCTCGGCTACCCGGACCCCGCCGCCGAACGGGCGCTGCTTCAGGGCGAAGACCGCCGCGACCTCCTGGCGCGACTGCCCGCCGTGCTCACGCCCGAGACCTTCATGGAACACCAGCGCGCCGCCCAGCAAGTGCATGTGGCCGACGCCCTGCTGGATTACATCCAGGCCCTGCTCGCCGCCAGCCGCCAGGACACTCGTTTCGCCGCCGGCCTCTCCCCTCGCGCCGGCCTGGGCCTGCTGCGCGCCGCCCGCGCCTGGGCCTGGCTGGCCGGCCACGCCTATGTGCAGCCGGAAGACGTGCAGGCCGTCCTTCCCGCCCTGGCCCCCCACCGCCTGTTCCCGGCGACAGGCCATTCCGGTGGCGAGGATTGGGCCGCGCGTACGCTGTTGGAAACACCCATCCCCTGAACAGGGCAGTTGTTGACTATTTCAATTGCCTGTCCACGCGCAACCGTCGCATGATTCGCCACCCCCCAACCCTGCCGCGAGCGCTCATGAACACCCCCGCCGACCTCGCCAGCCAGTTCCACAGCCTGCAACCCCAGACCTCCTATGACCGGCGCGGTTTTCTGGTGACCGCCCTGGGCGCTGGATTCGCCCTGGCGGTGCAGCCGGTGGCGGCCCAGACCGCCATCAGCACCCCCGCCGACGGGCTGCTGGCCGGCGAGATCAGCGTACCGACCCAGGATGGCGCGATGCCCGCCTACCGCGCCCAACCCGCTACCGGCGGCCCCTTCCCCGTTCTTCTCGTGGTGCAGGAGATCTTCGGGGTGCATGAACACATCAAGGACATCTGCCGCCGTCTCGCCAGACTCGGCTATCAGGCCATCGCCCCCGAGTTGTATGCCCGCCAGGGCGACCCGCGCCAGTACACCGCCATTCCGGACATCCTCGCCAAGATCGTCGCAAAGGTTCCGGACGCCCAGGTCATGGCCGACCTGGACGCCTGCACGGCCTGGGCCAAGGGTCACGGCGGCGACGCCGCGCGCCTGGGCGTCACCGGCTTCTGCTGGGGCGGACGCATCACCTGGTTGTATGCCGCCCACAATCCCGGCGTGAAGGCCGGCGTGGCCTGGTATGGCCGTCTGCTCGGGCAGACCGGAGAGATGACCCCCAGGCATCCCCTGGACCTGGCAGGGGAACTCAAGGCCCCGGTCCTGGGTCTCTACGGCGGTCTGGACCAGGGCATTCCCCTCGCCGGCGTGGAGCAGATGCAGGAAACCCTGGCGCGATCCGCCAACCCGCCCAGCCGGTCCTCTTCCATTCATGTCTACGACCAGGCTCCACATGCCTTCCATGCCGATTACCGGCCCAGTTACCGCAAGGACGAAGCGGAAGACGGGTGGAAACGCATGCAGGCCTGGTTCAAACAACACGGGGTCTGAATCCCCTGATTCTGACCGCCCACTCCGGGCCGCCGCCCACCCAATGAAGGACATCACCTTGACCCGCTTCACCCGCCTCCTCGGACTCCTGCTCGTCACCGCCCTGCCCCTGATGCTGGCGGACGCCGCCTGGAGCGCAACCGCCGCCAAACCGGTTGCAAAAAAGACTTCGAAGCACGTCAAACCGGCCAAGCACAAAAAGGCGGCGCAGAAAAAAACCGCCAAGGCGGCGGCGAATCCGTACCTGCCGACGCCCCAGGCCGCCCCAGCGACGCCCGTCCAGGCAATTTCCGCCCCGATGACCCCCGCCCCCGCCCCGGCGGCGGCCCTCGCCAAACCGGCCCCGACCCCGCTGCCGCCGTTCGTCTTCGTCCCGCCCTTCGCGCAGACGGGGTACTCCGCCCCCCCCAACCCGTATCTGGCGCATGTCGCCGCTGCCGCCCCCGTCGTCGCGGTTGCGGCCCTCCCCGCCCCCGTGGTTGTCGCCGCGCCAGCCGTTGCCGCCGCCCTCCCCGTTCCCGCCATTGCCGCCGCCGCTCCCGCCGCAACGCCGGCGCAAGCCTCGACAGGAAGCGTGTTCAGCGGTCTGCGCAGCCTGCTGCCGGACATGCCCCCTTCCGACCAGTCCATCCTGCCGACCATCAAGAAGGTGCTGCCCACCGGCGAAAAGCCCCTGTATGTGCTCACCTTCAAATGTCCGACCGAGTTGATCGGCATTACCCCCATCCCCACCAAGGCCCTGCACTATCTGGTGGATGGCGCCATGGGTCTGGTCAACAGCACCAACCTGCTCCCCTTCAACATGCAGCAGGTGTGCCAGTAGTCAGGTCGCCCGCGCCCTTTCTTCCCTGGCGCGCGTCCCGCGTCGAATCCAGCCCGGTCGTTCTGACCGCGCGCCGTCTCTACATCCTCCCCACCCGCGCCGGGCTCGTGTTCGGCGCGCTCCTTCTCGGGCTCCTCATCGGGGCCATGAACTACGGCCTCAGCCTCGCCTACCTGTTCACCTTCTGGTTTGTCGGAGTGGCGGTGGCAGCGCTGTTGCTCACCCACCGCAACCTGCTGGGCCTGACTCTGCGCGCCGAGACGACACCACCGGTGTATGCAGGCGAGACTGCCTGTTTCACCCTGCGCGCCGAAGCGCCGCAAAGGCGCCATCGCCTGCACCTGCGCCAGTATGGCAACGCCGGCCCCCTGGTGGACGTCACGCCCTCGGGGCGTCTGGAACTGCCCGTACCCCAGCCCCGGCGCGGCTGGAGCGCGCCGGGGCGCTTTGCCATCGAGTCGGTCTGGCCCCTGGGCCTGTTCCGCTGCTGGACGGTGCTGGAGCTGGACTGGGGGGTGCTGGTCTACCCGGCCCCGGCGCAGGATGCCGCCCCGCTGCCGACCCATGATGGCGGCGACGGAGACCATGCCGCCCGCCCCCGCCAGGAGGGAGCGGAATTTCACGGCCTGCGCCCCTACCAGCCCGGCGACCCGCCTCGCCGCATCGCCTGGAAGGCCATGGCCCGCGGCGGGACGGACCTGCTCACCAAGGAATTTGGCGGGGCGGGGACGGCGCAGCGCCTCTGGCTGGACTGGCAACAGACGCCGGGGCGGGATGCGGAGGCGCGCCTGTCGCGCCTGACCCGCTGGGTGCTGGACGCCCACGCCGCCGGCCTGGCCTATGGCCTGATCCTGCCCGACCGGCGGCTGCCGCCGCAGTCCGGCGAGGCCCATCTGCGCCACTGTCTGGAGGCCCTGGCCCGTGCTTGAGGTGATGCTCCCCCTCCTGCTGGCGCTGGCGCCCCACGTCGAGCGCCTGCCCGTGTGGCTCACCCTATCCTGGCTGGCCTGCGCGGCGGGGGCCTACGCCCGGGCGCGCTGGCGGCGTCCAGGCCTCCCCCCGCAGAGGGCCGGAAAACTAGGGGCGGCCCTTCGTCTGCTTGAGAGCCGGACGCTGAAACTGCTCCTGGCCCTGGCGGGCGTGGCCGGCGTGCTGCTCCAGTACGGCACGGTGATCGGCCCCTCCGGCGGCATCGCCCTGCTGGTGTTCCTGTCCGGCGTGAAGCTGCTGGAACTGGAAGGCCCGCGCGACCGCCTGGCCCTGCTGTTCGTGGGCTGCTTTCTGCTCACGGCCCGTTTTCTCGACGCCCAGGGCCTGCCCACCGCCGCCTGGATGACCCTGGCGGCCTTGAGCCTGGTGGCGGGCATGGCAGCGGTGCAAAACCCGACGGCCCCCTGGCGCGAACATGGGGCGCTGGCGGCAAAACTGATGCTCCTGGGCCTGCCCGTGGCGTTGCTGCTGTTCCTCCTGTTTCCCCGCATCTCCGGGCCGCTGTGGAGCCTGCCGCACCCGAACGCCGCCCGCACCGGGCTATCCGACATCATGGCCCCCGGGCGCATCAGCCGCCTGATCCAGTCCGACGAACTGGTCTTCCGCGCCGAGTTCGCGGGCGCGCAGCCGGACAGCAGCGCCCTGTACTGGCGCGGCCCGGTGTTGTGGGACTTCGACGGCTTCGCCTGGCGCATCGACCATCCCCTGCCCGCCGTACCGCCGGTGGCGTCGGTGCGGGGCGCGCCGACGCACTACAGCGTGACCCTGGAGCCTCATCAGCGCCCCGTGCTGCTGGGAATGCCCGAGCATCCGCCCGAGGTGACGCCCCCCATCCAGAGCCGCCTGGGTCCGGACCTGCACTGGCAGATGCGCGAACCGGCGGCGCACCGCCTGCGCTACGAAGCAGACGCCTGGCTGGATTTTTCCCTGGACCCGGAACTGACCCCCGGTCGCCGCGCCCGCGCCCTGGCCCTGCCGGACGGCGGCAACCCGCGCGCCCGCGCCCTGGCCCGGGACTGGCGGCAGCGCCTGGGCAACGATGCCGCCATCGTCGAGGCCGCCCTGACCATGATCCGCACCCAGGGCTACGCCTACACCCTGACGCCGCCGACCCTGGGGGCGGACGCGGTGGACGAATTTCTGTTCGCCACCCGGCGCGGGTTCTGCGAGCACTACGCCGGGGCCTTCGTTTTCCTGATGCGCGCCGCCGGGACGCCGGCGCGGGTGGTCACCGGCTATCAGGGGGGCGAACTGAATCCCCTGGGCCGCTACTGGATCATCCGCGGGCGCGACGCCCACGCCTGGGCGGAGGTGTGGCTGGCGGGCCGGGGCTGGGTGCGGACGGACCCCACCGCCGCCGTGGCCCCGTTCCGGGTGGAGCGGGGTATTCAGGCGGCCCTGCCGGCGGGAGAACGGGTGGGGGGCGGCGTGATCCTGGACGGGGCGTGGATGCGTCCCCTGGCGCTGGGCTGGGATCTGGTGAACAACCACTGGAACCAGTGGGTGCTGGGCTACAACCAGGAGCGCCAGCGCCAGTTTCTGGCCCGACTGGCGCCCTGGCTGACGCACGGCGGCGGCATCTTCTGGGGCCTGGGCGCCGGGGCCGGGCTGTTGGCGCTGGCGGCGCTCTGGCGGCTGTGGCCGCGCGGCGCGGGAGGTCAGTCGGACCCGGCCAGCCGCGCCTATGCCCGCTTCTGCGCCCGACTGGCCCGGCGGGGGCTGGCGCGGAGCGCGGCGGAGACGCCGGAGGCCTACGCCCGCCGCGTGGCCGACCAGCGCCCGGACCTGGCGCTGGCCGTGGATCACATCACCGCCCTCTACCTGGCCCTGCGCTATGGCGGCCAGGGCGCGGCGAAAGACCTGCATCAGGCGGTGAAACGCTTCCGCCCCTCATAGCGCGGACGACGCCGCCATCCTTCCTTTTCCGACCTGCCGGAGCCCCCCCATGGAACGCATCACCATCTCGCTGGATGAAACCCTGGCCCAGGAATTCGACGACCTGATCCGCACACGGGGGTACGGCAACCGTTCCGAGGCGGTACGGGACATGATCCGCGCCGAACTGGAGAAACACCGCCTGCAAACCGAGCAGGCGCCCCACTGCGTTGCCAGCCTGTCCTACGTCTACGACCACCACGAACGCCGCCTGGCGGAGCGGCTGACGGACATGCAGCACCACGCGCATGACCTGGTGGTGTCCAGCATGCATGTGCACCTGGACCACGACCATTGCCTGGAATCGCTGTTCCTGCGCGGCCCCACCGGCGCGGTGCGAGCCTTTGCGGAAAGCCTCTCAGCGGAACGGGGAGTGCGCCACGGGCAATTGAATCTGGTGCCGGTGGCGATGGATCAGGCCAGCCACCCGCACCGCCTCATCAGCGGCCACCTGCACAGCCGGCCCAGGAGTTGAGGCCAGATGCACACCTCGTAGGAGGAGGCCGGTTACGTCAAAACCACCGCAGACCTCGTAGGAGCCCGGCTTCGCCGGGCGATCCCCGCGCCGCCCTGGCGTAACGGCTCATCGCCCGGCACAGCCGGGCTCCTACAAGGGGTCGCCGGAGGAGGCTGGCTACGCCAAGACCACCGCATACCTTCGCCGGGCGATCCCCGCGCCGCCCTGGCGCAACGGCTCATCGCCCGGCACAGCCGGGCTCCTACAGGGGGTCGCGGGAGGAGGCCGGTTACGCCAAAACCACCGCATACCTTCGCCGGGCGATCCCCGCGCCACCCTGGCGCAACGGCGCATCGCCCGGCATAGCCGGGCTCCTACAGGGGCTCGCCAGAGGAAGCCGACCACGCCAAAACCACCGCATACCTCGTAGGAGCCCGGCTTCGCCGGGCGATCCCCGCACCACCCTGGCGCAACGGCGCATCGCCCGGCATAGCCGGGCTCCTACAGGGGGTCGCCGGAGGAGGCTGGCTACGCCAAGACCACCGCATACCTCGTAGGAGCCCGGCTTCGCCGGGCGATCCCCGCGCCGCCCTGGCGCAACGGCGTATCGCCCTGCACAGCCGGGCTCCTACAGGGGATCGCCGGAGGAGGCTGGCTACGCCAAAACCGCTGCGTACCTCGTAGGAGCCCGGCTTCGCCGGACGATCCCCGCACCGCCTTGGCGCAACGGCGCATCGCCCGGCATAGCCGGGCTCCTACAGGGGGTCGCCGGAGGAGGCTGGCTACGCCAAAACCGCTGCGTACCTCGTAGGAGCCCGGCTTCGCCGGGCGATCCCCGCACCGCCCTGGTACAACGGCGCATCGCCCGGCATAGCCGGGCTCCTACAGGGGGTCGCCGGAGGAGGCTGGCTACGCCAAGACCGCTGCGTACCTTCGCCGGGCGATCCCCACACCGCCCTGGTGCGCCGTCAGAACGCCGCCGCTTCGATCTCCAGGTAGGCCTTGTTGATGTTGCCGCCCATCTGTTCCTCGAAATGGTGCAGCGGCTTCCACTCGCTCAGATCCAGCTTCTTGCGGATGTCGCTGTCGCTCAGACCGGCCTTGTAGCCCGCCTCGATGCCGGCATACAGCCGCGCCATGCGTTCATGCAGCCTGGCCGCGTCCGCGGCGCTCATCAGCGGGCCGTGGCCGGGGATGATGGTCTTTGCCGGCATGGCCTTCACCTCGGCCAGGGTCTCGATCCACTTCTTCACATTGGCGTCACGGAAATTGGGCGTGACCTGATTCACCAGGATGTCGCCGCCCACCAGCACCTTGTCGTCGGGCAGCCAGACCATCATGTCGCCCGCGGTATGCGCCCACTCCGGCACGATGAAGGCCAACTTCACGCCGTCGATGGTCACCTCCGTGCGCGTCTTGGCGGGATAGACCTCGGTGGCGGGCACGGCGCGGGTGTTGGGGAATTTGCGCCCCGTCACCCCCTGAACAAGCGCGAGCCAGTCCGCCTCGCCCTCCAGCAGCAGCTTGCGGCACATCTCGGAGCTGATGACCTTCGCCCCCGGAAAGGCGGCGTTGCCAAAGGAGTGGTCGCCGTGATGGTGGGTGTTGATGATGACCTTCACCGGCTTGCCGGTGATCCGGGCCGCCGCCTTGGCCAGATGGGCGCCGATCTCGTCGGTGAAACCCGTGTCGATCAGGATGGCGCCGGTGTCGCCCAGAATCAGGGTGCTGTTGACCATGTAGCCCTGGTTCTTTGCATTCGGCAGCTCCATCGGCCCCAGCAGGGCATGGATGCGGGCATTCACCTTGACCGCCTTGACGGCAGGGATCTCTCCCGCCCAAACGGACGCGCCGCACAGCAGGGAAAAAATAAGCAGCAACAAACGCTTCATGGCGATCTCCGGGTTGAGGTGCGCGGATTCTCCCGACGCTACGGTCCCCGGCCAATTGGACAGGCGTACTAGCAGCCGGTCAGGCTCGCCTCATAAGTATTACGAATTACTTTTTCTTCCTATCTCCCATTACCATGCGGGCGGCTCCCCCCACCCACCAGCGCCATGACCTTGTTCCTCCGTCTGCTCGCCACCCTGCTGTTCACCACCTTGCCTGCAGCAGCCCACGACCTGCACTTCACGGTCAGCGGGAATCAGGCGGTGGTGGTGCGGCTGCACTATGTAAACAACGCCCCCTTCAACTTCGAGCGCTACGAGGTTTACTGTCAGGACGAGGAACACCCCTACCAGACGGGGCGCACCGACCGCCAGGGGCGCATCGCCTTTCTGCCGGATCGGGCCGGGGTCTGGCGCATCAAGGTCTTCTCCGAAGACGGACACGGACTCGACTTCAACGTAACCACCGATGCCGCTGCGCGCGTGGCGGCGTCGGACCAGCCTGCCTATGAACGCTATGGCCGCATCGTCGTCGGCGTCGCCCTGATCCTGGGTCTGTTCGGCATTCTTGCGTTCGCCCTCTCGGCACGAAGACGCAGGCCATGAGCCCCGTCCTTCCGGCCCGGTTCTGATGCACATCCCCGACGGCTTCATCGCCCCCCAGATGTACCTGCCGCTCTACGGCGTGGCCGCCGGTCTGTGGGCCTACGGCGCGAAACGGGTGGGGAGGGAACTGGACGAATCCGGCCTGCCCTGGCTCGCCGCCCTTACGGCAGGGGCCTTCGCCCTCTCCTTCATCGCCCTGCCGCTGCCCGGCGGCGCCAGCGCCCACGTCACCGGCGTGGGGCTGCTGGCCGCCCGCTTCGGCCTGTGGCAGGCCTTCATGGCCGCCTCCCTGGTATTCGCCCTCCAGGCCCTGCTGTTCGGCGACGGCGGCGTCACCACTCTGCCCCTCAACGCCCTGGCCATGGGTTTCGCCGGCGCGGCGGCGGCGCGCGGCGCGTTCCTGCTGCTGCGCGGACGCTTCCCTGCCGCGGCCTGGTTCCTGGCCGGGTGGATCGGCCTGTTCCTGCCCTCCGTCCTCATCGCCCTGGCCCTGGGCGCGCAGCCCCTCATCGCCCACGACGCGGCGGGCCGCCCGCTCTACTTCCCCCTCGGCTGGAGCGTCACCCTGCCCGCCCTGCTCATCCCCCACGCCCTGCTGGGTCTGGGCGAAGGTGCGCTGACCCTGCTGGGCGGGCGTCTGATGGAGCGCCTGCATGCGCGCTACGGGGGCGTAGCGTGACGGACAAATCGGTAGCGCCGGCATGTTCAAAAGAGCCGGCAAGGATGCCGGCGCTACCTGTGGACCGCGCCCGCCTCATCGCCTACCTCACCGCCCTGGTGACGTTCTCCTTCCTCACCTCGCCCCTCTGGCTGGGCGCGGGGCTGGCCGCCGTCCTCGCCCTGGCGGGCCGCCAGGGGCCGCGTCTGCTGCGCCGCGCCCTGCTCGCCACCCTCGCCTTCAGCGGCGCGGCATCCGCCACCTATGCCGCGCTCTCCTGGTGGACGCAGCACCGCCTGCCGCTGGACTGGCTGCTTGCGGCCAACCTGCGCGTGCTGCTCATGGCCCTGCTCACCTTCCTGTTCATCGCCCGGGTCAACCTGTTCCGCGCCCTGGACTTCTCGCGCCGCCTCACCTTCCTGCTCACCCTGGCGGTGAGCCAGTCCCTGGGCCTGCGCCGTACCCTGGACGATTTCCGCTTGGGGCTGCACAGCCGCGCCATCCGCCCCGCGGGCCTCAAGGCCCGCTATCGCGCCGCCGCCCGCGCCGCCGCGTGGCTGCTCGACCGCGCCCTGGCCAACGCGCACGAATCCGCCCAGGCCCTGCAATCTCGCGGATTTTTCAAATGATCGCGGTCGAAAACCTGTCCCACCACTATGGCGGCCAGCCCACCTTGCTGGACCTCGGCTTCCGCCTCGCACCCGGCGAGAAGGCGGTGATCCTGGGGGCCAACGGCTGCGGCAAGTCCACCTTGTTGAAGATATTGGACGGTCTCATCGCCCCCGGCGCGGGACGCTATCTCTACGACGGCGAGGCCATCACCCCGTTGCGGCTCAAGGCGGGCGGGCTGCGCCGCCGCTTTCGGCAGGAAGTGGGGCTCTTGTTCCAGAACCCGGACGTGATGCTGTTCAACCCCACGGTGGCGGACGAGATCGCGTTCGGCCCGCGCCAACTGGGTCTGGCCGACGTGGACGACCGGGTCGCGCACTGGGCCGGGAAGACCGGCGTCACCCATCTGCTGCCGCGCGCGCCGTTCAGCCTTTCCGGCGGCGAGAAACAGAAGACCGCCCTGGCCGCCTTGCTGGCGGTGGAACCGAAGCTGCTGCTGCTGGACGAACCCACCGCCGCCCTGGACCCGCGCAGCACCGGCTGGCTGGTGGACTTTCTCGCCGGCCTGAAACAGACCGTGCTGTGCTCCACCCACAACCTCAGCCTGGCCCCGGAACTGGCCCCGCGCGCCCTGGTGCTGGGGGAGGATCACCGCTTGCTGTACGACGGCCCCATCGAGCGCTTCCTGATGGACGAAACGGCCCTGGTCCAGGCCAATCTGGCCCACATCCACAGCCACCGCCACACCTACTTCCGCGCCCCGGCCCACCATCACCATCCGTTGAAGAAAGGCGTCGTGGAGCACCGGCACTTTCATACCCACGACTGGTAGCCCGGATGCAGGCCGCAGGCCGGAATCCGGGGGGGCGCCCCACCTGAAGTCCCGGATTCCGCTGCGCTGCATCCGGGCTACCCGCTACCGGACGCACCATGAAAAAACGCCCCGTCGGGGCGTTTTTGCGGGAGGCCGGAGCCGCTCAGGCCTTGCGCCGACGCAGGCCGGCCAAGCCCAACAGGCCCAGGCCGGTCAGGAACAGGCTGGCGGGTTCCGGCACGGCGGCGGCGGGGAAGCCGCTGATCTGGCGCAGGTTGAAGGTGCTGCCCACGCCGCGGTCCAGGTAATAGAGGCGGTCGCCATTGTTGGAGAACGCCAGGCCGGTGGGCCACCAGCCGCCGTCGATGGGCAGGCCGCTGGCGAACAGGGTGCTGACCAGACCGTTGGCGGAGTAGCGCCACAACTGGGAATTCCCCTCCTGGGCGGCGAACACATCGCCGGAGTTGGGGTCCACCACCAGTCCGTTGACCTGGCTCAGACCGGTCTTGAAGATGCTGGACAGATTGGTGACCGGGTCATATTTCAGGATGCGTCCGCCGTTGTAGTCGGAGACGAACACGCTGCCATCCTTGCCCAGGGCGGAAGAGACGTAGTACCCGCCGGCAATGGAGGTCGAAGAGAGGGCGTGGCTGGCGATGTTGTAACGCCAGAGGCCGGTGTTGGTGGAAAGAAAGAGGTTGCTGCCATCCTGGGAGGCGGTAATGCCGGTGACGTTTCCGGACGCCGTGGTCAGCACGCTGGAAGCGCCGCCGCTGAGGGATTTGACGTTGAGGTTGTTGCCCGTGCCGTAATACAGGTTGCCGCCCGTCACTTCCAGGCCCAGAGAGGTGCCGGAACCCGTGGCAAAGGTGGTCACAGCTCCGGCGGAATCCACCCGATAGGCCGATTGCGCAACGCCGCCGGTGACGTAGCGGTTCCCCGCTGCATCGACGGCGATGTCGCCATAGAAATTGGAATTGGGGCCCGGCAGGGTAGCCACCAGGGAGTCCGTGTATCCGAGGGGAACGGTAATCGCCAGGGCCGAGGCGGGGAGACAGAGGGCTGCGCTGGTAAGGCAGGCCATCAGGCGAAGGGGAAGTGCATTCATGGGGGTCTCCGGTAATGCGTTGCGCAAAAAATGCTGCTGCGCAACAGCATAAGCAAACCCCACGCCAGAACCCATTCAAGCCCTGAATTCAGTCACTTACATAAGAATTACTTATTGAACCGGGTGGCAACGTAAAGGAATCCGACACCATTCCCGACTACACCAGGCCGTGCTCCAGGCAATACCGCACCAGGGCCGCATTGGAATCCAGCCCCAGTTTGTCCAGCAGGCGGCTGCGATAGGTGCTCACGGTCTTGGGGGAGATGCCCATGCGCGCGGCGGCGTCGTTGATCGTGAGGCCGTCGGCCAGGAACAGGAGGACGCGGCGCTCCTGGGCGGAGAGCAAAACATGGGGTGGCGCATCGCCGTCCGCCTCGCCCCGCACCAGACGTTCCGCCAGGCGTTCGCTGATGTAGCGACGGCCCGCCAGGGCGCGATGCACGGCGCGCAGAAACTCCTCCACGCTACGGCTCTTGGGCAGATAGCCCACCGCCCCCGCCCGCAATGTCGAAAGGGCGAACTGATCCTCGCCATGGCGCGAACACACCAGAACGGGCGCGCGGGTGCGGCCCTTGCAGGCCAGCAGAGCCTCCGTGCCATGGCTGTCAGGCAGACCCAGATCCAGCAACACCAGATCGTAGTCATGCCGGTCCAACAGTTTCAGGGCGGATTCGAGGTCGTGGCGCTCGTCCACATGGGCATCGGGCCAGGATTCCAGCAGGGCATGGCGCGCGCCCTTGCACATCAGGGGGTGATCGTCGATCAGGAGAAACCGGAGGCTCATACCGCGCCCCTCCGTGGAAGGGGGTCAGTGGTAAGACCCGGCACACCCACTTTGGTTGCGAACCATTCCCAATGAGCATCCCTGTTCACGCTCGGCCCATCCAGACAATGCAGCCATCCGGGTCCAGGGGGCGGCTGATGAGATGGCCCTGTTGGTCGTCGCAGGCCAGGGCGCGCAGGGCCGCTTGTTGCTCTTCCGCCTCCACCCCTTCCGCCAGCAGACGCATACCCATGCCGCGGCCCATCTGGATGATGGCCTGGACGATGGCAGCGTCGCGCCGGCTGGTGGCCACATCCTGGACGAAGCTGCGGTCGATCTTGAGGGTGGAGAGCGGCAAGCGACGCAACAGGGCAAAGGAGGAATAGCCCACGCCGAAGTCGTCCACGGCGATGGAGACGCCCATGCGGTGCAGAGCCTCGATCACCTCCACGATCTCGGCGTCATCGCTGGACAGGGCGCTCTCGGTGATCTCGATCTCCAGGCGGCGCGCCTCGACGCCATGGCGCTTCAGCCGCTCCCGCACCTGGGCGTCGAAGCCGTGGCGCAGTTGCAGGGGGGAGACGTTCACCGCCACGCGCGGCGGGGAGAACCCCAGATCCAGCCAGGACCGGACCTGCGCCAGAGCCAGATCCAGCACACGCAGCCCCAGAGGGGCGATGAGGCCGGACTCCTCCGCCAGGGGGATGAAACGGGCCGGGGCGGTAAGGCCAAGACGCGGATGACGCCAGCGCACCAGGGCCTCCAGACCGCTCAGGCCTGTCCCGTTCAACGCCACCTGGGGTTGGTACTGAAGCAGGAATTCGTCCCCATCCAGGGCTTCGCGCAGATCCTGCTCCAGCGTCACCCGTTCCACGGCCTGGCGGTTCATCTCCTTGATGAACACGGCATGGCGGCCCCGGCCCCGCGACTTGGCGTGACACAGGGCCAGGTCGGCGGCCTGCACCAGGGTCTCCGGGGTGTCGGCGTGTTCCGGATAGCAGGCAATGCCGATGCAACCCTGCACCGAAAGCTGCATGTTCCCCACCAGAAACGGAGCGGCCATGGCTTGCAGCAGCTTGAGTGCCATGTGCGCGGGGATGTGATCCTCGTCCGCCAGTTCCAGCACCACGCCGAATTCATCGCTCCCCAGCCGCGCCACCGTGTCCGACTCGCGCAGATTCAGCCGCAGGCGCTCCGCGGTATGAATCAGGATGTCGTCCCCCACGGCATGGCCAAGGCTGTCGTTGACCATCTTGAAGCCGTCCAGGTCCATGAACAGAAAGGCGACCTGCGCACCATTGCGGGCGGCGCTCTTCATGGCGTGATCCAGACGATCCATGAGCGCAGCGCGGTTCACCAGCCCGGTAAGAGCGTCCCGTGAGGCCAGATGCAGGGCCTGCTGCTCGGCGTGGCGGCGGCGCACGATCTCGTCTTCCAGGCAGCGCAACTGGATGCGCTGCTGCGCCAGGGCCGTCAGGCTGCCGGCCAGCAGCGCCAAGGCCTTGCGCTGGGCGGGCTCCAGACGGCGCGGCCAATGGTCCATCACGCACAGAACGCCCAACGGCTCGCCCGCCGCCGAGATCAGGGGTATGCCGCAGTAGTAACGGATGGCCGCTTCACCCTGCACCACGGGGTTATTGGCAAAGCGCGAATCCAGGCGGGCGTCTTCCACCTCGAACAGTTCACCGCCCTGAAGGGCATGGGCGCAGAAGGCCGCAGAGCGGGAAGGCGCGGCGTCATCCAGCCCCACACGGGCATTGAACCAGGGGTTCTGACTGTCCTTCAGCGAGACCGCCGCCATCGGGCATTGGGTGATCTGGGACGCCAGGGTCGCCACCCCATGCAAGGACTCCCCCTCCGGCCAGCCCTGGAACGCTTGCCACATTGCCCCGGCATGGGCGGAAGTCGCCCGAACCGGAACGCGATCCGCCGCCTCCGGGCCGGAGGCGGCCCCATTCATCCTGTCCCCAGCCTGTTGGGAATCGTCCACACGCGTTGTCCTCTTGCACCGCACCCTCCCAAGACCAGATTCCGGCCATGGAATTGCGGCTGGCGAGCGTAGCCGCGGGGACGGCGCGACGGTATCGGCGCAGGCCTACACGCGGGAGGCGGAAACCTCGCGCCGGATTCAAGCTCCTACAATGCCCCGTCGCTCCATTTCCTCCTCGCCATGAGCCCTCGCATCCCCCTGGACCTCTCCATTGCCGGCATGACCTGCGCCGCCTGTTCCGCTCGCCTGGAGCGGGTGCTGAACCAGACCCCCGGCGTGGAGGCGCGGGTGAATCTGGCCACGGAGAAGGCGCGGGTGCGTTACACGCCGGACCTGACGGATGCGGCAGCCATCGTCGCGGCGGTGGCGCGGGCGGGCTTCACCGCCTCGCCCATCACCGAGACCTCCCGGGCCGAGACCAAGGCCAGGAAGGAAGCCGCCTACCGGCGCGAACGCCTGGAGTTCCTCATTGCCGCCCTGCTCACCCTGCCCCTGGTACTCCAGATGGGGATCATGTTCACGGGCCGGCATGACCTGATGCTGCCGAACTGGGCGCAGCTCCTGCTGGCGACGCCGGTGCAGTTCTGGGCCGGCTGGCGCTTCTACCAGGGCGGCTGGAACGCCCTGCGCGGCGGCGGCGCCAACATGGATGTGCTGGTGGCCCTGGGCACCAGCGCGGCCTACTTCTTCAGCGTGTTTTTGATGTTCAACGGCGGCCACGTCTATTTCGAGGCCAGCGCCGCGATCATCACCCTGGTGCGTCTGGGCAAGCTGCTGGAGGCCCGCGCCAAGACCCGCACCTCGGCGGCCATCGAACAGCTCATCGGCCTGCAACCCCGCACGGCGCGGGTGGAGCGGGACGGCGAGATCGTGGCGGTGGAAGCGGCCCAACTGCGCGTGGGCGATGTCGTACTGGTGCGGGCCGGAGAGCGGACGCCGGTGGACGGAGTGGTGCTGGAAGGGGTCTCCGGCATGGATGAAAGCCTGCTGACGGGGGAGAGCCTGCCCCTGACCAAGCGCCCCGGCGACACGGTGCACGCGGGGACGCAGAACCTGGAAGGTCTGCTGCGGGTGCAGGCGGAGGGGGTGGGGGCGCACACCCAGCTCATGGAGATCGTGCGTCTGACCGAGACGGCCCAGGGCTCCAAGGCCCCCATCCAGCGCCTGGCGGATCGGGTATCCGGGGTGTTCGTGCCGGTGGTGCTGGCGCTGGCGGCGCTGACCTTCCTCGGCTGGTGGCTGGCCACGCAGGACTGGACGCAAAGCCTGATCCCTGCTGTGGCGGTGCTGGTGATCGCCTGCCCCTGCGCCCTGGGGCTGGCCACCCCCACGGCGGTGATGGTGGGCCTGGGGCGCGGCGCGCAACTGGGCATCCTGGTGCGGGAGGCCCAGGCCCTGGAGCGGGCGGAAAAGTTGACCGTGCTGGTGCTGGACAAGACCGGAACCCTGACCGAGGGGCGCATGGCGCTGCTGGGGACGCCGGATGCGGAACGGCTGCGTCTGGCCGCAGCCCTGGAACAGGGCAGCACCCACCCCATCGCCCTGGCCCTGCTGGCGGCGGCTGCGGAAAGGGGTCTGGCCCTGCCGGCAGTGACGGGGTTTGAGAACCGCCCCGGCGAGGGCGTGGCGGGGGTGGTGGAGGGGCGGGCGTTGGCGCTGTCCTCCTCTCCTCCTGGGGGAGAGGGTGTGACGTCGGTGGTTTTGACGCAGGAGGGGGCCATCCTGGGCCGTTTCGATCTGGCCGACCGCTTGCGTCCCACCTCCGCCGCCGCCGTGGCGCGGCTGAACGCTCTGGGGGTGCGCGTCATCATGCTCACCGGCGACAACGAGGAGACCGCCGCCGCCATCGCCCGCGAGGTCGGCATCCGCGAATTCCGCGCCCGCGTGCGCCCCCAGGACAAGGCGGCGGCGGTGGCGGCGCTGAAGGCGGAGGGGGGCGTGACGGGCATGGCGGGGGACGGCGTCAACGACGCCCCGGCCCTGGCCGCCGCCGATGTGAGTTTCAGCCTGGCGGGGGGCAGCGACATCGCCCTGGAAACGGCGGACATCACCTTGATGCGGGCGGACCTGCACGGTCTGGCGGATGCGGTGGAACTGTCGCGGGCGGCGATGAAAAAGATCCGCCAGAACCTGTTTTTCGCCTTCTTCTACAACGTGCTGGGGCTGCCGCTGGCGGCGGCGGGGCTGTTGAATCCGGTGATTGCCGGGGCCGCCATGGCGCTGTCGTCGGTGTCCGTGGTGACCAACGCGCTAACCCTGCGGCGCTGGCGCCCCCGCTGAAACCGGCGGCAGGAACACCTGGAAACGCGTCCCCCGGCCCGGTTCGGATTCCACCTTGAAATGCCCTCCGGCCCGGTTCACCAGGCCGTGCACCACGGCCAGGCCCATGCCGCTGCCCTTGCCCACTTCCTTGGTGGTGAAGAACGGCTCGAAGATGCGCGGTAACTGATCCGCCGCGATGCCCGCACCGTCGTCCATCACGGTGAGCCGGACGAACTCGCCGGAGAACAGGACGTGGCAGGCGGAACACTCGCGCGGTTCCACGCGCACCTGTTCCAGGTCCACCACGATCCAGCCCTTTTCGCCCACCGCGTCGCGCGCGTTGATGACCAGATTGACCAGGATCTGGTGGAACGCCACCGCGTCCAGGGCGAGGTCCGGCAGCGCTTCCGCAAAACGGGTTTCGATGCGGATGCTGGCGGGGATGGCGGCGGCCAGCATCTTCACCGCCTCCCTGGCCAGCGGCAGGGGGGCGACGCGCCCGCCGCCCCGCCCCGGCTGGCTGCGCCCGAAGGTCAGGAGCTTGGCCACCAGGTCGCGCGCACGTTCGCCCGCGACGATGATCTCGCGCAGGTAGCCGGCCAGTTCGCCCTCTGCGTCGGGGACATGGCGGCGCAAGGCCAGCTTGGAAAAGCCCAGCACGCTGGAGAGGATGTTGTTGAAGTCGTGGGCGATGCCGCCCGTGAGCTGCCCCAATGCCTCCAGCTTCTGCGCCTGCTGAAGTTGGAGCTGGAGGCGTTCCTGTTCTTCCTCCAGCCGCTTGCGCGCGCTGACGTCCAGGATCACCCCGTCCAGCCAGCGGGGCTGGCCCGTGTCATCACACGTCGCATGTCCCTGCTCGAAGGCCCAGCGCCAGCTCCCGTCCACATGGCGGACGCGGTATTCGATGCTGTATTCGCGCCCTTCCGCCACCGCCTGGGCGATCTCCTGTTCCACGCCCGGCAGGTCGTCCGGGTGGACCAGGTCGCCATAGGCTGCTTCGCCGTGCAGGAAGCGCTCCATGTCGATGCCGGTGAGCTGCCGCACGGGTGCGCCGATGTGCTCCACCCGCCAGGGAAAGGCGATGGTGCAACGGAAGACCGTGCCCGGCATGTTGTCGATGAGACTGGCGAGCCGGTTGCTGCTGTCGCGCAGGGCCTGTTCCCGCTCCTGCAGGGCCTGGGCCATGGCGTCGATGGCGCCGCCCAGGCGGTTGATCTCGCAGCCCCCGGCGGGGGCGCCCGTGCGCGCGGTGAGATCGCCGCCCGCCACGCGCGTGACGGTTTGCAGGATGGGGCGCAGGGGCCGCAGCACCAGCGCGGACGCGCCCGCCCAGCCGAAACCCAGTCCCAGCAGCATGGCCACGGCCAGGCCGGTGAGGCCCGCCTGGAGGGTGCTGCGCGCCTCGGCGTTGGCCGCTTCGGCGGGTATGCCCACGAGCAGTCTTGCGTACGGGCGCTCCCCCGGCCCGAGCGGGGCATACGCGAACAGGCGCTCATGGCCCTCCGGGTCCGGGGCGTGAAACACGGACGCCGTCTCCAGCCGGGAGATGGTGCGCCAGAGCGGCAGCGCGCCGATATGCGCCGCCGCCGACGCCGACGCCAGCGCCGGGTAGTGCAGCAGGTTCTCTCCCTGCGGGTCGAAGATGCCGTAGGCGGCCTCCTTGGGAATGCCGTCCAGAAAGGGCTGGCGCGGCAGCCAGGACAGATCCAGGGCCGCGCCGATCACCGCCTCCACCCGGCCCCGCCGGTCGCGCAGGGTGTGGGTGACGAGGATGGTGGGTTGTCCGGTGCGCCGGCTCAGGTGGTACTCGCCGACGCGCGGGCCGTCCGCCTTCAGCGCGCCCTGGAACCAGGACATGTCGCCGGCGTGGATACGCCGTTCCGGATTCAGCGCGCTGCAATGGATCCACCCGTCCGCGCCGGCCACCAGCAGGTTGGCGACGTGTTGCGGCGCGCGCGCATGGGCGGCGGCAAGCAGACGTTGGCAGTTCGGGTTCCGCCGCAGGTCCGGGTATTGCGCCAGGGTGGCCAGCAGCAGGCGCGCCTGAGCGAAGTTCTTCTCGTGCTCGGCGGCGAGTGAACGCGCCTGGGTGAGGGCGAGGTGGTGGTAGCGCAGGTCGCTGGCGTCGCGCTGCTCATGGGCCAGATGGAAGATGACGACGAAGGCGGGCAGCGCCGCGAGCAGCATGAGCAGCATCAGGCGGGTGCGCAGGCTGTGGAGCAGGCGCGGCGGAGTCAGGCGGGAGTTCTCCTTACTGTGCATCGATCCGGGCCGGCAGGTGCGGGCTGGGGTGGCCGATGTGATAGCCCTGGGCCATTTCCACCCCCATCTCGCGCAGGGCCTCCAGCACCTCCGCCGATTCCACATATTCGGCGATGACGCGGATGTTCAGGCTGGCGGCCAGGTGGCGGATGGTGTCCACGAAGGCCCGGTCCTTTTCGCTCTCCAGCATGTTGAGGACGAAGTCGCCTTCGATCTTGATGAAGTCCACCGGCAGGCGGCGCAGGTACTGGAACGAGGAAAGGCCGGAACCGAAGTCGTCGATGGCCAGCTTGAAGCCGCCCAGCCGGAGTTCCGCCGCAAGTTTTTCCAGCACCAGGAGGTTTTTCATGGTGTCGCGTTCGGTGATCTCCAGCACCACCCGCTCGTGCGGGATGGCGCAGGCGGCGCAGGTCTCGCGCAAGGCGCGCAGGAAGCCCGCCACGTTCAGGACGCGCGGGGACAGATTGAGGAACAGCAGGCCGGGGAAGGCCTCCGCCGCCATCGTGCGCAGGGCCTTATCCATGATCTGGAGATCAAGCCGGTGGATCACGCCGGCCTTTTCCGCGTATTCGATGAAGCGCGACGCCTCCATGGATTCGCCCTCCAGCGACAGGCGGGACAAGGCTTCATAGGCGACGATGTCGCCGCTGCGCAGGTCCACTATGGGCTGGAACCAGGGCTCCACCCGTCCGGCCTGGATCGCTTCCACCACCTTGGCGGTGAGCCGCGTCATGTCGCGGAAGGCCGCCGCCACGTCCGCCTCATCCGGCATGGCGACCCGGTTCTTGCCTGCGGCCTTGGCCTTGTAGAGCAGGGTGTCGGCAAACAGGAACAGGTCGCGCGCGTTGTCCGCATGCAGCGGGAATACCGCCAGCCCCAGCGAGGCGCTGCCGGAGAGGGTTTCGTGCTCGGTTTCCACCCGCATCGCGGCGACGGCGTGCAGCATGCGCGCGGCCACGGATTCCGCTGCGTCCGGCAGGGTGTCCGGCAACAGGGCGACAAACTCGTCGCCGCCGTAGCGGGCCAGGATGTCGCCGGGCCGCAGGCACTGGCGCGCGGTGTGGGCGAAGACCTGGAGGTAGCGGTCCCCCGCAGCATGGCCGTAGTGGTCATTGATGAGCTTGAAGTTGTCCAGGTCCAGCACCACCAGGGCAAAGCTGTCGCCCTGACGCCGGGCGCGCGCCACTTCGGCTTCGAACAGTTCCCAGAACACGCGCCGGTTGTAGAGGTCGGTGAGGGGGTCGCGCGTGGCGTAGTACTCCATGTCATGGGTGTATTTGTGGATGGCCTTCACCGAGCCCACCACGTTGAGCATGGTGGACAGGATGCTGTCCACCACCAGACGCAGGGTGTCGTCGCCCACCGTGGCGGCGTGTACGCCGATGCCGACAATGCCGCCGATGCGCGGGCGCTCCAGCAGCAGGGCCTTGGTCTCCAGCACCACGGCGCGCTGATCCAGGTGGATGGGAACGCCGTCGGCGGGGGCGTGATGGGTGACGGTGACGTGGGCCAGCCCGCCCAGGCGCGGGTCCGCCGCCACCACGGCGCGCACATGCTGCTCCATGCTGTCGCGGGTGTCGGAGTCGGGCGGACGGCTCCAGAAGATCTCCAGGTCGAACACCTCATCGTCCACGCGAAATACCGAGAACAGGACATGGGTGGGCATCACGGTGTTGATCTCGGCCAGCATGCGCGAGATGTAGTCGGACCAGTCGCGCACCACGTCGGAGGTGATGACGAATTTCTCCATGAGCCGGATCTCGAACAGGAGCACGTCCTTGTCCACCGCCACCGCGCGCAGCTTGGTCACCAGGCCATCCAGGCGGGCGAACAGTTGGTTCAGTTCAACGAACCCCAGGTCCGCACGGTCGAAGTGCACATGCCGCAGGTCTTGCACCCGGCTGACCTCCGCCACCGCCGTATCCACCACGGCGAGGGACTGTTCCAACCTCCGGTTGACGCGCCAGACGGCGAAGGCGGCCCCCGCCAGGAGCAGGGGGGCCAGGCCCAGCAGCCAGAGCAGGAGGGAACGATGCGCCTGACGCAGCAGGGGGGCGAAATCCTGACGCGCCTCGATCACGCCCAGCACCTCGCCGGCATGGGCGGAACGGTGGCAGGACAGGCAGCGGGCGTCCGCCACCAGGGGCATGAGGTGGCGCACGCCGTCCTGCAGGGTCTCGCTGCGGGGGCGGGCGTCCTGGTACACGGCGCGGATGCCGGCGTCGCGGGCCGGTTCGCCATGCGGGCCGTATTCCGCTTCCACCCCGCTGCCGCGGTGGAACGCGAGGGCGGTCCCGGTGTTGGCGATGCTGCTCTGCACGGCAAGAAGGTGGGCCTCCAGCCGGGCGCGGTCCCAGCCGTTGCTCATCAACTGGTACATGCCTGCGAAGGCGATGCGGGCCTGGGTTTCGGCGGCGACGCGGGCGTTTTCGCGCACCGTGCGGTCCAGGGTCTGGCTCAACACGAAGTAGCCCGCGCAGAAAAAGGCCAGGGCCACGAGGGCGGACATGCCAAGGATGAAGGTGCGCAGGCGCAGGGGGGGAAAGAGTCGGGTCATGGAGCGGGCGGCGAACAACTTGAGAGGGTTTCCGCTTCCAGCGCGGCTACGAGCGCATCGCCATCCACGGGTTTGAGGAAGAAGCGGCGTACGCCCAGACGCCGCGCACCGGCCTCGTCCAGCCGCTCGCTGTAGCCGGTGCACAGGAGGGCGGGCAGGTCCGGGCGCAGACGGAGTACGGCCTGGATCAGTTCGATGCCGGTCATGTCCGGCATGGCCTGGTCGCTAATGAGGGCGGTGAAGGCGTGGGGTGCATCCTGGAATTCCTCCAGCGCGGTCAGGGGGTGAGAGTGGGCGCTCACGCTCCAGCCCTCGGATTCCAGGGTGACGCAGAGCAGGCGCAGGATGGCGGCCTCGTCGTCCACCAGCAGCACCCGCCTGCGCGCTCCGGCCACCGTGCCGGCGGCGGGCGCCGCCGCGCCGGGCAGCGTGACGGCGGCGGCCCCGGCGGTGGGTAGATAGACGTGGAACGTTGCGCCGCCGCCGGGCGGCGATTCGACGCGGAAATGGCCGCCCACGGCTCGCACCAGTCCATGCACCATGGACAGCCCCATGCCGCTGCCCTTGCCCGGCGGCTTGGTGGTGAAAAAGGGGTCGAAGATGCGCGGCAGGATCTCGGGGGAAATGCCTGGCCCCGTGTCCTGCACCTCCATCTCGATAAAGTCGCCGCTGCAACGCTCGTGGCAGACGTGGCATTCCTGCTCGCTCAGGCGGCAGGAGCGGAGCCGGACGGCGATCTCGCCCTTCTCGCCCACGGCGTCGCGGGCGTTGATGACCAGGTTGATGAGCACCTGATGGAAGGCGACCGGGTCCATGGCGATGTCCGGCAGGTCCGCGGGGCAATCCGCCTCGATGCGGATGCTGGCGGGAATGGCGGCGGCCAGCATGCCCAGCGCCTCCCGCGCCAGCGGTGCGGCGGAACAGGAACGCGCGCCCTGCCCCGGCGAGACCCGGCCAAAGGCGAGCATCTTGGCCACCAGGTCGCGCGCCCGTTCGCCGGCATGGATGATCTCGCGCAGGTAGCCCGCCAGTTCGCTCTCCGAGTCGGGAACGTGGCGGCGCAGGGCAAGGCGGGAGAAACCCAGGACGCTGGCGAGGATGTTGTTGAAGTCGTGGGCGATGCCGCCGGTGAGCTGGCCCAGGGCTTCCATCTTCTGCGCCTGCTGCAATTGGGCCTGGAGTCGCCGTTGTTCTTCTTCCAGCAGCTTGCGTTCGCTGATGTCGATGTTGATGCCGGTCATGCGCCGGGGCCGCCCGGTCTCGTCCCGGCGCACCCGCCCGCGCCCCGCCAGCCAGCGGATGCCGCCGTCCGGCCAGAGCACCCGCCATTCGCCTTCCACCCGTTCGCCCGAGGTCAGCGCCAATTCGATCTGGCGTCGGGCCTGGGCCTGGTCGTCCGGGTGGATCATGGACAGCCAGTGCGCCATGGAGCGCTCGAATCCGCCCGGCGCCAGGCCGTACAAGGCCTCCAGTTCCGGGGTCCAGGTGATTTCCCCGGTCTCGATGTCCCATTCGTAGGTGCCGACGCGGGCGATCTCCTGCGCCAGACGCAGACGTTCCTCGCTCTGGCGCAGGGCCTCCTGGACGCGCCGGGCCTCGGTGATGTCCTCGCCAGCGGAGAGAACGCCGACCAGATTCCCGTCGCGCCCGCGCAGCAGGGTGTTGTGCCAGGCGATCAGACGTCGCTCGCCCAGACGGGTGAGCACCTGGCTTTCGTGGAAGGGCTCCAGTTCCGCCTCGCCCGCCATGAGGCGCAGATAGGCCTCCGCCGCCGCCTTGCGCGCGTCTTCGGGCAGGTACTGCTGGAACCAGTTGAGGCCGGTGCACTGGTAGGTGTCGCAGCCCAGCACTTCGCAGGCCGTGCGGTTGCTCAGGACGATGTTGCCCTTGCTGTTGAGCAGCACCACCATGACCCCCACCACGTCCAGGTAGGACTGGGCGCGGGTCTGGGCCTGCACCAGGGCGGCATCCCGTTGCGAGAGGGCTTCCGTCAGGCGTTCCACCTCCCAGGCGAGCCGGTGGTGCTGCTCGTCCTGCGGGAGGGCGGGGGCGGTCGTGGGGGCGGGCCGCCGCTCTCCTGTGAACCAGCGCGACATGAAGGCGGGCGTTTTCATGTCGTCGCCCCATGTGTGCGGTCCCAGGTGAGGGCGCCGGTGCGCAGAATGTCCTGAAAGATGCTCTGGCCCAGGTCTTCCAGTTCGTCGGGGGCGGGGATGAGATCTCGGGGACGCTCATGCAGCAGGCGCAGGAAGGCGACGGTCAGGTCCGGGTCGCGCCAGCGGCAGGCGGCCTCGTCCTCCAGCAGACGCGCTACTTCCGTCGGGGTCAGCGCCTCCTTGTAGGGGCGTTCGCAGGAGAGTGCGTCGTGGATGTCCACCAGTTGGAACAGACGCGCCAGCAGGGGGATGGATTCTCCCTTGAGTCCGTCCGGGTAGCCGCCGCCGTCCCAGCGCTCATGGTGCGAGCGGATGACCGTGGCGGCCTCGCGCATGCTGCGCATGCCGCTCACCAGGCGTTCGCCAATCACGCTATGGCTGCGCATGACGCTCCATTCCTCGTCCGTCAGGCGTCCCGGCTTGAGCAAAATGGCGTCCGGGATGCCCAGCTTGCCGATGTCGTGCAGCACCGCACCGCGCCGCAGGTCGTTGAGCTCGCGTCCGCTCAGGCCCACCACCTGGCCGAACAGGACGGCGTTGCGCGCCACGCGCGCGACATGGTCGCCGGTGTGGCGGTCACGCGCTTCCGCCATGCGCGCCTGGGCGAAGAGGATGGATTCGGCGTCTTCCAACTGGTCCACCAGGCGCTTGTGGGCCACGGCGGCGTCCACCCGCGCCACCAGTTCGAGCGGGTCGTAGGGCTTGCGGATGAAATCGGTGGCCCCCAGGCGCAGGGCCTCGGCCACGTCGTCGCCGCTGTCGCCGTGGCCGGTGACCATGATCACCGGCAGCAGCGAGTCGCCCAGCTTGCCGCGGATGTGGCTGAGCACGGCAAAGCCGTCCATGAGCGGCATGCGCTTGTCCAGCAGGACGGCGTCGAAGTCCTCGCCATGCAGGCGCTCAACGGCCTGGAGGCCGTCACTGACCAGGGCGACGTGGTATTTCGGCGGCGCCAGGATGGCCATGGCGAGATGCCGCTGGGAGGGTTCGTCATCCGCCACCAGCACGCGGTACAGGCGGTCCCAGGCCGGGTTGCGCTCCATGGCGTTACAGCACCTCGCCGTCCAGCCCCAGCCGGGCCAGCAGCAGTGCTTCGTCCAACGGTTTGCTGAGGCAGGCGTCGCCGCCGACCTCCAGGATGCGATCCACGTTTTCCGGCGAGGGGTAGCCGGTGATGGCGATGACGCGCAGATGGCGCGTGGCGGGGTCGGCCTTGATCTGGCGGCAGACGGAGAAGCCGTCCAGACCCGGCATCATCAGGTCCAGCAGCAGGGTGTCCGGGCGGAAGGTGTGGACGAGTTGTCCGGCCATGAAGCCGTCCTGGGCGGCTACGACGGTGACGCCTTCGCGCGTCCCCAGCAGGGCGCTCAGGTAACGGGTCAGGGCCGCGTCGTCATCGACGATGAGGATGCGCCGCTCGCCTTCCGCCCCGGTCTCGCCGCCCTCCCCCGCGACGACGCGGCCCGGTTGCAGTTCACGCTGAAAACGCTCCAGTTCCGCCGCCAGGAAGCGCCGGTGTCCGCCCGCCGTGACCTGGGCCTTGAGCAGGCCCTTTTCGGTCCATACCCGCAGGGTGGCGGGCGAGACCATGAGCAGCGATGCCGCTTGGTTGGGGGTCAGATACGCTTTCGAGACCATGCCACATCCCCTTCACTGTGCGCCTGCCCGCGAGGGCCCGGGTCCGCCCGGAGCGCCCCCCGCGGGGGGCGGAAAAACGCGGGGCGGCCCTACGTTTTCTTGCGAGCGGATATGGACAGTATGAATTCTTGTTTTTTTCAATCAAGCGTTTTTTTCGATTTTCTTGCCAGCGCCGGAGGGGATGGAGGCCAGCGGCGGCCCGACCGGTTGACCGGATTCCAGGCGGTAGACCCAGGCCAGCAGTTCCGCCACGGCGATGTAGAGCTGGGGCGGGATGCGGGAGTCCAGGTTGACGTTCATGAGCAGGGAAACCAGGTCCGCCGATTCGTGCACATACACGCCCGCCTCCCTGGCGCGGGCGATGATCTCTTCGGCAATGAGGCCGCTGCCCTTGGCCACCACGCGCGGGGCGCCATCGGCGGCTTCGTACACCAGGGCGATGGCCTCGCGGCGGTCTTCGTTCATGGCGCTTGCGCCGCCGTGATCGTGACCCGCAGGGGTTGCAGGCCCGCTTCCTGAAGTGCGTGCACCAGGTCCGGCAGCGCGGCGCGCATGGCCTCCAGGGCGGACTCGTCCGTGGCGCTCAGGCCCAGGCTGAGCTGGTCGCCGGTGAGGCCGAGATGGGCGCGCACCGCGCCAAGATGGGGCAGGGTCATGGCCAGATCCGTATTCCAGGCGGCGGCTTCGGGGGCGTCATCGCCGCCTTCCCGCGCGTCCCGCTCCTGCACGCGCCATTCCACATCCTGACCGGGCCAGGCCTGGCCCTGCCAGACGAAGGGCTGGCCTTCCAGCAGGTGCAGTTGCTGGGAGGCGAATTGGGCGGCCTTGGCCGGCATGCCCAGATCAGCAACAGCGGGCTGGCCCGCGAGACGGGCCTGGGGTTCGCGCTGGATGGCTTCCAGACTGCGTTCGCCCCGGCTCCATTGCGCCAGGTGGGATTCGTAGAACAGGCCGCTTTCGCTCACGGTCTTGGCCAGGCGTATCGGTAGCAGGTCGTGCGAGGGGGCGGGCAGTTCCGTGGTGGTGTTGGCGGTGAGGGTGGCGCTGGGGGAGAGGGAGGCGCGCAAGCCGTTCACCGCTTCGCCCAGCAGTCCGGTGCTGCGTCCGGGGCCGACGCCGGGGAGGGTTGCAAGCCCCGCCGGCCCCGTCAGCATGGAGGTGGTGGTGGCGATGGGACGTTCCGAGGTGGCGAGGGCGACGGCGCTGTTGAGGGCCGATCCCGCTGCGCCCACGCCCGTGACCGGCCCCTGTCCGCCCGAGCCCAGGCGCATGAGCGCCCCGACCTGCTGGGCGCTGGCGGAGAGCCGCACGGGCTGCGCCGCCTGGGCCGATTCCTGGCGCAGGACAAAGGTGGGGCGCGTGCTGTTGGTGACGTAGGTGAGCCGAACCGTGTCGCCAGCCTGGAGGTTGCCCGGCAGGGCCATGTTCATGCGCTGCCCGGCCACGTCCACCAGAAGCCGCCCGTTGGGCAGACGGTCCATGACGGTTCCGCTGTATTCCGCGCCCGCCACGAACTTGGGCGCCGTTTGCGGGGCCGACGCCGGCGCGGCAGGCGGCCCGCGAAACAGGGACAGGACCAGGTCGGGCAGGCCGGCAATGTTCATGGCGCGCCCTTTTGCAGGGCGATGATGAGTTCGGCTTCGGCGCGGGAGATGCCAAGCTGCGCGGCCAGTTCCGCACTGTCTGCGCCGGTGCGCGCCAGGCGCTGGGCCTCGGCATAGAGCTGGGGGTCCAGCGCGGAGTTGGTGGGGGGCTGGGTTTCGAGCGCCTCGATGCGCGCGCGCAGGGCGTGCAATTCCGCTTCCAGGGCGTGGATGCGCGCGTCACCGCGGGGCGGTCTGCGCACGTAGATCAGGGCCAGGAGAAGGAGCAGGAGGACGGCAAATGCCAGAATCACTTGCAACTCATGAGGGAGGGCGTGGAGGCTCTCCGGCATGATGGGCGCGAACGTGCGGGCGTCTGGTCCAGGGCTGGGGATCAGGCTGCGGCTTGTCCAACCACGGTAGGACTGCCCCGAAGGCCGGCGGCGATGTTGCGGTTGATGGCGATCAGGATGTCGAGCTTTTCCGGCGCCGGCTTGGCCATGATTTCGAAGGTGCGGCGATCCACAAAAATGGATAGGGACAGGATGTTGCGCCGGATCTCGACCGGGAGAGGATTGCCCGGTTCCACCAGTTCGGACTGGAACAGGGTCCAGATGCGCTGGTTGTTGCGCAGGGCAGTATCGAGTTGTTCGTCCCTGTTGGTGACATCCCAGTTTTCCTTTACCGCCGCCAACGCCAGGGCGGCCCGCATCAATACCGAGGCTTCCAGCTCACGGCCAGACAGGGTGGCCTTTTCGATGTCCTGATAGGCGCTAAGCGCATTCCTTGGCATGGCTGATCAACTCCTGTTCATATTCCACCAGATGACGCGCCGCCTTCATGGCCTGGTAGTAACGCCCGCTGGCGAGATGGGTATTTATGTCCGCCACGAACCGTCCGGTGCTCGGGGCGGCTTCCGTCACTTCGTCCAGCATGCGGCGGTATTGCTGCTGGTAGTGGGTCATGCTGACCGGGTCCATGTACATCGACTGCACACACAGGTAGATGCGGCGACAGGGCGAATCCGCCTCTTGTTCCGTCATCACATCCTTTTCACGCAAGAGAGGAACGTCGTTGAGGATGGTCAAGTCCGCATGGGAATCGCCATTCTCAACGACCGCTCCGCCGATAAAGAACTTCTCGCGGGGTTTCAGACTGATCTTCAACGGCACGATCATCCTCCGAGGGAAGTGAGCACACTGCTGTCGCCCAGCAGAGACACTCGTTGCAGACCGATCTTGCCGCCAGTTTCGTGGCTGACCTGCCCGGCCTCGTCATCCCCGTTGAGAGGAAGCGTGAGGTCGGCATTGATCTTCTTCGGCAATTTATCCACCAACGCTTTCAGGTCCGCGAATCCTTCCATCACCTTGGCTTCCATCTCGTCCAGCGTCCTTGAAAAGGCTTGCAATTCCTCTTCGCTGGCGTTGTCCGGGTTCAGGAAGGGCAGGTCGTACTCGCGCGGGTAGATCACCGGCTCCAGACTGTCTCCGGCAGGCGGCACCGTCATGGCGGCCAACTGCTGGCGTAGTCCGTTGATGCTGTTGAGAAATTCCGCTCGCTTCTGGTCGCCCTGAGGGAACGGCGGGTAGTTCTTGATGACCGTTACCACGCTGTCCTTCAGTTCGTGCACAGCTTGCGCAACCTTTTCGAGGGATCGTCCCGCCGCGCGCACCGACTGCGCCGCCCGGCCCGCATCATCATTCGATGCGCTCAGGGAGGCGAAACCGGCGCGTCCGGCAAAGACAGCTTCCGCATTCCCTGCGCCTGAATCAGGCCTCGGGTTCTGCGGAGCCGACGAATTGCGAGCGGCGCTGTAGGGGGCGGATCCTGAATGGACCACACTTTGCGGGGGCCCCAGACCGACTGTCATGATCTCCATTGCCATGGTTTTCTCCTTCGACAGCAACCGGGTTCGGGGTTAGCCGATCCGGTCGCCGTCATTGGACTCTAGCTCCGTGTCCGTTAGAACAGACGCAGGACGCCTTGCAGAGCTTGAGAAGCCAGGCTCAGAGAGGTCATACCCAGCTGTTGACGGGTCTGAAGGGCCAGCATGTTGGCGCCTTCCTCGTTCACATCCGCCTTGGTCAGATCGTCCGCACCCGCAGAGAGGGTAGCCATCAGGTCGCTCAAATAATCCTGACGGTTGCTCAGGGTGGACACGTTGCCGGCCAGTTTGGATTCGTTCAGGGTCAGATACGACCGGGCCGAAGTCATCTTGGTCGCCAAGGCATCCAGTTCTGCGGTGGTGTCGAGGGCCGCACCGGTGGAACCAGCGGTGGCCAGGGCAACAACGCCGGTGCCGCCGCCGATGGTGCCGCCCGCGCCGGTTACGGTGATGGCGGAAGTGGGAGCCGCGCCCGGGGTGTGGACAATGGCAGTGGAAGCGCCCGCGCCGTTCTTCAGGGTGGAGGTCACGACGCCGGTATCCACGTTGAAGGACACGGTATCGTCCAGGTTGGCATCCGCAGAGGCGCCTTCCTGGTAGGTCACGGTGATGGCTGCGTTGGCGGCATCCAGGTTGGCGGCGGCAGACACGGTGATCGTGCCGGCGCCCGTGCCAAAGGTGTAGGTGTCGCCGTTACCGATGGTGTAGGTGTTGGTGCCGTCCGTCACGCTGTAGGTACCGCCGGCGCCGCCGTCCGCATCCGGGGTGGACGTGACAACGATGTTGCCGAAGGTGGCCGTGGTGGTGGACGAACCCAGAGCGCCCGTACCCGTCGCCACCGTCCCGACCGAGCCGAGGCTGGTGCTGACGGAACCGTTGGCGTTGGTGGTGGTGCTGGCGGTGCCGCCAGTGCTGCTGCCCGTACCCAGGTTATCCGCAGCGCCGGCAAAACCGTTTACGGTCAGCGAGGTGGAACTGGTCTCGTTGAAGGCCACGGTCAGGGCGGTGGCGGACTTCAGGAAATTCACGCCGTTGTAGCTGGAGTCATCAACGATGTTGTTGATCTGGCTGCGCAGGGTGTTGTACTGGGTCACCAGATCCTGACGCTGGGCGTTGGAGTTGGCGTCGGTCAGACCCACCAGGTTACGCGCCTGGGTGATCACGGCATCCATCGAACTCAGGGTGTCACGAATGCTGCTGATGCCGGTGTTGGCGGTTTCGATGGCGCTCAGGGCGTTGGCGATACCCGACTTGACGGTATCCAGACGATCAGCGCGAGCGGTCAGGTTCTTGGCCGTGAAGAACTTCACGGCATCATCCGTAACGCTGTTCACGGACTTCTGGGTGGACAGACGCTGCGAGGTGCGATCCATAAGGTCGGCAGTGGCCTGCAGACTCTGGAGGTTGGAACGCATGGAGGCGGAGAGGGCGATATCAGACATGATGAAACTCCTTTTCTAGGGAACGGGATCAGAAGGTTTCTTCCTTCTGGGACTGCATCTTCATGATGCTGTCAAACCCTTTTACGGACCTGCCACACGAAAACTTTAGGTGTTTTTTTGGTATTTACATACCAGGCGATCCGTCGGGCTGGATGCAACTTTTGTCTCGATGAATATCGGCCCGCTCCGCCGCATCTTTACCTCACTCCTGCGGAAACCCCGGACGCGGGTTCTCCCGCGACAAGGCCTTGAGCTGCTCATACAAGGCCCGTTCTTCCCCGCTCAACGACTCCGGCAGCACGACCTGGAGCTGCGCGTGGAAATCCCCCGCCCCCTCCTTTGCCGGCATGCCGCGGCCCGGCAGGCGCAGCTTCTGGCCGCTGCGGGCGCCCGCAGCCACCTTGATGCGCACGTTCCCGGTCAGGGTGGGAATCAGCAGGCTCGCGCCCAGTGCGGCCTCCCAGGGGGTGACGGGGGTATCCAGGTAGATGTCCTTGCCTTCCAGGCGGTAGCGGGGATGGGGCTCCACCCGGATATTCAAATAGAGATCCCCCTGCGCGCCGCCGAAGGGGGACGCCTGCCCCTTGCCCGCCAGTTTCAGCCGTTTGCCCGTCTGGGCGCCCGGCGGCACACGGAAACGCACCGTGACGCCGCCGATATTGGCCTGCCGCTCCACGCCGTGAAAGGCCTCTTCCAACGTGAGCGCCAGGTCCGCCTCCACATCCTGGCCGCGCGGCGCGCCGCCGCGCCGCGCCTGGGCGCTGCCCGCGCCGCCAAACAGTTGTGAAAACAGGTCCGAGAAATCCATGCCGGCATCTGCGCCCTGACGCCCGCCCCAGCCCGGCGGCGGACGAAAGTCCTGGCCGGGACGGTAGCGCCCCAACTGGTCATACGCGGCCCGCTTGTCCGGGTCAGAAAGCACCTCGTTGGCTTCGTTGACCTCCTTGAAGCGCTCTTCCGCCCCCGTCTCCTTGGACACGTCCGGGTGGTATTTGCGCGCCAGACGGCGATACGCCTTCTTGATCTCGTCCTGGCCGGCGCCCCGAGGTACGCCGAGTATCTGGTAGTAATCCTTGTATTTCATGGTGTCCGATGCGTGGATGACCTGCTCTTACGGGTAAATGCGGTATCTCTTTGCGCTCTCAAGAGGGCCTGGACAAGCCCATGCTATGATCGCCGCCGGTTTCTCAACTGCCCCCCCGACATCATGGCTGAACGCGTCAATCTGCAAGATCAATTCCTCAACACCCTGCGCAAGGAACACGTCCAGTGCGCCGTGTTTCTGGTCAACGGCATCAAGCTGGTGGGCCGTATCGAATCCTTCGACCAGTTCATGGTCCTCCTGCGCGGCAATGACCAGACCGTGCAGGCCATCTTCAAACATGCCATCTCCACCGTGTCGCCCATGCGCCAGGTGGACATCCAGCCCAAGGCTGCGGAGTAATCCCCTCCCCGGCCTGAACGGGCCGAAACAAAAAAGGCGCGGAATTCCGCGCCTTTTTTGTTTGCTGCCGTGACCTCAATCGTCACGTCCATCCACACGATCCCGCAACTCCTTACCGGCCTTGAAGTGGGGGACGTACTTGCCCGCCACCATCACCTTCTCGCCGGTCTTGGGGTTGCGCCCGACACGAGGCGGCCTGAAGTTCAGGCTGAAGCTGCCGAAACCGCGAATCTCGATCCGTTCCCCGGACACCAGACTGGTGGTCATGGCGTCGAGGATGGTCTTGACTGCGAGTTCGGCATCCGCCGCGACCAAGTGGGAATGACGCTCCGCCAGGCGGGCAATCAGGTCCGACTTGGTCATCGAGTCCAGATCGTGCGTTCCGTTCACTCGCCACCCTTGTTGTCGAGCTTGGCCTTGAGCAGGGCGCCCAGGTTGGTGGTGCCGGTGGACTGTTCAGAAGCCAGCTTGCGCAGGGCCTCGGACTGTTCTGCGGCATCCTTGGCCTTGATGGACAGGTTGATCTGACGATTCTTGCGATCGACGTTGATGATCACGGCCTCAACCGCATCGCCTTCCTTCAGGTGGGTGCGGATGTCTTCCACGCGCTCGCGGGAGACCTCGGAGGCGCGCAGATAACCTTCCACGTCATCCTTCATCACGATCACCGCGCCCTTGGCATCCAGCGACTTCACCGGGCCGTTGACGATGGAACCCTTGTCATTGGTGGCGACAAAGGCGTTGAAGGGATCGTTCTCCATCTGCTTGATGCCCAGGGAGATGCGCTCCTTCTCGACGTCGATGGCCAGCACCACGGCTTCCACTTCCTCGCCCTTGCGGTAGTTGCGGATGGCCTCTTCGCCGGTCAGGCTCCAGGACAGGTCGGACAGGTGCACCAGACCGTCGATGCCGCCGTTCAGGCCGATGAACACGCCGAAGTCGGTGATGGACTTGATCTGGCCCTTGACCTTGTCGCCCTTGCGGAAGGTCATGGAGAACTCGTCCCACGGGTTGGCCTTGCACTGCTTCATGCCCAGGGAGATGCGGCGACGGTCCTCGTCGATCTCCAGGACCATGACCTCGACCTCGTCGCCCAGGGAAACCATCTTGGACGGGTTGACGTTCTTGTTGGTCCAGTCCATCTCGGAGACGTGCACCAGACCTTCGATACCCGGCTCGATCTCGACGAAACAGCCGTAGTCGGTGAGGTTGGCCACCTTGCCGAACATGCGGGTGCCGGTGGGGTAACGACGGGACAGGCCCACCCACGGGTCTTCGCCCAGCTGCTTCAGGCCCAGGGAGACGCGGTTCTTGTCCTGGTCGAACTTGAGCACCACGGCGCTGACTTCATCGCCCACGGTGACCACTTCGGAAGGATGCTTGACGCGACGCCAGGCCAGATCGGTGATGTGCAGCAGGCCGTCGATGCCGCCCAGGTCCACGAACGCGCCGTATTCAGTGATGTTCTTGACCACGCCCTTGACCTTGGCGCCTTCCTTCAGGTTGGCCAGCAGGGTCTCGCGCTCGGCGCCCATGCTCTGTTCCATGACGGCCTTGCGCGACACGACCACGTTGTTGCGCTTGCGGTCCAGCTTGATGACCTTGAACTCGGCCTCCTTGCCCTCGAACGGGGTGGTGTCCTTGATCGGACGCACATCCACCAGGGAACCGGGCAGGAAGGCGCGGATGCCGTTGCACATGACCGTAAGACCGCCTTTGACCTTGCCGGTGATCATGCCCTTGACGATGCGGCCCTCTTCCATCGCCGCTTCCAGGTTCATCCAGGCGGCCAGGCGGCGCGCGCGGTCGCGCGAAAGCTTGGTGGCGCCGAAACCGTCTTCCAGGGACTCGATGCAGACGGAGACGAAATCGCCCACGGCGACTTCCATCTCGCCGCGGTCGTTCTTGAATTCTTCAACGGGGATCAGGCTCTCGGACTTGAGGCCGGCGTTGACGGTAACAAAGTTGTGGTCAATTCCCACCACTTCCGCGGTGATGACCTCGCCATGACGCATCTCCTGTTTGGAAATGCTTTCTTCGAACATGGCGGCAAAGGATTCCATGGAGTCCATGGGTTCAGAGAGGGTTGCAGTGGACATGAAAAAACCTGAGTAAACCGTGTTGCCACGGGGGGGTTGGTTAAAAAACCGGACGGCCCATGCCGCCCGCCTGTCACGCCGGATCGCCCGCCTCCCGGAACCAGGCCAGAACCTGTGCGACCGCCTGGTCGATGGTCAAGCTTGTGGTTTCCAGCAAACGCGCATCCGCGCCCTGTTGCAGGGGAGCCGCCGCGCGGGCGGCGTCTCGCTCGTCCCGCTCTCGCAGATCCTGCAAAAGGGCCGCGAGGTTAGCACCCAACCCCTTTTCAATCAACTGCTTATAGCGCCTTTGCGCGCGTTCCTCGACGCTCGCCGTGAGGAAGATCTTGAGCCGCGCATCCGGGAAAACCACCGACCCCATGTCGCGCCCGTCGGTCACCAGACCGGGGGCCTGGCGGAACGCCCGCTGGCGCTCCAGCAAGGCCGCGCGCAGCTCCGGCAGGGCGGCGATGCGGGAGGCGGCGCGCCCCGCCTCCTCGGTGCGGATCACATCCCCCACCGGCTGGCCGTCGAGATAGACCTCCACCCCGTCGAAACGCAGGTCCAGCCCCGCCGCCAGCCGCGCCAGACCGGGCTCGTCGGTCAAATCCACCCCCGCGCGCTGGGCGGCAAAGGCGGTGACGCGATAGATCGCGCCGCTATCTAAATAATGAAAACCAAGCGCGCGCGCCGCGAGGGCGGCGACCGTACCCTTGCCGGAGGCGGAAGGGCCGTCGATGGCGATGACGGGAATGGACATGGCGGGGGTCTCCTGGGAAGGGCGCGCATTCTAATCCGCCCGGTAAACTCCGCCCCCATGCACGCCAACCCCGTCAACGCCGGCCATTACGAGAACTTCCCGGTGGCCTCCCTGGTCCTCCCGCGCGGCCTGCGCGCGCCTGTACGGGCGCTCTACGCCTTCGCCCGCAGCGCCGACGACTTCGCCGATGAAGGCGAACACCCCGTCGAATGGCGACTGGCGCGGCTGGCCGAGTACCACGAACATCTCCACGCCCTGGAGCGGGGTGAGACTTCCACGCACCCGATCTTTCAGGCCCTGGCCCCCGTCATCCGCGCCTACGGCCTGCCTTATGCCGAGTTCCACGCCCTGCTCTCCGCCTTTGAGCAGGACTGCGAGAAGACCCGCTATGCCCATTTCGGCGAGGTGATGGACTACTGCCGCCGTTCCGCCAACCCCGTGGGCCGGCTCATGCTGGGCCTGTTCAAGGACGCCGACCCCAAGCACCAGGCCTGGTCCGACGGCATTTGCGCCGCCCTGCAACTCACCAACTTCCTCCAGGACATCGCCGTGGACTGGCAGAAGGGCCGCGTCTACCTGGCGCAGGACGAGATGGCGCGCTACGGCATCAGCGAACGCCAGATCGGCGAGGGGCGCGTGGATGCCCTCTGGCAGCAATTCATGAAAGAGCAGGTGGAACGCACCCGGCGCATGTTGCAGGCGGGCGCGCCGCTGGGTCTGGCCCTGCCGGGGCGCATCGGCCTGGAGATGCGCCTCATCATCCAGGGCGCGGCGCGCATCCTGGAAAAACTGCACGAGAGCCGGGGCGACGTGTTCACGCAGCGGCCCAGGCTGGGTTGGAAGGACGCCCCGGTCGTGCTCAAACGCGCCCTGTTCCCGGCGCAACGCAAGAGCGGGGGCGCTTCCGGCGGCTGCGGCTCCGGCAGTTGCGGCGTGAAAGGGCCGTGATGGGCGTGAGCGATCCCCACGCCTACTGCCAGGAAAGCGCCGCCGCCAGCGGCTCCAGCTTCTATTACGCCTTCCGCTTCCTGCCCCCGGCGCAGCGCCGCGCCATCACCGCCTTCTATGCCTACTGCCGCGAGGTGGACGATGTGGTGGACGAGTGCCGCGATGAAGGCGTGGCCCGCATCAAGCTGGCCTGGTGGCGCGACGAGGTGGCGCGTCTGTATGCGGGTGCGCCGGAACACCCCGTCACCCGCGCCCTGCTGGAGGCCATCGCACCCTTCCGCCTGCCCCGCGAGGCGTTTGAAGAGATCCTCGACGGCATGGAGATGGACCTGGGCCGGGTCCGTTACGACGACTTCAAGCATCTCAATCTCTACTGCCACCGCGTCGCCGGGGTGGTGGGCGAGGCGGCGGCGCTGATCTTCGGCGTGAGCGACCGCGCCACCTTGAAATACGCCAACCGCCTCGGCCTGGCGTTCCAGCTCACCAACATCCTGCGCGACGTGGGGGAGGATGCGCGCCGGGGCCGCATCTACCTGCCGCTGGACGAGCTGGCGCACTTCGGCGTGAGCGCGGACGACCTGCTCCACGCACGCCACACCGACGCCTTTGCGCGCCTGATGCAGTTCCAGTACGAACGCGCCGCGCGCACCTACGACGAGGCCCTGGCCTTGTTGCCGGCGACAGACCGCAAGGCCCAGCGCCCCGGTCTGATCATGGCCGCGATCTACCGCCGCGTGCTGGAAGAGGTGAAGGACGACGGCTTCCATGTCCTGGAACGCCGCATCCGCCTCACCCCCATGACCAAGCTGTGGCTGGCGTGGAAGACCTGGCTGCGGGAAGGATGACCCACAACCAAGAACCCTCTCCCTTGAGGGGAGAGGGCAGGGAGAGGGTGTGGAGGGCGCAGCCCGACTTGCCCTTGAGGGGAGAGGGCAGGGAGAGGGTGTGGCATGGCTACGGCGAGCTGCGCTCGCCCCACCCTCTCCCCAACCCCTCCCCCCTCAAGGGGGAGGGGCTATGAGTTGCGGCAGTTGCGCCGGCCCCACTGCCATCCTCGGCGGCGGCTGGGCTGGGCTGGCGTGCGCGGTGGAACTGGCCGCCGCCGGCGTCCCCGTCACCCTGTTCGAGTCCGCCAAACAATTGGGCGGACGCGCCCGCAGCGTGGACTGGCGCGGCATCCCCATCGACAACGGCCAGCACCTGATGGTGGGCGCCTACCGCGCCACCTTGCGCCTGATGCAGCGCCTGGGCACGGCCCGCCTGCTGGAACGCCGCCCCCTGGACCTGCGCGTGCCCGGCTTCCGCCTCGCCCTGCCGCGCCTGCCCGCGCCCTGGCATCTGGCGGCGGGCCTGCTCCGGGCCGAAGGCCTGACCTGGAGCGAAAAGCGGGCCGCTGTGCGCTTCATCCAACATCTGAAATCGCTGCGCTTCCGGCTCCCGCAGGATCTGCCCGCCGACCGCTTCCTGCGTAATCAGCCCGCCACTCTGGTGGACAGGCTGTGGGGGCCGATCTGCATCGCCGCCCTCAACACGCCGCTGGCAACCGCCTCCGCCCAGGTGTTCTGCAACGTACTGCGGGACAGCCTGATGGGCGCGCGCGGTGACAGCGACCTGGTGATGAACCGCGCCGCCATGGGGCGGCTGTTGCCGGAGGCCGCCGCCGCCTTCATCACCGAGCGCGGAGGGGATGTCCGCCTGTCCCATCGCATCGAAGGCGTGCGCAGCGATTGCGTGGGCCTGCGTCTGGCGGGGTGGGACGAGTCCTTCCGCAACGTGGTCATCGCCACCCATCCCGCCCACGCCGCCGCGCTCACCACGGGGTTTCCCGCCCTGGCGGGGGTGCGGGCGCAACTGGCGGCCTTCACCTGGCAACCCATCGCCACCCTCTGGCTGCGTTTCGCCGCGCCCCCCGGCTTCCCCTTCCCCATGCTCGGCCTGGGACCGGGCCAGGCGCCCTGGGCCTTCGAGCGCAACGACCTGGCTCCCGGCATGGTCGCCATCGTCGAAAGCGCCGACGGCCCCCACCTGCGCCTGCCCCCCGAAGCCCTGCGCGAGCGCTACCTGCAACGGCTGGCTGAGGCCATCGGCCCCCTGCCCGCCCTGACGGACTGGAAACTGATCGTGGAAAAACGGGCCACCTGGGCCTGCACCCCCGGTCTCGACCGCCCTGATCCCGCCACGCCCCAGCCAGGGCTGTATCTGGCGGGGGATTACACCGCCGGCCCCTACCCCGCCACCCTCGAAGGGGCGGTGAGGAGCGGCGTAGAATGCGCCGCCCGCATCCTGGCGGGCGCATGCTCCAAGTAGCGCAGACGCCCTCGCCTGCCGGTTTTGAACCCAGTCGCTCCCCTCCGCCATGATGCCCACCGACTACTCCCCCGCCCCCAACCTGCTGAAAGATCGCGTCCTCCTCGTCACCGGCGCCGGCCAGGGGCTGGGCTGGGCCGCCGCCCTCGCGCTTGCCGGACTCGGCGCCAGCGTGGTGCTGCTGGGACGCAGCACGAGCAAGCTGGAACAGACCTACGACGACATCATCGCGGCGGGCGGCCCGCAACCGGCCATCTTCCCCATGGACCTGGCCGCCGCCTTCGACGCGGATTTCGAAGCCCTGGCCGGGGCCATCGGCTACCAGATGGGCCGCCTGGACGGCATCTGCCACTGCGCCGCCCAGTTCACCGCCCTGCAACCCCAGAGTTCCGACTCGGTAGCGGACTGGCTGCCCCTGTTCCGCGCCAACGCCGCCGCCCCCGCCGCGATCAACCGCGCCTGCGCCCCGCTGCTGGAAAAGTCCGGCGGCTCCGTCGTCCTGGTGGGGGAGACCCACGGCGGCGCACCTGCCGCCTACTGGGGCGGTTTCGCCGTCTCCAAGGCGGCCCTGGAGGCCTACTTCCGCATCCAGGCGGACGAATGGTCGGACGCCCCCATGCGCATCAACCTGTTCGTACCCGGCCCCGCCCACACCCCGCAGCGCGCCAAGACCCATCCCGGCGAAGCCAAGGACGCCCTGCCCTCGGTGGAAACCCTGGCGCGGGAGCTGGCGTGGCTGATGGGGCCGGACAGCGCCGGGGTGCGCGGACAGCGCATCGAGTTCCTGGCATAGCCGCATCCCGCCGCCCTGGCGGGACATTCCGCATTCCTGACTAAAGTTTTCCGGGCGGGGGTCGATACCTAGCCATCAATGCACGGATGGAGACCCCCATGGCCCAGCTCAATTGCACCGGCACCCTGGCTGGAAAGGTTCTTGCGGTAGTCGCCGGCGTGTTTCTCATCATGCTGGCGGCCTCCCTGCTGCACTCGCATCTGAGCCAGAACGAGATGGCGGAACACTTCGCCGCGGATCAGGCGCGATCCATCGCAGACGGGTATTTCGACAGCCTCAACAAACTCATGCTCACCGGGGGCATGGCCAGCCGGGGCGAATTGCGCAGCGAGATCGCCAAGCAGTCCAACGTCCTCCAGGTCCAGGTTCTGCGCGGCCCCGGCGTGGTCAACCAATACGGCCCCGGTCTCGCCGATGAAACGAGCCAGGACGCCCATACCGCCGAGGCCCTGACCGGCAAGGAAGTCCTGTTCATCGAACCTTCCGACAAAGGGCGCAGGCTGCTCCTGTGGCGACCCTTCCGGGCCTCCGCCAGCACGCGCGGCGTCAACTGCATGGGCTGCCATGGCGTGGCGGATGGAACCGTGCTGGGCGTAATCAAGGTGGAATACGACCTGTCCCCCTCCGACACCCGCCTGCGCAACTTCGATCTGACCAGCGCCGGCATCCATCTGGCCCTGTTTCTGGGCGGCATGGTCCTGTTCATCCTGGCGCTGCGCCATCTGGTCTCCAACCCCATCAACCGGCTCACCGCCCTGATGGGCCAGGTGGAGCGCGATTCTGACCTGACGGTGCGCATACCGGTCACCAGCCGCGACGAGATCGCCTGCGCCGCACGGGCCTTCAACGCCATGCTGGAGCGTTTCAACGGGGCCATCGCGCGAGTGCGCGACGCCGCCCGCAACATGTCCCACGTGTCCGGCCAATTGGTGCAGGCCTCCACCCAGACTCGGAAGGGCGTGGAAAACCAGTTGGCGGATACGGAACAACTGGCCGTGGCGCTGCATCAACTGGCCAGTTCCGTGCAGGACGTGGCGCGCAACACCCAGGAAGCCGCCGGCGCTGCGGTCCAGGCCGACGCCCAGGCGCGCGCCGGCGCAGAAACGGCCACCGTGGCGCTGGGCTCCATCTCCGCCATGTCGCAGCAACTGGAGCAGGCGGTGCAGGTGATCCGCCAACTGGATACCGACAGCCGCGATATCAACCGGGTGGTGGGCCTGATCCGGGACATCGCCGAGCAAACCAACCTGCTGGCCCTCAACGCCGCCATCGAGGCGGCCCGGGCCGGCGAGGCGGGACGCGGCTTCGCCGTGGTGGCGGATGAGGTGCGCACCCTGTCCCAGCGCACCCAGGCGGCCACTCAGGAGATCGGCGGCATCGTCGTGAAATTGCAGGACAGCGCCCAGAACGCCGTGGGTGCGATCCAGTCCGCCGAGGAAAAGACCGGCCATAGCGTGACCAGCGTGGAGGACAGCGCCGAGGCCCTGTCCACCATCTCCGGTTCCGTCGGGGTCATCACCAGCATGAGCGCGCGCATTGCCGAGCGCTCCGGCGAACAGAGCCGGGTGGCCGAGGGCATCAGCGACAAGGTGGGCAACATCGGCCAGGTCGCGCGCCAGGCCGCCGCCAACGCCCAGGGCACCCATGACGCAAGCCAGCACCTCGCCGCCCTGGCGGAAGAGCTGGATCAACTGATGAATCAGTTCCGTACCTGAGTCCCCGGTGCGCGTTCAACCCACCGACGAGAAGCGGCGGACCTCCGCACCCTGCCGCTTCTGGACGTTGCTGCTGTGCCTGCCCTTGCTGGTCGCCTGCGACGAGACGCAAACGCCCGCCGGCCCCCGCTACGGCGCAGGACCGCACGAAGACCGCCCGCTCTACCACCTCGCCGTACATCCCCTGCACAACCCGAACAAGCTCTCCGAGGCCTATCAACCCCTGGTGGACCATCTCAACCAGCAGATCCCCGAAGCCCGTTTCAAGCTGGAATCCTCCCGCGACTATCAGAACTACGAGGTGAAATTCCGCGCACGGGAGCCCGCCCTGTTGCTGCCCAACCCCTGGCAGACCCTGGAGGCCATGAAGGCGGGCTATCGGGTCATTGCCATGGCGGGAGACAGCCGCGATTTCAAGGGTCTGTTCATCGTGCGCAAGGACAGCCCGGTGCGCGCGCCCTCCGACCTCAGGGGCAAGGCGGTGAGCTACCCGTCCCGCACCGCGCTGGCCGCCTGCATCATGCCCCAGTGGTATCTGCACAAGCATGGCCTGGACGTGAACCGGGACATCGAGAACCGTTATGTGGGCTCGCAGGAGTCTTCCATCATGAACGCCTACCTGGGCGAGGTGGCCGTAGCGGCGACCTGGCCGCCGCCCTGGCGTCTGTTTCAGAGGGATCGTCCGCAGGAAGCCGCGCAAATGAAGGTGCTGTGGGAAACGCCGCCGCTGCTGAACAACTCGGTCATGGTGCGTCAGGACGTTCCCGCCCCATTGGCCGCGCAGATTGCGCGGGTTCTGCACGGCCTGCACACCACCGAATCGGGAAAAGCGATCCTGGCCGGCATGCAAACCGCCCGCTTTCACCCCGCCAACGATGCCGCCTACGCCCCCGTGCGGGAGTTTGTGGACCGATTTGAACGGGAGGTGCGCAAGGTGGAATCGCCATGATCCTGGGGCTGCACCGCCTCCTGCCCAATACGCTGCGCCGCCAGCTCATCCTCGGCGTGGCCCTGGTCCATGCCGTGCTCATGACCCTGTTCATCTGGGATCTCACGGCGAGGCAGAAGGAGATGCTGCTGGAGCGTCAGACCGAACTGGCCCAGGCCCTGGCCGGCAGCATGGCCGCATCCTCCGCCGGCTGGGTATCCGCCCGCGACTACTACGGCCTGCAGGAGATCGTCACCGCCCAGCGCCGTTATCCCGAATTCCTGTTCGCCATGATCCTGGACCGGGATGGACGCATCCTGGCCCACAGCGACATGGCCCGTCTGGGCCAGTACGTGCGCGATCTGCCGCCGCAGGCCAAACCCGCCCTGATCAGCCGCGGCGCGATCCTGGTCGATGCGGTGAACCCGGTATTTCTGGGCGACACCCATCTCGGCTGGACGCGCGTGGGGCTGAGCCAGAAGGGCGCCTCCACACAGTTGGCACGGGTCACGCGCGAGGGCGCCCTGTACGCCCTCGCCGCCATCGTCATCGGCGCCCTCCTGGCCTGGGCCATGGGACATCGCCTGACCCGTCGCCTGCATGCCATCCAGGCCGTGGCGGACCGCGTGCAGGCCGGTGAGGAGACCTGCCGCGCGGTCGTGGCGGGGGAAGACGAAGCCGCCCGCCTGGCCCATGCCTTCAACACCATGCTCGACAGCCTGGCCCGCTCGCGCAAGGAACTGCTCGCGCACCGCGAACACCTGGAAGAACTGGTCGGCAACCGCACCGCCGAACTCAGGGAAAACCAGCGCCAACTGGAGGCCATCATCGAAAACCTGCCGGCGATCTTTTTCACCAAGGACGCCGAAGGACGCCACCTCATGGTGAACCGCCGCTACGAGGAGGGCGTGGGCATCAACAGGGAGCGGGTGATCGGCTGCACCGACCGGGAGATCTTCCCCGCCGAAACGGCGGAGACCATCCAGGAGCGGGACCGCCAGGTTCTCGCGGGCAGGACGCCCGTGACCTTCGAGGAGCGAGTACCTCACCCGGACGGCGTCTGGCACGACTATCTCACCACCAAGGTTCCGCTCCTGGACGAAACCGGGCGCGCCTGCGCCCTGATCGGCATCGCCACCGACATCACACCGCTCAAGCTATTGCAGAAGGATCTGGCCCTCGCCAAGGAGGAGGCGGAGCGCAACGCCCGCGCCAAGAGCGAATTTCTCGCCAACATGAGCCACGAGATCCGCACCCCCCTGAATGCCGTGCTGGGCCTGGCCCGCATCGGCGCGCGCGACCACGCCGGACACGCCGAGACCTACACCCGCATCCTGGAAGCGGGCGAACACCTGCTGGGCGTGATCAACGACATCCTCGACATCTCCAGGCTGGAGGCGGGCAAGCTGGCCGTGGAGACGCACCCCTTCCCGCTTTCCGCCACGCTGGCCAACGCCGTCGGACTGCTGGCCGGCGCGGCCCGGCAAAAGAACCTGGCCTTCGCGGTGGAGCGGGCGCCGGACCTGCCGGACTGGGTGCAGGGCGACGCCCGGCGGCTGCAACAGATCCTGGTCAATCTCCTGTCCAACGCGGTGAAGTTCACCCAGGCGGGAGAGGTGCGACTGCGCGTGACGCGTGCAGGCGGCGAGATCCTCTTTTGCGTCATCGACACCGGCATCGGCATGGACCCGAACCAGGCGGCGCGCCTGTTCCAGCCCTTTGAACAGGCGGACAACTCCACCACGCGCAAGTACGGAGGCAGCGGCCTGGGGCTGGCCATCAGCCGCAATCTGGCCCACCTGATGGGCGGCGACATCCGCCTGGAGTCCGCACCGGGCCGGGGCAGCGCCTTCACGCTGCGCCTGCCCCTGCCCGAGACCGGGCCGGAACCGGAGGAAACGCACCCAGCCGGTGAGCGGCGGGGCAGCCGCCTGGCGGGGCTGCGGGTGCTGGTGGCGGAGGACATGGAGATCAACCGCTTCATCCTCGCCGACCTGCTGGCCCACGAAGGCGCACGGGCCGTCTTCGCCGAACAGGGTCTCCAGGCCCTGGAACGGCTGGAGGCGGCAGGCGCGGATGCCTTCGACATCGTGCTGATGGATGTGCAGATGCCGGTAATGGACGGCTATGAAGCCGCGCGGCGCATCAAGGAGAAGGCCCCCGGCCTGCCGGTGATCGGCCTGACCGCACATGCCCTGGCCGAAGAACGCAAGCACTGCCTGGACGCCGGGATGGCGGACCACATCACCAAGCCCATCGACCCGGATGCCCTGATAGCGGCCATCCGTCGTCTGACGGGCGGCGTAACGCCAGCGCCGGACGCGCGCGCGGAAACCGGCGCAAATCTCCGCCCCGCCTCTGAAGCGGAGGCCGATCAAGCGCCATCGCTCGACTGGGCCGCCCTGCTGGCCCGTCATGCCGGGCGCGAGGCCTTCGTCGAAAAACTCGTCGCGCTGGCCCTGAACGCCCTCCCCGCAAGCCTGGAGAAACTGCGCACCGCCACACGCCAGAACGACCTTGCCGCCCTGCGCATCGAGGCCCATACCCTCAAGGGCGCCTGCGGCAACCTGCTGGCCCGCCGCGCCGCGGAACTGGCCCGGCGCACGGAACAGGCGGCGCACGACCTCGCCCCCGCAAGCGCAGCACTCTCCCAGGAACTGGCGCAGAGCCTGCAAGACCTCCTGGCCGAACTGCGCCTCCGGGCCGGCGAATAGCCCGGCGGCGGGCGGAAATGGCCGCCTCTCGCCTACAATCCGCCCCCATGAAGATCGCCCTTGCGCAACTCAACGCCACGGTGGGAGACCTCGCGGGAAACGCGGATCTGATCGCGGAATTCGCCCGTCAGGCCCATCGGCTCGGCGCACAACTCCTGCTCACGCCGGAAATGGCCCTGTGCGGCTACCCCCCCGAAGACCTGGCCCTGCGCCCGGACTTCTACGACGAAAACGCCCGCGTCCTGCACGAACTGGCAGGCCGGATTCCCGCCGGGTTGACCCTGGTGGCGGGCCATCCCCTGCGCGAAGGCGCGCGGCGCTTCAACGCCGCCAGCGTGCTGCGCGACGGCGCCATCCTCGCCACCTACCGCAAGCAGCTCCTGCCCAACCATTCCGTGTTCGACGAGATGCGCACCTTCGACGCGGGCGAGGACGCCTGCGTGTTCGAATGCGCCGGCGTCCGCTTCGGCCTCAACATCTGCGAGGACATCTGGGAACCCGGCCCCGCCCTCCAGGCGCGGGACGCCGGGGCGCAGTGCCTGCTGGCCCTCAACGCCTCCCCCTTCCATGCCGACAAGCAGCCGCTGCGACTTCAGGTCGCCCGCGCACGGGTGATGGAAACCGGCCTGCCCCTGATCTACGCCAACCTGACGGGGGGACAGGACGAACTGGTGTTCGATGGGGCCTCCTTCGCCCTGCGGGCGGATGGCGCGCTGGCCGCCCAGTTCCCCATGTTCGACCCGGGCCTGCTGGTGCTGGACCTGGAACACGGTTGTCCGGCGGGGCCCATCACCGAACTGCCCGGCAACGAGGCCGCCATCTACCAGGCCCTGGTCACCGGGGTGCGGGACTACGTCGCCAAAAACGGCTTCCCCAGCGTGATCCTGGGCCTCTCGGGCGGCATCGACTCCGCCCTCACCATGGCGGTGGCCGTGGACGCACTGGGGGCAGACCGGGTCATGGCGGTGATGATGCCGTCCGAATTCACCGCCGGCATAAGCCTGGAGGATGCCGAGGAAATGGCCAGAGGCCTGGGCGTGCGCTACGACGTGCAGGCCATCAAGCCCATGTATGACGTGTTCCTGGCCCAGCTCTCGGATGAATTCGACGGCCTGCCGTTCGACCTCACGGAAGAGAACATCCAGGCGCGCATCCGCGGGGTCGTCCTCATGGCCCTGTCCAACAAATTCGGCCATCTGGTGCTCACCACCGGCAACAAGAGCGAGATGGCGAGCGGCTACGCCACCCTGTACGGCGACATGGCAGGCGGCCTGGCGGTGCTGAAGGACGTGGCCAAGACCCTGGTGTGGCGGCTCTCGCGCTACCGCAACACGCTCTCCCCGGCGATCCCCGAACGCATCATCACGCGCCCGCCCACTGCCGAACTGCGCGCCGACCAGTGCGACCAGGACAGCCTGCCGGCGTATGAAGTGCTGGATGCGATCATGGCGCGCTATGTGGAACAGGACATGGCCCCGCGTGACATCATCGCCGCCGGCTACCGGCCCGAGGATGTAGCCCTGGTGGTGCGTCTGATCGACCGTTCCGAGTACAAACGCCGGCAGTCGCCGCCCGGCATCCGCATCACGCCGCGCGGTTTTGGCCGCGACCGGCGTTACCCCATCACCAACAAGTACCGCGCCCCCTAGGAGAAGACATGAAGAAGATCGAATGCATCATCAAACCCTTCAAGCTGGATGAAGTCCGCGAAGCCCTGTCCGCCATCGGCGTCACCGGCCTGACCGTCACCGAGGTCAAGGGCTTCGGACGTCAGAAGGGCCACACCGAGTTGTATCGCGGCGCGGAATATGTGGTGGATTTCCTGCCCAAGGTGAAGATCGAACTGGTCGTGGCCGACAGCATGGTGGACGCCGCCCTGGACACCGTGGTGAAGGCCGCCCGCACCGGCAAGATCGGCGACGGCAAGATCTTCGTCACCCCGGTGGAACAGGTGGTGCGCATCCGCACCGGCGAGAGCGGCGAAGCGGCGGTCTGACCTCTACTCGCGGCGTCCCTGCACTGCGAACCACAGTGCGGCTACGACCGCGAAGGTGGAGGCCAGGGTGAAGGTCCAGGCGCTGCCCAGCACATCCCAGGCGGCGCCGGCGTAGAGGCTGCCCAACGAGCCGCCGACGCCGAACGCCAGGCTGTTGTAGAGGGCCTGGCCGCGCGCCTGGTACTTGCCGACGAAGTGGCGATGCACCAGGGCCATGGCGGAGGCGTGATAGGCGCCGAAGGTGAGCGCATGCAGCAACTGCGCGAACAGCAATACCGGCAGATCGTCCGCCCGCCAGCCGATGAGGAGGAAGCGCAGGGCGGCGGCGAACAGGGTGACGAGCATGACCGTCTCCGGCCTCACCCGCCGGAACACGCGCGGCATCACCAGAAACACCCCGATCTCGCACACCACGCCCAAGGCCCAGAGCCAGCCCGCCAGGGTCTTGCTGTAGCCCGACTCCACCAGATGGATGGTGAAGAAGGTGTAGTAGGGACCATGGGCGGCCGCCATGAGGATGGCGGCGGCGATCAGGGCGATGACCTCGGGACGGCGCAGCACCTGGCCCATGGGCGTGTGGTCCGGGCCGTGGGGGGCGAGGGTCGCCTCGGGGATCACCCGCGCGGTGAACGCCAGGCCGACCAGCAGCGCCAGGATCACCCACAGCAGGATCTGCACCGGGTAGCGGTCCAGCGCCGCGCCCAGGCCCGTCACCACCAGGATGAAGCCGACCGAGCCCCATAGGCGAATGCGCCCGTAGCGGTCGGTGCGCTCGCCCAGGTGCGACAGGGTGGTGACCTCCACCAGCGGCAGCGAGGCGCTCCAGAAGAAGCTGATGAAGCTCATCACCAGAAACAGCGCCCAGAAGCTGGTCGCCCAGAACACGCCCAGGAAGGCGATCAGGCAGATCAGCGCCGCCAGACGCACGATGCCGACGCGCCGCCCGGTGCGGTCGGCGATATGCCCCCAGATGTTGGGCGCGAAGATGCGCATGACCTGGAGCAGCGACATCAACACGCCGATCTGCCAGGGGTTGAACGCCAGGGAATGCAGATACAGCCCCCAGTAGGGGGCCATGGCGCCGACGAAGGCGAAGTAGAAGAAATAGAAGCCGGACAGGCGCCAGTAGGGGACGCCGGTCATGCGCTGCGCCGCCGCGCCATCAGGCGCCGAATTCGATGTCTTCGTACAAGGCGGCAACCGGGATGACGAGGTCCAGGCTGGGCAGGTGCAGCGCGTCGTCCGCGCCGTAGGGATGCAATATCCACTCCACGCCCTCGCCGCGCCGGTAGACCGAGACGTGGGGCCGATCCTGCGCCACCACGACGTACTCGCAGAGAGAGGGGATCTGGCGGTAGGCGTCGAACTTGTGTCCCAGGTCGTACTCCGCCGTGGATTCGGACAGCACCTCCACCACCACGGAGGGTTCCGATTGCGCCAGCGGCTCGGCGCGGTCGCGCGGCGAGCAGGTCACCATCACGTCCGGGTAGAAATAGCAGTTGGCCGCCTCCACCCGCAGTTTCACGCCCTCCATGTAGACCCGGCAGGGCTGGCCGCGCAGGGCGGATTTCAAGGTAGCGGCAAAATTCAGGCTGATGGCGTTATGCGCCGTGGTCGCCCCGGTCATGGCGAAGACCTCGCCGTTGACGTACTCGTGCCGTTCCGTCTCCTTCGCCTCCCACTCCAGGTAGGCATCGGCGGTGAAATCCGCCGTCTTTTCCAGTGCGTTGCCCATCTCAGTCTCCTTGCGGCCCGGCGATCACCGGAGTGGTACGGAGGACGTCAGCGCACTGCGCGCGCTGACGCAGCGCGTGATCCATGAGCACGATGGCGAGCATGGCCTCGGCGATGGGGGTGGCGCGGATGCCGACACAGGGGTCGTGGCGGCCATGGGTGACCACCTCGACCGGCTCGCCTTGCAGATTGATCGAGCGACCGGGCAGACGCAGCGACGAGGTCGGCTTGATGGCCATGGAGGCGGTAATGGACTGGCCCGTGGAGATGCCGCCCAGGATGCCGCCGGCATGGTTGGAGAGGAACCCCTCGGGCGTGAGCTCGTCGCGGTGCTCCGTACCCTTTTGCGCCACGCAGGCGAAGCCGGCGCCGATCTCCACCCCCTTCACCGCGTTGATGCTCATGAGGGCGTGGGCGATGTCCGCATCCAGGCGGTCGTACACCGGCTCGCCCAGGCCCACAGGCACGTTGTCCGCCACCACGTTGATGCGCGCGCCCACCGAGTTGCCCTCGTGGCGCAGCGCGTCCATGTAGCTCTCCAGTTGCGGCAGGCAGGCGGCGTCGGGTGCGAAGAAATGGTTGCCCTCCGCGTCCAGCTCCTCCCAAGCCTTGAAGGGCACCACGATGGGGCCAAGCTGGGCCAGATAGCCGCGGATCACGGCGCCGTATTTTTCAAACAGCCACTTCTTGGCGATGGCCCCGGCGGCCACGCGCACCGCCGTCTCGCGCGCGCTGGAACGCCCGCCGCCGCGATGGTCGCGCAAACCGTATTTCTGCTGATAGGTGTAATCCGCATGGCCGGGCCGGAAGGCGCTGGCGATCTCGCCGTAATCCTTGCTGCGCTGGTCCTCGTTGCGGATCAACAGGCCGATGGGCGTGCCCGTGGTCTTGCCCTCGAACACGCCGGAGAGGATCTCCACCGTATCCGACTCGCGCCGCTGGGTGACGTGGCGCGAGGTGCCGGGCTTGCGCCGGTCGAGATCGCCCTGGATGTCGGCGGCGGTGAGCGCCAGGCCGGGAGGGCAGCCATCCACGATGCAGCCGATGCCGGGACCGTGGGATTCACCAAAGGAGGTGACGCTGAAGACGAGGCCAATGGAGTTACCGGACATGGCGGGGCGCGGGAATGGGAGTGGGGGGATTATCGCCCAAGCCGCTCCAGCACCTCCAACCCCAGCGCCACGCCGAAGCCGGTGATGTCCGAACCTGCCGCACCCAGCCCGCCCTTGCAGCGGCTGGCGGAGAGGTCCACATGCAGCCAGGGCGTGTCGCCCACGAAACGGTTGAGGAAACGCGCCGCCAGGATGTGATCCGCCTCGGCATCCAGGGTGCACTGCTTCACGTCCGCCACGGTCGAATCCAGCGCCTCGTCGTAATCGTCCGGCATCGGGAAGGGCACCACGCGCTCACCGCAGGCCAGCCCGGCCTGGCGCGCGGTCTCGGCGAGGGCGTCGCGGTTGCTGATGACGCCGCTCATGCGCTCGCCCAGCGCCACCGCCATGCTGCCGGTGAGTGTGGCGAAGTCGAGAATCGCCTGCGGCTTCGACTGGGTCGCCAGGGCCAGGGCGTCGGCCAGCACCATGCGCCCCTCGGCGTCGGTGTGGACGATCTCGATGGTGGTCCCGTTCAGGGCGGTCACCACCTCGTTCTGGGTGTAGGCGTCGGGCGAGAGGTGGTTCTGAGCGATGGCCAGCCACACCTCCAGGTTCATCCCCAGCTTCAGGCGCGTCGCCGCCAGCAGGATGCCCAGCGCCACCGCAGAACCGTTCATGTCATCGTGCATGTTGTTCATGTAGCGCGCGGGCTTGAGGTTGTGGCCGCCGGTATCGAAGCAGATGCCCTTGCCCACCAGGGCGACATGGCCCGCCCGCTTGCCCTTGCCTGCATGGGTCAGCCGCACGATGGCCGCATCCTCATGTGCGCTGCCGCGCGCCACCGCGAGGAAAGCGCCGGCCTTGAGTTTTTTCAGACGCTTGAGGTCGTATTCCTCGATCTCCCAGCCCTCGGCCAGGGCCAGGTCGCGGAGGCGCGCACGGTAGCTGGCCGGGGTGAGCAGGTTGGGCGGCAGCATGGTCAGGGTGCGGCACAGGGTATTGCCCTCGGCCAGCGCCCGCGCCCGTTTCAAATCCAGCCCATTGATGCCGTGCAGGTCGATGCGCCCCAGCGCCGCAGGCGGCTTCTCGCTCTTCCACACGGGCAGGGTCACGCCGTTGAGCCAAGCCACATACACGGCGGCCTCGGCAGCGCGGGCGCGGAAGGTTTCCGCGCCGAACACGGCGATGTCGAGGGCCGCCGGATGTTCGTCCAGCAGGGGCTGCAAGGCCTGACGCACCAGGCTGTGCCAGGCATGGGCGTCCTTGCCTTGATCCAGGCGCAGCCAGACCGAGAGACAGCCGCCCGGCAATTCCAGCGTCAGCGGCGCCTTGCCCGGCGCGTCCGCCTTCTTGCCGCGCCGCGCCAGCGCCGCCTCCGCCGCCTCGTGCTCGGGCGCATCGCACCAGTCCGCGCCGGCAGGCAGGAGGATGAGCAGATGGCGCACGCGCGCGCCGCGCACATGCAGCGGCTCGGCATGCTGGAACAGACGTGCGGGGGCGATGGAGGCAGGTTTCATGCGGGGTCTCGCTGGAGAGGGGGGCCGCCCGAGTGTAACCGCGGCCTCCCCGGCTACGCCGGGCGCTACCCCCCGTCGCATTAGCCGTTCTTAATATTCAAAATACCAATACTAACTATTGACAAATTGACCCCATAAACCTCGCCCGCGATAATCCGCGCACTTTCGGGCGCTGCTCCCGATTCATGGAATCATCAATCGCGTCGGGTACGGCAAGCCTGCCGGAATTTCCCCGCCCAGCCATCGGAGACTCACTTTCATGTCCAATTCCATCCCTGACATTGACCCTCAGGAAACGCGCGAGTGGCTGGACGCCCTGGCCGCCGTGATCGAAGAAGAAGGCGCGGAGCGCGCCCACTACCTGCTGGAACGCCTGGTGGACAAGGCCCGCCGCTCCGGCGCTTACCTGCCTTACAACGCCACCACGGCCTATGTGAACACCCTGCCCGCGCATTTGCAGGAAAAGCATCCGGGCGACGTGGCCATGGAACGCCGCATCAAGAACCTGATCCGCTGGAACGCGGTGGCCTGCGTGATGCGCGCCAACGAGAAGGCCCCCGGCGTGGGCGGCCACATCGCCAGTTTCCAGTCTGCCGCCACCCTGTACGACGTGGGTTTCAATCATTTCTTCCAGGGGCCGGAGGCGCCTCAGGGCGCGGACCTGGTGTTCTTCCAGGGCCACTCCGCCCCCGGCATCTACGCCCGCGCCTTCATCGAGGGCCGTATTACCGAGACGCAGTTCGCCAACTTCCGCCAGGAGGCCGCTGGCGAGGGCATCCCCTCCTACCCGCACCCCTGGCTGATGCCGGATTTCTGGCAATTCCCCACCGTGTCCATGGGCCTGGGGCCGTTGCAGGCCATCTATCAGGCGCGCTTCCTCAAATACCTGCATGACCGCGGCATCGCCGACACCTCGGGCCGCCACGTCTGGGCCTTTCTCGGCGACGGCGAGACCGACGAGCCGGAATCCCTGGGCGCCATCACCCTGGCCTCGCGCGAAAAGCTGGACAACCTGATCTTCGTGGTGAACTGCAACCTGCAACGTCTGGACGGCCCGGTGCGCGGCAACGGCAAGATCATCCAGGAACTGGAAGCGGCTTTCCGGGGTGCGGGCTGGAACGTGCTCAAGGTGATCTGGGGCTCCTACTGGGATCCGCTCCTGGCCATGGACGGCAAGGGCATCCTGCGTCAGCGCATGGAAGAGTGCGTGGACGGCGAATTCCAGAACTTCAAGGCCAAGGGCGGCGCGTACACGCGCGAGCACTTCTTCGGCAAATACCCGGAGCTGAAGGAGATGGTGGCCGCCATGTCGGACCAGGACATCTGGCGCCTCAACCGGGGCGGACATGACCCGCACAAGGTGTATGCGGCCTACGCGGCGGCGGTGAAGCACACCGGCCAGCCCACGGTGATCCTGGCCAAGACGGTGAAGGGCTACGGCATGGGCGCTTCGGGCGAGGCCCAGAACCCGACGCACCAGCAAAAAAAGATGGCCATGGAAGACCTGCGCGCCTTCCGCGACCGCTTCGACATCCCCATCAGCGACGCCGACCTGGAGAAACTGCCCTTCTACCGCCCGGCGGAGGACAGCCCGGAGATGAACTACCTGCGCGAACGCCGCGCCGCCCTGGGCGGCTATGTGCCCACCCGCCGCGCCAAGGCCGACCCGCTGCCCGTGCCGCCCCTCTCCACCTTCCAGAACCTGCTGGAGGCCACGGGGGAACGGGAGATTTCCACCACCATGGCCTTTGTGCGCGTGCTCACCACCCTGCTCAAGGACAAGGCTCTGGGCCGCCACATCGTTCCCATCGTGCCGGACGAGGCCCGCACCTTCGGCATGGAAGGCCTGTTCCGCCAGGTCGGCATCTACTCCTCCGCCGGCCAGCTCTACGAGCCGGTGGATAGCGACCAGGTGATGTATTACCGCGAGGACAAGGGCGGGCAGATCCTGGAAGAGGGCATCAACGAAGCCGGCGCGTTCTCCTCCTGGATCGCCGCCGCCACGTCCTACAGCGTCAGCGGCGTGCAGATGGTGCCCTTCTATATCTACTACTCCATGTTCGGCTTCCAGCGCATCGGCGACCTGGCCTGGGCGGCGGGCGATTCCCGCGCGCGGGGCTTCCTGCTGGGCGGCACGGCGGGGCGCACCACCTTGAACGGCGAAGGTCTGCAACACGAGGACGGCCACAGCCACCTCCAGGCTGCGATGATCCCCAACTGCATCACCTACGACCCCACCTTCCATTACGAACTGGCGGTGATCCTGCAAGACGGCCTGCGCCGCATGGTGCAGGAACAGGAGGACGTGTTCTATTACCTCACGGTGATGAACGAGAACTACACCCACCCGGCCCTGCCGAAGGGCGCGGAGGCGGGCATCCTCAAGGGGCTGTACCGGCTTTCCGCAGCGCCCAGGACCAAAGGCAAGAAGGCCAAGCCCCGCGTACAACTGCTGGGCTCAGGGACCATCCTGCGCGAAGTCATGGCCGCCGCCGAACTGCTGGAAGCCGACTGGGGCGTGGCCGCCGACGTGTGGAGCGCCACCAGCTTCAACGAACTGCGGCGCGAGGCCCAGGAGACCCACCGCTGGAACCTGCTGCACCCGGACCAGGCGCAAAAGGCCAGCTATGTGGAGAACTGCCTGGACGCCACGGAAGGCCCCCTCGTCGCCGCCACCGACTACATGCGCGCCTACCCGGACCAGATCCGGCCCTATGTAAAGCGCCGCTACGTCACCCTGGGCACGGACGGCTTTGGTCGTTCCGACTCGCGCGAGGCCCTGCGCCGTTTCTTCGAGGTGGACCGCCACTACGTCACCCTGGCCGCCCTCAAGGCGCTGGCGGATGACGGCGTGATCCCGGCGGCGAAGGCCGCAGAGGCCATCAAGAAATACGGCATCGACGCCGACCGGGCCAACCCGGTCAACGTGTAAAGGAACGCAAGCATGTCGATCAAAGAAGTCTTCGTCCCCGATATCGGCAGCTTCAAGGATGTCGAGATCATCGAGATCATGGTCCGGCCCGGCGACACGCTGGCCGCCGACGACTCGATCATGACCGTGGAATCCGACAAGGCCGCCATGGACATCCCCGCCCCCTTCGGCGGCACGGTGCAGGAAGTCAGGCTCAAGGTAGGCGACAAGGTCTCCGCCGGCTCGCTGGTGCTGCTGCTGGACACGGCCAGCGCCAGCGCGCCGACCGCCACTGCGCCGGTGGTGAAATCCTTCATGCCCCCCTCCCCCCCCGGGGGAGGGGTTGGGGGTGAGGGAGCCACGCGTCCATCCTCGCAACCGTCGCTCTCTCACCCCAGCCCTCTCCCGGCGGGAGAGGGAGTGAACGTTCCGCCGCCCACCCACCCGGCCCCGGAAGTTCCCGCGCACATCCCCCCCAAACACCAACCCGACCCCATCGGCGCGCATGTGGAATTCGTCGGCGGCAAACCCTCCCACGCCAGCCCCTCGGTGCGCCGCTTTGCGCGCGAGTTGGGCATTGAAGGCGCGGATCTGGCGCGCGTCCCCGGCAGCGGCCCGCGCGGGCGCATCCTCAAGGAAGACGTGCAGGCCTGGGTCAAGGGCGAGCTCGCCAAGCCGCGTTGCGAAGGCGCGGAAGGCGGCCTGAGCCTGGGCGGCCTCGGCATCGCCCCGGCCCCGGCGGTGGATTTCAGCCAGTTCGGCGAGATCGACACCCAGCCGCTGTCACGCATCAAGAAGCTCTCCGGCGCCAACCTGCACCGCAACTGGGTCACCGCGCCCCACGTCACGCAGTTCGACGAGGCCGACATCACCGACCTGGAGGCCTTCCGCAAATCCATGCTGGACGAGGCCGCCCGACGCGGCGTCAAACTCACCCTGCTGGCCTTCCTGATGAAGGCCGTGGTCAACGCCCTGCGCACCTACCCGCAGTTCAACGCCTCCCTGGCGGCGGACGGCGAGAACCTGGTGCTCAAGAAATACTTCCACATCGGTTTCGCCTGCGACACCCCGGACGGCCTGGTGGTGCCGGTGGTGCGCGACGTGAACAAGAAGGACGTGATGGACATCGCGCGCGAACTGGCGGACCTCTCCGAACTGGCCAGGGAACGGAAACTGAAAGTGGGCGCCATGCAAGGCGGCTGCTTCACCCTCTCCAGCCTGGGCGGCATTGGCGGCACCCTGTTCACCCCCATCATCAACTGTCCCGAGGTCGCCATCCTGGGCCTCTCGCGCGCCGAGATGAAACCGGTGTGGAACAAGGCCGCCAAGAGCTTCGAACCGCGCCTGATGCTGCCGCTCTCGCTCTCCTACGACCACCGCGTCATCGACGGCGCGGACGGCGCGCGCTTCACCAGCCACCTGCGGCTGATGCTGTCGGACGTGCGCCGGCTGCTGCTGTAACTATCTTTTCGTAGCCCGGATGCAGCGAAGCGGAATCCGGGGATGAACGTAACACCCCCGGATTCCATTGCATTTCATCCGGGCTACCCCCCGGCTATCTCAGAGAACAAATCATGAGCACCACCCAAATCTGCGTCCCCGACATCGGCAACTTCAAGGAAGTCGCCGTCATCGACCTCCTGGTCAACGTGGGCGACCGCGTTGAAAAAGACGCCTCCCTGGTCACCGTGGAATCCGACAAGGCCGCCATGGACCTGCCCTGCCCCCAGGCCGGCGTGGTGGAGCAAGTGCTGGTGAAGGTGGGGGACAAGGTCTCCGAGGGCACGCCGCTGGTGATGCTGGAGGCGGAGCGAACACTCCCCTCCCCCACCGGGGGAGGGGCTGGGGGTGAGGGAGCAACGCCTCCATCTCAGCAACCGTCGCTCCCTCACCCCAACCCTCTCCCGATGGGAGAGGGGGCCGACCTCCACGCCCAGACCCTCGTCCTCGGAGCCGGCCCCGGCGGCTACACCGCAGCCTTCCGCGCCGCCGACCTGGGGCTGAACGTGGTGCTGGTGGAACGCCACCCCAACCTGGGCGGGGTCTGCCTCAACGTCGGCTGCATCCCCTCCAAGGCCCTGCTGCACACCGCCAAACTCATCACCGAGGCGGAAGAGATGGCCGCCCACGGCGTCACCTTCGCCAAGCCCAAGGTCGATCTGGAAAAACTGCGCGCCTGGAAGGCCGACGACGTGGTGGCCCGGCTCACCGGCGGCCTCGCCCAGCTCGCCAAACAACGCAAGGTCACCGTGGTGCACGGCGAGGCCCGCTTCACCGGCCCCAACACCCTCAAGGTGGAGAGCGCCGAGGGCGTCAAGACGATCTCCTTCGACCACGCCATCATCGCCGCCGGCTCGCAGCCGGTGCGCCTGCCGTTCCAGCCGGACGATGCGCGCGTGATGGATTCCACCGGCGCACTGGCCCTGGCCGACGTGCCCAAACGCTTGCTGGTGATCGGCGGCGGCATCATCGGCCTGGAGATGGGCACGGTGTACGACGCCCTGGGCAGCCGGGTCACCGTGGTGGAACGCGGCCCCCAGCTCATCCCCGGCTGCGACGCCGACCTGGTGCGCCCCCTCGCCAAGCGCATGGAAAAACGCTTCGAGGCCATCCTGCTCAACACCGGCGTCAGCGGCATGGAGGCGAAGAAGGACGGCCTCCACGTCAGCCTGCAAACCGGAGACAAAACCGAGGTCCGGGTCTACGACCGCGTTCTGGTCGCCATAGGCCGCCGCCCCAACGGCAAACTCATCGACGCCGAAGCGGCGGGGGTGACGGTGAACGAGCAGGGCTTCATCCCGGTGGACAAACAGATGCGCACCAACGTCGCCCACATCTTTGCCATCGGCGACATCGTCGGCCAGCCCATGCTGGCCCACAAGGCGGTGCACGAAGGCAAGATCGCCGCCGAAGTGATCGCCGGGCACAAGGTGGAATACCAGGCCCAGGCGATCCCCGCCGTGGCCTACACCGACCCCGAGGTAGCCTGGGTGGGCGTGACCGAGACCGAGGCCAAGGCGCAAGGCATCGAGTTCGAGAAGGGCGCATTCCCCTGGGCCGCCAGCGGACGCGCCCTCTCCATCGCCCGCACCGAAGGCATGACCAAGCTGATCCTGGACAAGGCGACGAAGCGCGTCATCGGCGCCGGCATCGTCGGCATCAACGCGGGCGAGTTGCTGGCCGAAGCGGTGCTGGCCATCGAGATGGGAGCCACGGCGGAAGACATCGGCCTCACCATCCACGCCCACCCCACCCTGTCGGAAACGATCTGCTTCGCCGCCGAGATGGCGGAGGGGACCATCACCGACCTGCTGCCGCCCAGGAAAAAGTAACCGGAGAGCGTCCCGCCCGCGGCCATCCGGAATCCGACTCAAGTTCCGGGGAAATATTGCCGATACGCTCCCCAGTTACTGTCTGTCCAGGCGGCCTGCTCGTCCCTCTCTGGCGCATGCCCCGGTCCCTCTGTCAGGAGCGTCCCATGCGCAATAACCAGCCGGTCACTCACCAGGAACGAGAAGTTCCCAGCCACGTGGCCATCGTCACCCGCACGAATGACAAGGGCGTCATCACCTTCGTCAACGACGAGTTTGTGGCCCACTCCGGTTTTTCCCGCGCGGAACTTATGGGCCAGCCCCACAGCATCGTGCGACATCCGGACATGCCGGCAGAGGCGTTTCGCGACCTCTGGCACACCCTGCAACAGGGGCGACCCTGGGCCGGCATGGTCAAGAACCGCTGCAAAAACGGCGACCACTACTGGGTCAAGGCCATGGCCTCGCCCACGCCGGAGGGCGGATACATGTCGGTTCGGGTCCGCCCCAGCCGGGATGAAATCGCCCAGGCGGAAACGCTCTACGAGCAGATGCGCAACGACCCCTCCCTACGCCTGGATGCCGGCCTTGTCGCACCCAAAGGGCTGGCCGCCCTCCTGCGCTGGTTTTCCGACCGGAACCTGACCACAAAACTGTGGATCTCCACCCTGGCCTCCATGGCCGCGCTGCTCCTCTGCGTCGGGATCGGCTGGATGGGAATCAGCGCGGCGGCGGCGCTGCTGAAGCCCGACCAGGCGCTGCTCCTGGCGCCGTACCGCACGAGCCTGGAAATCATCCTGCTGTTCGTGCTGATCATCTGGCCCCTGGTCGCCTGGCGGGTCGTCCGTTCCTTCCGAATACCGCTGGACAACGCCGTAACCGCCGCCAAGGCGATTGCGGCCTTTGACCTCTCCCAACCGGTCCCCCTGGCGGGCCGGGATGAGATCGGCCAACTGCTGGACCAGTTCGCCATCATGCGCAACAACCTCCAGGAAGGCGCGGCGCTGATCAAGCAGAACACCGTGCATCTTGAATCCGCCTCGCGCGTCCTGGCCGAATCCAGCCGCTCCGCCGCCAGCGCCGCAGAAAAACAATCGGAAGCCACCTCCAGCATGGCCGCCCTGGTGGAAGAACTGTCCGTGTCCATTGACCAGGTGGGAGAACACGCCAGCGACGCCAACCGGATCTCCCTGCACTCCGGCGACTCCTCGCAAAAGGGCGGCGACGTCATCCACAAGACCGCCGACGAGATCGGGCGCATTGCCGACGCCGTCAATGAATCCGCCGCCACCATTCGTGAACTGGAAAACTACACCGAGGGCATTTCCAAGATCATCGGCGTCATCAAGGACATCGCGGACCAGACCAACCTGCTCGCCCTCAACGCGGCCATCGAAGCCGCCCGCGCCGGGGAACAGGGGCGGGGATTCGCCGTGGTGGCCGATGAAGTGCGCAAACTGGCGGAACGCACCACCCGCGCCACCGAAGAGATCGTGGGCATGATCTCCAAGGTGCAGGAAGGCGCGCACCGGGCCGTGAACGACATGGAAACCGGGGTGCATCGCGTCTCCGGGGGCGTACAACTGGCGCGACTGGCCGGGGACTCCATCGTGGACATCCGCGCCACCTCCGCACAGGTGGTGCATGCGGTCAAGGAGATCCACCAAGCCTTGCAGGAGCAGAGCGTGGCCGCGCGCGAAATTGCCCAGAATGTTGAACAAGTGGCCCGAATGACGGATCAGGGAGCGAATGCCAGCGCCCAGGCCTCCCACATCGCGGCGGAGGTGGCGGACCTGGCCGGCGACCTGCGCCAACTGGCGGACTTGTTCAAAATCTGAGCGCATCCCAGGGCGCCGCCCGAATCCCGCATGGGTACGGGCCGCGCCAAACCGTGCGGCTATACTCGGCTGGCCCCTGATGTGGGCGTCTCCCCTCCCTGGCCCGGGAAATACTCCGGGCGCGCTCCATTCTTTCTCCTCGGACCGGACCGCATCGGACGGCTGCCCGCGGCCACTCCCGGCCCGGGTTCAAGCCCTATTCCCGGAGATACCCCCATGAAACCTTCCCGACTCGCCGCCGCCATGCTCACCCTGCTGGCCGCCTCCCTGCCCGCCCAAGCCCAAACCGGCATGGAAGCCTTTAACCCGATGACCTTCCTGGCGCCCATGATGACGCCCTTCGGCGCGATGCTTGTCCCCGTCACGCCCTCCGGCGCGACGGGCGCAAACCCGTTCAACCCGGCGACCCTGTTCAACCCGGCCATGATGCCGGCCATGCCGACCTTCCCCGCCATGCCGGCCCAGCTTCCCGGCCTTACCGCCCCCGCCCCTGCCGGCATGGTCCCCTTCACCGGTCTCCAGATGGCGCCCCAGGCCTACGGCATGCCGCAACAGATGACCAACCCGTTCGCCGGCAACGCCATGATGCCGTTCCAGCTTCCCGCGGCGCCTGCCGCCTCGCCCTTCCCTGGCTTCCAGGGCTTCCAGGGCTTCCCCGGCTTCACCCTGCCCTTCCCGCCCAGCCGCTGAACGCGGCGCGCGCCCCTCGTCGCCTGCAACGCGGCGAACCCCGCAAGGGGCGCGTCCCCAATTACCGGCAACCCCCGCTGCTGCGCCGCACAAAATTGTTGCCGAGCAGGCTCGCGGAGGATGATCATCCGACCTCGTCACACAAGAGGAGACGGACATGGCCAACCCTGATGGCGGCGCAGCAATTTCTCCCGCCGCCGCAACCATTCCCGCAGGCGACTGGGACGTACAGGTCGCCATCATCGGCGGCGGCCCCGGCGGCGAAGACTGCGCGCGCGACCTGGCCGACCACGGCATCCGGGTCGCCCTGATCAACAACGCCCCCCTGCCCGGCGGCGAATGTCTCTGGCGCGGCTGCATCCCCTCCAAGGCCTGGCGTCACGCCGCCGACCTGATCCGCGACCGCAAGCACGACGCCGACAAGGGCGTCGTGGGCACCGGCTTTCCGGCCATGGACTGGATGACGCTGGAGGCGCATCGCAAGGGCGTCCTGCAAACCCGCGGCGAGCTCGCGCTACGCGCGGACAAGGGCGTGAAGATCGACGTGCGCCACGGTTTCGCCAGCTTCATCGACCCCCACACGCTCAAGATCGCCGCCCCGGACGGGTCCGAGACCCGCCTCACCTTCGGCGCGGCGGTCATCTCCACCGGCGCGCCGCCGTTCGTGCCGCCCATCCCCGGTGCGCGCGAGTGTCTCGCCACCGGCGGCGTGCTCACCTCCGACACCATCTGGAACCTGCCTGCCCCCATGAAGCGCCTGGGCATCGTCGGCGGCGGCGTGATCGGCGTGGAGATGGCGCAGATCTGGCGCGATTTCGGCGCCGAGGTGCTGATGCTGGAGGCCAAGGACCGCATCCTGGGCGAGATCGAGGAGGAAATTGCACGCAACCTGAGCGAGATCCTCACGCAGGAGATCAAGGTGGTCGCCTCCGCCCGAATCCTCTCCATCTCCGGCCAGCCCGGCAGCATGCGCATCCAGTACCAGGACGCCCAGGGCGCGCAGGACGACTATCTGTGCGACTACGTCCTCATGGCCACCGGCAAGCGCCCGAGCACGGACAAGCTGAACCTGGCCGCAGCGGGCGTGGAGCTGGAAGGCGCAGCGATCCGGGCCAACGTGCGCGGCCAGACCAGCGCGCCGCACATCTACGCCGTGGGCGACGTGATCGGCGGCTACATGCTGGCGCACACCGCCGCCGCACAGGGCCGGGTGGCGGCGCACAACCTGCTGGGACACGCGCTGGAATACGACCAGGACAAGGATTGCGGCGTCACCTTCAGCCGCCCCCAGGCCGGTTTCGTGGGGCTATCGCTGGCGCAGGCCAAGGCGCGCGGCATCGACGCGGCGGAGGTGAAGATGCCCATGAGCATCGACGCCAAGGCCATGATCGCGCTGGAAAACCACGGCCTGATCAAGCTGGTGGCGGACAAGGAAAGCCAACGCATCGTCGGCGTCCACTTCCTGGCCGACCACACCGACACCCTGATCGGCGCGGCGGTGATGATGGTCTCCTGCGGCCTCACCCTGGCCCAGGCGGCCCAGGCCATCTTCCCGCACCCGACCCAAACCGAGCTGTTCGGCGAACTGGCGCGAAGGCTGCTTGCGCGGCTGCGGCGCACCGCCAGGAAATAGGCAAGGGCGAGCCCCGGCTGTACTGCTTCAGGGCCGCGCCAGGGGCAAGGTCAGGGTGAAACAGGCCCCGCCCCCCGGCGCATTGGCAGCGGCCAGGGCGCCGCCATGGCGCTCGACGATGCCGTAAGAGATGGCCAGCCCCAGGCCGGTGCCCTTGCCCACCGGCTTGGTGGTGAAAAAGGGCTCGAAGATGTGGGGCAACAGCTCCGGCGGGATGCCGGGGCCGTTGTCGCAGAAGGTCACCTCCACGCGTCCGACCACCCCCCGCGCGCGGATCTCCAGCCGGGGCTCCGGCGTCTCGCCGGTGGCGTCCAGGGCGTTCTGCACCAGATTCATCACCACCTGCTGCATCTGGCCGGAAGACCCGGCCACGGTGATGCCCTCGGGAATGTTCAGTTCCACCCGGAAGCGCTCGTTGGCGGCCTTGGCCACCCAATGCACGGAACGCTCGATCACCTGGGCCAGATTGAAGGGCTGGGACTGGTCCCGGTCCACAGCGGAGAAACGTTTCAGGCTATCCACGATGTCACGGGTGCGCTCCGCCCCCTCCACCGTGCCCTCGATCAACTCCGGCAGATCATCCAGCAGGCGGTCGATACGCAACTCCCCGCGCAGGGCCGCCCTCTCCGCCTCCGGCGCGCCGGCGTGCATCGCCTCCAGATAGCGGCGCAGGCGCTGGGCGTAGCGTTGCAGGACATGGACATTGCCCAGGACGAAGCTGATGGGGTTGTTCAGCTCATGGGCCACCCCCGCCACCAGCCGCCCCAGAGAAGCCATCTTCTCCGAATGCAGAAGCTGCTGCTGGGTGCGCTTCAAGTCCTCATGAGCCTCATGCAGGGCCTGATAGGCGCGCCGCAACTCCCCCACCGGACGCCCGGTGATGACCATGCCGCAGGACGCCCCCTGGGGGTTGAGGCGGCGGGTGCAATTGAAGGACACGGGCACGGCGGACCCATCGGCGGCGCGCAGGAACAGCTCGCAGTCATGCAGGGGCGGGCGCTCCTGGGCGAAGCCGGCGCGGGCGGTCTCGCGGGAAGCGTCGTCGGCGAACAGATCGAACAGGCGGGCGCCGATGAGGGCCGTCTGGGGCTGGCCGGCGAACCGTTCCAGGGCCTCGTTCACCACCTCGATGCGCCCCTCGCCATCGCACACCAGCAGCAGGTCGGACATGGAGGAGAGCACCGAAAGCACGAAGCGCTGAGAGTCCTCCAGGGCGGTGTTCTTCTCCTCCAGGGCCACTTCGTACTGAAGCAGGTCGTTGTAGACCTCGTCCATCTTCTGGATGACCTCGATCCAGACCGCCTCGCCCAGAGGATCAAGACCCTCGCCGGAGAGCAGTTCCGGGATGGGAAGGCGGGTCAGAGGCTTATCGGCGGGCATGGCGCTCCCCGTGTCTGACTCCCCCCTTTGAAAAAGGGGGGCTGGGGGGGATTCCCGCGACGGTGACTGGGCGGACGCCGCCAAATCCCTCCTGTCCTCCCTTTGGGAAAGGGAGGAACCCTTCGGTCACCCTCAGCGCGGGAATAAGCCAGCGCCGCTTCATCAATGCACCGTACACACCATGCACGGGTCGAAAGACCGCACCACATGCTGCACATTCACCGGCATGGGGTCGTCCGCCGCCACCGGCAGGCCGGTCAGGGCCTGCTCCAACGCGCCCGGAACCCCCGCCTCGTCCCTTGGCGAGAAGTTCCAGGTGGTGGGGGCGATGATCTGGTAGCGGCGGATGCGTCCCTCCTCCACCTCCAGCCAGTGGCCCAGGCTGCCCCGGGCCGCTTCGGTGAGCCCGACGCCTGCGCCCTGCCGGGGCCACTCCGGCGTTGGCGCGCACCAGGGCTGACCGGGGATCAGGCGGGCGGCCCAGGCCTCCATCTCCGGCAGCAGCCGCGCCACCTCGATATGGCGGGCCAGCACCCGTGCGAGGACGCCGCCGCCCTGCTCCGCCACCAGCCGGTGCAGCAGGGGCTGACCTGCCACCAACTGCCGGGCCAGGGCGCCGGTCTGCATCACCTGACCGCCGTAGCGGGGGGCCTTGCACCAGGTGTAGGCGCCGGGCTTGTCGGCGTCGGGCAGGGTCTCGCTGCGCATCCAGGCATGGCTCAGGTCTTCGCTGATGCGCTCCGGGGCCAGGGGAGCGAGCCGTCCGCCGGACCAGACCCCCGCCGGGAACAGGCGGCCCTCCGGGGCCTCGTACACGCCGAAGCTGAGGTAGTCGGCATCGCAACGCCCCAGCCGGGCCAGGTCCAGGTCTTCCGCCGCCTCCAGGAACAGGGAGAGGTCGCCGGGGTGCCGGCGACGCCAGTCATTCAGTTCCTCCGGGGCGGCCAGGGCGGCGAAGGCCTCCAGGGGGCCGCCGTAGACCCGCTGCTCCAGAAAGCGCCGGAAGGACCGCAGCAAGGCGGTGAGTTGCAGGCATTCCGCCTGGTGCAGGGGGCGAGCGCTGCCGCCGGGTTGCAGGGTGAGGGTGTGGGGCCACTTGCCCGCCATCAAACCCTGGAGGTGCATGAAGGCGGCGCGGGCGGCCAGGAACTCCGCCGCACCCTGGCCTTTCACCGCCTCGAAACGTTCTGCCATGCGCCCATGCCAGGGCCGCGCCGCGTAGGCCGGGCGGGCGAGGTCGGGCATGAAGAAGAGGTAGAAGTGGGTCAGGTGGTCGGCCACGTTCTCGCCGGCGGTGATGAGGCACTCCGCCAGGCGACCGTTGTCCGGCGGCGTCAGGCCGGTGAGCTGACGCAGGGCGGTGACGGCGGCGGCGCTCTGGGAGACGGAACAGATGCCGCAGATGCGGGGCACGATCACCAGGGCGTCCAGGGGCGCGCGACCCGGCAGCATGGTCTCGAAGCCCCGGTACAGGGGGGAGACGACCTGAGCGGACTGGATCTGACCATCGGCGATCTCCAGGCGTACTTCCAGGTCGCCTTCGACGCGATTGAAGGGGCCGAGGAGGCGTTCAGTCATGGGGGGCCTTGGAGGATGGCAGGCGTAGCGGGAATCCCTCCTGTCCTCCCTTTGGAAAAGGGAGGAACCCTTCGATTACCCACAGCGCGGGGGTTTTGGCCCCCCCCTTTCCCAAAGGGGGGCTGGGGGGGATTTGCGTACCTCTCATTTCAACCCCGTCTTCTTCACCGCCGGCGTCACCACGATGTGGTCCGCCACGGCGTTCTCGCGCACCCGCCTGGGGGTGGCGGACTTGGACAGGGCGGCCAGGGCGACGAACCAGGCCTTGGGCATGTCGGTGGGCAGGCCGATGGGGATGCCCGCCACCTTGGGGGTCTCGGCGAAGGGGTGGCCGGGGTGTTCGAAACCCGGTTCGGTGCAACTGATGCAGGGATAGCCGCCGCGCAGGCAGGAGCCGGCCCCGTTCCATAGCCGGGTGTTGCAGTCGGCATGGGCCTGGGTGCCCTTGCAGCCCAGGTTTTCCATCATGCAGCCCTGGTCCGAGGGCTTCTCGGCGCTGGCCTTGAATTCATAGAACTCGTTGCGGGGACAGCCGTGATGCACCAGATGGTCGGCGTACAGGCGAGGGCGCTGCAACAGATCCAGGTCGGCGGCGCTGAAGCGATCCAGGGCCAGGGCCAGCAGGGTGTCCAGCACCCAGCCGGGGTGGGTGGGGCAACCCGCCACGTTGATGACCGGCAGGCCCGAGCCGGAGCGGTAGGCCCCGCCCAGCAGACCGCCGGGCTGGTCGCCGCTGAATTGCAGGCCCACCGCCCCGGCATCCCCCAGGGCGGTGATCCCGCCAAAGGCGGCGCAACTGCCGATGGCCAGGGTGTGCCGGGCGCGGGCGGTCAGCTCCCGCACCCAGTCCATCATCGGGCGGCCCGTGCCGGAGAGCAGGTGGTAACGCCCGCTGCCGTGGGGTCCGGTCATGATCGAGCCCTCGATGCAGAGCAGGTCCACTCGCTCCCGCCCCTCGGCGCAGGCGCGCAGGATCGCCAGGGCCTCGTCGCCGGATTCCCGGCTCAGGCTGGGGTGCCAGAGCAGGCGGATGCCCGCATCCTCCAGGCGCTGGAACAGGTCCGGCTGTTCGGCGTTGAGCAGGGACAGGGTGCAGCCGCCGCAGCCGCCGGATTGCAGCCAGAGGAGGTTGAGGGGGGCGGTCATGGCTCGACTTCCCTGGCCCCCTTGGGGGACTTGACGGTCGCTCCCCCGGCGGGGGAGAGGGGAGAGACGGGTCGCCCGCGCGGGCGCAGGGGCGGTTCCAGCCCCAGGCGGGTGAGCTTCTGGCGCAGGCCTAAGCGCGACAGGCCCAGTTCCTTCGCCGCCCGGCTCAGGTTGCCGTCGTGGCGCACCAGGGTCTCCTGCACCAGACGCGCCTCCAGGGCGTCCACCTGGTTGCGCAACGCGCCCCGGGCCGGGTCACCCTCCCCCAAAACACGGACCAGACCGGCGTGGCGGATGTGGGGCCCGAGCAGGCCCACATCCAGGGTGGCCCCCTCCGACAGCACCAGCAGGCGCTGGATCTCGTTCTGCAATTCCCGCACGTTGCCGGGCCAGGGATAGGCCGCGAGGCAGGCGGCGAGTTCGTCGCCGAAACCCCGCACCTCGCCCCGCCCCAGGGCCTGGGCGGCCTTGCGCAGGATGGCCTGGGCGATGAGGGGGATGTCCATGGGCCGGTCGCGCAGGGGCGGCACCCGCACCGGCACGGTGGCGAGGCGGTAGTAGAGGTCTTCGCGGAAGCGGCCCGCCTTCACCTCCGTCTCCAGATCCCGGTTGGTGGCGGCGATGACGCGCACGTCCACCCGCTGGGGCCGCGCGCCCCCCACGGGGCGGAACTCGCCCTCCTGCAACACCCGCAGCAGCTTGACCTGGAAGGCCGGGGTGGTCTCGCCGATCTCGTCCAGGAACAGGGTGCCGCCGTGGGCCTGCTGGAACAGGCCGATGCGGTCTTCACTGGCCCCGGTGAAGGCCCCCTTCTTGTGGCCGAACAGTTCCGACTCCAGCAGGGTGTCGGGCAGAGCGCCGCAGTTTTCCACCACGAAGGCCTGGTCGGCGCGCCCGCTGGCGTAGTGGATGGCCCGGGCGAGCAACTCCTTGCCGGTGCCGGATTCGCCCATGAGCAGCATGGAGACGTCGTAGCGCGCCGCCCGCGCCACCTGGTCGCACAGGGCATGCATGGGGCTATGAGGCGCGCGCACCAGGTTGTTGAGGTCGAAGGCCTGCTTCACCCGCGCCCGCACCCCCTCCACATGGCGACGCAGCACCGGCTCGGCGGCGCGCAGTTCCACCGCCAACTGGCAGTTCTCCTGTTGCAGGCGATGCAGTTCGGCGGCCCGGCGCAGGGTGAGCAGGAGCTGGTCCGGATGCCAGGGTTTGAGCAGGTATTGGTAGATGCCCGCCTCGTTGATACCGGCGATGATGTCTTCGCTGTCGGTGTAGCCGGAGATGATGATGCGCACCGTGTCGGGCCAGGTCTCCCGCACCTCCTTGAGGAAGGTGACGCCGCTGACCTCGGGCATGCGCTGGTCCGTGAGCACCACCTGGATCGCCTCCCGCCCCATGATCGCCCGCGCCTCGGCGGCGGAGGAGGCGGTGAACACGGTGAAGTCCTCCTCCAGTGTGCGGCGCAGGGCCTCCTGGGAGCGGATTTCGTCGTCCACGACGAGGACGGTGGGGAGGGCGGGGGTCATGCTGGGCTGGGGGTGGGTGAGAGAGGAGGCGTTGCAGGAATCCCCCCTGCCCCCCTTTGGGAAAGGGGGGTTCTGGTTTGACTCCCCCCTTTTTCAAAGGGGGGCGGGGGGGGATTCAAGGGGGGGCTCTTCACGACCCCCCCTCCTCCGGCGCCACCCAGCCAAGCTCCCGATGCACCGCCAGATGCCGGGGCGTCCAGGAGGCGGGGGTCTTGGCGACGAAGTGGTGGCGCGCCACGTGGTAGCTGGGATCGAAGCCGTAGAAGTTGCGCTGCATGGGTTTCAACTCCTCCGCGCGGTAGACCTCCAGGGGCTTGGCGGCCTCGTCGGCGGCGCGGCGGGCGCGCTTGGCTGCGAGTTGGTCCGCGAAATCCGGGGCGGCGGCCAGGGCCTGGGCACGGGTGCGAACCTCCGCCTCGAAGCTGTTCAGGTCTTCACCGAAGGCGGCGTCGAGGAAGCCGATGCGCGCCGCCGTCTGCGCCCCCAGAGGCAAACGGTTGCGCAGGATCGCAGCGGCCTGGTCCGCCCCCACCCGGCGCGGCAGCACATAGGTCCAGTACTCGGAGCCGTACAGGTTGCCCATGTTCTTGTAGTGGGGGTTGAGGATCACCCCGCGCCGCGCCCAGACGTGATCCGCCGCCAGGGCCAGAAAAGCGCCCCCCGCCCCCGCATTGCCGCGCAGGGCGCTGACGGTGAGGTGGCTTTCGGTGGTGAGGATGGCGCGGCAGAGATCGTCCATGGCCTGGATAGTGCGCCAGGATTCATCCGGCGGGCTGTCCGCGGCCTCGATGCGGTTGAGGTCCAGGCCGTTGCTGAAAAAGTCCGCGCCGCCCAGGAGGACGATGACCTTTGTGGAGCGTTGCTTCGCGGCCTCGTAGGCGGTCAGCAGGCGCTGGCAGGCGGCTACGCCCATGGCGCCGTTGTAGAAGTCGAAGTGGAGGAAGCCGACTTGGTTGGATTCTTCGTAGTGGATGTCGTCGGTCGTAGGAATCCCCCCCTGCCCCCCTTTGGGAAAGGGGGGAGACAAACCAGCCCCCCCCTTTCCCAGAGGGGGACAGGGAGAAATCAAGCCAGAACCCCCCTTTCTCAAAGGGGGGCAGGGGGGAGTCAAACCAGAACCCCCCTTTTCCAAAGGGGGGCAGGGGGGATTCAGCAACGCCTCCATCTCCACCACCCCCCGCCAAACCTCGCCCCACACCAGGCTCATCGGCAGTTTGATCCCGCCGCTCTGCCGTCCGTGGCCGATCCACACCGCCCCGTCCGTGGTGGCCCGCACCAGCCCCTCCCCCGCCCGGCCCAGCACCGCGCCGGGCGCGCCCTGCGCCGGGTAGGGGCGGGCGTTGTAGAGGTGGCAGTCGGCATCGAACAGGCGGTCACGCAGGCCGGGGAAGCCGTCGGCGCTGTTGATCTTCGCCAGCACCACGGCGGTGGCGTCGCGGGACCAGTCGATGGCCCGCTCCTCCTGGCGCAGCAGGGGGCGCAGGGCTTGAATCTCGGGCCGCTGGGGCGTCCAGCGGCCTGCGCGGTAGTCCGGCAGGCGTTCCAGGGACGTCTTCACCGCCCGTACCGCCGCTTCCGTCACCTCGTTGCGGTAGAGGCTGGATTTCTTCGCCGCCCGCATGGGGAAGCGTTCGCTGGCCCAGACCGGGCCGGCGTCCATCGCCGCCTCGGCCTGGAGCAGGGTGACGCCCCATTCCTGCGCGCCTTCAAGAATCGCCCGGTCCAGGGCCGACGGCCCCCGGTCGCCCACGGGGCCGGGGTGGAGGATGAGGCACAAATGCTTGCGCCAGACCGACTCCGGGATGGCCCGGCGCAGGTAGGGGGCCAGGATCAGGTGGGGGCGGAACAGGTCCGCCGCCTCTTCGGTAACGCGGTCGTTGATGTCGAATTCCACCGATAACTCGTGGCCCAGGGCCTGGAGTTCAACAAACAGGCGCTGGGTGAGGGAGTTGAAGGCGTGGGTGAGGAGGAGGAGGCGCATGGTTACTTTGCGGGCGGGGCGCTTGGGGAGGCGTCGCTAAATCCCCCCTGCCCCCCTTTGGGAAAGGGGGGTTCTGGTTTGTCTCCTCCCTTTTCCAAAGGGAGGGCCCCTTCGGCGACGGGCGCCGGTTCATCAGGCGCGCCCCCCTTTGAAAAAGGGGGGCTGGGGGGGATTTCTGCGACGGTCGCTTCACGCACCGCCGCCAGGATCACCTCCAACACCGCAGCCGTTTCCAGCAGCGCCTGCCGGTCGTCGAAGCGCAACACCCGCAAGGCCTGCGAGCCCAGCCAGGCATCGCGCCGAACATCCTTCTCTCGCTGCACCGGGTCGTCGTAATGCTGGCTGCCATCCAGCTCCACCACCAGGCGGACGGCGGGGGCGTAGAAATCCACGATGTACTGGCCCAAGGGTCGCTGGCGCAGGAAACGCACGCCCAACTGGTCGCGCCGCAAGCGCTGCCAGAGGTGCTGCTCGGCGTCGGTCTGGTGGCTGCGCAGGTTGCGGGCGTAGCGTTTCAGGTGGGGGTCGAAGTCGGTGAGGTGGAGGGGTTGTTGAGCCTCGGGAATCCCCCCCCGCCCCCCTTTTTCAAAGGGGGGAGTGTCGTTGCGCTCCCCTTTTCCAATAGGGGGAGTGTCATCGGTCCCCCCTTTTGAAAAAGGGGGGTTAGGGGGGATTTGCGCTTTTCCCACCACTCAACAAATCCTCGGCAACTGCTCGCCGGAGAGCCAATCCACCATGCGCCGCCCGCCGAAGCCGGTCTTCATCTGCACAAAACAATGGGCGTCCTCCACCACGCGCCCGATCACCGCCGCCTCCCGCCCCTGGGGATGGGCGCGCATCGCCGCCAGCAACCGCTCCGCATCCGCCGCCGCGCACACCGCCAGCAACTTGCCTTCGTTGGCGATGTTGAGGGGGTCCAGGCCCAGCAGTTCGCAGGCGGCGTTCACCTCGGGTTTGACCGGAATCGCCGCTTCGTCCAGATGGATGCCCACGCCGGACTGGTGGGCGATCTCGTTCAACGTAGCCGCCACGCCGCCCCGGGTCGGGTCGCGCATCACCCGCAGGGCCGCGCCGCTGGCCAGCATGGCGGCGGTGAGACCGTGGAGGGAGGCGGAATCGGACAGGATGGGGGCGTCGAAGGAGAGGTTTTCCCGCTGGCTCATGATGGCCATGCCGTGGTCGCCGATGCTGCCGGACACCAGCACCACGTCCCCAGGCCGGGCCAGGTCGCCGGAGAGGCGCAGGCCTTCCGGCACATAGCCCACGCCGGTGGTGGTGATGAACACGCCATCCCCCTTGCCCTGCTCCACCACCTTGGTGTCGCCCGCCACCAGTTTCACGCCGGCGGCGTTGGCGGCCCGGGCCATGGATTCGACGATGCGGGCCAGGTCCGCCAGGGGGAAGCCTTCCTCCAGGATGAAACCGGCGGTGAGGTAGAGGGGCGTGGCGCCCATCACCGCCACATCGTTGACAGTGCCGTGCACCGAGAGGCCGCCGATGTCGCCGCCGGGGAAGAACAGGGGCGAAACCACATGGCTGTCGGTGGAGATCACGAGATGTCCGGCCCCGGCGGGCAGCAGGGTGCCGTCGTTGCCCTGGGCCAGGTACTCGTTGCCCAGGTGTTTGGCGAACAGTTCCGTGATGAGCTGCACCATGGCGCGTCCGCCGCCGCCGTGGGAGAGGTCCACGCGGCCCTGTTTGATGTCCAGGGGGCGGGCGTAGCCTTTTTTTACGTCACCCATGTTGGTTCCATTCGTTCATGTGTATTCCGAATCCCGCCACCAGACCCAGGTGACCCAGGCGGGGGCGGCGAGCATTAGCGCCCAGCCGAAAAAGGCGATCAGGCCGGCGATGGTGGTATCCGCGGCCAGCACATCCCAGCGGTTAAATATCTCGGCCCAGTCGTGGTGGCCGCCGCCCACCAGGGGCAGAACCTGGGCGCGGGCGTCGGCCATGTAGCGGGCCACGTTGAGGAGATTCTCCCCCAGCCAGACGCCGCCCACGGCGGCTCCGACGCCCTCGCCCCGGCGCAGGAAATGCACGACCACCAGCAGGGGGAAGAGGAGCTGGAACAGGGCGCCGCCGTAGACGCTGAGGCGGCTGGAGAACAGGCCGACGAGGGGGTGCCCCGCCTCATGGATGACCAGGTTGGCGCTGTCCAGGATGGGAACCCAGTCTTCTCCGGAACGCAGGCGCAGCACCACGATGGCGGCGAAGAACAGCCATACGCCCAGGACTCCGGTCAGGCGGACGGGTTTGGGGGACGCGGATTCATCGGCCATCCAATCCCTCCTGTCCTCCCTTTTCCAAAGGGAGGAACCCTTCGATGACGCTGGGTGGGAATGCAGGCGCTCCCCCCTTTTCCAAAGGGGGGCTGGGGGGGATTCCCGCGACGTCTCCATCGTGTCGTCCTCAAGCATCCTTGTGCCGCCCGTAGGTGTAATGCGCCGCGCAGGCCCCTTCGCTGGACACCATGCACGAGCCCATGGGCGATTCCGGCGTGCAGACCGTGCCGAACAGCTTGCAGTCGGTGGGCCGCTTCACCCCGCGCAGGATGGCCCCGCATTCGCAGGCCTTGTTGTCCGGGGCCGGGTGGTATTCCAGATCGAAGCGGCGCTCCGCGTCGAACTCGGCGTAGGCCGCGCGGATGGCCAGGGCGGAATAGGGCACCTCTCCCAGGCCGCGCCATTCGAAGCTGCGGCGCAGCTCGAACACCTCCGACACCAGGGCCTGGGCCTTGAGGTTGCCGTCCGGGGTGACGGCGCGGGTGAATTCGTTTTCCACCTCGGCGCGGCCCTGGTTCACCTGGCGCACCAGCATGAGGATGGCCTGCATCACGTCCAGGGGCTCGAAGCCGGCGATCACCACGGGCTTGCGGTATTCCTCGGCGAAGTGGTCGTAGGGGCGGCTGCCGATCACCGTGGAGACGTGGGCCGGGCCGATGAAACCGTCCAGGGGCACCGTGCCCAGCTCCCGCACCTCGGGCGATTCCAGGATGTTCATGATGGCCGACGGGGTGAGCACATGGCAGCACAGCACCGTGAAGTTGGTCAGGCCCTCGGCCTGGGCCTGCTTGATGGCCACCGCCGTGGGGGGCGTGGTGGTCTCGAAGCCGATGGCGAAAAACACCACCTCCTTGGCCGGGTTGTCCCGGGCGATGCGCAGGGCGTCGGTGACGGCATAGACCATGCGGATGTCGCCTCCCCGCGCTTTCGCCCGCATCAGGGAGAGGTTATGGGAGGCGGGTACGCGCATCGTGTCGGCGTAGGTGCAGACGATGACGCCCCGCTCCAGGGCCAGGTGGATGGCCAGGTCGATGCGTCCGATGGGCAGCACGCAGACCGGGCAGCCGGGGCCGTGGATCATGCGCACGTTGGCGGGCAGCAGGTCGGTGACGCCGTAACGGGAGATGGCGTGGGTGTGGCCGCCGCAGAACTCCATGAAGTTGTAGCGGCGGTCGGCGCGGACTTCGGCGGCGATGGCCTTGCTGAGTCCTTGGGCGATGTCGCCGTCGCGGAATTCGTCAACGTACTTCATGGTTTTGCTCCCCTCTCCCTCGGGGAGAGGGGCCGGGGGTGAGGGAGCCACGGCTCATTGGGCGCTGAGGTCAGGAAACGTTGTTCCCTCACCCCGGCCCTCCCCCGGAGGGGGAGGGAGAAAGGCTGGGCGCTCATGACAACACCCCCGCTTCCGCCATCAGGGCCAGGGTCTTTTCCGCCTCTTCCGGGTCCAGGCGGGTGAGGGCGTAGCCAACGTGGACGATGACGTAATCGCCCACCTGCACGTCCTCCACCAGGGCCAGGGAGATGTCCTTCTTCACGCCGCCCAGATCGACGATGGCGATGTCGTTCGCGCGGAGTTCCGCCACGCGGGCGGGGATGGCTAGACACATGGTTGCATTCCTTGCAGAGCGACCCAGGCCTGGCCCAGGCTCAAACCGCCGTCATTGGGCGGGGCCTGGCGCGCGGCCAGAGTGGTGATCCCGCGCGCGGCCAACTGGCGTTCCAGAGACCGGCTCAGGATGTGGTTCAAAAAACAGCCGCCGCCCAGGGCGACGGTGGTCAGATTCTCCCGCCGGACGGCGGCCTCCACCCAGTCCGCCAGGGCCAGGGCCAGGGTAGCGTGGAACAGGGCCGCGCCGTGGGCGGCGTCGGGTTCGTCGGCGAGGCGGTGGAGCAGGGGCAGCAGGTCGAGGTGGATTTCGGATTTCGGATTTCGTATGGGGTGCGCTCCGTGAGGCGGTAGCCCCCCTCCAGCGGCGCGACCGGGCCGTGCCGCTCCGCCAGCCCTTCCAGCAACATCGCCGCCTGACCCTCGTAAGCCATCACTGCCCGCACCCCCAGCAGCCCCGCCGCCGCGTCGAACCAGCGGCCCAGGCTGGTGGTGGTCTGTAGGGCGGGTTTCAACCCGTCGCCCTGACTGAGCAGCCGTTCCAGATTCACCGCCAGAGCTTGCTCCGGGAAGCGCCGGGCGATCTCCCCGCCCCGCCCCATCCGGTGCAGCGCCGCCGCCGCCATGCGCCAGGGCTCCTTCGCCGCCTTGTCCCCGCCGGGCAGGGGCAGGGGGGCGAGGTGGCCCAGGCGGGTGAACGCCGCACCCTCCAGCCGCAGCAGTTCGCCGCCCCATGCGCCGCCATCGGCGCCCAGACCGACGCCATCCAGGGCCAGCCCCAGCAGGGGCTTTTCGACGCCATGTTCCGCCGCCACGGCGGCGATGTGGGCGTGGTGATGCTGCACGGCGACGGCGGGCGCGTCCCATTGCGCCGCTAATTCCAAGGCATGGCGGGTGGAGAAGAAATCCGGATGCAGGTCGTGGGCCACGGCCTGGGGGCGCACCTCCAGGATGCCCAACAGGTGCTGGGCGACCTCCATCACCATGCCGCAAGTGGCCGGGTTGTCCAGGCCGCCGATGTGCTGGGAAAGAAAGGCCTCATCCCCCCGAGTGACGCAGATCGTGTTCTTGAGATAGCCCCCCAGGGCCAGCACCGAGGGTCCGGAACGGGGAAGTTTGATGGCGCGGGGGGTATAGCCGCGGGCGCGGCGGATGAACTGGCTGTGTACTCCCCCCTTTCCCAAAGGGGGGCTGGGGGGGATTTCTGCGGCGGCGGCCAAGGTGACGTCGCCAAATCCCTCCTGTCCTCCCTTTGCTAAAGGGAGGAACCCTTCGGCAACCGTCAGCGCGGGGGTTGAGGCTCCCCCCTTTCCCAAAGGGGGGCTGGGGGGGATTCCCGCGACGGTAGCCAAGGTGACGTCGCCAAATCCCTCCTGTCCTCCCTTTGCTAAAGGGAGGAACCCTCCGGCAACCGTCAGCGCGGGGGTTGAGGCGCCCCCCTTTCCCAAAGGGGGGCTGGGGGGGATTTCTGCGGCGGCGGCCAGGGTGACGTCGCCAAATCCCTCCTGTCCTCCCTTTGCTAAAGGGAGGAACCCTTCGGCAACCGTCAGCGCGAGGGTTGTGGCTCCCCCCTTTCCCAAAGGGGGGCTGGGGGGGATTTCTGCGACGGTAGCCAAGGTGACGTCGCCAAATCCCTCCTGTCCTCCCTTTGCTAAAGGGAGGAACCCTCCGGCCACCATCAGCGCGGGGGTTGAGGCCCCCCCCTTTTCCAAAGGGGGGTTGGGGGGGATTCCCGCCTCCCACCGCACCACCGAGTCGTCACACCGCACCACCACGTCCCGGTCATGCATCAGCACCGCATCGGCAATGCCGGCGAGGCGTTCCACCGCCTCGTCATTACGGATCACCAGAGGCTCGCCGCCGGGGTTGGCGCTGGTCATCACCAACACCAAGTCCTGAACCTCCCACATCCAGCCCGTCCCCGCCGGACGCCCCGCCGCTTCGTGGAACAGCAGCCAGTGCAGCGGCGTGTAGGGCAGCATGACCCCCAACCAAGCGAGACCAGGGGCGATGTCGGGAAGGGCCGCGTCCGCGCCGGGCCGCTTGCGCAACAGCACGATGGGCCGCTCGGGGGATTCCAGCAGGGCCAGTTCTTCCGCGCCCCACTCCACCCAGGCCGCCAGAGAGGCCGGATTGGCCGCCATCAGGGCGAAGGGCTTCTCCTCCCGATTCTTGCGCGCCCGCAGGGCCTGCACGGCGGCGGCGTTGCGAGCGTCGCAGGCCAGGTGAAAGCCCCCCAGGCCCTTGATGGCGACGATCTCGCCGGCCCGCAAGCGGTCCAGGGTGGCAGGGATGGGGTCTTGCCCCCTCCCCCCCCGGGGGAGGGTTGGGGTGAGGGAGCAACGGTTCTCGGGGTGGATGCGTTGCTCCCTCACCCGGCCCTCCGGGCCACCCTCCCCCGGGGGGGGAGGGGAAGAAAGCGCCTCCACCCACAGCCTCGGCCCGCACACCGGACAGGCCGTGGGTTCGGCATGAAAGCGCCGGTTGGCCGGATCGCGGTATTCCCCCGCGCAGGCCGGACACAGAGGAAACGCCGCCATGCTGGTCTGGGCGCGGTCGTAGGGCAGGCGGCGGGTGAGGGTGTAGCGGGGGCCGCAGTGGGTGCAGTTGATGAAGGCGTAACGCCAACGCCGGTCGGCGGGATCGAGCATCTCGGCCAGACAGTCGGGGCACACGGCGGTATCCACCCCGATCATGGTGGCCGCCCGCCCCGCGCCGCTCTCGACGATGCGGAAGTCCGGGGGCGCGTCGGCAGCGGGCAGGTCGGTCCAGGTCACCGCATCCACCCGCGCCAGGGGGGGGATCTCCCAAGGCAGGCGGCGGGAGAAGGCGTCGATGGGCTGCGGCTCCCCCGTCACCAGCACCTCCACACCGACGGCGTCGTTGCGCACCCAGCCGGTGAGGTTCAGCTCCCGCGCCAGATGCCAGACGTAGGGCCGAAAGCCCACGCCCTGGACGATACCGGTGATGCGGAGGTGGCGGGTCATGGGGTCACCGTAGCCCGGATGCAGCGCAGCGGAATCCGGGGATTCAACGTTCACAAGACCCCGGATTCCGCTGCGCTGCATCCGGGCTACAGGTGGCGGCAGCGCGCTTCCAGCTCACCAGCCGGGCTCCTCACTACAATTTTCCGTGGGGGTATTCATCCCTTCATGCATCGACTCCCGCCCCGCCTTCGCCTTGCCCAACCCCGCCAGCAGCCACTCCACCCACGCCTCCATGCCCGCGCCGGAGGTGGCGGAGACTTGCAGCACCGTCAGTTTTGGGTTCACCCGCCGGGCGTAGTCCTCGCACTGGGCGACGTCGAAGCGGAGGTAGGGCAGCAGGTCCACCTTGTTCAACAACATCAGGTCGGCGGCGTGGAACATGTCCGGGTATTTCAACGGCTTGTCCTCGCCTTCCGTCACCGAGAGGATCACTACCTTGTGGGCTTCGCCCAGGTCGAAGGCGGCGGGGCAGACCAGGTTGCCGACGTTTTCGATCATCACCAGGCTGTCGTCCGGCAGCGCCAGGCGTTCCAGGGCGTGGCCCACCATGTGGGCGTCCAGGTGGCAGCCCTTGCCGGTGTTGACCTGGATGGCTGGCGCGCCGGTGGCGCGGATGCGGTCGGCGTCGTTGCTGGTCTGCTGGTCGCCTTCCACCACCGCCACAGCCGCCCGGTCCTTGAGCAGCTCGATGGTCTTCACCAGCAGGGTGGTCTTGCCGGAGCCGGGGCTGGAGACCAGGTTGACGGCGAACTGGCCGTGCTCGGTGAAGCGCTGGCGGTTGGCGTCGGCGTAGCGGTTGTTCTTGCCCAGGATGTCCTGCTCGATGCGGACCATGCGTTCCTGGGTCAGGCCCGGCGCGTGGGCGCGGGCGGGGCCGAGGCCGTAATGGAGGTCACCCTTGTGCTCGTGGAAGTGGCCGTCGCCGGGGGCATGGCTGTGCACCGTGCCATCCGCATGGGTGTGGGTATGGTCGTGGCCGGTATGGGCGTGGCCGTGTTCATGGCCGTGTTCGTGGCTGTGGACCGTGCCGTCGGCGTGGACGTGTTCGTGGCTGTGGTCGTGGGGATGGGGATGATCGTGGGCCTCGCCCTCGACGCGGGTTTCACCTTGGCCGCAGCCGCATACCGTGCACATACGTTTCTCCTGTCATTGCCATTTCCCCGTGAGGGGGTATCCACCTATTCCACCAACAAATCCTTCACCCGCATCTCCGTGCCGCCGGTGGCCTGCACCTGGTAGCTGCCGCATTTCGGACAGGCGTCATAGAGCGCGGCGATCTCCACGGACTGGCCGCAGGCGATGCAGAAGCCCTGCCCCGGCAGGCGTTCCAGTTCCACTTTCGCGCCGTCGGCGACGCTGTCTTTCAGCACCACGTCGAGGCAGAAGCTGAGGGCCTCCACTTCCACGCCGGAGAGCGCGCCGATCTCCAGGCGCACTTCCGTCACGCGCTTGAATCCTTGTTGGGCGGCGGCGTCTTCCACGATCTGGAGGATGCCCTCCGCCAAAGACATTTCATGCATCGTCGATCTCGATTCCGTAGGCCACGCAGGGGTCCAGGGCTTGGGCCGCCAGGCGCGCGCGTAGTTCCAGGTCCGGCCCCGGCGGCAGCGCTTGCAGTGCCCGCGCCAGGGGGCCGGCGGGGTGAAAGTTCCATTCCGTGGGGGCGATGATGCGGTATTGGCTGATGCGCCCGGTCTCGATGCGCACCCCATGCAGCAGCAGGCCCCGCGAGGTCTCCACCCCGGCCAGACCGGTATTGTCCTCCAGGGTCCAGGCGCGGATCAGGTCCGCCGCCGGGTTGCTCGGACGCAGGCGTTGCGGGAGTTGGGCAAGCTCCACCAGCCGGGCCAGTTGGCGCGCGCCGATGCCTCGGCCCCGTTGCTCGATCCAGGCCCGCACCAGGGGATGCCCCGCCTGCCGCGCCACCGCCCCGGTCTCGGCAGGGACGCCCTGCCATTCGGGGCGGGCGCAGAACTCGGGGGTGTCGAGGGCGTGTTGCGCGAGGGCGGCGGCCTGGGGGGCGGTGAGGGCGCTGAGAGGGGGGAGGAAGGGGCTCCCCTCCCCCTGGTCTTCCGCCAGGCCCTGGAACAGGGTGGCGATGGGGGGGCTCCCGGCGCTGATCCAGGCTTGCAGACCGGCCCAGTCCCGCGCCAGCCAGGTCTCGGGGGGCTCGCCCAGCAGGTGTTCCTCCAGCCAACTGCCCAGGGCGTCGGGCTGGGGGCCGATCTGCATCAGGCGTGGCAGGGCGGCAGGATTGGGGTTCTGGCCCACGTTTTTGCCCAATTCGCGCGGCCAGTCCAGCACCAGCCGCCAGGCGTGCTCCCGCGCCAGTTCCGCCAGCACCTCGCGGTTCAGGTCGGGCAGGGGCTGGCCCAGGGCTGCCGCGCAGGCGGCGCGGGCGGCGGCGCGCTGGGCCTGGCCGCACAGGCTGAACAGGGTTCCGGCCAGTTCGGCGGCCTCCGCCGGGCTGCGGCCCGCCAGCAGACGCTGGGCGAGCTGGGGACGGGTGGAGCGGATTTCCCACTGGCCGCCCGCGTGGCGGATGTCGATGCGGCCTTCCAGGCTGGCGCTCATGGCCGGTTGCCCAGGAGGGCGCCGAGGAAGCCCCGGCGGGAGACGGGCTGGTCCAGCTTGGCGCTAAAGCCCTGGGGCAGTGGTTCCGGCCCGGGGGGGTTGAAGATCTCCGCCAGCACGGCCTGGGCGACTGCCCGCGCCTGATCCATGTCGCCGAATTCGAACAGGGGGGAGAACAGGGAGGCGGAGAGGTAGGGGCCGAGGTTGTCTTCGTGGGCGGTGAGGAATTCGTAGTCGCCGGAGGGCAGGGTCAGGTCGTGTTTGGTGCCGCTGCCCCGTGCCATCCATTCGGTTTCGGCGCCGGGCAGGCCGATGAGGTTCATGCACCAGGGGGTAATGAGCACGCCCACGGTGTAGCCGTTGATTTCGCGGAAGCCTACGGCCTCGACGCGCAAGGCCGGGTTGACCAGGGAGACCCCGGTCATGCGGGTGGCGGCGATGTGGCGGAAGCCGGCGACGAGAGCGTCGGGGCTGGCGGGCCTGAATCCCTCCTGTCCTCCCTTTGGGAAAGGGAGGGACTCTTCGGCGACGGTCGGCGCGGGAGGGTGGGCTCCCCCCTTTCTCAAAGGGGGGCTGGGGGGGATTCCTGCGGCGGTGGCTGGGCGGGCGTCGCTGAATCCCTCCTGTCCTCCCTTTGGGAAAGGGAGGGACTCTTCGGCCAGCGTTGGCGCGGGGGGGTGGGCTCCCCCCTTTCTCAAAGGGGGGCTGGGGGGGATTCCTGCGGCGGTGGCCTGGGCGGCACCCGCGAATCCCCCCTGCCCCCCTTTTTCAAAGGGGGGTTCCAGCTTGAGTGCCCTGTTATTCATCTTCCAGCACCATGAACTGTTCCCGCGCGCCGTCGCAGTTGGGGCAGCGCCAATGCTCCGGCAGCGCGGCGAAGGGGGTGCCGGGGGGGATCTGCCAGACCGGGTCGCCTTCGGCGGGGTCGTAGACGTGCCAGCAGATCTTGCATTCCAGCCGGGCGTCGGGCCGCAGGCGGGCGGCGTCGCCGAGGAAACTGCCTTCGAAATGGTTCATGGGGGAAGTGTGCGCCGCAGCAAGACGGCCTGGGAAGCAGGCCGGCCTGCGGATGTCACGTAGCGCGGTTCATCCCACCCACTCCAGCACCTCCGCCAGGCGCTCGGCGCTGTCTTCCAGGTCTTCCGGGGCGGCGCGGGCGACGTCGGGGAGGTCGGTGACTTCGAGGGTGTTGAGGATGAGGGCGTCCTGGGAGTTGAAGTACTGCACCCACCACACCCGCGCCACGCCGGTGGCGGTGATGCGGCAGTTGCCGTAGCCCCGCGACAGCACCGTGGCGGCGCCCCGGCCCAGGGCGCGGTCGAGCCAGGCGGCGTCTTCCGGCGAGAAGGGCAGGAGAGAGAGGTTGATGACGTGGACCGCCGCGCCGGCTTCCTTCAGCTTGGCGGCGATCTCCGCCAGCAGGGCCGGGGCGTTGATGACGCCGGGTTCCAGGGACGGGGTTTCCGGGGCGGGGGAGCCCATGAGGCGGGCCTGGAGCAGGGCGGCGGGGGCGGCGCCCACTTCGAGACGTTCGGCGAAAACCCCGCCGTCGGCGCTACGGCCCCGCAGTCGCCACACCCCGGCGAACACGCTTTCCTGGATCGCCAGGACACCGCCGCTTTCCGTCACCTGGGCGCTCACTTCCCCCTCCCCCAGCACCTGGTCGATGAGTTGCCGGTCGCCCGGCGGCAGGCTACCCAGTTCCAGGCTGATGGGAGCCATGCCCGCCTTCCAGGCGCGGGCGCTGTTGAGCAGGCCGGCGAGGAAGGCGCGGGCTTGCGGGCCGGCGGCCATCTCTTCCGGCTCCGGCAGCACCGGGGCGCGGTAGGTGCGCATCTCGTGGGGCATGGGCAGGTAGTCCAGGGACTCTTCTTCCTGCTGGGAGCCGGGGCCTAGCGTCATGGCGACGACGGGGATGGGGAAGGCGTGCATGGCGGACCTCTCAGTGGCAGGTGGGCGAGGCGGCGGCGCTGACGGCGATGCCGATGGAGGGCGGACGGCTGATCGGGGCGGTCAGGAGTTCGTTGATGCGGGCCAGGTATACGGCCCAGTCCTGGATGCCGGAGAGGGCGCCCAGGTAGTCGCCGCCGCGCAGGAACACCAGGGTGGGCCAGCGGTTGAAGCCGTAGCGGGCCTGGATGGCGGTCTCCTGCTCCGGGGCGATGACGGCGGCGCGGAACCGGCCCGGCCAGACGCGCAGGAGTTCCGGCAGCACCACGGCCACGTCCAGGCATTCCGGGTACTGCACCGGGTCGCCGGCGCAGAACAGGACGGCGTCGCCGGGGGCGTGGCAGAAGGCGTCCAGGTTGTCGGCGCGGAGGGTGGGGTAGCCGTGCTCGTCGCCCAGGCGGGCGATCAGGGGATGGGTTTTCATGTGGCGGCTTCTCGCAGGTGGGGCGGCAGTTGGGGGGTGCGCTCGATGAGGTCGGCGAAGTGGGCGCTGAGGTCGGTCTCGCCGGCCATGGCGGCCTCCAGGCCATCCAGGGCGGCGTTGATGCGGGCGGCGGTGGCGGCGTCGATGACCTCCCGTGCGGCGTCGATGAAGGTGAGCAGCCAGACGCCAGGGGGGTGTTCGCCCACCAGGGCCAGGTCGATGGTGCGGGGGCCGCTGCGGCTGGCGCAGTGGGCGATGAGGCCGTGGGTTTCAAGGATTTGGACGGGGATGCCTAGGCACATGGTCTTACTCCGGACGGGGATGCCTAGGCACATGGTCTTACTCCCCCCTTTGAAAAAGGGGGGCTGGGGGGGATTTCTGCGACGGTGACTGGGTGAGCGTTGCTGAATCCCTCCTGTCCTCCCTTTGGGAAAGGGAGGGACTCTTCGGCCAGCGTTGGCGCGGGGGGGTGGTCTCCCCCCTTTCTTAAAGGGGGGCTGGGGGGGATTCCTGCGACGGTGACTGGGCGGGCGTTGCTGAATCCCTCCTGTCCTCCCTTTGGGAAAGGGAGGGACGCTTCGGCATGGGCCAAAAGGAAGGTGGGCGCTTCCACCCTTGTGCGGGCGGCAGTAATCACGCCGCCCCACCCAGAAACCGCCCATCCCCCAGGCGGCAGGCCTGGGCGGCGCTGGGGCGTTGGGTTTCGTAGGGGGTCAGGTCGAGGGCATCCAGGGTGATGCGTTCCGCCGGGGGGGTGGTCCGGGGTTCCGGGCCGGCGTCCCAGGCGCGTAGATGTTCCAGGGCCAGGGCTAGGGCTTCGGGCAGGCGGGCCTTGACGGTGGCGGTGAGGCTGCCGCCGTAGTCTTCCAGCACCTCGGGCTGTACGCCGATGAGGACGATGGCCTCCGGTTGCCAGCCGCGCAGGCCGGCCACCGCCAGGACTTCCTGGAAGCCGGTCTGGTGCAGGCTCATCTTGCGCGCGCCCATGAAGGCGGGCACGTCGCCGTCCCGCACCACTTTCACCGTGCCGGGGGGCAGGCCGTAGTCCACGGCGTCGAAGATGAGCAGGCGGCGGCAGTTTTCGACGTAGGGGAGCAGGTAGAGGCCCTGGGTGCCGCCGTCCAGCAGACGCACGCCGGGGCGGAAGCGCCAGCCTTGGTGCAAGCGCTCCAGGGCGCGGACGCCGTAGCCTTCGTCGGCCCAGAGCAGGTTGCCGATGCCCAGGATCAGGGTGTCGCAGGCGTAGTCGGCATCCTGGTTCATGGCTTGTCATCCTTGAACATGCGCCAGCCGGACAGCATGGTGGAGACCAGGCTTTGCCGGGACATGATGTCTTCCCGCAGGGCGGCGTAGATGTGGATGAGGGCGAACAGGACGATCACCCACAGGCCGATGTGGTGCCAGGTGTGCACGTCCTGGCTCTGGCCGAACAGGGGGATGACCCAGGAGGTGAACAGGGTGTGGGACCAGCTCCCCGCCTGGGCGCCTTCGCCGTAGAGGGCGAAGCCGGTGACCATCATGAATACGGCGGTGGTGAGGAACAGGGTGAACATGGCGAGCTGCGCCAGGGGGTTGTGGCCCACGTATTTCTTGGGGTCCGGCTCCAGGAACAGGTACCAGCGCAGTTCGAACAGCACTTCGCGCCACCAGGTGGCGTTGGTGAGGGGCAGCACGAACATCTGGCGGGCGTGGGGGTTGCCCACGAAGGCCCAGTACACCCGCCCCAGAAAGCCGATCAGCAGGATGTAGCCGGCGCTGAAGTGGGCGAAACGGATATAGCCCATGAGGAAGTGATCGCTGGCCTCGCCGGGCAGGCTGGGCAGGGGGCTGGCGATGAACCAGCCGGTGATGGCCAGGACGGTGATGGCCAGGGCGTTGACCCAGTGCCACAACCGTACCGGCGCTTCGTAGACGTAGACCGCCTTGACCGCGCGCCCGTGGGCGGCGGCTTCCTGCATGTCTTGGGCTGAAAGCATGGTGTTCTCCTAATTGCGGGCAGGGGTAGGGCGGGCGTTGCGGGAATCCCCCCCAGCCCCCCATTTCCAAAGGGGGGAGCGGGTCGACATGACCGCCAACCTGTGCCGGAGAGTCCCCCCCTTTGAAAAAGGGGGGACAGGGGGGATTTGAGTGGCTGAACTCACCGCACCCTTACCTTGGTCAACTCCGCCCCGTCCGGCGCCATGACGTGGGTGGAGCAGGCGAGGCAGGGGTCGAAGCTGTGCAGGGTGCGCAGGATCTCCAGGGGCTGGTCGGCCTTGGCCACCGGGGTGTTCATCAGGCTGGCTTCGAAGGCGCCGATCTGGCCCTTGCTGTCGCGCGGACTGCCGTTCCAGGTGGTGGGGACGACGCACTGGTAGTTGTCGATGCGGCCTTCCTTGATCCGCACCCAATGGCCCAACGCGCCGCGCGGCGCTTCGGTGAAGCCGACGCCCTTGGTCTCCGCCGGCCAGGTGGAGGGCTCCCACTTCTCGATGTTGGCGGTGGAGAGATCGCCGGCCTTGAGGTTGGCCATGAGCTTGTCCTGGAAGTAGCGCATCTTGTGCGCCGCCCAGGAGGCCTCCAGGCCCCGCGCCGCGGTGCGGCCCAGGGTGGAGAACAGGGCCGGCAGGGGCAGGTCCAGCTTCTTCAGGACCATGTCCACCGGCTCCTTGAACTCGGGCTTTTTCTGCACGTAGCCGATGATGTAGCGGGCCAGGGGGCCGACTTCCATGGCGTGGCCCTTCCAGCGCGGGGCCTTGATCCAGGAGTACTTGCCGCCCTCGTCGATCTGCTGGATGTTGGTCTTGCTGCCCTTGGCGTTCTTGCCCAGCTCGTAATGGGGCACGGTCTCGCCGTCCCAGGGGTGCAGGCCCTTGCCTGGTACGCTGTTGCCACCCTCGTATTTGAACCAGGAGTGGTCCACGAATTCCTGCACCTGGGTGGGGTCGCGCAGATCGACTTCATGCACACGGGTGAGGTCGCCGTTGATGATGGCCCCGCGCGGCAGCATGAGGTTGGCGGCGGAGTAGTCGTTGGCCTTGTCCGGGATGTCGCCGTAGGAGAGCACGCTCTTGGAGGAGAGCCCGCCGCCATGGGTCCAGCCCTTGTAGAAACTGGCGATGGCCAGCAGGTCCGGGATGTAGACCTGGTCGATGAACTCGATGGTGCGGTCGATGATGTAGGAGACCAGATTCAGGCGCTCCATGTTCACCGCCCCCACGGCCCCGGTGTCGTGCACGTTGATGGCGCAGGGGACGCCGCCCACCAGCCAGTTGGGGTGGGGGTTCTTGCCGCCGTAGATGGTGTGGATCTTGACGATGTCCTTCTGGAAATCGAGGGCCTCCAGGTAGTGGGTCACCGCCATCAGGTTGGCCTCCGGCGGCAGCTTGTAGGCCGGGTTGCCCCAGTAGCCGTTCATGAACGGCCCGAGCTGGCCCGATTCCACGAACTTCTTCAGCCGGTTCTGCACGTCGCGGAAGTAGCCGGGGGAGGAGTTGGGCCAGGGGGAGATGCTCTGGGCCAGGGCCGAGGTGGCCTTGGGATCGGCCTTGAGGGCGCTCACCACGTCCACCCAGTCCAGGGCGTGCAGGTGATAGAAGTGGACCAGGTGGTCGTGGGCCTGGAGGGTCAACTGCATGATGTTGCGGATGCTGTTGGCGTTCTCCGGGATCTTGATGGCCAGGGCGTCTTCCACGGCGCGCACGCTGGTCAGCGCGTGGGTGCCGGTGCAGACGCCGCAGATGCGCTCGGTGAAGGCCCAGGCGTCGCGGGGGTCGCGGCCTTTCAGGATCACCTCCAGACCGCGCCACATGGTGCCGGTGGAGACGGCGTTGCGGATCACGTTGTTGGCGTCGAGGTTCACTTCCACGCGCATGTGGCCCTCGATGCGGGTCACCGGGTCCACCACCACGCGCTTGCCGGAGTTGTCGAGCTTGAAGCCTTGGGTTTCGTAAGCAGCCATTTGTCTCTACCTCACTCGTCTTGACCGGGCTTGTTGCGGGATTGCTGGGTTTGTTTGATGGCGCTCACCGCCGCATGGGCCGCCACTGCCGCGCCCACCACGCCCAGGGCCGCGCCCCCCACCTTGTCGGCGTTGGCCTCCACGCCGAACTGCTGGATGCCGGTGACCCGGTCGTAGAACCCGCCCTTGTCCCAGAAGCCGTCTTCGGAACAGCCGATGCAGCCGTGGCCGGACTGGATGGGGAAGGAGACGCCGCCGTTCCAGCGCACCGTGGAGCAGGCGTTGTAGGTGGTGGGGCCCTTGCAGCCCATCTTGTAGAGGCAGTAACCCTTGCGCGAACCCTCGTCGTCCCAGGCCTCGGCGAACTGGCCGGCGTCGAAATGGGGGCGGCGGTAGCACTTGTCGTGGATGCGCTGGCCGTAAAACATCTTCGGACGGCCCTGGCGGTCCAGCTCCGGCAGGCGGTCGAAGGTCAGCATGTAGGTGATTACGCCGGTCATCACCTCGGCGATGGGCGGGCAGCCCGGCACCTTGATGATGGGTTTGTCGAAGATGACCTTGTGGATCGGCGTGGCCTGAGTGGGGTTGGGCTTGGCCGCCTGCACGCAGCCCCAGGAGGCGCAGGAACCCCAGGAGATGATGGCCTTGCAGTCCTTGGCGACATGCTTCAACTGCTCCAGGAAGGGCTTGCCGCCGATGATGCAGCTCATGCCGTCCTGGTTCAGGGGCGGGTTGCCCTCCACCGCCAGGATGTAGTTGCCCTTGTACTTGGTCATCACCTCATCAAGGATGGCCTCGGCCTGATGGCCGGCGGCGGTCATGATGGTGTCGTCGTAGTCCAGGGAGATCATGGACAGCACCGCATCCTTGGCCAGGGGATGGCCGGAGCGGATGAAGGACTCGGAGCAGCAGGTGCATTCCAGACCGTGCAGCCACAACACCGGGGTGCGCGGCTTGGTCTCCATGGCGTGGGCGATCTTCGGCACGAAGGCCGGCCCCAGCCCCAGAGAGGCGGCGGTGAGGCTGCAATATTTGAGAAAGCTGCGTCGGGTGATGCCTTGCCGCCGCATCACCTCATAGAAGGTCTCCACCATGGGATCGTTCTCCTCTTGATCGGTTGACGCCCCTCCACCCGGAGGAGATGGAGTCCATGGATCAAGAAACGTGCCAGCTCTACAAGACCGTGTTTTTCATTTGCAATCAGGCTGTTGCAACATAAGGTTCGGTTTGGATCAGCCCTTAAACGCAAATTACATTTCCATTTTATTGGTCACAATGTTTACGTTTTGTGCTCGGGCCGGTTGTCCTCACTGTCTCCTTCAGGATTCCGCCGTCCACGCCGATAAGAATCGGGCGCACCACCACCCGTATTTTTCCAATGCTCAACCCGATACCGAGGACACCATGGATTCCAACACCGCCCCCTCCGCATCTGACAAGTCACTCCCTCCTGCCGGCAAGTCGCCCCGCCCGCGCAAGGCAGCGCGTCCGCGCCGCGCCGCCCAGGGCGACATTCCGCCCACGCTCACCAGCGAAGGCGTGGAGAACTTCGTGGTGGGCGAGGCGGTGAGCGCCGCGCAGGAATCCAAGGTGATCGCCGTGCGCGACATCCTCGACCACGCCGCCGAGAGCGGCGGCAGCCCGGAACTGGTCCGCTCGCTGGAGGCCATCCTCGCCGGGGCCTCGCCGGAAGACCAGGCCGTACTGCGCAAATCGCTGCTCAAACCAGCGGATGCGCCGGTGACCGGGAAGCTCCCGGTAAACCCGGACGACGAACTTTCCGCCGACTGGCGCGAAGGCGGCTACCCGTACCAAAACCTGATGTCGCGCCGGAATTACGAAAAGCAGAAGTTCCGCCTGCAAGTGGAACTGCTCAAGTTCCAGGCCTGGGTAAAGGAGACCGGCCAGCGCGTGGTGATCCTGTTCGAGGGCCGCGACGCGGCGGGCAAGGGCGGCACCATCAAGCGCTTCATGGAGAACCTGAATCCCCGCGGCGCGCGCGTGGTCGCCCTGGAAAAACCCTCCGAAAGCGAGCGCGGCCAGTGGTACTTCCAGCGTTACATCAGCCACCTGCCCACGCGCGGCGAGATCGTTCTGTTCGACCGCTCCTGGTACAACCGCGCCGGGGTGGAACGGGTGATGGGCTTCTGCTCGGAAGATGAGTACTACGAGTTCATGCGCCAGTCGCCCGAGTTCGAACGCAATCTGGTGCGCAGCGGCATCCATCTGGTCAAGCTCTGGTTCTCGGTCTCTCGCCCCGAACAACGCCGCCGCTTCAAGGAACGCAAGGTGCACCCGCTGAAGCAATGGAAGCTGTCGCCCATCGACCTCGCCTCGCTCGACAAGTGGGAGGACTACACCAAGGCCAAGGAGGCGATGTTCTTCTACACCGACACCGCCGACTGCCCGTGGACGGTGATCAAGTCGGACGACAAGAAGCGCGCCCGCCTCAATGCCTTGCGCCACGTCCTGCACCGCATGGCCTACCCCAACAAGGATGTGGAACACCTGGGCCTGGTGGACAACCTGTTGGTCGGTCGCGCCAACGTGCTGTACGAACGGGGGGAGCAAGGAGGCAAACCGCCGGCGTAATCACCGGCGGTTTGCCAGCGCAGCGGGGCCGAATGCACCCCCCTGTAGGAGCCCGGCTGTGCCGGGCGATTGACGGCGGCTTTCTCCCCGGCGCGGGGCCGAATGCAACCCCCTGTAGGAGCCCGGCTGTGCCGGGCGATTGACGGTAGCGCGATGGCGAACGTTGCATCGCCCGGCGCAGCCGGGCTCCTACAACGGTGGGGGCGTCAGCCGGTTTGCCAGCGCCGCGGACTTCGGCTTTCTCCCCGGCGCGGGGCCGAATGCAACCCCCTGTAGGAGCCCGGCTGTGCCGGGCGATTGACGGTAGCGCGATGGCGAACGTTGCATCGCCCGGCGCAGCCGGGCTCCTACGACGGTGGGGACGGCAGCCGGTTTGCCAGCGCTGCGAACTCCGCTACCGACAGGGTTTCTCCCCGGCGCGCGGGGTCGATGCCCTCGGCGGCGAAATCCTCGTCCTGCACCAGTCCCTTCAAGGTATTGCGCAGGGTCTTGCGGCGCTGGCCGAAGGCGCGCGCTACCACTTCCGCCAAGATTTTGTGATTTCGGTACAGCCGCGCCTCTGCCGGCAGGGGCGTCAGCCGCACGATGGCGGAATCCACCTTGGGCGGCGGGGTGAACGCCCCTGGCGGCACGGTGAACAGCTTCGTCACCTTGAAGCGCGCCTGGAGCATTACCGTGAGCCGCCCGTAATCCGGCGTGTCCGGGGCGGCGGCCATGCGGTCCACCACCTCCTTTTGCAGCATGAAGGTCATGTCGCGGATCGACGCCGTGAACTCCGCCAGATGGAACAGCAGGGGCGAGGAGATGTTGTAGGGCAGATTGCCCGCCACCCGCAGGTCCGGCCCATCACCGGAACCCAAAGCGCCGAAGTCGAAGGTCAGGGCGTCCACGCCATGCACGCTCAGGCGCTCGGGCGGGAACTCGGCGACGAGCCGCGCCACCATGTCGCGGTCCACCTCCACCACATCCAGATGCGGCAGCACCGCCAGCAGGGGCCGGGTCAGCGCGCCGGGGCCGGGGCCGATCTCCACCATGCGGTCCTCCGGGCGGGGGGCGATGGCCTCGACGATGCGGCGGATGTAGTGGGCGTCGGTTAAAAAATGCTGACCGAGGGACTTCTTGGCGCGGGGGAGAGGGCTATGCATGGGACGAGGATAGCAGCCCGGTCAAGGCCACCCGCCTCACACCGCCGCCAGGGCCTGGGCCAGATCCTCCGCATCCTCCAGGGAATAGCTGGAGTGGGTCATGCTGGCCGGGTGCTGGGCAAGGCTCTCAAGTCGTTCGCCGGGCCGCCCCAAGAACGACTTGGCCCCCACGGGGGGCGGCTCGGGCGGTTTTCCCGAGCCGGGGGCGCTGCTAACCCGCCTGCTCCCCGGCAAACCGGGCGCTGCCGTCGGCGCTGGTGGGAAAGGTATAGGTGGAGCTGAGATAGAGGGGCGGGTTGAGCGACCCATGGCCGGCATAGGCGTCGTAACCGTGGTGGATGCAACGGGTGGAAAACCCGGCCTTGCTGTCAGGGATCATGAGAAAGAACACGCGAAATCAGGAAGGCGCGAGGGTAACGCATGGGAAGGACGCGGGATGCGCCGCCCTCCCCCCTGTAGCTCGGATGCAGCGCAGCGGAATCCGGGGGGACTGCTTTGCCATCGGCCCAAAAGCCCCGGATTCCGGCCTGCGGCCTGCATCCGGGCTACGGCTACTGCACCCTACCCCGCCAGCGCCCGCAGTTCCGCGTGGGTCACCCGCAGGCGATCCGCCAGGACGCTGGCCAGGCCTTCCATGAACTGGAGGGCGGCCTTCTTGTGTTCCTCGGCGAAGGCGTCGAACACCGCGCGGCTCAATACAAACAGCTCGGTGTCGCCGGCGGCGATGGCGTCGGCGGAGCGGGGGGCGCCGTCCAGGAAGGCCATCTCGCCGAAGAACGCGCCCCGGCCCAGGGTGCTGAGGTGGCGTTCCGCGCCGTCTTCCAGGGGCAGCACCAGCCGCACCGCGCCGCGCCGGATCAGGAACATGGCGTCCCCGGCCTCGCCGTAGGCCACGATGCGCTCCCCGGCGCGGTACGCGCGCTGCTCCAGGCGCTGTTCCAGCATGGCCACTGTCGCCTCCTTGCGCCCCCGGAACAGTTCGAAGGCCTGGAGCGGCAGCGCCGTCTCGCCCACGCGCACGAAACGCGCCTCGATGATGCGGTCTTCCACCCATTCCAGCGCCGCATCCAGTTCCTCGAACACCCGCACCGGCAGGCCGGGGCGCACCAGGCCCACCTGGTCGAAATAGCGCTGCATGTCCTGGCCGGTGGCCAGCTTGCGCGGGAGCTGGCTGAAGATCAGCACCGCATCGCGCTCGGCCAGGGTGTCGCGGATCAGGTCCAGCATGTGCGCGGCGGTGATGTCCAGCATCTGCACCCGGCGCATGTCGAGGATGAGGTAGTTGCGGCGCTTGAGTTCCGCCTCCAGCGCCGTGTAGAGCTGGTCCGCGGTGCCGAAGAAGAGGCCGCCGCGCAGTTCGAACACCACCGCTTCGCGCCCGTGCTGTTGCAGGATCTCGCGCTCTTCGCCCAGGCGGTTGCGCTTGGACGAGATCTGGTTGAGATACACCTTGCGGTGGACGATGGACGCGCCCATCTGCGCGCGCAGGTAGAGCAGCACCGCCAGCACGACGCCCACGCCGGAGGCGGCGATCAGGCTCACGGTCAGCGCCACGCACACCACGGCGGCGATCACGACGAAGTCCAGCACGGTGGAGCGGGCGCGCAGAAATTCCAGGCTGTGGCGGTCGATCATGCGCGCGCCCACCACCATGAGGATGCCGGCCAGCGCCGCCACCGGAATCCACGCCAGCAGCGCCCCCAGGAGCAGGAAGGCAAGCAGCGCCAGCACGCCCTCGATCACCCCGGACCAGCGCGACTGCGCGCCGCTCGACAGGTTCACCAGGGTCGCCCCCATGGTGCCCGCGCCGGGGATGCCGCCGATCACCGCCGAGGCCAGGTTGGCCGCGCCCTGCCCCATCAGTTCGCGGTTGGAGTTGTGGCGCGTGCGGGTGAGGGCGTCCAGCACCACGCAGGTCTTGAGGGTGTCGATGGAGAGCAGGATGGCCAGGGTGAGGGCGGGGGCGAGCAGGCCCGTGAGCAGGGGGAGGTCCAGCCCGCCCAGGCCCTGCCAGCGCTGCGCCAGGGCATCGCCGAACGCCCCCGCGCCGCCATCGCCCAGGGCGCCGATGAGCAGCGGGTTGCCTGCGGCGGTGAGCAGGGCGGGGTCGAAGGCGGCAAGGGCAAAGTAGGCCAGCACCCCGGCCAGCAGACCGAGGATGGCGGCGGGGATGGCGCGCGTGAAGCGCCCCGCCCCCAGCATGACCGCCATGGTCACCACCCCCACCGCGACCCCGCGCCACTGCCACAGCGCCGGGTCCGCCAGGGTTTCCCAGAAATGCGCGCCCTTGGGTGCGCCGAGCAGGCGCGGGGTCTGGCTGGCGAGGATGTAGAGGCCGACGCCGCTGAGGTAGCCGCTCACCACCGGATACGGCATGTATTTGATGAGCCGCCCCAGGCCCACGGCCCCGAACGCCACTTGCAGGCCGCCGGCGGCGAGGCCCAGCACCGTCATCATCACCAGCACGGTCTCCGTTGCGACGCCCGCTGCCAGGCGTTCGATGGCGAAGGCGGAGAGCACGGCGGCGGCGGGGGCGCAGGGGGCGGTGATGAGGCGGTTGGCGCCGCCCAGGGCGGGGGCGATCAGGCCCAGCGCGGTGGCCCCAAGGATGCCCGCCAGCGCCCCCTGAGCCGCGCCGCCCAGCGGGGTGTAGATGGTGACGCCGAAGGCGATGGCGGAGGGCAGCGCCACCAGCATGGCGGCAAGACCGCCCCAGGCGTCGCCGGTCCAGCGTGCAAAGAGGATGCGTTTCATGCTTGTCGCGGCCCTTTCATGCGCAGCTTCGGTCCCTACTCCTATAGCCCCCGCACGGGGCCCGCGCTGAACTCATTCCAAAAACCACTGTAGGTGCGAATTCATTCGCACAATCAATGACTTCTGTGCGAATGAATTCGCACCTACGGCTCCGGAGGTTGGGCTGCCCGACCTAGCCCGTTTCAAAGTAGACCTCGCGCATGCCATGCATGGAGACGCCGGGGCCGGAGGTTGGGCCGCCCGACCTAGCCCTTTTTCAAAGGCGGGATCGGTTCCGCGCCATCTCCTGCGCCGTGGCGATGGCCACGCGCAGGCTGCCTGCATTCACACGCCCCGTGCCGGCCAGGTCCAGCGCCGTGCCGTGGTCCACCGAGGTGCGAATGACGGGCAGGCCCAGGGTGACGTTCACGCCCTCGCCGAAGCTGGCGTGCTTCAGCACCGGCAGGCCCTGGTCGTGATACATGGCCAGCACCGCGTCCGCCGCCTCCAGGTATTTGCGCTGGAACAGGGTGTCGGCGGGCAGGGGGCCGGTCAGCTCCATGCCCTGCGCACGCAGTCGCTCCAGTACGGGTTCGATCACCTCGATCTCCTCGCGCCCGAGGTGGCCGCCCTCGCCGGCGTGGGGGTTGAGCCCGGCCACCAGGATGCAGGGCGCGCTCAAACCAAAGTCGCGGCGCAGGGCGGCGTGGAGGATGCGCAGGGTCGCCTCCACCGCCTCCTGCGTGATGGCGGCGGCGATGGCCGCCACCGGCAGGTGCGTGGTGACCAGCGCCACGCGCATGCCGCCGCCCGCCAGCATCATCACCACGCGCGGGGTATGCGTGAGTTCCGCCAGAAACTCGGTGTGCCCGGTGAAGGGGATGCCGGCCTCGTTGATCACGCCCTTGTGCACCGGCCCCGTCACCAGGCCGGCGAACTCGCCGCTCTGGCAACCCGCCAGGGCGCGGCGCAGGGTGTCCAGCACATAGCCGCCGTTGGCCGGGTTCAGCCGCCCCGGCGTCACCGGCGCGGGGGCGGGCAGGTGCAGCACGCTGCATGGAGCGGGGTGCGCCGGGTCGTATTCCGGCGCGTTGAAAGGGAGCCCCAGTTGCGTCGCCCGCGCCTCCAGCACGGCGCGATCCGCCAGGATCACCAGCCCGCCCTCGGGGGGGGACTGGGCCAGCATCACGCACAGGTCGGGGCCGATACCGGCGGGCTCGCCGGCGGTGAGAACGAGGGGAAGGTCGGTTTTCATGGCGCGGGATGGTAGCGCACGGCCTGCGCTACCATCGCCGTCCCTACGCCAGGAGCCGCCCATGCCTCCCAACCACGCCGACCTGCGCATCGACCCGGAATGGATCGTTCCGGTGGAGCCCGCCAATGCCGTGCTCTACCGCCAGAGCCTGCTGGTGCGCGACGGGCGCATCGCCGCCATCGTCCCGCGCGATCTGGCGGACGACTGGGAGTGCGGGGAACACCTCGTCCTGCCCGGCCATTGCCTCATCCCCGGCCTCGTCAACCTGCACACCCACGCGGCGATGACGCTGCTGCGCGGCTACGCCGACGATCTGCCGCTGATGACCTGGCTCCACGACCACATCTGGCCCGCCGAGGCGCGCCACATGAGCGCGGATTTCGTGCGCGACGGTTCGCGCATCGCCTGCGCCGAGATGCTGGAAGGCGGCGTCACCTGCTTCAACGACATGTATTTCTTCCCCGAGGCGACGCTGGAGGCGGCGGTGGAGACCGGCCTGCGCATCGCCTGCGGCCTGATCGTGGCGGACTTCCCTTCGGCCTACGCGGGCGACGCCGACGCCTATCTGCAACAGGGCCTGGCCCTGCGCGACGCCTGGCGCGACCACCCGCTGGTGCGCTTCACCCTGGCCCCGCACGCGCCCTATTCGGTGGGCGACCGCAGCCTGGAAAAGGTGGTGACCTACGCTGAACAGCTCGACCTGCCGGTGCACATGCACATCCACGAGACCGAGGACGAGATCCGCCAGGGCCTGGAGAAATACGGTCTGCGCCCGCTCGCGCGCCTCAACAACCTGGGCCTGCTCACCCCCGGCCTCACCGCCGTGCATGCGGTGCACCTGACGCCGGGGGAGATCGAGTTGCTGGCCGGGCACGGCTGCCATGTGGCGCACTGTCCCGCCTCCAACCTCAAGCTGGCGAGCGGCTTCGCCCCCGTCGCCGGGCTGCTCGCGGCGGGCGTGAACACGGGTCTGGGCACGGACGGGGCCGCCAGCAACAACCGCCTCGACCTGATGGGCGAGATGCGTCTGGCTGCGCTGCTGGCGAAAGGCGTGAGCGGCAACGCCGCCGCCCTGCCCGCGCATCAGGCGCTGGCGATGGCGACCCTGGCGGGCGCGCGGGCGCTGGGGATGGGGGATGAGATCGGCTCGCTCACGGTAGGCAAGCAGGCCGACCTGGCCGCGGTGGACCTCACCAGCCCGGCGCACCAGCCCTGCTATGACCCCGTTTCCCATCTCGTATACAGCGCAGGGCGGGAAGAGGTGCGCCACGTCTGGGTGGCGGGACGCCAGGTGGTGCGGGACGGACGCGCGCTCCAGGTGGACCACGCCCGCCTCGCCGCCCAGGCGCAGGGGTGGCGCGAGCGCATCGGGCATCACTCGTGAAGAAGACCTTGGCAGGCTGCGCCTGCCCCACCCTCTCCCCCGCCCCTCCCCCCTCAAGGGGGAGGGGAGAAAACCTGCGCCGCGCCGGAAATGGGCGCGTCCCCTCCCCCTTGAGGGGGGAGGGTTAGGGAGAGGGTGGGGCGAGCAACGCTCGCCTTCCAAACCACTGACTCAAGACCGCCATGTCCGCCCACCCCCTGGAACTCCTCGCCCCCGCCCGCAGCGCCGAGATCGGACGCGAGGCCGTCCTGCACGGGGCGGACGCGGTGTACATCGGCGGCCCCGCCTTCGGTGCGCGCCACAACGCGGGTAACTCCGTGGCGGAGATCGCCGCGCTGGCGGCCTACGCCCACCGCTTCCACGCTCGCCTCTACGTCACCCTCAACACCATCCTGCACGACGCGGAACTGGAACCGGCGCGCACGTTGATCCACGCGTTGTACGACGCCGGGGTGGACGCCCTCATCGTGCAGGACATGGGCCTGCTGGAACTGGACCTGCCGCCCATCGACCTGCACGCCTCCACCCAGTGCGACATCCGCAGCCCGGAAAAGGCGCGCTTTCTGGCCGATGCGGGGTTCTCCCAGATCGTGCTGGCGCGGGAGTTGTCGCTGCCCGAGATCGCGCAAGTGCGCGCCGCCGTGCCGCAGGATGTGGTGATCGAGCACTTCGTCCACGGCGCGCTGTGCGTGGCCTTTTCCGGGCAGTGCTACATCAGCCACGCGCACACCGGACGCAGCGCCAACCGGGGCGATTGCTCCCAGGCCTGCCGCCTGCCCTACTCCCTGCACGACGCCCAGGGCCGCGTGGTGGCGTTCGAAAAACACCTGCTCTCGGTGAAGGACAACAACCAGAGCGCAAACCTGGCGGACCTGGTGGAGGCCGGGGTGCGGAGCTTCAAGATCGAGGGGCGCTACAAGGACGCGGACTACGTCAAGAACATCACCGGGCACTACCGCCAGTTGCTGGACCAGCTTCTCGAACAACGCACAGACCTGGCCCCCGCTTCCAGCGGCCACACCCGCCTGCTGTTCCAGCCGAACCCGGACAAGACCTTCCATCGCGGCAGCACCGATTACTTCACGCACGGACGCCAGGCGGACATCGGCGCCTTCGACACCCCGGCCTTCGTGGGCCTGCCCCTGGGGGTGGTGAGCCGGGTGGGACCGGACTGGCTGGAGGTGGAGACGGATGCAGAAATGGCCAACGGCGACGGCCTCACCTACCTCAACAAGCGCACCGTGGTGGGGATGCAGGCCAACACGGTGGAACCCTGCGGCAAGCGCCGCTGGCGCATCCGCCCCAACGAGCCCGTGGCCGCGCTGGCGGGCCTGAAACCGGGCGTGGAGGTGAGCCGCAACCGGGATCAGGCATGGGAGGCGGCGCTGCGCAGGAAGTCGGCGGAGCGGCGCATCGACGTGACCGCCCGTTTCGAGGAGACGCAAACGGGTTTCCGGCTGGCGTTGACCGACGCGGACGGCATCCAGGCCGAGGCGGAGGTGGTGGTGGAGAAGCAGCCCGCGCGCGAGGCGGCAAAGGCGGAGGCCTCGCTACGCGAACAACTGGGGCGTTTCGGGACCACGGATTTCCAGCTCGTGGGCCTGGAGATCGCCTGGCGGCAGCCCTGGTTCGTGCCCAACTCCGTGACCAACGGCCTGCGCCGCGAGGCGGCGGCGGCCCTGGAGGCGGCGCGTCTGGCCGCCCATGTGCGTCTGCCGCGCCGGGCGGCGGCGATTCCGCCCACGCCCTATCCCGAAGACGCGTTGAGCTACCTGGCCAACGTCTACAACCACGCGGCGCGGGCCTTCTACGAACGTCATGGGGTGAAGCTAATCGCCGCCGCGTTCGAGGCGCATGAAGAGGCGGGCGAGGTGTCGCTGATGATCACCAAACACTGCCTGCGCTATTCCTACAGCCTGTGCCCGAAACAGGCCAAGGGCGTGACCGGGGTGCAGGGCCAGGTGCGCGCGGAACCCATGACCCTGGTGAACGGCGATGAGCGCTACACCCTGCGCTTCGACTGCCGCGCCTGCGAGATGCATGTGCTGGGACGGATCAAGAAACACATATTGAAGAGCGCGCCGCTGACCTTCCACCCGCGCAAAAGCGGTTAGCTGCCGCCCCATCGCCCGGCAAAGCCGGGCTCCTACAGGGGACGTTGGCCTCGCGCGCTTGCGCGAGGCGCTCCTGGCCCCATCGCCCGGCAAAGCCAGGCTCCTACAGGGGGAGCTGACGTTGTAGGAGCCCGGCTTTGCCGGGCGATCCTGACCTTCCACCCGCGCCGCCCCTGTAGGAGCCCGGCTTTGCCGGGCGATCCGCGCCAGTCAACACCCCCCCACCCGCTTGCCGCGGATGCGGTTGCCGAATTCGACCTTCTGCCCGCCCACGTCGGCGCTGGCGCTGATCGTGCCGTCCAGGCTGTCGGCGCTGAAACTCACCTCGCCGCGAGTGCGAATGCCAAAAGTACCCGCGCATTGCATGGTGAAGCGGAAGGTGTTGCCGCTGTAGCCCTTGTCCGTATAGGTGCAGCCGGTGGCGCCGGGGTTGGCCACGCCGCCCAGCACCCGGCTCGGGTCGCGCGCATCGGCGGCGGTGAGGCACTGGTTCAGGGTGTAGGGCGCGGGGGTGAACCCCGGCGTGGCGCTGACGCGGGTTTCCATGGTGATCTGCCACAGGCCGGGGGCGATGTCCTGAGCGTGGGCGGGGACGATGTAGAGCAGGGCCAGGGCGGCGAGGGTTCGGTACATGACGGTCTCCTTGGTCTGAACGCCGCACCCTAGCACGGCCTGCTCCCCCCTTTGCAAAAGGGGGGCTGGGGGGGATTTGAGGACGTCTCTTCACCAACCCCCGCTGAAATCCCCGCTGCCCCCCTTTTGCAAAGGGGGGTTCTGGTTTGAGGGGGATGCGCCTTCCATACGCCATTGACCCGGCGCCAGATCGCCCAGGGTCCATGTCCCGATGGCGGCGCGCACCAGGCGCAGGGTGGGAAACCCGGCCTTGGCGGTCATGCGTCGCACCTGACGGTTCTTGCCTTCGGTGAGGACGATCTCGATCCAGGTGGTGGGGATGGCCTTGCGGAAGCGCACCGGCGGGTCGCGCGGCCACAGGCCCGCCGGTTCCGCGATCACGCGCGCCCGCGCCGGACGGGTGACGAAATCCCCCAGGTCCAGGGGCCGGCGCAGGGGTTCCAGCGCCGCCTCGTCCGGTGCGCCCTCCACTTGCGCCCAGTAGGTCTTGGGCTGCTTGTGGCGCGGGTCGGCCAGGCGATGCTGGAGGGCGCCATCGTCCGTTAAAATCAGCAGCCCTTCGCTGTCCGCATCCAGACGGCCCGCCGCGTAGAAGCCGGGCTGGTCGATGAAGTCCTTCAGACTCGCATGTCCGTCTTCGGCGGTGAACTGACTCAGCACCCCGTAGGGCTTGTTGAACAGGATGATGCGGGACACCCGTTTTCCTTTCTTCGCAATCAGGAGCCATCGTGAGCACTCGTATCCAGATCCCCGCCCAGGGCCAGAAAATCACCGTCAATGCCGATTTCAGCCTGAACGTGCCGGATCGCCCGATTATCCCGTTCATCGAGGGCGACGGCACCGGCGTGGACATCACCCCGGTGATGCGCAAGGTGCTGGATGCGGCGGTGGCCAAGGCCTACGGCGGCCAGCGCCGGATCGAGTGGATGGAAGTCTTTGCCGGCGAGAAGGCCACCCAGGTCTACGACGCCGATACCTGGATGCCGGAGGAGACCGTGCAGGCGGCGCGCGACTATGTGGTGTCGATCAAGGGGCCGCTCACCACGCCGACTTCCGGCGGCATCCGCTCCCTGAATGTGGCCCTGCGCCAGATGCTGGACCTGTACGTCTGCCTGCGCCCGGTGCGCTATTTCGAGGGCGTGCCTTCGCCGGTGAAGGCCCCGGAGAAGGTGGACATGGTGATCTTCCGCGAGAACACCGAGGACATCTACGCCGGCGTGGAGTGGGAGGCCGGCTCTGCGGAGGTGAAGAAGGTCATCGAGTTCCTGCAGAAAGAAATGGGGGTGAAGAAGATTCGCTTCCCCGAGTCTTCCGCCATCGGCATCAAGCCGGTGTCGGTGGAAGGCTCCGAGCGCCTGATCCGCAAGGCGATCCAGTACGCCATCGACAACAACCGCCGTTCCGTGACCCTGGTGCACAAGGGCAACATCATGAAATTCACGGAGGGGGGCTTCAAGAAGTGGGGCTATGAGCTGGCGGCGCAGGAGTTTGGCGCCACCCTGATCGACGATGGCCCGTGGATGCAATTGCCCAACGGTATCGTCATCAAGGACGTGATCGCCGACGCCTTCCTCCAGCAAATTTTGCTGCGTCCCGACGAATACGACGTGATCGCCACCCTGAATCTGAACGGCGACTACGTCTCCGACGCGCTCGCCGCCGAGGTGGGCGGCATCGGCATCGCCCCCGGCGCGAATCTGTCCAACTCCGTCGCCATGTTCGAGGCCACCCACGGCACCGCGCCGAAGTACGCGGGCAAGGACTATGTGAACCCCGGCTCCATCGTGCTCTCCGGCGAGATGATGCTGCGCCACATGGGCTGGCTGGAGGCCGCCGACCTGATCATCAAGGGGATGGACGGCGCAATTCGCGCCAAGAAGGTGACCTACGATTTCGCGCGGCTGATGGAAGGCGCCACGCAGATCCCGTGTTCCGCCTTTGGCGACGAGATCATCCGTTGGATGGATTGATGCGCCCGCGCGGGCGTGTTTCCGGCACGCCCACCTGATGCAGAAGTTCCAGCAATTCCTCTGCAATCGGGCCGAGTTCTTCCTTTTGGCGCTCCAGTCCGGCCATCAGATGCGCCAATTCCCCCGATGCATCCCCGCCTGACATGCCTGATTCCCTGAATAGGGCGCCTGTCTTTATGGATCGATTGGTTGTGGGGTCCATCTGGCCGCTCCGGCACTTGGTTCTGAATGAACGTATAGCACCGGACCACCAAAAAAACAGGCTGCGAAACCTGCGCTTCGCAGCCTGTCAAAGAGGGGTAAAGCGGGATTACATCGGCTGGATGTTGGCGGCCTGCTTGCCCTTGGGGCCTTCCACCACGTCAAAGGTGACGCGCTGGTTTTCCTTCAGGCTCTTGAAGCCCTTGCCCGTGATCGCGGAGAAATGGGCGAAAACATCGTCGCCGCCGCCATCGGGGGTAACGAAGCCGAAGCCCTTCGAGTCGTTAAACCATTTAACAGTACCAGTGGCCATCAAAACTACTCCTAGCAAAAATACGAAAAGAATCGTCCAGATCAAGCCACTCCTTGGATACGACTCGAACCAAACGCGCGCTTTTTACCCGCGCAATTTCATATCGTCAATCCGCTTGAAAAATGCTGGTTCGTCGCCAGAATTCAACGCAATTCATCCGGCGTTGATTCCATGGCAGTAAGACATCAGGAAGACACGGCCCTGGCTCAGGACACCCGCGTCAGTCCGCCTCCCCCGCTCTATAAGGTGCTGCTTCTAAATGATGATTTCACTCCCATGGATTTCGTCATTGAGGTCTTGCAGCGCTTCTTTCGCATGAACCTGGAACAGGCCACGGTGGTCATGCTCAAAGTGCATAATGAAGGTGCAGGTGCGGCGGGCGTTTACCCGCGCGATATCGCCGAATCCAAGGTCAATCAAGTCACGGCGCATGCGCGGGCGCACCAGCACCCGCTGCAATGCGTGATGGAGGAATCGCGATGATCGCTCAGGAATTGGAAGTAAGTTTGCACATGGCCTTCATGGAGGCCCGGCAGAAGCGGCATGAGTTCATCACGGTGGAACATCTGCTCCTGGCGATGCTCGACAACCCCTCCGCTGCGGAAGTTTTGCGCGCCTGCGCCATCAATCTCGATGAATTGCGCCGCAAGCTGGCGGATTTCGTTGAACGCCACACGCCGCGCGTGAGCGGCGAGGCGGATGTGGATACGCAACCCACTCTGGGTTTCCAGCGCGTGATCCAGCGCGCCATCCTGCATGTGCAGTCCTCCGGCAGAAAGGAAGTCACCGGCGCCAACATCCTGGTGGCCCTGTTTGGCGAAAAGGATTCCCATGCCCTGCACTTTCTCAGCCAGCAGGGGCTGAACCGGCTCGACGTGGTCAACTACATCTCCCATGGCATCTCCAAGATCGCCAAGGAGACTACGCAGCCCGGACGCGCCGAGACCGCAGGCGAGCAGGAGGCCGAAGACAAGACCGCCTCGCCGCTGGATTCCTTCACCATCAACCTCAACAGCGTCGCCCTGTCGGGCCGTATCGACCCGCTGATCGGGCGCGAACACGAACTGGAACGGGTGATCCAGATCCTGTGTCGGCGGCGCAAGAACAACCCGCTCCTGGTGGGTGAAGCCGGCGTCGGCAAGACCGCCATCGCCGAAGGCCTGGCGCGCCGCGTGGTGCATCAGGAGGTGCCCACGATCCTGGAAGACGCCACCGTCTACGCCCTGGACATGGGTGCGCTGCTGGCCGGCACCAAATACCGGGGCGACTTCGAGCAGCGCCTCAAGGCCGTTCTGAAGCAACTGGCCGACAACCCCAAGGCGATCCTGTTCATCGACGAGATCCATACCGTGATCGGCGCGGGGGCGGCCTCCGGCGGCACCCTGGACGCCTCCAACCTGCTCAAACCCGCCCTCTCCTCCGGGCAACTGCGCTGCATCGGCGCCACCACCTACAACGAGTACCGGGGCATCTTCGAGAAAGATCACGCCCTCTCACGCCGCTTCCAGAAGGTGGAGGTGAAGGAACCCAGCAACGAGGAGACCCTGGCCATCCTCAAGGGCCTCAAGTCCCGCTTCGAGACCCACCACGGCGTGAAATACACCCTGGGCGCACTGTCCACGGCGGTGGAACTCTCGGCTCGCTACATCAACGACCGCCACCTGCCGGACAAGGCCATCGACGTCATCGACGAGGCCGGCGCGGCGCAGCGCATCCAGCCCAAGTCCAAGCAGAAGAAGGTGATCACGCCCAGGGAGATCGAGGAGATCGTCGCCAAGATCGCGCGCATCCCGCCCAAGACCGTGGCCACGGACGAGCGCAACGCGCTACGCAACCTGGAGCGCGACCTGAAGGCCGTGGTGTTCGGCCAGGACAAGGCCATCGACGCCCTCGCCGCCGCCATCAAGATGTCCCGCTCCGGCCTGGGCAACCCGGCCAAACCCATCGGCTCCTTCCTGTTTTCCGGCCCCACCGGCGTGGGCAAGACCGAGGTGGCGCGGCAACTGGCCTATGTGCTGGGGGTGGAGTTGGTGCGTTTCGACATGTCCGAATACATGGAACGCCACGCCGTCTCCCGCCTGATCGGCGCACCGCCCGGCTATGTCGGCTTCGAGCAGGGCGGCCTGCTCACCGAGGCCATCACCAAGACCCCCTACACCGTGCTGCTGCTGGACGAGATCGAAAAGGCCCATCCGGACATCTTCAACATCCTGCTCCAGGTGATGGACCACGGCGCGCTCACCGACAACAACGGGCGCAAGGCCGATTTCCGCAACGTGATCGTCATCATGACCACCAACGCCGGGGCGGAGAACATGACCAAGACCGGCATCGGCTTTGCCCTGCCGGACAAGAAAGGCGACGAGATGGCCGACATCAAACGCCTGTTCTCGCCCGAATTCCGCAACCGCCTGGACGCCACCATCTCCTTCGCCGCCCTGAATGAAGAAGTCATCCTGCGCGTGGTGGACAAGTTCCTCATGCAACTGGAGGAACAACTGCACGCCAAGAAGGTGGAGGCCCGGTTCAGCGACGCCCTGCGCGTCTGGCTGGGCAAAAAGGGCTTCGACCCCCTCATGGGCGCACGCCCCATGGCGCGTCTGATCCAGGACTCCATCCGCAAGGCCCTGGCCGACGAACTGCTGTTCGGACGGCTGGCGGAGGGCGGCGAGGTGGACGTGGATATCGACGCAGGCGGCGAGATTCGCCTGACCTTCGCGGAAGATCTCACCCCCGCCTGACCCCGGAGCCCACCTGTAGGAGCCCGGCTGCGCCGGGCGATCTCCGCAGCCTGCGGCAGGGATACAGACGGAAAAACGTCTACCGCACGGCCTCGGTGCGGAACAGGCGGTGGAAGTTCCGGCTCGTCGCTTGTCCGACTGCTTCCGGCGTCATGCCCCGCAACGCCGCAATCTCCGCCGCCACGTCGGCCACATAGGCCGGCTCATTGCGCTTGCCGCGGTGCGGTACGGGCGCGAGATAGGGTGAATCAGTCTCGATCAGCAGCCGTTCCAGGGGCGCGTTGCGCGCCACTTCCTTCAGATCCTTCGCACTCTTGAAGGTGACGATGCCCGAGAACGAGAGGTGAAAACCCATCGCCAACGCAGCGTCCGCCACCGCCTGGCTCTCGGTGAAACAGTGCATGACGCCGCCGCATTCCCCGGCCCCCTCCTCCGCCATGATCGCCAGGGTGTCTTCCGCGGCGTTGCGGGTGTGGATGATGAGCGGCTTGCCGGCCTCGCGCGCGGCGCGGATGTGGGTGCGGAAACGCGCGCGCTGCCAGTCCACGGACTCCCGCTGCATCCGGTAGTAGTCCAGCCCGGTCTCGCCGATGGCGACCACGCGCGGATGGCGCGCCAGCTGCACCAGCTCGGCCACATCCGGCTCGCGCCCTTCGTCGTGATCCGGGTGGACGCCCACCGACGCATAAACATTGTCATGGGCCTCGGCCAGCGCCAGCACGCGCGGGCAGTTCTCCAGGTTGACGCTGACGCACAGGGCATGCGTGACGCGGGCCGTCTGCATGCGTTGCAGCAGCGGGGCGGCGCCCTCGGAGAAATCGGGAAAGTCGATATGGCAGTGGGAGTCGATGAACATGACGATCACGCCCGCTACCGGGCGCGCCGGAAGGACGCCGTTACAGGGTATGCGTGGGCTTGGTGGACTTGAGCGCGTTGCCGAGGATGCCTTCGATCTTCTGGCGCAACATGGTGGCGGATTCGTTGTCGTCGAACTGCACGCCCACGCCCTGCTGGCGGTTGCCCTGGGAGCCGGCGGGCGTCACCCAGGCCACGCGCCCGGAAACCGGGATCTTGGCGGAGTCTTCCATCAGCGTGATGAGCATGTAGACCTGATCCCCCAACTGATACGCGCGCGCGCTGGGGATGAACAGACCGCCATTTTTCAGAAAGGGCATGTAGGCCATGTACAGCGCGGCGCGCTCCTTGATCGCCAGGGAGAGCATCCCGGCGCGGGCGGAACCGGCCTGCTTGACTGCTTCGCTCATGCCTTGGCCCTCATGGTTTCGATGTAGCGGATGAGCCAGGATTCTAGCAACAGGGCGTGATTGAGCGGATGCCGCAACCAGAAGCCCGCCCCCGACACCTCGCGTTGCAGGGCCAGAAGACCGGACAGGTCCGCCTGGGCGGCGAGCCGGGCGAGGACCGGGGCCTGTTCGGGGAAGTAGCGCAGCGCGCCCGCCAGACGCTGATGCAGCAGGTCCATGAGCCAGCGCGAGAGCCAGCCCCAGGCCAGGGCGGGGTCGTTCTTCTTGCCATAGGTCTCCGCCACGACGGCGGCGTCCAACCGGGCGGGGGCGGCCAGAGCGGCGAGAAAGGCCTGGCGCAGTTCCAGCCGTTCCGGGTCGGCGAAGGCCAGGGCCGCCAGGGGCGCGCCGCCCGCCTCGGCGAGCAGGGCCGCAGCCTGCTCGGCCTGGGCTTCGAGCCAGACCAGCGCTTGATCCTTGGGCGGCAGGGGGATGGCGACCTGGCGACAACGGGACAGGACCGTGGGCAGGAGACGCCCCGGCTGGTGCGAGACCAGCAGCAGCAACACCCGCTCCGGGGGTTCTTCCAGGGTCTTCAACAGGGCGTTGGCGGCGGCGGCGTTCATGGCCTCGGCGGGGTGGAACAGGGCCACGCGCCAGCCGCCCCGGTGCGAGGACAGATTGAGGAACTCCGTCACCTCCCGCACCGCCTCGACCGGGATGGGACGCGCGCCCTTTTTGGGCTTGGTCTTGGGCTTGGCCTCGTTCTCCACGCCCTCCTCCGCCTCATCCTCCGTCTTGGGCTCCACGCGCCGAAAGTCCGGGTGGTTGCCCTGGTCGAACCAGTTGCAGGCGTCGCAGTCGCCGCAAGCCCCTTCGGCATGAGGGCGCTGGCACAGGAGCCAGCGCGCCAGTTCCAGGGCCAGTTCCAGCTTGCCCACCCCCTTGGCGCCGGAGAGCAGGATGGCATGGGGCATGTGCGCCGGGTCGGCGGTGAGTTGGCGGAACCGGGCCCGATTCCAGGGGTGAAGCCTGCTTACCGGGTCCACCACGAACAGGTCGCTCACGTCCGCGCCCCCAGGATCGCCGCCAGTTGCTCCCGCACCTCGTCCAGGGTGCGGCTGCCGTCGAGGACGCGGATGCGCTCGGGAAAACGTTCCGCCCGGTGCAGATAGGCGTGGCGCACACGGGCATGAAAATCGGCGCGCTCGCGCTCGAAGCGATCCGGCGCGCGCGCGTTGGCGAGGCGTGCTGCGGCAATCTCGGTGGGCACGTCGAACAGCAAGGTGAGGTCGGGTTGCAGGTCGCCGTGCACCCATTGCTCCAGCACCTCCAGGCGCGCCGGGTCGAGGCCGCGTCCGCCGCATTGGTAGGCGAAGCTGGCGTCGGTGAAACGATCCGAGATCACCACCTCGCCCGCCGCCAGGGCGGGGCGGATGACCTGGGCCAGGTGCTCGCGCCGGGCGGCGAACATGACCAGCGCCTCGGTCTCCAGGTGCATGGGGTCGTGCAACACGATCTCGCGCAGCTTCTCCCCTACCGGAGTGCCGCCGGGCTCGCGCGTCATGCGCACGCTGCGACCCCGGACGCGGAACCAGTCCGCCAGCCAGTCCAGGTGGCTGCTCTTGCCGGCGCCATCGACGCCTTCCAGGGTGATGAACATCAGCGTCCGCCTCGTTGGTACTTGGAAACCGCCCGATTATGGTCCGTCAGGGTGCTGGAGAAGACATGCCGCCCGCCCGCGCTCGTGGCGACGAAATACAGGGCCTTGCCGGCTTCCGGATTCACGGCGGCGTGCAGGGCGGCCTCGCCCGGCAGGGCGATGGGGGTGGGGGGCAGGCCGGCGCGGGTGTAGGTGTTCCAGGGCGTGTCGCGTTCCAGGTCGCGCTTGCGGATGTTGCCGTCGTAGGCCGCGCCCATGCCGTAGATCACCGTGGGGTCGGTTTGCAGGCGCATGCCGATGCGCAGACGGTTGATGAATACCGAGGCGATCTGCGGGCGTTCTTCCGGCGCGCCGGTCTCCTTTTCGATGATGGAGGCCATGACCAGGGCCTCCTCCGGCGTGCGGTAGGGCAGGTTCTGGGCGCGGGATTCCCAGGCCTCTTTCAATTTGCGCTCCATGGCCTGCCAGGAGCGCTTGTAGATCGCCAGGTCGGATACGCCATGGTCGAATACATAGGTATCCGGAAAAAAGCGCCCCTCCACCGCCCCCGGCTTCGCGCCGATGGCCTGGAGCAGGTCCGCGTCGCTCATGCCCCGGCTGTCGTGGCGCAGGCTGGCGGCGGCGTCCACGGCGCGGCGCATGTCGGCGAAGGTCCAGCCCTCCACCACGGTGAGTCGGGCCGGCACGGTATCGCCGGCGGCGAGCTTGCGCAGCAGAGCCAGGGGGGTGAGGGGCTTGTCCAGGCGATAGAGCCCCGGTTTGAGGGCGCCGGACTGGCGCGTGGCCCGCGCCAGCAGACGCAACAGGAGGGGCTGTTGCAGCGCCCCGACCCGTGCAAAGGACTGGGCGGCGGCGGCCAGGCTGTCACCGGGCTTGACGGTGACTTCCAGAGGGTAGGCGGCAGCGCTCTGGGGCGGGGTGGCGGCATACCAGAACAGGCCGCCCGCTGCGGCCAGGGCGAGGGTGAGCAGGAACAGGATCAGCTTAAGCATGGAGCAGATTCCAAAGTGCGCCGCTCACCACCGCCGCACCCCAGGCGCGCCCCTCCAGCCGGGCGATGCGCCAGAGGCCGATGAGGCTGTTGCAGCACATCACCTCGTCGGCGGCCAGCACGTCGTCCAGGCCCAGATCGGCCTCGCGCACGGGGAACCCGGCCTCGGGCGCGAGACGCAACAGCCGGGCGCGGGTGACGCCGGCCACGCCGCACGCGTCCAGGCGGGGGGTGAGCAGTTCGCCGCCGCGCCAAATGAACACGTTGCTCAGGACGCCGCTGATAACGCGATCCTCCTGGTCCAGCAGCAGGCCTTCCTGAATCGCCGGGTCGTCCCACTCGGCGCGGGCGAGGACGTTTTCCAGGCGGTTCAAATGCTTCACCCCGGCCAGGGCGGGCTGGCGCGCGAGGCGCAGGCGGCAGACGCGAGCGTGGATGCCGGACTCGGGCGCAACAGGCAGTTCATCCCGCCAGCAGGCGGCGATACGGGTGGGGCGGACAGGATGGGGAGGCAGGTAGCCGCGCGGCCCCTCGCCGCGGGTGAGGGTGAGGCGCAGCACACCCTGCGGCGGCAGGGTCAGGGCGGCGAGATCGGCGCGCCAGGCGGCCTCGTCGCAGGGAAGTCCCAGGCGGCTGGCATCCATCGCCAGCCGGGCCAGGTGTTCTTCCAGCCACACCGGCTGACCATCGGCCACGCGCAGGGTGCGGAATACGCCATCGCCATAGGCAAGCCCGCGATCCAGCGCCCCCACCGTGGCGGCGGGGAGGCCGTTGACGAGCACCTGGGTCAAGAACGCCGCCGCGTCAGACGCGGCGGAACACCAGCGAGCCGTTGGTGCCGCCGAAGCCGAAGTTGTTCTTCAGCGCCACGTCGATCCGCATGGGCCGCGCCTGGTTGGCGCAGTAATCCAGATCGCACTCGGGGTCTTGCTCGAACAGATTGATGGTGGGGGGAGAAACCTGATGGAACACCGCCAGGGCGGTGACCACGGACTCCAGCCCGCCCGCGCCGCCCAGCAGGTGGCCGGTCATGGACTTGGTGGAGTTGACCACCAGCTTGCGTGCGGCGTCGCCCATGGTCAGCTTGATGGCCTCGGTCTCATTCTTGTCGCCCAGGGGGGTGGAAGTGCCGTGGGCGTTGACGTACTGCACCTGGTCCGGGTTCACGCCGGCGTCCTTGAGGGCGTTCTGCATGGAACGCCTGGGTCCGTCGGTGTCCGGGGCGGTCATGTGGAAGGCGTCGCCGCTCATGCCGAAGCCGGCCAGTTCCGCGTAGATGCGCGCGCCGCGCGCCTTGGCGTGTTCGTACTCCTCCAGCACCATGACCCCGGAACCTTCGCCCAGGACGAAGCCGTCGCGGCCCATGTCCCAGGGACGGCTGGCGGTGGCGGGGTCGTCATTGCGCGTGGACAGGGCCTTGGCGGAGGAGAAGCCGCCCACGGCGAGCGGGCAGACCGTGGCTTCGGCGCCGCCGCAAACCATCACATCGGCGTCACCGTAGGCGATGACGCGGGCGGACAGGCCGATGGCGTGCAGGCCGGTGGTGCAGGCGGTCACCACCCCCAGGTTCGGCCCTTTGAGGCCGAGATGGATGGAGAGGTTGCCGGAGATCATGTTGATGATGGTGCCGGGGATGAAGAAGGGCGAAATCTTGCGCGGGCCGCCAGTCTCGACGTAGGTCGAGTGCGTGTCTTCGATCATGGGCAGGCCGCCGATGCCGGAGCCGATGTTGACGCCGATGCGCTCGCGGTTGGCGTCGGTGACTTCCAGGCCGGAGTCCCGCATGGCCTGGATGCCGGCGGCGAGTCCGTAATGGATGAAGGTATCCATACGGCGCGCGTCCTTGGCGGACAGGTATTGGGTGACGTCGAAGTCTTTCACCTCGCCGGCCACCTGGGAGGCGAAGGCGGCGGCATCGAAACGGGTGATGCGGGTGATGCCGGAGACGCCGGCAAGGAGATTGGCCCAGGCGGCGTCCACGGTATTACCTACCGGGGAGACAACGCCTACGCCGGTGACGACGACGCGCCGCCTGGAGGATCGGAAATCCTGGGACAAGATACGGCTCCTGAAACAAATCGCCCGGCGCTAAAGCCGGGCGAACGCCCTGCCGAAGCGGCGGGCAGGATGCGAATTACTTGCTCAGATGCCCGTTGACGTAATCAACGGCCTGCTGGACGGTGGTGATCTTTTCGGCGTCTTCATCGGGAATCTCGCACTCGAATTCCTCTTCCAGGGCCATGACCAGTTCTACCGTGTCGAGGGAATCCGCGCCCAGGTCGTCCACGAAAGAAGAGGACAGTTGGACGTCGGCTTCGTTGGCGCCGAGTTGTTCGGCAACGATCTTTTTGACACGGGCTTCGATATCGCTCATTTGCTGCTGCTCCCTCAGGGATGGATGCGGGTAAAAAAGGTTGTTGAAAAAGCCGGGCGATTCTAGCAAAAAGCCCCGTGGTTCAGAATCAGTCCATGTACATGCCGCCGTTGACGTGCAGGGTGCTGCCGGTGACATAGCCGGCCCCCTCGGAGGCCAGGAACACCACCGCCTGGGCGATGTCCTCCGCCGTGCCGAGCTTGCCCAGGGGGATGCGCTCCAGCAACTTGGTGCGGGCGGCCTCGGGCAGGGCGCGGGTCATGTCGGTGTCGATGAAGCCGGGAGCGACGCAGTTGACGGTGATGCCGCGGCTGCCCACTTCCTGCGCCAGCGACTTGGAAAAACCGATCATGCCGGCCTTGGCGGCGGCGTAATTGGTCTGCCCGGCGTTGCCCGACACCCCCACCACGGAAGCAATGCTGACGATGCGGCCAAAGCGCGCCTTCATCATGGGACGCAACACGGCGCGCGACATGCGGAACACCGAGGCGAGGTTGGTATCCAGGATGTCGTTCCACTCTGCATCCTTCATGCGCATGAGCAGGTTGTCGCGCGTGATGCCAGCGTTGTTGACCAGGATGTCGAGGCGACCGTACTGCCCCATCAGCGCCTCGATCAGGGCGTCGATCTGGGCCGCGTCGGTGACGTTGAGCATGCGCCCTTCGCCCTTGAAGCCGGCGGCGGCGAGGTCGGCGGTGATGGCGGCGGCGCCGGATTCGCTGGTGGCGGTGCCCACCACGGTGGCGCCGGCGCGGGCCAGGGCATGCAGGATGGCCTTGCCGATTCCGCGCGAGGCGCCGGTGACCAGGGCTACACGTTGTTCCATGTTTTTTCTCCTCAAACTTGGGTCTTCGCCAGCGCTTCGCCCAGGCTGGCGGCGTCGGTGATGGCGAGGGTGGGTAGGTCGGCCAGGATGCGTTTGTTGAGGCCGGCCAGCACCTTGCCGGGGCCGCATTCGGCGATCAGGGTCACGCCTTGCGCGCCCATGGCCTGCACCGTCTCCACCCAGCGCACCGGGCTGTAGAGCTGGCGCGCGAGGGCGTCGCGGATGGCGTCCGGCGCGCTGTGGGCGGCCACGTCGGCGTTATGCAGGACGGGGATGACCGGAGCCTTCACCTCGATACCGTTCAGGGCGGCCAGCAGCTTCTCGGCGGCGGGCCGCATCAGGGCGCAGTGCGAGGGCACGGACACCGGCAGCGGCAGGGCGCGTTTCGCGCCGCGTTCCTTGGCCAGGGCGCAACCGCGCTCCACGGCGGCCTTGTGGCCGGCGATCACCACCTGACCGGCGGAGTTGAAGTTGACCGCCGCCAGCACCTCGCCCTGGGCCGCGTCGGCGCACACCGCCACCACGGCGGCATCGTCCAGGCCCAGCACCGCGGCCATGGCCCCCACGCCTTCCGGCACGGCGGACTGCATGGCCTCGGCGCGCAGGCGCACCAGACGCACGGCGTCGGCGAAGCCCAGCGCCCCGGCGCACACCAGGGCGGTGTACTCGCCCAGGCTGTGACCAGCCATCAAAGCGGGCGCAGCACCGCCCTGGGCCAGCCACTGCCGCCACGCGGCAACGCCGGCGGCGAGCATGACGGGCTGGGTGTTGACGGTTTGATTGAGCGCCTCGGCGGGGCCTTCGCTCACCAGCGCCCAGAGATCCTGGCCCAGGGCGGCGGAGGCCTCGTCGAAGGTGGCGCGGGCGGCGTCGCCGTAGTGGGTCATCATGCCGACGGACTGGGAGCCCTGGCCGGGGAACACAAACGCAAATTTCATGGAGTCTCCTTACCGGACGCCGCTTCCACCGTCATTCCCGCGCAAGCGGGAATCCAGGGTGTGCGTCTGATTTCCTTTCTGGATTCCCGCTTGCGCGGGAATGACGTATCCATCACATCTTCACCAGCACCGAACCCCAGGTGAAGCCGCCGCCGAAGGCCTCCATCAGCACGGTCTCGCCGGGCTTGATGCGACCGTCGCGCACAGCGGTGTCGAGCGCCAGGGGGATGGAGGCGGCGGAGGTGTTGCCATGCCGGTCCACCGTCACCACCACGCGCTCCAGGCCCATGCCCAGCTTCTTGGCGGTGGCCTGGATGATGCGGATGTTGGCCTGGTGCGGCACCAGCCAGTCGATGTCGGTCTTGGCCAGGCCGTTGGCGGCCAGGGTCTCATCGACGATGGCGTCCAGGGTGTTCACGGCCATCTTGAACACGGCGTTGCCGGACATGCGCATGTAGCACTCGCCGCCTTCCTTCTTGAGCGAGACGCCGCCATCCACGAACAGCAGATCCTGGTAGCGCCCGTCGGCGTGCAGATGGGTGTTGAGGATGCCCGGCTCGTCCGAGGCGCGCAGCACCACGGCCCCGGCGCCGTCACCCCAGAGGATGCAGTTGCCGCGGTCATTGAAGTCGGTGATGCGGGAGAGGGTCTCGGCCCCCACCACCAGGGCGGTGCGCATCGCGCCGGAGCGGATGAACTGATCCGCCACGGACACGGCGTAGACGAAGCCGCTGCACACGGCCTGCACGTCGAACGCGGGACAGCCGTTGCTGATGCCCAGCTTGGCCTGCATGGCGCAGGCGGTGCTGGGAAAGACGCGATCCGGCGTGGTGGTGGCGACGATGATGAGGTCGATCTCGGAGGCGTCGATGCCGGCGGCTTCCAGGGCGCGTTCCGCCGCGCGCTGCGCCAGATCGCTGGTGAGCTCACCCTCGGCGGCGCGGTGGCGCTGGCGGATGCCGGTACGTTCGACGATCCACTCGCTGGTGGTCTCGACGATGGCCTCGAATTCGCTGTTGGGTACGACACGGGCCGGCAGGTAGCTGCCGGTGCCGATGATGCGGGCGTAGGTCACGCGGGCGTTCCTTCTTCCTGATTTTTGGCGTGGTGGCTGTTCACCTGGTCGGCGATGCGTTTGAGCAAACCGCCGCGCACCTCTTCCACCGCCTTGGCGATGGCCTGTTCGAAGCCGAACACGTCGGCGGAACCGTGGCTCTTGATGACGATGCCGTTGAGCCCCAGCAGGCTGGCGCCGTTGTAACGGCTGGGGTCGAGATTGCGTTTGAACGCCCGCAGCACCGGCAGCGAGATCAAGGCGGCCAGCTTGGTGAAAGGGTTACGGCGATATTCGGCGCGCAAGTGGTCGGCCATGAACTTGGCCAGCCCCTCGGAGGCCTTGAGCGCAACGTTGCCGACGAAACCGTCGCACACCACCACGTCCACCGTGCCTTTGTAGATGTCGTCCCCCTCCACATTGCCGTGGAAGTTGAGACCGCTGGTCTTGAGCAGTTCGCCGGCCTGTTTCACCACCTCGTTGCCCTTGATGTCTTCCTCGCCGATGTTGAGCAGGCCGATGCTGGGGCGCTCCTTGTGCTCGATGGCGGAAACCAGGGCGGCGCCCATGATGGCGAACTGGCGCAGGTGCTCCGCCGTGCAATCGACGTTGGCGCCCAGGTCGAGCATGTAGGTGCGTCCGGCGCGCGAGGGCAGGGTCGAGGCGATGGCCGGACGGTCGATGCCCGGCAGGGTCTTGAGCACAAAACGGGAGACCGCCATCAGCGCGCCGGTGTTGCCGGCGGAAACCCCCGCATCCGCCTCGCCCCGTTTCACCAGATCCGCCATGACGCGCATGGAGGAATCCTTCTTGGTGCGCAGGGCGACGTTGAGGGGGTCGTCCATCTTCACCACCTCGCTGGCGGCGTGGATGCGTAACCGGCTGTCGGGAACGGCGCGCAGGGTGTGCAGTTCGGCGGCGATGGCGTCTTCCAGGCCAACCAGCACGATATTGAGGTCGCGCTCCCGGCCCAGGACGTTCAGTGCGGCCTTGACGGTGACATGAGGGCCGTGGTCGCCCCCCATGGCGTCAATGGCGATGGTGATTTCACGCATGACGATCGGCCCGGCGGGACAGGGCCTGGTCGCTGGGTGTTAGCTGTTGTCAGCCTTGGTGTTGATGACCTTGCGACCACGATAGAAGCCGTTGGGGCTGATGTGGTGACGCAGGTGAACCTCGCCGGTGGTGGGTTCCACGGCGGTGGAGGGATTGGTCAGAAAGTCATGGGCGCGATGCATGCCACGCTTGGACGGGGATTTTTTATTCTGCTGAACAGCCATCTCGAACTCCTAAAAAAATCTCTACTGATTCAGGGCCAAAACCTCGCACTCCCCATCCGGGTGGCGCGGCGCCGTAGGCAGCCCCAACAAAATCTCGTCTTCCACCAGACCGGCGATATCCATTTGCCGTTCCGCCACCAGGGCGTCGAGCAAGGGGTCCAGGTCTTCCCAATAGCTCAACTGCGCGGCAGTACGGGCTATGGGCAATACCTCGTCCAGCTCAAGCGACAGAGGGAAGCGTTCAAGACACCGCTGGCAAGTCTGCCAAACCTCGACCTCGATCTGGACCCGCAGGGCCGGGCGTCCGTCGGCAGTCAACCCGGAAATTCGGTATTGCACTGCAACATCGTCTCGGTCCAAACTATCGCGCAGCCGGGGCAACTGATCCACCTTCAACTGCCCGGACAACTCGCTTCCAGACTTGGCGAAATGCAGGCTGTCGATGTGGGCCGGTGCAGACATAAGCGGCGGATGGTATTCTGCACAGCCTTGTTTTGTCAAAGTAATTGCCACTTTTGGGGCATCACGCGTGATCAAGAAAATACTTGTTGCCAACCGGGGCGAGATCGCCGTCCGCATCGTGCGGGCATGCCGGGAAATGGGGATCAAATCGGTGGCGATCTATACCGACGCCGACCGCCATGCCCTCCATGTCAAGAAGGCGGACGAGGCCTACAACATCGGTTCCGACCCCGTGCTGGGCTATCTCAACGCCCACAACATCGTCAACCTGGCGGTCGCCTCCGGCTGCGACGCCCTTCATCCCGGCTATGGCTTCCTGTCCGAGAACCCGGTGCTGGCGGAGGTGTGCGAACGCCGCGGCATCCGCTTCATCGGCCCCTCGCCCGCGGTCATCACGCAGATGGGCGACAAGATCCAGGCGCGTCTGGCCATGATCAAGGCGGGCATCCCGGTGGTGCCCGGCTCCGACCACAACCTGGCGGACGCCGACGAGGCTCTGGCCCTGGCGCGTGAGATCGGTTACCCGGTCATGCTCAAGGCCACCAACGGCGGCGGCGGGCGCGGCATCCGGCGCTGTGATTCCGACGAGGAACTGGTCAAGAACTATGAGCGCGTCGTGTCCGAGGCCACCAAGGCCTTCGGCAAGCCCGAGGTGTTCGTCGAGAAGTGCGTGGTGAACCCCAAGCACATCGAGGTGCAGGTGATCGGCGACCGCCACGGCAATTGCGTGCACCTGTACGAGCGCGACTGTTCGATCCAGCGCCGCAACCAGAAGCTGATCGAGATCGCCCCCTCGCCCCAGCTCACCGAAGCGCAGCGCGACTACATCGGCAAGCTCGCGGTGCGCGCCGCCAAGGCGGTGGGCTACGAGAACGCCGGCACGGTGGAATTTCTGCTCGACCACGACAACCAGTTTTTCTTCATGGAGATGAATACCCGGCTCCAGGTGGAGCACACCGTCACCGAGACCATCACCGGCATCGACCTGGTGCAGGAGCAGATCCGCGTCGCCTCCGGCCTGCCGCTGCAATACAAGCAGGAAGAGATCCATCACCGCGGTTTCGCCATGGAGTTCCGCATCAACGCGGAAGACCCCAAGAACAGCTTCCTGCCCAGCTTCGGGCGCATCACGCGCTACTACGCGCCGGGCGGTCCCGGCGTGCGCATCGACGGGGCGATCTACTCCGGCTACACCATCCCGCCGTATTTCGACTCCATGTGCGCCAAGCTCACGGTCTGGGCGCTGAACTGGGAGGCGGTGATCGAACGCGGCAGCCGCGCCCTGGACGACATGGCCCTGTACGGCGTGAAGACCACCATGCCCTACTACCTGGAAATTCTGCGCAACCCCGAGTTCCGCACCGGACGTTTCAACACCGGCTTCGTCGAAGCCCATCCGGAGCTGCTGAACTACACCGTAAAACACCCGCGCGAACATGTGGCCGCCGCCATCTCCGCCGCCATCGCCGCCCATCTGGGCCTGTAAGAGTCAAGAGGAAGCACGCAATGCCGAAAGTACACGTCACCGAACTGGTCCTGCGCGACGGCCACCAGTCCCTCATCGCCACCCGCATGCGCACCGAGGACATGCTGCCGATCTGCGGCGCGCTCGACGCCGCCGGTTACTGGTCGCTGGAGGCCTGGGGCGGCGCCACCTTCGACGCCTGCGTGCGCTTCCTCAAGGAAGACCCGTGGGAACGCCTGAAGAAACTGCGCCGCGCCCTGCCCAACTCCCGCATCCAGATGCTGCTGCGCGGCCAGAACCTGCTGGGCTACCGCCACTACCCGGACGACGTGGTGCGCGCCTTCGTGCAGAAATGCGCCGACAACGGCATCGACGTATTCCGCGTGTTCGACGCCATGAACGACCTGCGCAACCTGCGCGTCTCGGTCGAAGCGGTGAAGGCCGCCGGCAAGCATGCCGAAGGCGCGATCAGCTACACCACCAGCCCGGTGCACGACATCGACTACTTCGTCGCCATGGCCAGGGAACTGGAGGCCATGGGCTGCGACACCCTGGCCATCAAGGACATGGCCGGCCTGCTCACGCCTTTCCACACCGAACAACTGGTGAAGGCGCTCAAGGCTGCGGTCAGCCTCCCCATCCACACCCACAGCCACGCCACCTCCGGCCTCGCCAGCATGGTGCACATGAAGGCCGTGGAAGCGGGCGCGACCATGATCGACACCTGCCTCTCCGCCTACTCCGAAGGCGCCAGCCACCCCACCACGGAAAGCCTGGTGGCAGCCCTGGCGGGTACGGAATACGACACCGGCCTCAACCTGGTGAAGCTCCAGGAGATCAGCGCCTACTTCCGCGAAGAGCGCAAAAAATACTGGCAGTTCGAGATGTCCGGCCAGCAGGTGGACACCCGCATCCTGGTTTCCCAGGTGCCGGGCGGCATGATCTCCAACCTCACCAACCAGTTGAAGGAACAGGGCGCACTGAACCGCATGGACGACGTGCTGGCCGAGATCCCGCGCGTGCGCGAAGACCTGGGCTACCCCCCGCTGGTCACCCCCACCTCCCAGATCGTCGGCACCCAGGCCGTGCTCAACGTGCTCACCGGCGGACGCTACAAATCCGTCACCAACGAGGTGAAGAACTACCTGCTGGGCCGCTACGGCGCCGCCCCCGGCAAGGTCAACGAACAGGTTCGGCAGATGGCCGTGGGCAATCAGGAGGTCATCACCTGCCGCCCCGCCGACCTGCTCAGCGATGAACTGGACAAGCTGCGCACCGAGGCGGAAGGCCTCGCCAAGTCTGACGAGGACGTGCTCACCTACGCCATGTTCCCGGACATCGGACGCACCTTCCTGCAGGAACGCGCCGCCGGCACCCTCACCCCCGAGACCCTGCTGCCGCCCGCAGCCAAAGAGGCCGCCTCCTGCCCGGCGGTATTCGCCCCCACCGAATTCAACGTCACCCTGCACGGCGAGACCTACCACATCCGCATCAAGGGCACCGGCCACGGCGGCGAAGGCCAGCGTCCGTTCTATGTGCACATCGACGGCGTCGCGGAAGAAGTCATGCTCGACGCCCTGGATGAAGTCGAAGTCACCCCCGGCGCCGCCGGCGCGCGCAGGAGCAGCAGCAAGAAGGATGCGTCAGGCTCCAAGCAACGCCCCCGTCCCACCCACGCCGGCTGCGTCACCACCGCCATGCCCGGCGCCATCGTCGATGTAAAGGTCAAGGCCGGCGACAAGGTCAAGGCCGGCGACGGCGTCCTGGTGATCGAAGCCATGAAGATGGAAAACGAGATCCAGGCCACCGTCACCGGCACCGTCATCGCCGTGCATGTCGCCAAGGGCGACGCGGTGACGCCGGATCAGGTGCTGGTGGAGATTCAGCCGGAATGAGGCGATTTCGGATTTCGGATTGCGGATTTCGGATTTAAAAACCGCTTTCGCCGGCCACATCCGAAATCCGCAATCCGAAATCCGACATCCGAAATGGACCTGGTTCTCGCCTCCACCTCCCCCTACCGCCGCGAACTCCTGGCCCGCCTGGGTGTGCCTTTCGAGGTGGCCGCGCCGGACGTGGACGAAACCCCCCTGCCCGGCGAATCCCCGGACGACACCGCCATGCGCCTCTCGCTGCTCAAGGCGCGGGCGGTGGCGGAGCGATTCCCGGACGCCCTCATCATCGGCTCCGACCAGGTAGCCCTGCTGGAAGGCCGGCAACTGGGCAAGCCCGGCGCCCACGAAAAAGCCGTGGAACAACTGCGCGCCATGCGCGGCAAGACCCTGGAATTCCACACCGCCCTCACCCTGCTCAACGCCCGCACCGGCCATGTGCAGACCGCCAACGTGCCGGTGCGGCTGGTGATGCGCGAGTACAGCGACACCCAGATCGAGGCGTACCTCAGGAAAGACCAGCCCTACAACTGCTGCGGCAGCGCCCGTAGCGAAAGCCTGGGCATCGCCCTCATCGCCCGCTACGAAACGGAAGACCCCAACGCCCTGGTGGGCCTGCCCCTCATCAAACTGGTAGAGATGCTGGCCAACGAGGGGCTGGATGTCCTGACGTAGGACGCGGTAAGCGCAGCGAACCGCGCATCAACATAGGAGCGCCTCGAAAAACCCGTCATTCCCGCGAAAGCGGGAATCCAGGTTGTAGATTTCACGGGGTTCCCGCTTTCGCGGGAGCGACAAATCCAGAGGTTTTCGAGGCCACCATTAGGCAATGCACCTCGCCTCGCTCACCAGATCTACGCAAGCGATGCTTGCCGCCGTTGCCAAGTTCGGGCCAACCAGCATGACGCCGGCTGAATGGCTGCTTACCTGGGAAGACCATGAGCAACCGCGCCCCGCGCAGACCTGAACACCGTGTAGGCCGGACGCAACGCAGCGGAATCCGGGAAGCGGCACAGCCATCGCATCCATGCCCCGGATTCCGGTCTTCGACCCTCATCCAGGCCACGCCCGCCGGTCTACTCTTGGCCTCTGGATGACGCTTGCGGCTCAAGCAATTGGAGCGTTAAATCCGGGCATATAGAGCAGTTCGATGCGCGCGCAGTACAGAAAAGAAGCCGCTGTTGGCGCATCGGGTCTGAGAACTTTGAGGACGGGTCAAAATGGGGCATTCGGTGTACAACTTGGCACGAACTGATCAAGTGATTGATTTGTCATGCGTGTTTGCCCGTCCAGGCTGCCAGGTTGCACGCCAATTGGTGTACACATCACGTTAGGCCGCACCGAAATGATGGAACGCCCCCTGAGTACCCAGAAGCGAATCGACACCATTGCTGTCGCGTTCTCACTTGTGCTCGCTTTGTTGATCACCATTGCAGCGTCCCTCGTCATTACGCTGATAGTCGCGGAGGACTACAGCCGTGGTACCCCGGATGGAATTGATGACAGTGTCGGGGGAGGTGTAGTTGTAATGAGCACCTTCTTCCTGTCAGCCTTCTTCCTTTCTCCTCTTTGGTTGTGGGCAGGCTTCCGGCTTCGGCGAGTCATTGGCTGGCCGAAAGGTGCTTTCGCGCGTACTGACCGGGTGGATGAATAGCAAGTGAGGTATGCAACATTCATGAAAGAAGGCAGTCAATCTACACGGCTCAATTGCGGCCTAACCCCTCATTCCACCGGACCTGCGCGAAAAGCCGCGCAGGCCGGTGAATTCAAACGTTAGGGCGCCATGGGAGAACTCATCCTTCTCGCCATAATAATGCTAATTGCTGCATCCCCAATTATTATTGGCTTTGGATTTATATGGCTCACCTCTCCAGTGCGTAACGCCAATTCAGAAGACTTAACCGAAATCCAATCCGGAATATCTAATGCAAAAAAACTCGCCAAATCCATACTTGCAAGAAATCTCGTTGTCGTACTGATAATTTTAGTTATGACAAGAGTCATATGGTGCATCTCTAATGCTGAATGCAGCGATGGGCGATCGTTAATTTTGCTAATGCGCATGTTACTAAAGTTATTAAGCGGCCTTGGCTAGGGAGATAAGTATGGAACCCGAAACGCACCACGAAATTAGATACAAACCCAATCCCATTTACGTCGTCCTAGAAATTATTGGAAGCATTATTATGGGTATAGGTTTAGCAGATGCACTGGCCAACACCAGTATCACCCCGCAGATTTTGCGTTTTGAAAACTACGCTTGGTATATGGTTGGCATTGGTTTTCTACTTGGTGTACCCCATCTAAATGGCTTGATTAGATTTGGTAAGTCAATGAAAGAGAAAAATGCCAATATTTAGCCCTAACATGGCGGTCGAGCGGGACAGCCCAAATGCTGCGCATTTGGGTTCCCTCCGCGCTTCGCGCTCCGGCTGCCCCTCACCTCTACGTTATGTGCATCGCGCGCATGGACATATGCGCCATGTTCTTCGCAATACATCGTGTTTGATTCGTAATCAATATTCAGTGCGGAGTCACATACAGGGCAAGCAAAAACAATGCCCTCTTTGCCTTGCAGCTTCTTCATTGCATCATCAAATGATATTGCCATGAGTTCAACCTTTCATTGTCAGAATACTGCATGTGCACATGAGTTCAAGGCTTCAATAAATAACTCTAAAGAGCATGGTTGCCTTGTTGTTGTTTGCCCTAAATGCTTGTCCACACATAAAGCCATTGAGAAGATCGCACATCAAGATGGCCCTTCTCAGTACAAATTCAAAATCGTCAATGACAACACATAACATTGCGCTCAACGCGGACAGTCCAAATGCTGCGCATTCGGCCCGCCGGTTAGCTCTACGTTAGGTCGCTTGAAAATATGCCACTGACGCATCGCCCCGTTGACGAGAAAGACATTCAAGTCATTTGCAGTTTTCCGCAAAGTAAAGAGGAGTTGTTTTTCTTGTACCCAAAGGCGACATTCCCGCTGACCCCATCGCAATTGCAGGACGCAATTGCCCAGCGTTCAGACTCAACGGTAGTGGAACTTGGCGGTGAAGTTGTCGCTTTCGCCAACTTCTACCACTGGGAAGCTGGCGGCTGTTGTTCCATTGGAAACGTCATCGTTTCCCCGGCGGCCCGTGGACGCGGGGTGGGTCGCTATCTCATCGAACAGATGATTGGCCTTGCTTTCTCAAAGCATCAGGCCGCCGAGGTCACAGTGTCGTGTTTCAACCAAAACATTGCCGGCCTGCTGCTTTATCCGAAGCTGGGATTTCAGCCTTACGCCATCGAGGAACGGCAAGACAAAAAAGGAAATCGGGTTGCACTTATTCACATGCGGTTGCCACGAAACGCAACCTAACATTGCGGTCAAGCGGGACTGGCTTACAGCGGGCTTCGCCCACTTCCAGCCAGCCCCTTACCTTGAACGTTGGGCGTCTTGAACAATCGCTGAGGAGGGAATATGGCAAAAACATTTACTGCTTATGCTGCACCGATGTTGTGGGGGCCGTGGACGACAATCGAAAGCCATGGTGGCCCCATCGCTTTCAAAATTTTCTATACCCCAATCGGCGATACGTTGGTTATGGGGAAAGTGAGGTACTACAAGGAAAAGGGTAAACAGGTCGAAGAAGAGTTCAAAGATGAAACGACCATTCGGACGGCAGATGTTTGGGCAAACATTGAGGTTTGCTTTAAAGGGCTTCCTCTTGGGTCAACCGTCGAGGGAGAAATTGAGTAGTAACCAGTGTTCAACTAAAGGAGAGTGCAATGAAAGCGACATTTATTTCCATCTTCATGTTTTTGGTTGTTAGCTTTTTCGGTTCAGCAATGGCTGCTGACACATCAACTGATGTTATTCAAAAGCCGACTGCTGAACAGGTACTGCTGTACTCAGACGCGCTTGCAAAAACGCCTTCAGCAGATCGCAAAGTCGCAACTGAAGCTCTCCAGAAATGGATCGATGGAAAGCTGACCAACCAAGAAGCGGCAAAATATAAAGATGTACTCAAGTTGACTCCAAAGAAAGCATCAATTAAGCCCATGGGGAGCACTGAGGCTTGCCTAGCTTGTATTGCTGGCTGTTGCGTCTGGTGGGGTTGCAATCCCGCCTGTGAGGCAGCATGTGCACTTGGCGCGTGTAAATAGACGGTAACGCCCAACCCGGCAGTCCACCGGACCTGCGCGAAAAGCCGCGCAGGCCGGTGACTTCTACGTTATGCATAAGCAGCAATATGGAGCAACAAGATGAGCAGTGAACCTTTATGGCGTCTCATACATTCGTGTGCGCTAAAACTCACAAGCGCAGAGAGAGTTCCGTTCACACGAGGCGAACTAATTTCTTGCGTACAAGAACAATCAAGAAACGCGAAAGCCGATTCTATTAACCCAATAATTCAAGGAATGACAGATAACCTAAAAGGGGGCGCACCAGGATCTGATGGAAAACGTCTTCTCCATAGTGTAGGCCGTGGAAAATTTGTATTGTTGGCTGCTCACGAGTTGGCGAACGACAAACAAAAGCCAAGCGAGCTAACGCATAACACCCCCAAAGCAAGAAATATCGCCCCTCCTCAGTCACATGACCAGGAAATTCTCAAAACACCTGAGGGACTCTCGGAGGATGAACTAAAAGAAAAATTACAAACATGGCTTAACTGCGATGGCTGGAAAACTGAAATTGCGTGGGGCAGAAAACAAGGGGCCGACATTATCGCCACTAGAAACACTGTAACCTGGGTAATCGAAGTAAAGGGGCTCGGCTCTCTTGATGCGATGAGGGTTAATTATTTTATCGCGATTCTTGGTGAGCTATTGCAGCGAATGAATGATCCGCACGCCAAATACTCCATTGCTCTGCCCAATATACGTCAGTATCGCAGCCTGTGGGAACGACTTCCTGATTTGGCAAAATTGCGCACAAGCATTTCGGCAATATTTGTTTCGCCAGATGGCACTGTTTATGAAGATGCATAACATGGCGGTCGAGCGGGACAGCCCAAATGCTGCGCATTTGGGTTCCCTCCGCGCTTCGCGCTCCGGCTGCCCCTCACCTCTACGTTAGAACTCTTCAACCATGAGCTACAGCCCCGAAGATGCAGCATGGGACGAGGCTTACGAGAGCATGTCTCGTGAGATGTATCCCGAACACAAAGAACAAGCGATTGCTGAATTCACCAGCGAACGCCTGCGTTCTTACTATGTTGCACACCCGGAAGTTCTCGTGCCAGCTGCCCGAGCGTTCAAAGAAGCGAAGGTGCTTCACGCGAATGGCCATCACAGTGCCGCGTTGGTATTTGCTGCATCGGCTACCGAGTTGTTTCTCAAATCGTCCTTGCTTAGGCCGGTCGTCTACGGACTCGTCCATAACGAATCTCTAGCCGAACTTGTAGTTACGGCCGCACTCTCACAAACTGGATTTATGCGGTATGAAAAACTTCTTGCGAAATTGTTCGTAGAATTGGCAGGCGTTGAACTGACTACGCTACGTCGACAACCAGAAGCAAAGCCATTGCTTCGAGAAGCGGCTGATATTCAGGAACTCCGAAACACTGTAATTCATCAAGGCCAAGCAATTACTCCTGAACAAGCACAGCACGGAATAGACGTTTCTACAGCGGTTTTCAACCAAATGCTCGCCGCTGTACTGAGCAACCTCGGACTTTCACTTGAGAAAGGCGGGCGCCTTGTCACCAACGAGTTCTAACCCGGCGCTCAACCTCGCTCCCTTCGGTCGCTGGACGCTGCGCGATAAAGCCGCGCAGCGCCGGTTAGCTCTACGTTGGGCCTGTGCGGTAACCTTATGCACCACTAGGCCTCAATTTAGAGCGAGGGGGCCAAGTTGGAGCGCAAGCAAGTTGATTGTGGGTGTAAGGATGGGCAGTGTTTCCTTGAAACGGATAAGGAATGGATAAAAAGAAATAGCGTTGAAATGTATGAATTAAGACTTCAGCGCAAGACGGCATGGGAAGTAAATGAAGTCGAAGCCGTTCGGCTTCAAGCAAAAAACGATTGGCTTGACTCTTTAAATGTTGGTGGCACTTGTGAGGTTTGTTGTCATCTTCAGGCAAAACGGTTTTAATTGTTTTTATTTAAAATCCATTCTTGGGCCGTTGCAATCAAAATGCCTCAATTACATTGCCCGTTACGCCCAACATGGCGCTCAACACGGACCCACAAAACGCTGCGCGTTTTGCGGTCCGGTTAGCTTTACGTTAGAGGTGGCCATGAAACGTTTGGTAATATTATTATTAGTTTCATTAGCCACAAACATTTCCTATGCCGCCAGTGAATGCCCTGAAGACATTCAGAAACTTGGCGCAGCAGGGGAATGGTGCGAAGAGGATGCTTATGATAGGGCGAGAATTGCAGCAGACAAAGAGTTAAACATTGTCTACAAAAGGTTAATCAGTTCAATTCAAAGCACTGATCGAATAAATTCAAACTACAACGATGAAGCGATTAGTGAACTCCGCGAAGCGCAGCGTGCATGGCTAGTATATTTTGAAAAGCACTGCGGATCTGGCTATACAATCCTGACAGTTGGCAGCCCATCTACGCGCATGACTTCATTACAAAAATGCAGATACACAAAAATCAAGGAGAGAATCAATGAACTTAAAACATTATACAACTGGTCTGAGAGTTCAAAATAATTGCAAACAACCTCTAACATTGCGCTCAACTCGGACGCCCGAACATCCGGCTTTGGTCTTCGCTGGCCGGCTCGCGGGCGCCGGTTAGCTCTACGTTGGGGGCGTCGGGCAGTGGTTGCCAGTATTGCGGGTCTTGGTATGGCACAGCGCATCCTGGCCGTGCGGCGAGCCACCATCCTGTGTAGTTCCGCCCAGGTAGCGCCCAATACCGATCAACAACCCACGCCAGCGCGCCAACAGCCCACTCGCCGTCGTTACACTTCCACGCTGCAATGATCTCTGTTCCGTCCTTCGGGGACGTCTCAATCGGCAACCACGCCCCCAACATGGCGCTCAACTCGGACCCACAAAACGCTGCGCGTTTTGCGGTCCGGTTAGCTCTGCGTTGGGGCTCTATATGAACCGCATACTCATACTCATCATTGCTCTCAGTCTCGCTGGTTGCGCATCTACGCAAGAGGCGGCAAATAGGCTTAGCTCGAACTTCGACGGAAAGAACGTTGATGCCTTTGTCTTGCGCCACGGCGCACCGTTCCAACGACATCAACTGAACAGTGGCGACTTTCTCTACACATGGAGTTCAGAAATCCGTGCCTACGGTCTTCCGGCTACAACAACCGTGCAAGGAACTGCGTCGCCCTATGGGTTCTCTGGCACAGCAACAACTACCGGCGGCGGAACCGTCAACGTGTTCTGCGAAGTTCAAATCCTCACCGCGCAAGATGGAACCATCAAGTCCATATCGCCGTTCCGAGACACCATCGGGAGATGGACAACCTCTCGGTGTGCGGAGATTTTCAAAGAATGACGGCGCCCCTTACCAGTTCTATGTGAGTCAGAAAGTAGAAGAATGGCAAACGTCCCAGGGCAACAACCCGAGGTACTTTACTGTCCCGCTTGCAGAGGGGACTTGAGAAACATCCCCCGCGAGGAAATGCGCTCGCGTGTTCGCTCTCGGGACGGAACAACTCCGCCTCACACGCATTCATATAGGTGCCTCACATGCCAGCGTCGCTTCGAAATCAATCAGGACCGTTGACCCGAGCCCCAACCCGGCAGTCCACACGGACGCTGCGCGATAAAGCCGCGCAGCGCCGGTGACTTCTACGTTAGGCCGCAGACATCAATCGTAGGTGAAATAAATGGACATCCAGAATCTAAACGCGCAATTACTCGTTGCCATACTTATTTCGCTACTGCTTGTAGTAGTGGGAATAGTGTATCTGGCGCGCAAAAACAAAATAAATATATCCCTCGAAGTAGGACCATTCAAGCTCGGTGCAATTAATTCAGAACAAAACACAAAGCCATTACCCGCCCCATTAAATTGCGCTAAAAGCGACAGCAACTGCCTGATGCAGCATGACACTCCCGCCAGAATGGAGATTGTTAGCAACTTTTCTCCAGTTTTGTATCTTCCACTTGATACGCACTTTCTAAATATCGCAAACATTCCGGCATGCAATATAAATGTCTTCCCATATATTTACACCGACGGAAGCACACTTCCCAATACGGAGTTTGTTAGCGGATTTGGGTATAGATTTAACGGAAATAATATGATCTCCGTTCACCTAAACGGCAATCTTCCACATGACAGAGAGGCCAGAAGTTTTGCCTTTGCCATTTATCCGACACAAAGCGCCACCATAGGCAAGCCAATGTTTTTCTTTTCTTATGGGCAGCGAATATGCCATGATTGCGACGATGGCATATCCAATCACGACAAATCTTTTGGCATATTCTGGGGTGAACCAAAGCCCAGAGACCCAATTCCTGATAAATATAAGGGCATGGGTGTAAGGGTCTTTTTCTATTGCGAACATTGTGTCGCCGACAGAACTAGCGAAAATTGCGACACGGTCGTTATATTGCCAAAACTCCAGCTAAACCAATGGCAATTCATTGTTGTCAGCTACGACGGTGACCTGCTTAAGTTTTACATGAATGGATCAGAGATATTTCAGCAAAACGTTATTCTTAATACATCGGCAACGCCATACTTAAATATTGGTGGCTTTGTTCATCACAATGAAAGAGGCGCGATAATAGCAAAGGATCTTGACTACTCAATGAATGGCTATATTCGTGAATTTATGATGTTTAGGAGAGTGCTTACGCCTCAATCAGTCGAGAACTTGAATAGTTCAGTGAAGGTAATTCTTAAATCAATGGGGCAGTCGTGATACAGCCTAACCCTGCATTGGAGAGGGACTGGCCGATAAGCGTTCTCTTCACGGCCTGTGGGTTTTTGAACTTTCGGGGCTCCGTTCACGTTTCGTAGCGGCCAGCCCCTCAATTTGAACGTTAGCCAACACGAAACTGCCATGCGATACCTGAAAAATCTCTTTATCCCACTGATTTTCGCAGTTGCCCTCCTTCCCGCCCGCGAATCGCGATCTGATTCATCAAATCACCAAGCTTTAGCGCAAACCTACATAGACAGGCTCTATGCCGTTTCGAGTGGAAGTTGACTTCATATACGGTGACGAAGCTGGCCCAATGTGGGCTGTTGCAACCTGAATGCGATTCCAGCCATGAACCTGCCTGTTGAAACCCTGTTTACCGCCGCCCTGGGGCTGCAAGCGCCGTGGAAGGTGCGGGAAGTCGAACTCAACACAGCGAAACGCCGCATCGACTTTGAAGTGACCTGTGATG
>JACRNB010000015.1 GCA_016219425.1 Betaproteobacteria bacterium | reverse complement strand
GGCCACCGTCGCTAAATCCCCCTCACTCCCCCTTTGGGAAAGGGGGAAGGCGCTCGTGGAGGCGTCTGCGCGGACCCAACGGTTTCCCCCCCCTTTCCCAAAGGGGGGCAGGGGGGCTTTCTGCGCCGGTCCACCTGGCCACCGTCGCCAAATCCCCCTCACTCCCCCTTTGGAAAAGGGGGAAGGCGCGCGCGGAAACGTCTGCGCAGACCCCTTTTCTCCCTTTAAAAAAGGGGAACACCGCTCGTCATGGATGCGATGCCGGCTCCAGCCCGTCGCGCCATACGCATACGCTGTCGCCGCCTTCGCGCCGGGCGATGAGTTGGGCGCGCTCGGCCTGTTCCAGTAGTTCTTCGATGAAGAACACCGGGTCCAGCGCCACCACGCCGCAGGAGGCGGTGACGCGGACCTCCTGCTCCGCCGCTGCAAACGGGGTGGCGGCCAGGTCCTGGCGCAGGCGTTGGATCAGGCTGGAGGCCTGGTCCAGATCGGTGTTGGGCAGACACAGCAGGAATTCCTCGCCGCCGATGCGGAACACGCTGTCGTAGGCGCGCAGGCGACCTGCCAGAAAGGCGGCGACGCCCTGCAACACGGCGTCGCCGGCGCGCTGGCCGTGGGCCTCGTTGATGGCGGCGAAACGGTCGAGGTCGAGGTAGCACAGGGCGCAGGGCTGGCGCGTGCGCTGCACCCGCTCCGCCTCTTCGGTCAGGCGCACGTGCACGGCCTGGCGATTCCATACCCCGGTAAGCCGGTCTACCGCGCCCATGCGCTCCATCAGGGTCTGCTCCAGGGTGCGCAGCATCTGGCGGAAGCGCGCGGCGATGGCCATGAAGGCGTCGTAGTCGGCGGGCTCGATGGTCCTCGCCTCAAGGTGGCGCAGGAGCAGTTGCCGGGCGGTGTCATGCATGGATCTGTGCAGGCTTTCGATGGCGGGGTAGTCGGCCTCCTGCCCCAGCAAGGCCCGTCCCGCGCCGGCAAACCAGGCCCCGAACGCGCAACGCACATGGGCGTCTTCCGCCACGTCCGCGCTGGCGGGGGGGCCGCCGCAGATGAGTTGGCGGTTGAGTTGCGCCATCCACTTGCCGTGATCGGCCAGGGCGCGGTCGAGCGCGTGCAGGCGCTCCAGGATGTCGTGATGGCTGGTCGGGCTCATGGGAGTTGTTCCGATGGTTCGTTCCGGCGCAGGCCGGGGTGGTCGGGCTGGGGGCGGTCCAGGAAGTAGCCCTGGGCCTCATCGACGCCCATGGCGGCAAGCAGTTGCAGGGTTTCCGCGTCTTCCACGCATTCCGCCAGGGTGTGCTTGCCCAGGCCGCGCGCCACTTCCACCATGCCGCGCACGAACACCTGGTTGTCGTGGTCGTGCGGCAGGTTGCGGATGAACATGCCGTCCAGCTTGATGGTGTCCACGCGGATGTGCTTGAGGTAGGCGAACGAGGCGAAGCCGGCGCCGAAGTCGTCCAGGCAGACCCGGCAACCGGCCTGCCGCAGGGTGTCGATGAAGCGTTGGGCGTCCGTCAGGTCCGATACCGCGGCGGTCTCGGTGATCTCCAGGATCAACCGCGCCGGGTCCACGCCCGCTTCCTGCACCTGATCGACGATGTAGCCGGGCAGGGAGGGGTCGTCGAAGGACCGCCCGGAGATGTTGACGGCGATGGGCGTGATACGGGCGTTGGACGCCAGCAGGCTGACCGCCTGGCGCACCACCCAGCGGTCGATCTCCAGGATCAGGTTGCTCTTCTCGGCGATGGGGATGAACAGGCCGGGCGGGGTCAGTTCGCCGGTCTTGGCGTCGCGCAGGCGCAGGAGCGCCTCGACATGCCGCAGATCGCGCTCCCGTGCGCCATAGACCCCCTGGAAGTGCAGTTCGAACAGGCCGTGCTGCAGGGCCTGGGTCAGCCGGTCATTCCAGGACAGGCGGGTGACCATCTCCGGCGTGGTATCGAGGTCGGCGCGATACAGGCGCCAGGCGTTCTTGCCGGCATGCTTGGCCTGGTACATGGCGGCGTCGGCGCAGGCCACCAGTTGGTCCTGGTGCTGGGCGTGGTGCGGGTAGAGGGCGATGCCCAGGCTGGAGGAGATGTGCAGGGTCTGGCCCTGGAATACGAAAGGCACGCGGGCGATGGCGCGCACGATGCGCTCCGCCAGGGCCGAAGCTTCCGCCTCGTCCGCGCCGGGCATGAGCACGGCGAACTCGTCGCCCCCGAGCCGGAACAGCAACTCGTTGCGGCGAATCTCGCCGGATACCTCGTGCGCCACGCGGATCAGCAGGGCGTCCCCCGCCTTGTGTCCGAAGTGGTCGTTGATCGCCTTGAATTCGTCCAGATCCAGAAACAGCAGGGCGGAGCGGATGTCATTGCGCGCGTTCTCCACCAGCATGCGCTGGAGTTCGGACTGAAAGCGGTGGCGGTTGAACAGGCCGGTGAGGGAATCCCGTTCGGCCAGGTAGATCAGGCGCTCGGCGGTCTGCCGTTCGCCGGTGATGTCCTCGAAGATCCACAGGTGGCCGATGAAGCCGCCTTCCCGGTTGCGCACCGCGTAGGCCGACAGATTGACGATGCGGCCATCGCGCAGGCGGATCTCATAGGACGCGCTGTCTTCACGCGAGGCCAGCACCCCGCCGATGTGCGCCAGGAACAGTTCCGGCTGCTCCATCGCCGCACCGCCCAGGCGGAACGCCTCCATCGTGGACAGGCCCACCACGCCGACGCCCGCAGGCAGCGCCCAGAGGCGGTTGAAGGCGGGGTTGTGATAGATCACCCGGTCATCCACGCCGACGTAGAGGATGCCCAGGTTCATGGCGGACAGCAGGGCCTGCAAACGGGCGTGTTCCGCCTCCGAGTCGTCCAGCGCCCTCTGGGCGCGGGTCTCGGAGCTTCTCAGGGCGCGGATGCGGCTGTTCAACTGGTGCGACATCTCCCGGAACGCCTCGGCCAGGCGTCCCACCTCATCCGTGCCGGAGGCGGGCATGGGCGTATCGAAATCACCCGCGGCGAGCACACGGCTGGCCTCGGTGAGCTGGTGCAGACGCCGGGTGAGCAGATAGCCGATCAGGGCCAGGGTAAGAAAGGTGAGCAGCACCGCGGCCAGACCGGCATACAGCCCCTGCCGCACGGCGCGGTCGCGCGCCTCGGCGAGAAACCCGGTGTCGATGCCGAACCGCAGCATGCCGTAGCGCACGCCGCCCAACTGGATGGGGATGGCGGCGTCAAACACCGGATCGTCCGCGGCAAAGTCCTGATCCAGTTGAGGCAGCGGGGCGTTCTCCGGCAGGCCGACGGCGGCGACGCGGCGACCCTCCGTGTCGAACAGCGCCAGGTAGCGGTAGGCGCTCCCCGCCTCGGCGATCACGTCGTGCAGCGCGCCGTAGTCGCGTTGCATCAGGGGAGAAGAGAGGGCGGCATTGAGCAGGGGCTTGGCGCTCTCCATGCGCAGCCGGGTCTTGCTGAGCAGCTCGTCGTGCGTCAGGCGCACGTTGCCGTACACCAGCATTCCCAGAATCAGGGCCTCCACCAGCAGACCCGCAAGGGTGAGCTTGAGCCAGAGGGAGGGGTGGCGGGGGACGAAACGCATCAGGGTCTGGCGGCGAGGGTCTTGCGCGTGAGCTTGAGGTAGGCATCCGTTCGCCGCATGTGCGCCTCGCTCACGGCGAGGATGGAGGCGTAGCCGGTGTGCCCCAGGAAGTCGATGCCTTCCAGGTCGTTGGGAAAGGCCAGGAGCAGGGTCTTCAGGGCCTCCGCCTGCGCGCGCGGGGCGTCCGGCCTGGACAGGAACACAAAGGCGGGGATGTCGGCGATGTGTTTCTGCACCACCAACCTGCGCCGCAGGTCATCCGGAATCTGCAACAGGCCCTGGCTGGTGGTGACGGCGGCGGCGGCGACCCCGCTGATCAAGGCATGGGCCACGCTGGCATGGGTGCGATGTTCGGACACGCGAAAATCCCGATCCGCCTCCAGGCCCTGCTCATCCAGGTAACTGAGGGCGGCCATGGCGGTGACGGCGAGCCGGTCGATCACGGCCAGTTGTTTGCCCTGCAATTCCTTGGGGCTGCGGAGCGGACGTTCCGCCGCATACATCAGGAGGGAGTCGTGATCCGGCGTGAACTGGGCCAGGGGCTGGAACCCGGCATCCTTTTGCGCCAGACGGGCAAGGTGGGAGGCGGTCAGGGTGAGATCGAAATCCCCCTTCAGCATGCGCGCGTGGAAACGTGCGAAGTCCGACGCGCTCTCCACCCGCACCGGCTGCTTGAGACGCGCTTCCAGGTAGGCCCGCAGAGGCTCGTAGCGTTCCGTCAGGATGCGGGCGCTGTGCACGGGGAGCACGCCGATGGTGAAGACCTGGGCCGCCGCCAACGCAAGCTGGGGCAGGAGCAGGGCGCACAGCAGGAATAGCCGGCGTGGCGTCATCCCAGCGCCTTGATCAGCACCTTGGAGCGCCGCTGCCAGTTGTAGAGCGCCTTGCGCGGGGCCGGCAGGTCGTCCGGCGCGCCCTGCTGAAAGCCGCGCTCGATGAACCAGTGCGCGGTGCGCGTGGTGAGCACGAACAGCTTTTCCAGACCCTGTTCCCGCGCCTCGTCCTCCACTGCCGCGAGCAGGGCGTCGCCGCGCCCGGTGCGGCGGAACTCCGGGGCCACGGCGAGACAGGCCATCTCGGCGGCGCGGGCGTCCGGGAAGGGCATGAGGGCGACGCAGCCGACGATGCGGCCATCCAGTTCATCCACGAAGAACTGGCCGATTTCCTGTTCCAGCCGCTCGCGCGAGCGCCGCACCAGGACGCCGTCCTGCTCCAGAGGCTCGATCACGGAGAGCAGGCCGCCGACATCGTCGATGGTGGCGGGACGCAGACTTTCCACCGACTGACGCGTGACCATGGTGCCCACGCCGCCGTGGGTGAACAGTTCCATCAGCACGGCGCCATCCACATCGGCGCTCACCAGATGCACCTTGCCCACGCCCTTGCGACAGGCCTGCACGGCATGAGGCAGGTACAGCTTCATGTCGCCCTCGGGCAGTTCCTTGTGCAGGCGCTGGGCCTGGGCGGCGGTGAGACGGTTGATGCGCCGCCCCTTGGCATCCACGGTGTCGCCGTGGTCGAGGATGAACACCAGCTTGTCCGCCTCCAGGGCGATGGCGGCCTGGGTGGCGACCTCTTCCAGGGTGAGGTTGAACACCTCGCCGGTGGGGGAGTAGCCGATGGGCGAGAGCAACACGATCTCGCCGGCATTGAGCCGGTCGCGGATGGGGGCGACGGCAATCTTGCGCACCTCGCCGGTGAACAGGAGATCGACGCCTTCCACCACCCCGGCGGGCTGCGCGGTGACGTAGTTGCCGGAGGCGACGCGGATCTCGGCCCCCGCCATGGGGGTGTTGGGCAGGCCCACGGAGAGCAGGCTTTCGATGTCCACCCGCGCCGAACCGACCGCATCCTTGACGTGTTCCAGCGCCTCGGCGTCGGTCACGCGCCGACCCTGCACATAGCGGGCCGCACCCTCGATGCGCTCTTCCACCTGCGGGCGCACGCCATGCACCAGCACCAGACGCACCCCCAGGGCATTGAGCAGGTTGATGTCGTAGACCAGATCGACGAAGTCGTCGCGCAACATGGCGTCGCCGCCAAAGGCAAGGACAAAGGTCTTGCCGCCGAAGGCGTGGATGTAGGGGGCGGCAGCGCGGAACCATTCGACGAAAGCGGCAGCATCGTGCTCGGCCTGCTTGGGCATTGCGGTCTCCTGGTTTTTGGGGGGTGGCAGGATGATACGGAATCGGCCCGAAACCCGCACCGCAGTCCCTGTAGGAGCCCGGCTGCGCCGGGCGATCCACCGTCGCACCAGCGCGAACCGGCTATCGCCCGGCATAGCCGGGCTCCTACAGGGGGGGGCTGGGGGCGGCCCGGACTCCGCGCCACGGGGCCGTGTAGGAGCCCGGCTGCGCCGGGCGATCCACCGTCGCACCGGCGCGAACCGGCTATCGCCCGGCTTAGCCGGGCTCCTACGAGGGCGAGTTCAGGCGAAGTCGCCCCAGAGCGCTTGCATCGCCGCCAGCGCGGCCAGTGCGGCGGTCTCGGTGCGCAGGATGCGCGGCCCGAGACGCACGCTGATGCCGCCGACGGCCAGCGCGGCGCGGCGTTCGGCGGGGTCGAAGCCGCCTTCGGGGCCGGCCAGCAGGGTGACCGGGCCTTCCGGTACGCCCAGCCGGTGCAGGCTGGTTTCGGCCTCGGGATCGAGCAGCAGGAGTCGCCCGGCAGGCGACGGGCCGCGCAGCCAATCCATGAAGTCGGTGATGGGGGCCACCTCCGGCACGACGTTGCGCCCGCACTGCTCGCAGGCGGAAATGGCGACCGCCTGCCAGTGCGCGCGGCGGCGTTCCAGCTTGTCGCCGGTCAGCTTGACCACGGTGCGCCGCATCAGCACCGGCTGGATCGCCGCCGCCCCCAGTTCCACCGCTTTCTGGATGGTGAGGTCCATGCGCTCGCCGCTGGAGACGCCCTGGACCAGGGTGAGGCGCAGGGCCGATTCGCGGCTGACCTCGCGCCGCGCGCCGATCTGCACCGCCGCGCCCCGGCCCCGCGTCTCCAGCACCCCGTCGTATTCCGCGCCGTCGCCGTTGAACAGGGTGACCGCCTCGCCGTCGCGCAGGCGCAGGGCGCCGATGGCATGGCGCGCAACCTCGTCGGGCAGGGCGCAGGAGTGGCCGGGGAGCAGGGGGAGCGGGCAGTGAAAACGGGGCATGCGCGGTATTATCCGCGCCGTTCATATGTCTGGAGCCCCCCCATGGTGCGCATGGAAACCCCCGTCTGCGATTTCGGCTGGAAGGCCCCGGATTTCCGCCTGCCGGGCGTGGACGGCAAGACCTATGCGCTCGCGGACGTGGCCGGCCCCAACGGCCTGTTGGTGATGTTCCTCTGCAACCACTGCCCGTATGTGAAGGCGGTGCTCCACCGCATCGTGCGCGATGTGGCGGAGCTGAAGACGCTGGGCGTCGGCGCGGTGGCGATCATGTCCAACGACCCCGCCGAGTATCCCGAGGACAGCTTCGACAACATGCAGGCGGTGGCGGCGCAGATGGGCTTTCCCATGCCCTATGTACTGGATGCAAGCCAGGCTGTGGCCAAGGCCTACGGTGCGGTGTGTACGCCGGACTTCTTCGGTTTTGACCGCGATCTGGGCCTGCAATACCGCGGTCGGCTCGACGAATCGCGCAAGGAAACCGCGCCCGAGGGCGTGCGCCGCGACCTGTTCGAGGCGATGCAGGAGGTCGCCCTGACCCAGCGCGGCCCGGCGGTGCAGATCCCCAGCATGGGCTGTTCCATCAAGTGGACGGGCGAAGGGCAGCACTGACCCGCCATGGACTATCCGCGCATCCTCGAACAGGTCATCACCGCCTGCCGCGACATCGGGCGGGAGGAGGTCATGCCGCGTTATCTGAAGGTGGCGCACCAGCGCAAGGTGGATGGCAGCCTGCTCACCGAGGCGGACCTGGCGGCGCAAAACGCGCTGATCCGCCGCTTGCGCGAGATCCTGCCCCTGCCGGTGCTGGGCGAGGAGATGAGCGAGGCGGAACAGCATGCCCTGTGGGAGATCGGCGACGAGGGCCTGTGGTGCGTGGACCCCATCGACGGCACCAGCAACTTCGTCAACGGCCTGCCCTTTTTCGCCATCTCCGTGGCCCTCATGGTGAACCGCCGCAGCGTGCTGGGGGTGGTGTACGACCCCAGCAACGAGGAGGCCTTCTACGCCATCGAAGGCCAGGGTGCATGGGTCAATGGCGAGCGTCTGCCGGTGAAGCTGCCGCCCGAGAGCCTGGGGCGCTGCATGGCCGGCATCGAGTTGAAGCGCATCGACCGGGAACTGGCCGGGCGTCTCGCCTTTGAGCATCCGTTTTCATCGCAACGCAACCTGGGCGCGAGCACCCTGGACTGGTGCTATCTCGCTTCCGGGCGCATGCACCTCTACCTGCACGGGGGGCAGAAGCTGTGGGATTACGCCGCCGGCAGCCTGATCCTGTTCGAGGCCGGCGGCGCCGCGTGCAGCATGCGCGGCGACAATTTTTTTTCCGGCTCGCCCTGGAGCCGTTCCGTCATTGCCGCCCTGACCCCGGACCTGCTGGGCCAGTGGCAGGACTGGCTGGGCATCCGGCCACCGCTACACGCCTCCCTCGAAGAGACCGCTGACTGATGAAAAAAACAACCACTCTGACCGAGCGCCAGCAACGCGAGCTGGACTATCACCGGGAACACGCCAAGGTGGTGGCGGCGGCCCTGGACAAGCCTTTCATCTGGGATGTGCTGGACCGCCCCATGCGCCGCTGGTGGAACGCCTACTGGCGCATGTTTGCGCACCTTCAGGAACTGGAACTGTGCGGTAAACGGGTGCTGGTGGTGGGCTGCGGCATCGGTTCCGATGCGATCCGTCTGGCGCGGCTGGGGGCGGAGGTGCATGCCTTCGATCTCAGCGCCGACTTGCTGGAAGTGGGCGGCAAGCTGGCGCAGCGGGAGGGCGAGCAGGTGCACTTCGCCCAGATGCCGGCGGAGCATCTGCACTATGAAGACGACCATTTCGACCTCGTGCTCGCCTGCGACATCCTGCATCACGTGGATATCCCCCTCACCATGGCGGAGATCCGCCGCGTGGCGAAACCCGGCGCGCATTTCGTGTTCGACGAGATCTATTCCCACTCGCTGACCAACACGATCCGGCATTCCGCCCTGGTGGAGAAGTTCCTCTACCCGCGCATGACCCGGCTGATCTACGGCACCGACACGCCTTACATCACCGAGGACGAGCGCAAGCTGACGGAGCGGGACGTGCGCGAGGTCTGCAAGATCCTGTCGCCCATCCTGCTGCGCAAATACTTCAACTTCCTGGTCACCCGCGTGATCCCGGAGCGCTACAACCTGGCAGCCCGGCTGGACCGGCTCCTGCTGATGCTGTTGAGCCCGGTCGCCCATATCCTGGCCGGTCGGGTGCTGATCTCCGGACGCATATCGAAGCGCAGTACGTCCGAGACGTCGTAGGCGCCGGGTCGCCCTGGCCGAACGGGTTCGCCCGGCGCAGCCGGGCTCCTACAGGGGGCGATCCTGCTCTGTCACCGTTCGCGATGACCCCGCTGTCCACGCTGACGCCACCGATGTAGCCAGCCCCGGCGCAGCGCTCGTAGGAGCCCGGCTGCGCCGGGCGATGCGCCGGATCGCACAGACCACACGGGTTCGCCCGGCGCAGCCGGGCTCCTACGGGGTCATCCGAAGTGGTCGTAGCCCTGCCGCAGGGTCGGCAGGGGCCGGCCTTCCCCATCCCGCACCGTCAGGCCAGCCGTCGCCGTGATCTGGCCGATGCGGGTCAGCCGCAGCCCCAACTCCGCTTCCAGCTCCGCCAACGCCTCCCGCGCCGAGACCGGGGCGGTGAAGCACAGTTCATAGTCGTCCCCGCCCGCCAGGGCGCAGGCGCGGCCCGCCTCCTGCGCCATCAGGGGGGACAGGGCGGCAGGTACGGGCAGACGCTCCAGCGCCAGTTCCGCCCCCACCCCGGAGCGTTCCAGGATGTGGCCCAGGTCCGCCAGCAGACCGTCGGAGACATCAATGGCGGCGCGGGCCAGGCCGATCAGCGCCCGCCCCAGCGCTACCCGCGGCTGTGGCGCTTCCAGACGCGCCAGGCAGGCGCGGGCATGCTCCGCATTCAGATGCAGCGCGCCCTGCACATGCATCAGCCCCAGGGCGGCGCCCCCCAGTTCACCCGAGACCCAGAGTTCGTCCCCGGCGCGGGCGGCATCCCGGCGCAACGCCCGCCCGGACTCCACCTCGCCCAGGATGGTGACGCTGAGGGCGAGCGGCCCGCGCGTGGTGTCGCCGCCCACCAGATCCACACCGTGATGCGCGGCGAGATCGAAGAATCCGGCGCTGAAGGCCGCCAGCCAGGCTTCATCCGCCTGCGGCAGGGCCAGGGCCAGGGTGGCCCAGCGCGGAATCGCGCCCATGGCGGCCAGGTCGGAAAGGTTGACGGCCAGGGTCTTGTGGCCCAGGCGGCGGGGGTCCGTATCCGGTAGGAAGTGACGTCCCGAGACCAGCATGTCGGTGGAGACCGCCAGATCCATGCCGGGCGCGGGGCGCAGCAGGGCGGCGTCGTCCCCCACTCCCAGCGTTGCGCCGGGGCAGGGGCGCGTGAAGTGGCGCGCGATGAGGTCGAACTCGGAGGGCATGCGCCGCCGGGAAGTCAGCGCGCGGTCAGTTCCGCGACGCGCGTCACCTTGGCAAGCTTGTCGAGCACGCCGTTGACGAACTTGTGGCCGTCGGTGCCGCCGTATTTCTTGGCCAGGTTGACCGATTCGTTGATGGCGACCTTGTAGGGCACGTTGAGGGTGTAGGCGAGTTCCTGCGCACCGATCAGCAGGCAGCCGTGTTCGATGGGGGAGAGTTCCTTCACGGCGCGGTCCAGGTGCGGGGCCAGGGCGGCGTCCAGGTCGGCGGCGTTGGCGAGGACGCCGGTGAGGAGTTCGCGAAAGAAGCCGACGTTGACCTCGGCGTAGTCCTCTTCTTCTTCCATGCTGACGATGAGGGCGGCCAGGTCGGAGCCGCCCACCTGCCACTGGTACAGGGCGCGCAACACCAGTTCGCGCGAGAGTTGGCGGCTGCCGCGCCCCTTTTTCGGGGCGGGGGCGCTGACTGAGCCCTCCGCTCGCTGCGCGCTCATAGCGCCTTCAGCAGGTTGGCCATCTCGATGGCGCAGAGGGCGGCGTCGCGGCCCTTTTCGGTCATGCGCTCGGTGGCCTGGTGGTCGGTATTGGTGGTGAGGATGCCGTTGGCGACGGGCACGCCGGTGTCGAGGTTGATACGGGTCATGCCGCTGGCCATCTCGTTGGAGACGATCTCGAAGTGGTAGGTGTCGCCGCGGATCACCGCACCCAGCGCCACCAGGGCGTCGTATTTGCCGGATTCGGCCATCTTCTTGGCGACCAGGGGGACTTCCAGCGCGCCGGCCACGGTGGCAAGGCGGATGTCGGCGGCGGCGACGCCCTGCTTGAGCAGGGTGGCCTGGCAGGCGGAGAGCAGGCCCTCGCATACGTCGATGTTGAAGCGGCTCATGATCACGCCGATCTTCAGGCCCTTGCCGTCCAGGTTGGGTTCGTATTCAAAAATCTTGTCGTAGCGGGGCATGGCCGGACTCCAGAGGGATAACGGGGCGCGATCTCAGCGCGGGGCGGTGATTTTACCGGCGGATGGCCGGGCAGCCAGCCCCAATCGTCCGCGCGTTCGTCGAGGCGGACGTCGGGCTGGTTTACAACCATAGGCGACGCCCTCGTACGGTCATGGGCAACCCCTTGTTTTCAATGGCCATCGGTAGACGGCTCAATAATTGCTGCACAGGCGTCACCACCAATTCCCGAGTACCGCCATGACCCCGTCGCTCCTGAACAAGGCTCTGTTCTGCGCCTTTTCCTGCCTGTCCATGTCGGCATTCGCCGGGCCGGTGAGTCAGTTGTATCTCACCACTGACTTCAACTCGGGGAGTCGAACCTACATCGTGCAGGGCAACACGGTGACCTCGTTCAATAACCCGAACGGGAACGAATCCGCCATCGCCGTTTATGGCGACGTGCGCACCTTCGGAGATAGCGGCTACAGCAACAAAGGCAGCCAGTATGACTTGGCGGGCAACCTGATCGCCGCCAACGCCTACACCACGCCCAGCGGCATCAGCAACTACTACGACGGCACTACCGACGGCAGTTACAACTACACCCTGGATCACAACGGCAGCGGCTATGCAGTGCATCGCTATGACCGCAACTGGGCCAACCGCAGCGTCCTGTTCACGCCGCAGATCCGCAGTTCCGGCATCACCTATGACACCGTGCACAACACCCTTTGGGTGCTCAATACCGTGGGCTCTGGCACGGCCATGGAGCAGTGGAGCCTGGGCGGAACCTTCATCAGCCGCGTCACCCTGAGCCCGAACGCCTCGCTCGGCTATGCGCTGGCCTTCGACCCGGCGGACCAGACCTTCTGGACCATCAACTATTCCTCGCATCAGATGTATCAGTACGGCGCCAACGGCGCCCTGCTTTCCACCACCTCCCTGCCCGGCATCTCCGGCTACACCCTGGGTGCAGAGTTCAATCTGGGCGCAGCCGTCCATGTTGCGGAACCTGCGGTTCCTGCGTTGTTTGCTCTCGGGCTCGGGCTGCTGGGCCTGGCCAGAAGGCAGCGCAAGGCGTAACGCCCCGCCGCCCAATAAAAAACCCCGCCGCGGCGGGGTTTTTTATTCTGGAAACCGCGGATGAGATGCCCGTAGGTGCGAATTCATTCGCACTTGACGCTTTGGTTGTGCGAATGAATTCGCACCTACGGGCGGCTCGCAACGTTTGCTGGATCGGGCGTTGCGAGCCGATGCAGGCCATGCAGCGGGGTATGAATCCGTTGGCAGCCTGCAACGTTTGCTGGATCAAGCGTTGCGAGCCGGCTATTCATCCACCTGATGCGTCACCCGCATGGCCTCGCCCACGCTGGTAATGCCCTCGCGCACCAGCCGCACCGCTTCGTCCCGCAGGGTGTGGCCGCTGAGGCGGCGCTGCGCGGTGGCGCGGAAGGCGGTGGTGTCGCCGCGGTTGAGCAGGGAGGTGAGTTCGTTGTCCATCTCCAGCAGTTCGTAGATGCCCTGCCGCCCCTGATAGCCGGTGTGGTTGCAGTGGCCGCAGCCGCGCCCGCGCTTGAGCGATTCCTCGTCCAGGCTGCCTGCGGCCAGTTCGTCGGCCAGCCATTCGCGTTCGTTCGCGACCAGGGGCGCGGGCTTGGCGCAGACCGGGCAGAGCCGGCGCACCAGCCGCTGGGCGACGATGCCGGCCAGGCTGGTGGCGAGCAGGAACGGCGGCGCGCCCATGTCGAGCAGACGCGCGGCGGCGGAGGGGGCGTCGTTGGTGTGCAGGGTGGACAGCACCAGATGGCCGGTGAGCGCGGCGCGCAGGGCGATCTGGGCGGTCTCGGCGTCGCGCATCTCGCCCAGCAGGATCACGTCCGGGTCTTGGCGCAGGAAGGCGCGCAGGGCGCGCGAGAAGCTCAAGTCGATCTTGTCGTTGACCTGCACCTGGTTGATGCCGGCCAGACGGTATTCCACCGGGTCTTCCACGGTGAGGATCTTGCGTTCCGGGCTGTTGAGGCCGTTGAGCGCGGCGTACAGCGTGGTGGTCTTGCCCGAGCCGGTGGGGCCGGTCACCAGGACCAGTCCGTGCGGGCGTTCAATCAACTTGACGAAGCGCGCGCGCATGGCGTCGGGCATGCCCAGGTCGGTCACGTTGGCCTGCTCGCCGTGGGTGAGCAGGCGCATCACCGCACTCTCGCCGAACTGGATCGGGACGGTGGAAAGGCGCACATCCACCGAGCGCTTTTTCAGGCGGATGACGAAGCGCCCGTCCTGCGGCAGGCGTTTTTCCGCGATGTCGAGGTCGGCCATGAGCTTGAGGCGCTGAATCAGGGCGGGGCCGATCTTCTTGTCCGCCTCGGTGGCGACGTTGAGCACGCCATCGACGCGGAAACGGATGCGCAGGGCGCGCTCCATGGGTTCGATGTGGATGTCGGAGGCGCGCACCTGGATGGCGTCTTCGAACAGGGTTTGCAGCAGGCGCACCACCGGCGCCTCTTCCGCGCTGCCGGCGGCCAGGGCGCCGAAGTCGATCACGTCCTCGCCCAGTTCCTCGGTGAGGTTGCGCGCCAGTTCGCTGATCTCTTCGGTGCGGCGGTAGACCCGGTCGATGAACTGGGCCAGGGCGCCTTCGTTGGCTACCGCGAGTTCCACCGGGCGGTTGATCTGGTGTGTGATCTCGTCGAAGGCGAACAGGTCGGTGGGGTCGGCCATCGCCACCAGGACGGCGTTTTCCCGGTTTTCCAGCGCCACGGCGCGGAACCGGCGCGACATCGTTTCGGGCAGCAGGCGCACGGTGTCGGGACGGACGTGGGCCTGGCGCAGATCAACGAACGGGATATCGAGCTGGCGCGCGATGGCGGTGGAGATCTCGTCCTCGGTGACGAAGCCGTTGTCCACCAGCACGCGGCCCAGTTTGCGTCCGCTCTGCTTCTGCTTGGCCAACGCCTCCAGCAACTGCTCCTGGGAGATGAGCCGCTGCTGAACCAGAAGATCGCCGAGGCGTATCTTTTCCGGTCGCGCCATGTTCTCCTCCGACATCAAAAGTGGCGCGTAAGTTACCCTGATATCGTCCCAAGCACCATGCCGTAAGGGTTTTGCCGTCACCATGTTCCATATCGTGCTGTTCCAGCCGGAAATTCCGCCCAATACCGGCAACGTCATCCGACTGGCCGCCAACACCGGCTGCCGCCTGCATCTGGTGAAACCCCTGGGCTTCTCGCTGGAAGACAAGCAGTTGCGCCGGGCGGGACTGGACTACCACGAGTACGCCGAGGTCCGGGTGCATGAGGACTGGCAGGCGTTGTGCGCCGCGCTGCCCGCAGGACGCCGCTTCGCCTTCAGTACGCGGGGTGCGCATTGCCATACCGACCTCCGCTTTCTGCCCGGCGATGTGTTCCTGTTCGGCCCGGAAACTCGCGGGTTGCCCGCGGACATCCTGGAGCAGATTCCTTCCGGGCAACGTCTGCGCCTGCCCATGCTGCCCACCAGCCGCAGCCTCAACCTGTCCAACACGGTGGCTGTGGCGGTGTTTGAGGCCTGGCGTCAAAACGGCTTTGCCGGGGCGGCCTTGCAAAGCGCAGACCCACCCCAAGCTGGTCTGCCATGAGCCCCCTGGAAACCTTTGAAAAGATGCTTGCACAGGGCCGCGACAGCGCCCTGCTGCGTTATTCCCTCGGCAACGAGCTGCACAAGGCGGAGCGTCTGGAGGAGGCCATCGCCCACCTGCGCGCCGCCGTGCAGCAAGACCCGCGTTATTCCGCCGCCTGGAAGCTGCTGGGCAGGTGTCTGGCCGAAACGGGACGGAACGAGGCGGCCCTGGAGACCTATCGCCAGGGCATCGCCGCCGCCGAGGGCAAGGGCGATATCCAGGCGGCGAAGGAGATGAAGGTATTTGCCAGACGCCTGGAAAAACAACAGGCGGGCGGCTGACGCCCCACCCCCCTTCGGCTACCATCCGGCCATCCCCCCGTATTCATCAGGAGTTGCACATGGCGCGCAGAGTCAATTGCGTAAAACTCGGTCGCGAGGCCGAAGGTCTGGACTTCCCCCCCTTGCCCGGCGAACTGGGCCGGCGCGTGTTCGAGTCCATCTCCAAGGAGGCCTGGGGCGGCTGGATTCGCCTCCAGACCATGATCATCAACGAGAACCGCCTCAATCTGGCCGATACCCAGCACCGCAAGTACCTGATGGAACAGGCCGAGAAATACTTCTTCGGCGATGGCGTTGGCGCGCCGGAAGGCTTCCGGCCCCACTGACATGAAACAGCCCCCTTACTCGCTATGCTCGTTTCCCCCCGAGGGGGAGGTCAGTCCCTTCGGAACGGTCGGGCGGAACTGACATGAGCGACAAGCAGACCCACTTCGGCTTCCGGCAGGTGGCCGAGGAAGAAAAGGCCCACAAGGTTGCGGAGGTGTTCCATTCCGTCGCCCAGCGCTACGACGGTATGAATGACCTGATGTCGGCGGGCGTGCACCGCATCTGGAAGCGCTACCTCTCGCTGCTGGCGCGCCTGCGTCCCGGCGCGAAGGTGCTGGACATCGCCGGGGGCACCGGCGATATCGCCAGGCTGTTGTCGAAGGAGGTCGGGCCAACCGGCGAGGTCTGGCTCACCGACATCAACGGTTCCATGCTGGGGGTGGGGCGCGACCGCATGCTGGATCAGGGGCTGATGCTGCCGGTGGCGCAATGCGATGCGGAAAAACTGCCCTTCCCGTCCGACTATTTCGATCTCGTCACCGTGGCCTTCGGCCTGCGCAACATGACCCACAAGGATCTGGCCCTGGCGGAGATGCGCCGGGTGCTGAAGCCGGGCGGCAAGCTCATGGTGCTGGAGTTTTCCAAGGTATGGAAACCGCTGGCCCCGCTGTATGACCTGTATTCCTTCCAATTGCTGCCGCGCATGGGCCAACTGGTGGCGCAGGATGCCGAAAGCTACCGTTATCTGGCCGAATCCATCCGCATGCACCCGGACCAGGAAACCCTGAAGGGGATGATGGAGTCCGTGGGCTTCACCCGCGTGGACTATCACAACCTGACCGCCGGGGTAGTGGCGCTGCACATCGGCCACAAAGGCTGATCCGGGTTTCCTACCAGCCGTACAACACCAGCGGCGCCCAGAAGTAGGCCTTCTCCGCACCATGCTTGGCCAGGGCGTCGCGTTTGGCCTGGGCCATGGCTGACACCTGTGAAGCGCCGGACGCCAGCCGGCGGAAGAAGTCGATGACGAAGTCCGCCGTGGCGCGGTCATCCACCGTCCACAGGGTATGCGCCACGTTGGCGGAACCGGCCAGGGTCAGGGCATAGGTCAATCCCAGCACTCCCTCGCCGCGCTGCACCCGGCCCACCCCGCTTTCGCAGGAGGCGAGCACGGTCAGGTCGCTGCGCAGGTGGAAGCGCTGCCATTCCCCCGCCGTGACGAACCCGTCTTCCTGCCCGCTGGGACCGGTCTGGGTCAGAACGATGGCGGAAAGCCAGGGGTCCGTCGGATGCACAACGCCGTGGGCGGACATCACCAGATAACGATATCGCGCCAGATCGCCCGACATCTCCAGGTCCACCAGGCTCTGCTCCGTGGCCTTTTTGCCCAGGAGGACGTGGGAGCGGGGAAACAGCGAGGCCACCTCCCGCACCTCCTGCTCGCTCGCGGGCAGATCGCTGAAATTGCCCTTGTAGTTGGAATAGGCCTGTTCCACCCCGACTCCGCCCCCCGGTTTGAGGAAGATGCGCCCGTTCTGCGTGACCACCTGGCGCGCCTCCCCGCTGACCTGACTCAGACGCTCATCCACCGCCAGGCTGCGGGATATCTGCTTGATGGGCTGATAGCTTCCGCCCCCCATGGCGAGCAGGGGCAGGCGTTCACGCTGGCGGCCATAACGCAGCAGGCGCTCCCTGGATAGCAACAGCGAGGCGGCGGAAGCGGCATACGAGACATCGAAGGTTTCCACCAGCCAGCGCCCCTTCACGCGCATGACTTCGAACGGCAGGAAGTGCAGGGGGCCGTCCGGGGAGATGATGAGTCGGCGCTTGCCGGGAAAACGCTCCAGCAAAGGCCGCAACAACTGCTCTCCAAACCAGTCGGCGATGGGCTCCAGGCGGGTGATCGCGTTGGCCTCATCCTCCTCCGCCATGCTGATGCGGAACCCCTGGGCGGCGGGAATGATGTAGGTTCCCTCCGCCTTCAGCCCCTTGACGCCCTCCCGGTGGGAGATGGCCTTGTGCAGGGCAATGGTGGAGTGCTCCCAGTGCTCGCCTGCGGACAGATAGCCGGCCAGTGTCCCCTCCCGCGTGGTGGCGAACAGGAGCATGAGATTCGGCTCGTACGCCAGGGACAGATAGATGGCGTCTTCCGGCAACGCCTGACGCAGGGCCTCCTGATCCGGCAGGGCCGGTTGCATCAGGGCGCTGGCCACGGGGAAACGCCGGGCCAACTCTTGCAACTGGGTGGACAACTCCGCCATCAACTGCTTGCGCTCCTGCGCGGCCTGGGTCGAATTGGCAGGGTCTGCGGCCTGCACCGAGAGACGCACATCGGCCTTGGCCAGTCGGTCCCCGGCGGCGCTGAGGGCGCGCCGGGCCTCCAGGGGTAGCTGGGGCGATTCTTCCGCCTCCCGGATATGGACCCGATCCATGAGGGCGCGCCCCTTGGCCAGTTCGACGTAGCGCCAGGCCTCGTCGGGGCGTTTCTGCTCCACCAACATGCGCGCCAGGAATTTGTAATCCGGCGACCAGCGCGCCAGCAACTGGCGACCATCGTCATCCACCGGGCCGACACTGGCCCGCGCCTGTTCCACGCGATTCGCCAGATCCCTGAGAACCTCTATGGTGCGTGCGGTTTCCCGGCCATACAGGGACGCCGCCTGCTGATGCAGGGACTGAAGGGAAAGGGAAAGGTCCGGGGTGACCGTCTGGGCGACGGCGGGAAGACCCGAACAGGCCAGCGCCAGTGCAAGCGCCACCCGCGCGCGCAAACGCCCCCCGGAGAATGGGCCACCTCGACCCGATATGTGATGCAAGCCCATGTCCTTATTCTAGTGGGGACATGAGGTGCGGGCCGGCTCAGTCCAGCTCTTCGATCCAGGCGGACTGAATGGCTTCCAGGATCTTCTCGCCGGAACGGTTGGCGTCGTCGTCAAACCCCGGCAGGGCCATGACCCAGCGGTGCAGGTCGGTGAAACGAATGGCGCGGGGGTCGATCTCGGGGTGGTGTTCCGCCAGGGCGATGGCGATGTCCAGGGTGTCGATCCATTTCATTCAGTGGCCCTCCTTCACCATGTTGATGGTGTATTTCGGGATCTCCAGCACCACGTCCTGGCTGCCCATGAGGGCCTGGCAGGACAGGCGGGAGGTGGGTTCCAGGCCCCAGGCCTTGTCCAGCAGGTCTTCTTCCAGCTCGGTGGCCTCGGACAGGGTGTCGAAGCCCTCGCGGAGGATGACGTGACAGGTGGTGCAGGCGCAGGACTTCTCGCAGGCATGCTCGATGTCGATGCCGTTCTCCAGCAGGGTGTCGCAGATCGACACGCCTTTCTGGGCGTCGAGCACGGCGCCGTCGGGGCACAAATCCACATGGGGGAGGACGATCAGTTGCGGCATGGCGTCAAATCTCCAGTTCATCCAGGCGGTGGCCGGTCAGGGCGCGTTTGACGCTGGCGTCCATGCGGCGGGCGGCGAAGTCGCCGGTGGCGTGGTTGAGGGCGTCGGTGGCGCGTTTCACGGCGGTCAGTTCGCTGCCCGCCAAGGCGGCCTTGAGAGTGACGATGCGGAGTTCGATGGCCGCCCGTTCCTCGGGGTCGAGCAGGCTGGCGCCGTTCTCCGCCAGGGCCGCTTCGGTGGCCTCCACCAGACGCTGGCCGTCCACCCTCGCCTCCGCGAGATTGCGCGCGGTCATGTCGTCCTCGGCGTGGTCGTAGGACTCCCGCAACATGCGGGTGATCTCGTCGTCGGTGAGGCCGTAGGAGGGCTTGATGGCGATGGCGGCCTCCACCCCCGTACCCAGTTCGCGGGCGCTGACCGAGAGCAGGCCGTCGGCATCCACCTGGAAGGTGACGCGGATGCGCGCCGCACCCGCCACCATGGGGGGGATGCCGCGCAGCTCGAAGCGGGCCAGGGAACGGCAGTCGGACACCAGTTCGCGCTCGCCTTGCACCACATGGATGCTCATGGCGGTCTGGCCGTCCTTGAAGGTGGTGAACTCCTGGGCGCGGGCGGTGGGCAGGGTGGTGTTGCGGGGGATGACCTTTTCCGTCAGCCCGCCCATGGTCTCCAGGCCCAGGGAGAGGGGGGTGACGTCCAGCAGCAGCCAGTCATCGCCAGTCTTGTTGCCCGCCAGCACGTTGGCCTGGATCGCGGCCCCCAGGGCCACCACCTTGTCCGGGTCCAGGTTGGTGAGCGGGGTTTGCCCGAAAAACTCGCCCACGGCGGCCTGGATGCGCGGGATGCGGGTGGAGCCCCCCACCATCACCACGCCCTTCACGTCGCCAGCGGCGAGGCCGGCGTCGCGCAGGGCCTTGCGGGTGGGCAGCAGGGTCTTCGTCACCAGGCTGGCGGTGATCTCGTTGAAGGTGGCCTCCGGCAGGGTCAGGTCGATCACCTCGCCGGTGGTGAGCACCGCCGTGATGTCCGCCTCCGGGGCGTCGGAGAGGCGCTCCTTGGCCTCCCGGGCGCGGGCCATGAGCAGGGATTTGTCGTGGTCCGAGAGGGTGTGGAGCTTGGCCTGATCCAATATCCAGCAATACACGCGGCGGTCGAAGTCATCGCCGCCCAGGGCGGAATCGCCGTTGGTGGCGAGCACTTCAAACACGCCGCGCGTGAGTTTGAGGATGGAGATGTCGAAGGTGCCGCCGCCCAGGTCGTACACCGCGTAAATGCCCTCGGAGGCGTTGTCCAGGCCGTAGGCGATGGCGGCGGCGGTGGGCTCGTTGAGCAGGCGCAGGACGTTGAGGCCCGCCAGTCGGGCGGCGTCCTTGGTGGCCTGGCGCTGGGCGTCGTCGAAATAGGCGGGGACGGTGATGACCGCGCCGGTCAGGTCGCCGCCCAGGGAGGCCTCGGCCCGGGCCTTGAGGGATTTCAGGATCTCCGCCGACACCTCCACCGGGCTCTTCACCCCGGCCACGGTCTTGATCTGCACCATGCCGGGGGCGTCCACGAACTGCCAGGGCATGGTGGCCAGGTCCGGGATGTCCTTGAGGCCCCGGCCCATGAAGCGCTTCACGGAGATGAGGGTGTTGTGGGGGTCTTCCGCCGCCCTGGCCTGGGCGGGGTAGCCCACGGTGCAGGCGCCATCGGCGTGGTAGCGCACCACGGAGGGCAGCAGGCCGTGGCCGCGGGCGTCGTTGAGCACCACGGAGACGCCGTTGCGCACTGTGGCCACCAGGGAGTTGGTGGTGCCCAGGTCGATGCCCACCGCCAGACGGTGCTGGTGGGGCGCGGTGGAGAGGCCGGGTTCGGCGATTTGCAGGAGGGCCATGGGCAGTCAGCGTCAAACCACCCGGTAGGAGCCCGGCTGTGCCGGGCGATCAGGGCAGTGGGTAGGTCGGATGGGGATCGCCCGGCACAGCCGGGCCCCTACAACAGGTTTCATGCGCGCATCAGCCAATCGTGTCGTAGGCCGCGCCGATGTCGGCGAGGAACTTGTCGAGGAAGCGGTATTTTCGCAGAGCTTCCACCAGGGCGGCATCGTTGCCGTGGGTCTGGAACAGACCGGCGATTTCCTGCATGAGCGCTGCGGCCTGGGTCTTGGCGTCGCGCTCCAGGCGCTCCAGGGCGTCCAGATCCGCGCCGGCGGCGACCTCCGCCAGGGTCTCGCGGGCCTCCATCTGCTGCATCAGGAAGACGGGCGGCATGGCGGTGTTCCTAGCATCCAGGGCGTGAACGCCGCGCAGCTCCAGCAGGTAGCAGGCGCGATTGAAGGGGGACTTCAGGGTTTGATAGGCCTCGTTGGCGCGGGTAGCCCATTGCGCCGCCTGGCGCTGCTCTGCATCCCCGGCGTGGGCGAACCTGTCCGGGTGCACCTGGCCCTGCACCTCCTTGTAGGCCGCTTCCAGACGATCGACGTCCAGGTCGAAGGCGGCGGGGAGATGGAACAGATCGAAGTGGGTTTGCATGGAGGATGCTCGTAGCCTGGATACAGCGTAGCGGAATCCAGGTTGGACGCCGCGCGCCCCGGATTTCGCTGCGCTACATCCGGGCTACAGCTCCGTCCGGGATCAAACGTTGAACGACTCCCCGCAGCCGCATTGGGATTTGACGTTGGGGTTGTTGAACTTGAAGCCTTCGTTCAGGCCCTCGCGCGCGAAGTCCAGCTCGGTGCCGTCGAGGTAGGCCAGGCTTTTCGGGTCGATGTAGAGGGTGACGCCGAAGTGGATGAAGGTATGGTCTTCCGGGTCCGCCACATCGACGAACTCCAGCTTGTAGGCCATGCCGGAGCAGCCGGAGGTGCGCACCCCCAGCTTGATCCCCAAGCCCTTGCCGCGTTTGGCGAGGAAGTTGCGGACGTGATTGGCGGCGCGCTCGGTCATGGTGACGGAGGCGCCGGAAACGTCCGCCTCGCGCATCTGTAGTTCGGTGGGCATGCCCTCGGGGACGGCACAGGTATCGGCGCCCATGCTCATGCTCCCTTGTTCGCGTTGCAGGCCTTGTATTCCTCGCCGCCGCCAAGCCCGTGCTTCTGCTTGTAGTCGGCGACGGCGGCCTTGATGGCGTCTTCGGCCAGGATGGAGCAGTGGATCTTCACCGGCGGCAGGGCCAGTTCTTCGGCGATGGCGGTGTTCTTGATCTCCATGGCCTGATCCAGGGTCTTGCCCTTGACCCACTCGGTCACCAGGGAAGAGGAGGCGATGGCGGAGCCGCAGCCGTAGGTCTTGAACTTGGCGTCTTCGATGATGCCCTGCTCGTTCACCTTGATTTGCAGCTTCATCACGTCGCCGCAAGCGGGCGCGCCCACCATGCCGGTGCCGACGCCGCCATCCGCCTTGTCGAACGCCCCCACGTTGCGGGGGTTCTCGTAGTGTTCCAGGACTTGGGTGCTGTAGCTCATGAAGTACCTCTCAATGCGCCGCCCACTGCACGGAGTTGAGATCGACGCCGTCCTTGAACATCTCCCAGAGCGGAGACATCTCGCGCAGCTTGCCGATCTTCTCGTGCAGCAGGGCGATGGCGTAGTCGATCTCTTCTTCAGTGGTGAAGCGGCCAATGGTGAATCGGATGGAACTGTGCGCCAGCTCGTCGTTGCGGCCCAGGGCCTTGAGCACGTAGGACGGCTCCAGGCTGGCGGAGGTGCAGGCGGAACCGCTCGATACCGCGAGATCCTTGATCGCCATGATCAGGCTCTCGCCCTCGACAAAGTTGAAGCTGACGTTGAGGTTGCCGGCGATGCGACGTTCGAAGTCGCCGTTGAGGTGCACCTCTTCGATGTCTTGCAGGCCCTTCCAGAGCTTGTCGCGCAGATGGCGGATGCGCTCGGTCTCGGCCCCCATCTCCTCGCGCGCAATGCGGAAGGCCTCGCCCATGCCCACGATCTGGTGCGTGGCCAGGGTGCCGGAGCGCATGCCGCGCTCGTGGCCGCCGCCGTGCATCTGCGCCTCCAGGCGCGCGCGCGGCTTGCGCCGCACATATAGGGCGCCCACGCCCTTGGGTCCATAGGTCTTGTGCGCGGAGAAGGACATGAAATCGACCTTGAGCCGGGCCAGGTCGATGGCCACCTTGCCGGTGGCCTGGGCCGCGTCCACATGGAACATCACGCCCTTGGCGCGGCAGATGTCCCCCATGGCGGGGATGTCCTGGATCACGCCGATCTCGTTGTTCACGTACATCACCGAGGCCAGGAGGGTATCCGGGCGCAGGGCTGCCTCGAACTCGGCCAGGTCCACCAGACCGTCCGGCCTGGGCGATAGGTAGGTGACCTCAAAGCCCTGACGCTCCAGTTCGCGGCAGGTGTCCAGCACGGCCTTGTGCTCGGTCTTCACCGTGACCAGGTGCTTGCCCTTGCCGGCATAGAAATGGGCCGCGCCCTTGATGGCCAGGTTGTTGGATTCGGTCGCCCCCGAGGTCCAGACGATCTCCCTGGGGTCGGCGTTGACCAGGGCGGCGACCTGTTCGCGCGCCTCTTCCACGGCCTTTTCCGCCGCCCAGCCGAAGGGATGGGAACGGGAGGCCGGGTTGCCAAACAGCTCCGTGAGGTAGGGGATCATCTTCCCGGCCACGCGCGGGTCCACCGGGGTGGTGGCGGAGTAGTCGAGATAAATGGGGGTGTTGACCATGTTGTTTCCTTGAAACTTCAGCCCAGCATCGCCGACTTGAGTTCGGCAGACCCCACCTGGCGGCGTGAATCCTTGCGCGTATCGACAATCTCTTCCGCCTTCTTGTCCAGTTGGGTCTGGACCAGAGCGGCCAGATTGACCGACTCCAGATAGTCGTAGATGCGGGCGTTGAGGGCCGTCCACAATTCGTGGGTCATGCACTCGCGTTCGTCGTGGCAGTTGCCCAGGCCGCCGCACTGGGTCGCGTCGATGGGCTCGTCCACGGCGCGGATGATGGAGGCCACGGAGATGTCTTCCATGGGCTTGGCCAGGGTGTAGCCGCCGCCGGGACCGCGCACGCTGTCGACAATACCCTGCCGGCGCAGGCGACCAAACAGTTGCTCCAGATACGACAGAGAGATGCGCTGGCGGTCACTGATCCCCGCCAGGGTGACAGGGCCGCGCTGCTGGCGCATGCCCAGATCGATCATCGCCGTTACCGCGAACCGTCCTTTGGTGGTCAAACGCATGATGTGCCTCGCTCTCTCTGTGTGGGGGGTAATGCACTCTACTAATCCCGATTGTTTTGGTCAACTATTCATTTGGGCAACACTCAGTCCACCATCCGATTCAGGCGCTCGGGGTCGAAATGGTCATCCGGTACGTTGGCATTGGCGCCGACATCCAGGCGCTTGAGTTCGGCCTGCATCCACTCGATGCGGCGGTCCATGTTGGCGGCGTGGTCGATGAGACCGTGCAAGGCCTTCACCATGGGATCGTTCATGTCGGCGCCCACGCCGTAGGCGGAGAAGCCCAGCTTGTTGGCGGTTTCCTCCCGGGTCTTTTCCTGTTCGCTGTCCAGGATGCGGGCGGGGATGCCGATGGCGGTAGCCCCCGCCGGCACATCCTTCACCACCACCGCATTGGAGCCCACCTTGGAGCCGGCCCCCAGGGTGATGGGGCCCAGAATCTTGGCCCCGGCGCCGACGATGACCCCCGCCTCCAGGGTGGGATGGCGCTTGCCCTTGTTCCAGGAAGTCCCCCCCAGAGTGACGCCGTGATACAGGGTGCAGTCATCGCCGATCTCGGCGGTTTCGCCCACCACCACGCCCATGCCGTGGTCGATGAACACGCGCCGCCCCAACTTGGCGCCAGGATGGATCTCGATGCCCGTGAACCAGCGCGCGAAGGTGCTGGACAGGCGCGCCAGCCACTTGAAACCCCAGTTCCACAGGCGATGCGACATCCGATGCCAGAGGATGGCATGCAGCCCCGGATAGGTGGTGAGCACCTCAAAGAAGGTGCGCGCCGCCGGGTCGCGGTCAAAAACAATGCGGATGTCTTCACGCAGCCTGTCGAACATTTGAATATTCAAAAAAGATTGAGGAGCAGATTGTCCCAATTCCCGAGTAAGCAGGTCAAACACTTACGCAGTCGGCGTTGAATATGGGTGCAAAAAAGGGGGTTTCAATTTGTCGGGGATTCTTACAGCGGGATACTTACCCAGTGCAAACATTGATATGCATCAACAGGTTCCACCCCTGGCGTGGCGCTTGCTTACGGGTCGCCATCTTTTGACATGGTGCATTCGGAGCGAGACATGACCCTGGTGAATTCCTGGAAATCCCTTCTGCTGGCTGGCCTCCCCTTGGCGCTGGCCAGCTCCGTTGCAAGCGCCAGTCTGATCGGCCAATGGACCTTTGAAGGTTCCAACGCCCTGGCGGATACGCAAGGCAACTTCGGCAACCTGCAACTGATGGGCAACGCCAGCATCACGGGCGGCAAGCTGGACGTGAACGGCAGCGGCACTACCGCCACCGGCTGGGCCCGGACCACCGGCTACAGCGGCCCCACCATCACCGACAAGACCCTGGTGGTCTGGGTGGCGATGCAAAACCTGAGCAATGTGGCCAACGCGGGTTCGGCGATGACCATCGACCGCATCGGCTCGGATCAATTCGACGGCATCATCTACGGCGAACAGCAGGCCAACCGATGGCTGCCCGGCAGCTCGTACTGGTGGCGCACCCAGGCCCTCAATCCCGGATACACGGAAACCGCCACCAACACACTGGTCCAGATGGCCTTTGCCTACGACGACCTGGGCGGCGGGCAGATGAGCGTCACGGGCTACCGCAACGGCATCAACATCGGCAGCTACATCACCGCCAACGCCACCAGCTGGAGTGCGGGCGACACCGAGATCCTGTTCGGCATACGCCATGCCGCCGGCTTGTCCGGCCCCGGTGCGATCGACGCCCTCATCAGCGAGGCCCGTCTCTACAACACCGCCCTCAGCCAGTCCGAAGTTCAAGGGTTGAGCCTGAACCCCGTACCCGAACCCGAATCCCTGGCCCTGATGGGTCTGGGTCTGTTGCTGCTGGGCCGGGCGCGCAAAAACCGGGGTTGAAAAACCCGCCTAGGCGGCGGGCTCTTTGGCCAGGGTCCGCCAGGCCGCCATCAGGTAGTGCGCCATGGACCAGAGGGTCAGCAGCGCAGCCAGATAGAGCAGCCAGCGCCCCAGGATGAAGGTGTGGGGCCAGCCCAGGATGGGCTCGTGATAGAGCAGCAGCAAGATCGCAACCATCTGCGCTGCGGTCTTGAGCTTGCCGATGAAGGCCACCGCCACCTCCTTGTTCTGCCCCAGGCGCGCCATCCACTCGCGTAGCGCCGAGATGGCGATCTCGCGCCCGATGATGATGAGCGCCACATCCACCCCGGCGCGGTCCAGGTCCACCAGCACGATCAGCGCCGCCGCCACCATGAGCTTGTCCGCCACCGGGTCGAGAAAGGCCCCGAACGCCGACATCTGGTTCAGCCGCCGCGCCAGCCAGCCATCGAGCCAGTCGGTGACGGCGGCCAGGGCAAAGATCAGCGTCGCATAGAGGTTGATCGAATGCTTCGGCAGCAACCCGTCCGGTAGATAGAACACGACGACGAACAGCGGGATCAGCGCGATCCGCAGCCAGGTCAGGGTATTGGGCAGGTTGAAGGGCATCGTGGGGCGCGGTGTTGAGGGATGCGGCTAGGAAGCTTCCGCCTCGGGCGCGCGGCCAGCCGCCATGCCCGATTTCAACGGAAAGCGTTCCGGGTGGCGAATGGACTCCACCGACAAGTCGATATCGAGCCGCGGCCAGTAAAGATGATCGGGGCTGGGCCGTTCCACAGAGCAGAGTTGGTCGATGGTGGCCTGTTGGAACCAGGGGAATTCGACGAAGGGGAGGGCAAGCTCCTCTTCGCCCAGGAGCAGCCAGAGGCCATGCCTGGAGACGTGAGTAACCTCAGCTTCCAAAATGCTCTTTCCAGGCATCCGCAATCTCCTGCTTGTGACGATGAATGATGCGTTTTCGGCCTCGGCCAGTTCATGGGCAGTCAGTCCGACATGGTCGGCCAGTGTAATGGCAGGTTCGAGCCAGAACTTGGCCTCACCGTCCGGGTGAGCCACATGCACATGCATTCTTGGCTCTTCACGGGAAAAGAAGAAGAGCCTGAATAGTCCATCGCGAACTACGGTTGGGGCCATGACGATTCCGGTCAGCTATCCAATGAGTCGGCGTACGGGATTGGCGTCATTTGCAACAACGCGTTCAATGCAATTCCCGGTAAATCCGTTCCGCCAGGTCGCGGCTGATGCCGTCCACCCGGGCCAGATCCTCGATGCCTGCGTCGATCACGCCGCGCAGGCCGCCAAAGGTTTGCAACAAGCGCTGCCGCCGCTTCGCCCCCACCCCGGCGATCTCTTCCAGGCTGGACTGGGTGCGCGCCTTGCTGCGGCGGGCGCGGTGGCCGGTGATGGCGAAGCGGTGCGCCTCGTCCCGCACCTGCTGGATCAGGTGCAGGGCCGGGTGATGGGGCGCCAGCCGTAGCGGCTCCACCTCGCCCGGCAGGAACAACTGCTCCATACCCGGCTTGCGTTCCACCCCCTTGGCCACCCCCAGCATGGGCAGGTGACCCAGGCCCAACTCCGACAGCACATCCACCGCCACATGCAACTGCCCCTTGCCGCCGTCGATCAACAGCAGGTCGGGCAAGCGCCCTTCCCCTGCCGCCAGCTTGCCGTAACGCCGGCTCAGGGCCTCGCGCAGGGCGGCGTAGTCGTCGCCGGGCGCGGGGGTGGAGACATTGTAGCGACGGTATTCCGAAGACTGCATCGCACCCTGGTCGAACACCACGCAGGACACGGTGGCGGCCTCGCCCATCGTATGGCTGACGTCGAAGCACTCGATGCGGGCGATGCCCTCCTCGCCCAGCGCCTCGTTCAGGGCCGCCACGCGCGCGGCCTGGTTCTCGCGCTGGCCCTCGCGCGCGGCCAGGGCCAGTTGCGCGTTCTTGTCCGCCATCTCCAGCCACACCCGGCGCTCGCCCTGGGGCCGGCTCACCATCCGCACCTGCCGCCCGGCCTGTTGGCTCAGGGTTTCGCCCAGGCCCTCGATCTCCTCCCCCAGCACCAGGGCGGCGGGAATCGCGCCGCCGGCGTAGTGCTGGCCGACGAAGGCCTCCAGCAGGGCGGCGCGATCCGCCTCCTCGGCGTGGGCGGGGAAGAAGGCGCGACCGCCCAGGTTGCGTCCGCCCCGCACCATCACCAGATAGACGCAGGCCCGCCCGCCCGCCAGCGCCGCGCCGATCACATCCACGTCCTGATCGCCCCGACTTTCCACGAATTGCTGCGCGCGCACCTTGGCCAGGGACTGGATCTGGTCGCGCCAGAACGCGGCCTGTTCAAAGCGCCAGGTCTCCGCCGCCGCGTTCATACGCGCAGTGAGGGCGTCGATCACTTCGTTATCCCGGCCTTCCAGGAACAGGCGCGCGTCCGCCACGTCGCGCGCGTAGTCCTGCGCCGACACCAGGCCCACGCAGGGGGCGCTGCACCGCTTGATCTGATGCAGCAGGCAGGGGCGGGAACGGTTGCTGAACACCGTGTCCTCGCAGGTGCGCAGGCGGAACACCTTTTGCAGGATCTGGATGCTTTCGCGCACCGCGAAGGAGTTGGGAAAGGGGCCGAACACGGTATTGCGCTTGTCCGGCGTGCCGCGAAAAAAACCGATGCGGGGGCGCTCGTGGCCGGAAAGGAGCAGGTAGGGGTAGGACTTGTCGTCGCGGAACAGGATGTTGAAACGCGGCGCCAGTTCCTTGATGAGGTTGTTCTCCAGCAACAGCGCCTCGGCCTCGGTGCGCGTCACCGTGGTCTGGATGTCGCGGATGCGCGCCACCATATGGGCGATGCGCGGTGAGAGATCGGACTTCTGGAAGTAGCTGGAGACCCGCTTCTTCAGGTCTTTGGCCTTGCCCACATAGAGCGTTGCGCCGGCCTCGTCCAGCATGCGGTAGACGCCCGGCAGGTTGGGCAGCGCGGCGAGCCGGGGTTTGGGGTCGAAGATCCCGGCCTCGCCCATGGCTCAGCCCTGTTCCACGAACCCCGTGACTTCCAGGCCGAAGCCGGTCATGGAGGGCATGCGGCGGCGGTGCGCCAGCAGTTTCATCTTGCCCACGCCCAGATCACGCAGGATCTGGGCGCCGATGCCGTAGTTGCGCAGGTCCACCTTGGCGGGGGGCTTGGGCGCGCTGGTGAGGCGGTCCACCAGATCGGCGCCGGTCTCGGGCCGGTGCAACAGCACCATGACGCCGGCCTCGCTCGCCGCCAGGGCCTTCATCGCCGCGTCCATGCTCCAGGAATGGCCGGTGCCGGCATCCAGAAAGTCCAGCACGGAAACCGGCTCGTGCACCCGCACCAGGGTCTCGACCTCGGCGCGCAGCTCGCCCTTGACCAGGGCCAGATGGGTCTCGTTGACGGTGTCGTCGTGGTAGGCCACCAGGCGGAACGCACCGTAGGCGGTCTCTACCGTCTTCTCGGCGGCGCGCTGCACCAGGGCCTCGTTCTCGCTGCGGTACTGGATCAGGTCGGCGATGGCGCCGATCTTGAGGCCGTGCTCCTGCGCAAACACCACCAGATCCGGCAGGCGCGCCATGGTGCCGTCGTCCTTGAGGATCTCGCAGATCACCGAGGCCGGGATCAGGCCCGCCATGGCCGCCAGGTCGCAACCCGCCTCGGTGTGGCCGGCGCGTTTCAGCACGCCGCCGGGCTGGGCGCGCAGCGGGAAGATGTGGCCGGGCTGGATGATGTCGGCAGGCTTCGCGTCCCGCTTCACCGCCGCGAGGATGGTGACGGCGCGGTCAGCGGCGGAGATGCCGGTGGTGACGCCCTCGGCGGCCTCGATGGAGATGGTGAAGGCGGTGCCGTGCGGGGTCTGGTTGTCGCTCACCATCTGCTTCAGTCCCAACTGGCGGCAGCGGTCGTCGGTGAGGGTGAGGCAGACCAGGCCGCGCCCATATCGGGCCATGAAGTTGATCGCCTCGGGGGTGGCGAACTCGGCGGCCATGACCAGATCGCCTTCGTTTTCACGGTCTTCCTCATCGACGAGGATGACCATGCGGCCCGCTTTCAGTTCGGCAACGATTTCCTGGATGGAGGCGAGAGACATGGTCAATCCTTATCAATGGATGGGGTAAACGCGTGGGTGTAGGCCAGCAGACGTTCGGCGTAGCGCGCCAGCATGTCGGCCTCCAGGTTGACCCTGGTCCCCGGCTTGAGGGTGTGCAGCATGGTGTGCGCCAGGGTGTGGGGGATGAGGTTGATGGAGAAATCCGCGCCGTCCACCCGGTTCACGGTGAGCGAGACGCCGTTGACGGCAATGGAGCCCTTGGGCGCAAGGTAGCGCGCCATCCTGTCCGGCGCACGCAGGTCGAGCCGCCAACTGTCGTCCTCGCCGCCCACGGGCGCGAAGTGGAGCGCCTCGCCCACGCCATCGACATGGCCGGAGACCAGATGCCCGCCCAGGCGGTCGGAAAGCTGCATGGCCTTCTCGAAGTTCACCGGGTCGCCGGGGGCGTAGCCGATGGTGCAGGCGAAGGTCTCGGCGGAGACGTCCATGCTGAAACTCTCCGGGGTGAACGCCACCACCGTGAGACAGACGCCGTTGCAGGCGATGGAATCGCCCAGACGCACGTCCTGCATGGGCAGGCCGCCGCCGTGAAAGGTGATGCGCGCATCGCCGGCGCCGGATTCCTGAAACTGGGAGACGTGGCCGACGGCCTGGATGATGCCGGTGAACATGGGGCGGGCTCTTGGGAGGGTGAAGGTGAACGGAGAGGGCGGCTACACGCGCCCCACCCGTATGGAAGGCGGCCATTTTATGGTCTTGGGCGCATCCGGCGAAACCCAGGGCGGCGGGAAGGTCCAGTTCCGGGCTGACAGGAGTGGTTCGCGGGCAGGCAAGCGTCTGCGCTGTCACAATGACGGGGGCGAGAAGGCAACCGAGAAGGCAACCGAGAGGGCAACCGCCTCGCCCCTGTTTTATTTCGAGGACAAACCTATGAAACAACCCAGAACCTACGACGAATACGTCGATCTCGTGCACAACGCCGTATACGAGGTGGATGAGATGAGCGCCGGCATCGACTACGACCCGGAGAACGCGGAGCGTTGGTCCGCCATGCTGGCTCATCTGGATGGCGTGTTGCGCAAGCTGTACGACGAGATGGTGGCCGACACCTACCAGTTTCCCACCGGCAAGGATCTGCCCTACATGCAGTTCCTCAACCGCTGGGGCAAGGAAGTCCCGTTCAAGCAACTGCTGGTGGTGATCAACACCACGCACAAGGACGGGCTCGCTCGTGAGTAAGCTGATCTTTTTTGCGCTGCTGGGTCTGGCGGTAGTGCTTTGGTACAAGCATCAGGCCAACAAACGGGTGCGGGACGCCTCGAAACCGGCGGACAAGCCGGTGGAGAACATGGTGCGTTGCGCGCAGTGCGGGGTGAACCTGCCCCGCTCCGAAGCCATTCTCAGCCAGGGCAAGTTCTACTGTTGCGAGGCGCATCGGCAAGGCGCGCCGGACGCGTAAGGCGCACGCGTCGGCGTTCAGGCGCCGTGCTTTTCCACCACCAGCCGGTCAATCAGTTCCATGACCTCATAACTGGCGCGTTCAGTCTCCTGCATGGCCGCGAACATGGCCTGCTGCATCTCCAGGTTCTTCTCCCAGCCGCGCCCCAGGTAAGACAGCATGGCGTGCACATGGCTGTGCACCAGGCCATGGGGCCGCGCGAGGGCGGCGTAGGAAGGCATGCCGCCGAAGCTCCGCTGGCCGACGCTCTCGTACCACTGGCCCAGGCGACAGCCGTGATGGTCCACCCGCACCGGCGTGGCGTAGGTCTCGTCGCCATCCGTATTCAGCGCCATGTAGGCGCGCTGCTTGTAGATCACATGGTCCACCTTGACCAGGGAGGCGAAACTCATGTCCTGGGCGCGCCCGGCGCGTCCCTGAGTCTCCTTGGCGGAGCGGGCGAAGGAGGCGAAACGCCCCTCCATCTCGGTAATGACCTGACTGGAACTGGCCGCCATCTCGCGCATGGCGTTGGAATCTTCCAGCATGCGGCTGGTGTCGCTGTTGAGCGCCTCCATGACCCGCCCGATGGACTCCGACGCCTGTTTCGTGTTCTCCGCCAGCTTGCGCACCTCGTCCGCCACCACGGCGAAGCCGCGCCCCGCCTCGCCGGCGCGCGCCGCCTCGATGGCCGCGTTGAGCGCCAGCAGGTTGGTCTGGTTGGCAATCGCGGTGATGAGCTGCACCGCACGGGTGATCTCATGGCTGCTGTTGTTGAGGGCGACCACGCCATCCGCCACATGGTTGATGCGGGTGGTGATCTCGCCCAGCCGCTCCACCACCTCCAACACCGAAGCCTGACTGGTCTCCGCGTCCGCCGTGGTGCGGGTGGCCAGGTCCACCACCTGCTGCATCTCGTCGGTCACATGCTTCAGGTCCGCCTGATTCGAGGCCAGATTGGTAAGCAAATTTCCCGTATTCAGGTGATGCACTTGTGAAATCAGCGCGTTGCGCATCTGGGTGCGGCGTTGATCCTCCATGCTCCCCAGCAAGACGTTGTGACTCTCCAGGCCCTTGGCAAACCCGCCGTGCAGGCCTGACGGGAAGCTCTTGCGAAAAAACCTGCCGTCCAGATGCGCGCGAAAGGTCGTGCCTTCCTCGCGGAAATACGCCTCCAACTGATCCAGCATGTCATTCATGCGCCAACACAGGCGGCCAATCTCGTCCGCATCCCCCACCCCGGTGATGCGGCCCTGGAAATGACCGTCGGCCACCTCGCCGGTCAGGGCGTCGAGCAGGGCGATGGGCGCCAACCACTGCCGCACACGCACCTGACCCCAGGCGGAAACAGCCATGCCGATCAAAAGAAAAAGGAGCAGCGCCCAATCAAAACCATGCATGACCCAGGCCGCCAGAATGGTGGCCAGAACCAGCCCGGAAAACCCCCAGAGCAGGGCCGCCAACCTAGATTGCAAGGACCAGTTCGTCATAGCTCAACCCCTTTTCCGCCAGCAGATCGGTCAGCAATTTGGCGGAAGCGGCGATGGCGTCCCGCGCCCCCGCATTCTTCTCCGCCTCCCGCATGGCGCGGTACAGGCCCGTCACCGTCTTGACCCCGGAGGCCTTGGGTTTGCGACGCACCGAGTAGTACCCCACGATGTTCCCGGACGGGCCGTGCTGCGGCGTGACGTTGGTGAACACCCAGTAGAAGCTGCCGTCCTTGGCCATGTTCTTCACATAGGCGTTGCATTCATTGCCCGCGGCAATCGTGTCCCAAAGCAGCTTGAACACGGCCCTGGGCATGTCCGGATGGCGAATGATGTTGTGCTGCGCGCCCAGCAACTCCTTCTCGGAATAGCCGGAAAACTCAACAAAGATGCGGTTGCCATAGGTGATGCGCCCGGTCGGGTCGGTCTTGGAGACGATGAAATCGTCTTCGCGCATCACCTTCTCCACCGTCGTGGGGACGATGTTGGGGTTCTTCATGGGCGCTCTCCTCTCAAGTCGTGCGCCGGGCCGCCCCAAGAACGACTTGGCCCCCACGGGGGGCGGCTCGGGCGTTTTCCCGAGCCGGGGCGCAGCGCCCCTCGGCCCTGGCGGGGCTCAATCCGGTATGGAGGAGATAACGGACAGGCGTGCGGGAACTTGAGCGGCGTACCGGATCAGCTCAGGGCAACGCTCAGATAAGTCACATACAGCGCCCCGTTCACCGCCAGATGCCACACCCGCAACTGGCCCCGTTGCACCATGAAGCGCAGCCAGGCGGCGGCGACCAGGGTGATGACCACCCCCGCCAGCACCTCCTTCACCGGCGCCCAGGGCGTGAGCAGAACGCCGATGGCGGGCAGCAGGGTGCCCTGAAACACCATCGCCCCGGTGATGTTGCCGAAGGCCAGGGTGTCCTTGTGCTTGCGTATCCACAGGATGGAATTCACCTTCTCCGGCAACTCCGTCGCCACCGGCACGATCATCAGCGACAGCACCAGGGCGGAGATGCCCAAGAGCGGCGCAGCCTGTTCGATGCCATGGATGAAGCCCTTGGCCCCCACCACCAGCAGGACCAGACCCGCCAGAAGCTGGAACAGGATGGTGGGCCAGTTGGTGGGCAGCCCCAGACGGGCCAGGAACATGGGGTCTTCCGCCTCGGTGGCGTGGCCGTCCTTCACCAGCGCGGCGGAGGCCTTCAGGGTCAGCATCACATAGAAGAAATAGGTCAGCACCATCACCACGGCGAGCATGGCGCGCACTGCGGGGTTGTCATGGGGCACGAACAGGGCCACGGCGGCCACCGCAAAAGCGCCCAGGAAGAAATCCAGATCCCGCTTCAGGCCGGTGCGCTCCGGGCTCAAATGGCCTTGAGCGCCGCGCTTCTTCCACACCGCCAAGGTCATCAGGAACAGGGACAGGGTGGACAGCATCAAGGGCGCGCCCAGGATGGCCCCCACGCCGATCTCCTCATTGAGTTGCTGGTTCTGGGTGCCGGCGAAGATCGCCAGCAAGGGCACGATGGTCTCCGGCAGGGCCGTACCCACGGCGGCGAAGATGGAGCCCGTGACCCCCTCCGAGATGCCCAGGCGCTCCCCCAGATGCTCCAGGGCGTTCACGAAGACCTCGGCGGCGACGAGGATGACGATGAGGAAAAAGAAGAGTTCGAGGGCGATCATGGGAGGGCTCCGAAAAAGTGCGCGGATTTTACCGGCCCGGCTGGCGCTACCATGCGGCCCTCGCGCACCCGCCCAGGAGGCCCGCAAATGAAACTCGACCCGGAAGGCTGGCTGGACGCCGCCCGGCGCGCGCCCTCGCCCAATTGCGACGCGCGTCCGCAGGGCGAGGCGATCCGCCTGGTGGTGATCCACAACATCAGCCTGCCGCCGGGCGAGTTCGGCGGGCCGGGGGTGGAAGCGCTGTTCACCAACCGCCTCGACCCCCATGCGCATCCCTACTACGCCGGCATCGCCGAACTGCGGGTGTCGGCCCACTTCTTTATCCGCCGCGACGGTGAACTGATCCAGTTCGTCCCCTGCGGCCTGCGCGCCTGGCATGCCGGGGCGTCGCACTGGCAAGGGCGGGAGCGCTGCAACGACTTTTCGATGGGCATCGAGCTGGAAGGGACGGACGCACAACCCTTCACCGAGGCGCAGTACGCGACACTGAACCGGCTACTGGCGACGCTGCGAGCGGCCTATCCGATCGAGGCGGTCATCGGCCATTCCGACATCGCGCCGGGGCGCAAGACCGATCCGGGGCAGTACTTTGATTGGGGGCGGGTGGAGGCCGAAGTCCGCCCCAACGGATGAACCCTCCCCTGTAGGAGCCCGGCTGTGCCGGGCGATGCCTTGGCGCGGTGCGAGGGTGGATCGCCCGGCACAGCCGGGCTCCTACAGGGCGGTGATCTCCGCGCCGATGCGCTGGATGCGGTTGTGGGCCTCCACATACACCAGCCTGGGCGCGTAGTCGGCCATCTCCATCTCGGCGTAATCGGCGTAGCTGGCGATGATGAGGATGTCGCCCACGGCGGCGCGGCGCGCGGCGGCGCCGTTCACCGAGATCATGCCGGAGCCCTTCTGGCCGCGAATGGCGTAGGTGGCGAAGCGCTCGCCGTTGTTCACGTTGTAGATCTCGATGCGCTCGAACTCCCGGATGTCCGCCGCCGCCAGCAGCAGTTCGTCGATGGCGCAGGAGCCTTCGTATTCCAGTTCGGAAGCCGTGACGCGAACGCGGTGCAGCTTGGATTTGAGCAGGGTGCGTTGCATGGCGATGGGGCGGGAATCAGTAGGGGGGCGCGACTATAGCGGCAATATTGCAGTGCAACAACGGAGGGGTGTGCGAATGAATTCGCACCTACATCGTTATGTCTGCGCGGCCCTGCTGGCGGGGGTGCGAATGAATTCGCACCTACGGGACCGTTGTAGGTGCGAATTCATTCGCACATCCACGACGAAAGCAGTTGTAGGTGCGAATTCATTCGCACATCCACGACGAAAGCGGCTGTAGGTGCGAATTCATTCGCACACCGACGCCGCCCCCGCCTCCAGGTTGTCGATCAACCGCGTCCGCCCCAGCCGGGCTGCGGCCAGCGCCACCCAGTCGCGCTCCCCGGCGGCGGGGGCCAGCAAGGTGCGGCGGGAGCGGATGCTGACGTAATCCACCTCCCAGCCGTGGTGCGCCAGTTCCTGTGCAGCCACGGCCTCCAGTGCGGCGAAGTCGGTCTCCCCCGCACCCAGGCGTGCACAAATCTGCTTCAGCAGCCGGTACAGACGCGGCGCTTCGGCGCGCTCCTCCGGGCTCAGAAAACCATTGCGGGAGGACAGCGCCAGACCATCCTCCGCCCGCACCGTCTCGCCTTCCAGCACCGTGATGGGCAGATTGAACTGGCGCACCAGCCCCTTGAGGAGGAACAACTGCTGGTAGTCCTTCTTGCCGAACACGGCATAACGGGGCTGCACCATGTTGAACAGCTTGAGCACCACCGTCGCCACGCCCGCGAAGTGGCCGGGCCGGTGCGCGCCGCACAACTCGTCCGCCAGGGGGGGGATGACCGTGAAGGTCTGGGGCTCCGGGTACATCTCCCGCACATCCGGGGCAAACACGAGGTCGCAGCCGGCGGGTTCGAGTTGGGCGCAATCCGCCACCAGGGTGCGGGGATAGCGCTCGAAATCCTCGCCCGCGCCGAATTGCAGCGGGTTGACGAAGAGGCTGGCCACCACCGGGCGGCCCTGGCGGCGCGCCTGTTGCACCAGGGCGATGTGGCCCGTGTGCAGGTTGCCCATGGTGGGCACGAAGGCGGTCTCGCTCTCGCCCTTGAGGGCGGCGCGGAGGTCGGCGACGGTGTGGAGGAGTTGCATGGTCGATTTTCCGTAGCGCCGGCTTCCAGCCGGCAGGTTGCCGGCTGGAAGCCGGCGCTACATTAAAACCCGTGTTCCGGCCCTGGGAAGCTGCCCGTCTTCACCGCCGTCACAAACCCCTGGACGGCGTTGCCCAGGCTGCCGGCCCCGTCCATGAAATTCCTGGAAAAGCGCGGCGGTTTCTCGGTCAGACCCAGGATGTCGTGCAGCACCAGCACCTGACCGTCGCAGGCCGGGCCGGCGCCGATGCCGATGGTGGGAATGGCGAGTTGCCGCGTCACCGTCTCGGCCAGGGCGGAGGGGATGGATTCCATCACCAGCATCTGCGCGCCGGCGTCCTGAAGCGCTGCGGCGTCGCGCAGGAGCTGCTCCGCCTGCGCCGCCTCCCTGGCCTGGGCGCGGTAGCCGGTGGTGTTGACCGACTGCGGCAACAGGCCCAGGTGGCCGCACACCGGGATGCCCCGGTCCACCAGAAAGCGCACCGTCTCCACCATCACCGCGCCGCCCTCCAGCTTGACCATGTTGGCCCCCGCCGCCATGAACCGGGCGGAGGCGTGGAAGGCCTGCTCCGGGCTGGCCTGGTAACTGCCGAAGGGCAGGTCGCCGATCAGGAAGCACCGGCCCGCCGCCCCGCGCGCCACTGCCTCGGTGTGATAGACCATCTGCTCCAGGCTCACCGGCAGGGTGGTGGCGTGGCCCTGCACGGTCATGCCCAGGGAATCGCCCACCAGCAGGATATCGACGCCGTTGGCGGCCATCAGGCGCGCAAAGCTGGCGTCGTAGCAGGTCAGCACGGCGAGTTTTTCGCCTTGCTCAAGTCGGGTCAGGAGTTGCGGCAGGAACATGGTCACGCTCCTAAATTGAAGAATTCGCGCGCCCCGCGCATGTCGCGGACGCGGCGCACCAGCAGATCGAAATCCTCCGTCTTGTCGGCGAAGTTGAGGTGCTCGCTGTTGACCACCAGAAGCGGGGCGGCGTCGTAGTGGTAGAAGAATTCGTTATAGGCGCGGGACAAGTCCGCCAGATAGTGGTCCGCGATCTGGCGCTCATAGGGGCGGCCCCGCCGCTTCACCCGATCCATCAGCGCGGGGACGCCGGCTTGCAGGTAGATCACCAGGTCCGGGGCCGCGGAGGTGGGCTTGAGGCCCTCGTAGAGCTGGCGGTAGAGCTTGAACTCGGCCTCATCCAGGGTCAGGCGGGCAAACAGGGGGTCTTTTTCCAACATGAAGTCCGCCACCGTGGACGGGGTGAACAGCTCGCCCTGGGCCATGCGCCGCGCCTGCTCCACCCGCGCCACGAGAAAGAACAACTGCGCCGGCAGGGCGTTGCGTTTGCGGTCTTCGTAAAAGCGGGCCAGGAAGGGGTTTTCTTCCGGGTTCTCCAGGATCAGCTCGGCCCCCATGAGACCCGCCAGACGCCGCGCCAGGCTGGTCTTGCCCACGCCAATGGGGCCTTCCACCACGATATGTTTGAAACGACCCAGCATCGAAAGTTAGCGGGCGGCCCTGCGCCGGGGGGCGGGCAGCCGCTCCAGGTCGGCGCAATCCAGGGCGGCCAGACAGTGGGTGACGGACCCCCTGCCGGGGATCACCGCCTCCGGCGCGATCTCGCACAGCGGGGCCAGCACGAAGGCCCGCTCCGCCATGCGCGGGTGCGGCAAGGTCAGGCCGTGCTCGTGCATGATCAGGCCGTTGTAGAGCAGCAGGTCCAGATCCAGGGTGCGGGGGGCGTTCTTGAAACTGCGGTCGCGCCCCTGACGCGCCTCGATGGCCAGCAGGGCGTCCAGCAGGGCGCGCGGCGTCAACTGGGTGGAGAGGCCCGCCACGGCGTTGACGAAATCAGGCTGTTCGGAATAGCCCACGGGTTTGGACAGATACAGGCCGGAACGGGCGGTGAGCCGGGTCTCGGGCAGACGCGCCAGCGCGTCCATGGCCCGCTCCACCTGCGTCACCGGGTCTTCCAGGTTGGCGCCCAGTGCGACGTAGACCGGAATCTCAGCCAAGGATGACCTCAACCGGCCCCGCGCCATCCTCCGACTTGTGCGGCTTGCGGCGGCACTTGCGCTTGGCCCCCTCGCCGGCGCCGGGCTGGATCAACATGGCTTCGCGTTCCGAATCCTCCGCGTCCTGGAAGCGGGTCCACCACTCCGCCAGTTCCGCCGGGGCGTCGCCCGACTCGGCGCGGATCAGCAGGAAATCGTAGGCGGCGCGGAAACGCGGATGCTGCATGAGGCGGAACGGGCGATTGCCGGAGCGCTGTTCCAGGCGCCCCTGCATGCCCCAGATCTCCTTGATCGTGCCGTCGAAGCGGCGCGGGAAGGCGAGTACGTCACGCTGACGCTCCAGCACCGTGTCCATGGCATCGAACAGGGCCGATTGCAGGTGCTGACCGCGTTCCTTGTTGCGGCTGAACTCGGCCTGGAAGTCGAACCAGAGCAGGCAGGCGAGCATGAAGGCGGGGGAGGCGGAGTGGCCCTGGCGCACACGCAGGTCGGTGTCGTGCAGGGCGTGGTGCAGGAATTTCTGCCGCGCCGGGTCATCCAGCACCGTGTCCAGCATGGGCAGGATGCCGTGATGCAGGCCCTCGGCGCGCAACTGGCGCACACCCCGCTCGGCATGGCCGGAGAGCAGCAGCTTCATCATCTCGTCGAACAGGCGCGCGGTGGGGATGTGCGCCAGCATGGGGGCCAGGCAGGCGATGGGCGCGCGCGTGGCGGGGTCGATGTGGAACTCCAGCTTGGCGGCGAAACGCGCGGCGCGCAGCATGCGCACGGGGTCTTCGCGGTACCGCTGCTCCGGGTCGCCGATCATGCGCAGCACCTTGCGCTTGGCGTCTTCCACGCCGCCGTGCAGATCCCACACCTCTTCGTTTTCCGGGTCGTAATAGAGGGCGTTGACGGTGAAGTCGCGGCGCGCCGCATCCTCTTCCTGATTGCCGAACACGTTGTCGCGCAACAGCATGCCGCCCTCGCCGGTGACGTGGTCGGCGTCGTCCTCATCCGCCTCGGCGCTGGGCGCGCCGGCGCGGAAGGTGGTGACCTCGATGGTGTCCGCGCCGCAGTAGACGTGGACGATCTGGAAGCGGCGACCGATCACGCGCGAGCGCCGGAACAGGCGGCGAATCTCGTCCGGCGTAGCGTCGGTGGCGACGTCGAAATCCTTCGGCTCACGCCCCAGCAACAGGTCGCGCACCGCGCCGCCCACCACAAAGGCGGCGTAACCCGCGTCATACAGGGTGCGACAGGTCTTGAGGGCGCAGGGATGGATCAGATCGCGGCGGATGCCGTGGGCGTCCTGGGCGAGGATGCGGGGGCCGGGAGCGGCTTTCTTGCCGAAGACCTTCCGAATGAACCGACGAATCATGGAGTTGGGAGCGGGATGAGGGGGTGGCGATGCGGGCGCGGCAGTATATCAGCCCTGATTTCTGCACCTTCGCAGCTACCTTGGCAGATCAATGGCGGCGATGGCGACGATACGTTGGCGTACCGCCTGTAAACGGGATTCATACAGATTGTCGTAGGCAACCAATCCTGGCAGCGTGTTCTCGAAGTCCGGGTGTTGCAGGATGTTCTGGAAACTTGCCGCCAGATAAGCGGCAAGGTCCATACCCGAGACAGCCACTTCCTGCTCGATGCCAGGGCGTCCATCCAACACATTGATGATGTCTTCGAAATCATGGCTGGACAGCAAGTCACTGCCGCCCCGCGTCGTAAATGCCTCGAATTTGGTGGCCAGGAAGGCTGGCGCCGCAATCAGTCGAATCCGCGTACCGCTGGGTAACAGCATCTCCGTTGCCGTGGCAATTGCTGCTGCGTACCAGCGGTTCGAGAACCCGAGGATGCGTTCGTCACTCGGCATCAGATCGACTTCCACATGACCGATGCGCCACCGGCAGATGGGTGCGTCCGGCGACATATCCCTGGCAAACCCGCGCAACGCGAACTGTTTCTCCAGGGCGTGGTAGCCGGACAAGGCGGCCACCTCGGCGATGACGTCCACGTCGTAGGTCACACGGGGCGGCGGCGCCTGGGGCGAGGTGCATAACAGGCCCGCCGCACACCCGCCCACCAACACCAGTTCGTCGCACAACTCGCCCAGCGCCCGCGCCACCACTTCCACCAACTGAACATTCGGGTCCAGCGGATTCACAACCGCTCCTCGAACAACTTTTCGGCCAGATTGCGCTCGCGCACGTTGCCCATGCGCAAGGCATCGAACAACGCCAGGTTTTCGTACAAGGCCGGGCTGCGCAAAGCCGCTGCCGGCGCTGACGGATAGAGCGGCGTCAGGGCAATGCCGCGCACGCTGCCCTCGGCGTACGGCCACACGGGAGGCGGGTCAGCAGAAGGCGCGATCAGCGTGTTGAGCGGGGCGGCGGCATAGGCCGTCGGAACTCCGCCCGCCATCGTCCCCCGTGCAGCGGGAAATGCATAGCGGGCGCCATGCAACAGGAACTCCTTGAATGCGGGGGTGATGATGCGCGGCTGCCCGTCCACGAATGCCAGCAACCGCGCCAACTCGGCCCGTTTCAAAGCGCCGTGCACCTCGGACATGGAGAGCCCGGCGAAGGCGGCCAGGCCCGGATACGTCAATACCTCGCCGCGACGCGCCAGCAGCGCCAGCAGCACATAAAAGTCCTGGGACTTGAGAGTAGGTTGACGATTGACGGGGCGGCGCATGAGACAGGGTTAAAAGAACAACATTTCGTGTTTCGCAAAACGCGAAAGTACTTTATATACAATAGATTTTCAATGGAATTGAAATATTCCATTGATTTCGTGCGAACCGGGAGAAACGGGTTGAAGCCGCTTTAGCTCCCCCCAATTCATGGCGCTTCATAGACCAGCCTATGCCTGCCACGTAGCATGCAAACACCCACCAGGAACCCCCATGACCCCCTCCACACCCCCCGCCCCCTTCCCCATCGTCGCGCTGGGCGCTTCCGCCGGGGGGCTGGAGGCCTTCGAGCAGTTCTTCCGCGCCTTGCCGGCGGATACCGGCATGGCCTTCGTCCTGGTGCCGCACCTGGACCCGGACCACGCCAGCCTGCTCACCGAGATCCTGCAACGCAGCACCAGCCTGCCGGTGGTGGAGGTGCGGGACCAGACCCCGGTGCGGCCCAACCATGTCCATGTTCTGCCGCCCAACCGCGACATGGCGATCTTCCACGGCGTGCTGCAACTCTCCGTGCCGGACGTCCCGCGCGGGCAACGCATGCCCATCGACGCCTTTTTGCGCTCTCTGGCGGAAGACCAGGGCGAACGCGCCATCGGCATCCTCCTCTCCGGCACCGGCACGGACGGCACCCTGGGTCTGCGCGCCATCCTCGGGGCCGGAGGCGTCACCCTGGTGCAGGAGCCGGTCACGGCCAAGTACGACGGCATGCCCGCCAGCGCCATCCAGGCCGGCTACGCCACCCGCGTATTGCCGCCGGACCAGATGCCGGCGGCCCTGCCGCAACTGAGCGCACCCCTGCTGCCGCCCAAGACCGCCCTGCCCGCCGGCGGCCTCAACCGCATCCTCATGCTGTTGCGCGCCGCCACCGGCCACGACTTCTCCCAATACAAGAAGAGCACCATCGGTCGCCGCATCGAGCGGCGCATGAACCAGCATGACCTGGACGACTACGAGATCTACGCCCGCTATCTGAAGGAACATCCGGGCGAGGCCCAGATCCTGTTCAAGGAACTGCTGATCAACGTCACCAGCTTCTTCCGCGACACCGAGGCCTTCGCCACCCTCAGGCAGGACATCCTGCCCCTGCTATGCATGGACAAGCCCGAGGGCTACGCCTTCCGGGTCTGGGTGGCGGGCTGCGCCAGCGGCGAGGAGGCCTATTCCATCGCCATCCTGCTGCGCGAGTGGATGGACGAGCACAAGCGCGAATTCAAGGTGCAGATCTACGCCACCGACCTGGACGAGGACGCCATCGCCCTGGCCCGCGCCGGGCTCTACCCGCCCAACATCGCCGCCGATGTCTCGCCCGAGCGCCTGCGCCGCTTCTTCACCAAGGAAGACGCCGGCTACCGGGTGAAGAAGGAGGTGCGGGAGATGGTGGTGTTCGCCCTGCAGAACGTGATCAAAGACCCGCCCTTCACCCGCCTGGACCTGCTCGCCTGCCGCAACCTGATGATCTATCTGGAACCGGAGTTGCAGAACCGCCTGCTGCCCGCCTTCCACTACGCCCTCAAACCCGGCGGCGTGCTCTTCCTCTCCCCCTCGGAGAGCACCGGCAACCACCCGGACCTGTTCGCCGCCCTCAACCGCAAATGGAAGTTCTACCGCGCCATCGCCTCCGCCGCCTCCACCCGCGCGGTGATGGCCGGGGGCCTGTCCTGGGCCGCGCAGGGCGGCAACAAGACCCCGGAGGAAGTCGTGAAGAAGACCCGTGAGACCAATTTCGCCGAACTCACCCGGCGCATGCTGTTGCAGTCTTACGCCCCCGCCTCGGTGGTGACGGACGCCAAGGGCAATCTCCTGTTCGTGCATGGCGAGACCGGCAAATACCTGCGCCCCGCGCCGGGCCAGGCCAGCCTCAACCTCATCGACATGGCGCGCGAAGGCCTGCAACTGGAACTGCGCGCCGCCCTGCAGGGAGCGGAAGGCGGCGCCAGCCTGAACCGGGAGGTGCTGGTAAAGACCAATGGCGACTTCCAGCCCGTCAGCCTCAGCGTGCGCCCCCTGCCGGACCCGGAAGGCGGCCAGGGCCTGCTGCTGGTGAGTTTTCAGGATCTGCCCCACGCCACCATCCCCGCCCCGCCCGCGCGGGGCAAACGGAGCAGCGCCTCCGTCGCGGTGCGGCGAGTGGAAGAACTGGAGCGCGACCTGGCCTACACCCGCGAGAACCTGCAAGCCACCATCGAGGAACAACAGGCCTCCAACGAAGAACTCAAGTCCACCAACGAAGAGCTGCAATCCACCAACGAGGAATTGCAGTCCACCAATGAAGAACTGGAGACCTCCAAGGAAGAGCTGCAATCGGTGAACGAGGAACTGATCACGGTCAACGCCGAACTCCAGGCCAAGATCGAGCAACTGGCCGGGATGCAGAACGACATGAAGAACCTGCTCGACAACATCAACGTCGGCACCGTGTTCCTGGACGAACACCTGGTCATCCGCCGCTTCACGCGCGAAGCGACGCGGGTCTACCGCCTGGTCGCCAGCGATGTGGGCCGGCCCCTGGGCGACATCAAGTCGGACCTGGAAGGCGAAGACCTGCTGACCGAGGCGCAAACGGTGCTGGACACCCTGGCCCCGCGCGAACGCGAGGTGCGCACCGCCAGCGGCGCCTGGTATCTGGCCCGCATCCAGCCCTACCGCACCCTGGACAACGTGATCGAGGGCGTGGTGTTCACCTTCACCGACATCAGCAAACGGGTGGCCGCCGAGACCGCGGTGCGGGAGGCGCGGGAACTGGCGGAGGCCATCGTCAACACCGTGCGGGAACCCCTGCTGGTGCTGGATGGCGAGCTGCGCGTAATCAGCGCCAGCCAGTCCTTCTACCAGCGCTTCCAGGTTGCGCCCGGCGACACCGTGGGGCGCGCCCTGTACGAATTGGGCGACCGCGCCTGGGACCAGCCGGCCCTGCGGGAGCTGCTGGAGACGGTGCTGCCGCGCGACCAGAGCTTCGAGAACTACGCCATGGAACAGCGCGCGCCGGGTGCGGGTTCACGGCGCCTCCTCCTCAACGCCCGCCGTGTGGTCGGCAGCGCCGCGCCCCTGATCCTGCTGGCGCTGGAAGAGGCGGCGGACTAGGCGGAGACCTCGCTTCAAGTTCCCCCAGGCCGGGCCGATAAGGCTCATGACGCTCGTGTTTCCGCTTGAATGACATGGGCATTGAGGTATCTTCAAAACAAGCTCCGTCCACCGGGCTTCGGCAAAGAAGCAACACCTGAAAACCGCCGATGTCGGATGCGTTCATTACGATTCAATGCGGTGCGAGTGGCCTGTAGGTGCGAGTGGCCTGTAGGTGCGAGTGGCCTGTAGGTGCGAGTGGCCTGTAGGTGCGAGTGGCCTGTAGGTGCGAGTGGCCTGTAGGTGCGAGTGGCCTGTAGGTGCGAATTCATTCGCACTGAAATCCGTGCGAATGAATTCGCACCTACCGAGGTTTCAGGATGAAACAACCATGGGACGGTACGGAACGGCGCAATTCCCCCCTGCGGGAATTGGCGGAGCAGCTCCTGGCCGCCACGCCGCCACCCGCGCGCGAAAGCGATCCGGAAACCCTTCTGCACGAACTTCAAGTGCACCAGATCGAACTCGAAATGCAGAACGAGGCCCTGCGCCAGGCCCAGGTCGCCCTGGAAGAATCGCGCGACCGCTATGTGGATCTCTACGAATTCGCCCCGGTGGGCTACCTCACCCTCAATCACGACGGCCTGATTACCGGGGTCAACCTCACCGGCGCGGCCCTGCTGGGGGTGGAGCGCCGGCAGTTGCTCCAGCGCCGCTTCGACTTTTGCGTCGCGCCGGAAGACCGCGCTCTCTGGCGACGTCTGATCCACACCACCCAAACCGAGGGAGAGCGTCGGCATGACGAAATCACGCTGCAACGCGGCGGCAACGCCCCGTTCCGGGCGCGACTGGATTGCCAGCGGCTGACGCAGGACGGAGCGCCCAGCGGCCTGCGCCTGGCCTTCACCGACATCAGCGACCAGTTGCGGCGCGAGGCCCAGATTCGCCACCTCAACCGCATCCTGCGCACCGTCAGCGCCTGCAACGAAGACCTGGTGCGTGCGCGCAGCGAGCCCGACCTGCTGCAAGACGTCTGCCGCGACATCGTCGAGATTGGCGGCTACCTGCTGGCCTGGGTGGCCGAGGCCGCCCCGAAGGGCGCCAACACGCCGGTCGCCTGGCATGGCGACAAGGCGGCCTATCAAGTCCACCTCGCCATGGACCATGACCCGGACCACCTGCGCCATTGCCTGGTGAACGCCGCCCTGGACACCCGCCAAACCCAGGTCTGCAATCAGCTCAACAGCACGCCGGAATGCCGTTTTGATGAACTGAGCCGGATGGGCGTGGCGGCGGCCCTGTCCCTGCCCCTGCTCAATGACGGCCAGGTTCTGGGCGCGCTCACCATCTTCTCGTCCCAGACCGACAATTTCGACGCCGCCGAGGTGGCTCTGATGGAGGAGCTGGCCGCCGATCTGGCCTTCGGCATCGCCGCCCTGCGCACCAGCCGGGAGCGCGACCGCTACCAGCTCCACTTCGGACAAGCCATGCAGAGCACGGTGACGGCCATGGCCCGCACCCTGGAGATGCGCGACCCCTATACCTCCGGCCATCAGCAGCGCGTGACCGGGCTGGCCATGGCCATCGCCGGGGAACTGGGTCTGAGTGCGGCGCAGCAGGAAGGTTTGAAGTTCGGCGGCATGATCCACGACATCGGCAAGATCAGCGTCCCGGCGGAGATCCTGGCCAAGCCGGGAAGCTTGACCCCGGTGGAGATGCTGTTGATCCGGGAGCACCCGGAGACCGGGCGGCGCATCGTCGCCGACATCGAATTCCCCTGGCCCATGGCGCAGATGATCGTGCAGCACCACGAGCGCCTGGACGGCAGCGGCTATCCCTTCGGGCTCAAGGGGAGCGACATCCTGCTGGAGGCGCGCATCCTGGCCGTGGCCGACGTGGTGGAGGCCATGTCTTCCCACCGCCCCTACCGCGCCGGCCTGGGGGTGGCGGCGGCCCTGGCGGAGGTCGAACGCGGCAGCGGCGCGCAGTACGACGCCGATGTGGTGGCGGCCTGCATCAAGGTGGTGCAGGGCAACGACATGAGGTTGCCGGAGTGACGCGCAGCGCCGAGTCGCTCCTGCACGAGCTCCAGGTGCATCAGATCGAGCTGGAGATGCAGAACGAGGCCCTGCGCCAGGCCCAGATCGACCTGGAAGAATCGCGCGACCGCTATGTGGATCTCTACGAATTCGCCCCGGTGGGCTACCTCAGCCTGGGGCCGGAGGGCCTGATTACATCCGCCAACCTCACCTGCGCGGCCTTGTTGGGGGTGGAGCGGGCGCTTCTGCTGGGACGCCGTTTCGCCACCCTGCTGGCCGAAGCGGATCGGGACCGCTGGCAAATCTGTTTTTCCCGACTTCTGCGCCAAGGCGAACGCGAACAATGCGAGCTGACCCTGCTGCGGGCCGACGCCAGCCCCTGCCCTGTCCGTCTCGACGGTTTGCTGTTCAGGTCGATGGAACGGAGGTTGGAGATTCGCCTGGCCCTGACCGACACCTCGCGTGCAACCAGGGCGGAGCGGGAGTTGGCGGAACAGGAAGGGCTGCTGCGCACCATCGCCGAGATCAGCCCGGACGCGATCTTTGTGCTGGATCGGGCGCATCGCCTGCGCTATTTCAATCCCATCTCGCTCCGCCTGGCGCGGGAATTCCGGGGGCGTCCTGACCTGGCGCTGGAAGATTTGATGGGGCTCGATGCGCTAGGCATCTTCGGGGATGTCCCGCTGGCCCGGTCCTTCATGGCGCTGGATGAGCAGACCATGGCCCAGGGACAGACCCTGCACGCCGAGGATGAGGTGGGCAGCGGGGCTGACAAACGCACCCGCCTCACCGTACGCACCCCGCTACGCAACGGCTCGGGTCAGGTCACGGGCCTGGTTGGCATCGCCCGCGACATCACCGACCACAAGCGAGCCGAGGCGGAGCGTCTCGACGCGCTCAAACGGCAACGCGACACCCTGGTGCGGGAGGTGCATCACCGCATCAAGAACTCCCTGCAAAGCGTGGCCGGTCTGTTGCAGCGGGAACTGGGCCGTTTTCTGGAACTGGACCCGCGCCTGCAGGCGGCCATCGGTCAGGTGCACGCCATCGCCGTGGCCCACGGCCTGCAAGCCTCCAGTCCGGCGGAGACCATCCGCTTTTGCGATACCGCCGCGCAGATCTGCATGAACGTGGAGGCGCAGTCGCTGCGTCCGGTGGTATGGCGGATCGAGGCGGCGGGCAGCGCCTTCACGCCGGTGCAGATCCATCGGGACGAGGCGGTGGCCGTGGCCCTCATCGTCAATGAACTGGTGCTCAACGCGGTGAAGCACTCTCCGCCGGCTGCCATGCCGGTGCAGGTCAGCCTGCATGCCGATGGCCGGAGCGCGCGCCTGGTCATCCGCAATGCGGTGGACGGGACGCCGGACTTCAATCTGGCGAACGGCAAGGGGTTGAACACCGGCCTGAATCTGGTGCGGGCGTTGCTGCCGGAAGCGGGCGCGGCGCTCGACCACGCCCGCGACGGGGATGGCAACCTGCTCACCGAACTGACGCTGTCCTGGCCGGTGGTGCAACCGCTGGCGGCGGACGCGGCGGGATGACCATGGCAGGCGACCCCGTGCAGACCCTGCTGTTGGCCGATGATGACCGGGTGGTGTTGTTCACCCTGGCCGAGGGCCTGCGTGAGGCCGGATACGCTGTACTGGTGGCGCAGGACGGGGTGCGCGCCCTGGAACTGTGCCAGCGGGAGGCGATCGACCTGGCGCTGCTGGATATCCGCATGCCGGGCCTGGATGGCCTGGAACTGGCGCGGCGTCTGCGCGACGAGACGGCGGTTCCCTTCCTGTTCCTGACCGCCTACGACGATGGGGATCTGGTGCAGCAGGCGGTGGACGCGGGGGCGCTGGGCTATCTGGTCAAACCGCTCAGCGTGCCTTCCCTCCTGCCCGCCTTGCGCACCGCCCTGGCGCGGGCGGCGGAGATCAGCGAACTGGCTGCACTGAATCAGGGGCTGAAGGACGCCCTGAGCAGCAACCGCGTGATCGGCGCCGCCGTCGGCTTGGTGATGGCGCGCAGCGGCCTGAACCGGGGCGACGCCTTCGAGACCCTGCGCAAACAGGCGCGCGACCATTGCCGCCGCCTGGAGGATCTGGCGCGCGAGATGGTGGAAGACGCACCGCCTGTCGAAACCGGCTCAGGCCGCGTCAATACGCGTCAATAAATAAGCTCCCGCCCCATGCGGACGGGACGATCAGTCCCCCGCAGCTTGCATCCCGGCTGCAATAGAATTCGGTCTGTTTTTGACCCTCCCGGCCCTGCCGGGGCGGTAACTCCGGGGCCCAAGAAACTGTCCCGCTTGATGGAACTTCCCTGCGCCGCATGCCGTTCGTGCGTCCCCGGAAGGACAGGAGCGGAACATGGCGTCCACCCGATCTACCCCCCTTCGCACCCCCAAAAAGACGATACGCCAGCCTCTTGCGCCAACGCGGTCGGCCATGAGACTCCCGTCTGAACCCGTCCCCGCCTGGGCGCAGGACGGCGAGGGGTGCGCGCAACGCATATTGCAGGCCGCGCCTGCGGCCCTTCTGGTGGTAGACCGGCAGGGACGCATCCTCCAGGCCAACGCCAGCGCCGAACGCCTGTTCGGCTACGAGACCGGCGCGCTGTCGGGCCGGGGCGTGGAAGACCTCATCCCCGTGCGTTTCCGCACCGGACATGCGGCCAGCCTGGAGCGCTACGCCGCACAAGGTTCCCGTCACCGCGCCATGGGGGATGGCGCTTATCAGGGCCTGCGCCGCGACGGCTCCGAATTTCCGGTGGAGGTGGGCCTGGGGCCGTTGCGCATGGGCGACGCGGATCTGGTCGTGGTGAACGTGGGCGACCTGAGCGCCCATCGGCGCGTAGAAGAGGAGTTGCGCATCGCCGCCATCTCCTTTGAATCCCATGCCGGCATGGTGGTGACGGACGCGAATGGCGTGATCGTGCGGGTAAATCAGGCGTTCACCCGGCTGACGGGGTACAGCGAGGCGGAGGCCATCGGCCACACGCCGGCCCTGCTGCGCTCGGGACGCCACTCCACCGAGTTCTATCAGGCCATGTGGTCGGAGCTGAAGCAGACGGGCTTTTGGCAGGGCGAGATGTGGAACCGGCGCAAAAACGGCAAGGTGTACGCGGAGTGGCTCACCATCAGCGCCGTAAGCGCGCCGGATGGACGCATTACCCACTACGTCGGCGCCTTTTCCGACATCACCCACAACAAGGAGGCGGAGGCGGAGATCCATCGCCTGGCCTACTACGATTCCCTCACCCGCCTGCCCAACCGCCGCCTGCTCTATGACCGCCTGGGCCAGGCCCTGGCAAGCAGCGCCCGCAATGGTCGCCACGGGGCGCTTCTGTTCCTGGACCTGGACAATTTCAGAACCCTCAACAACACCCGTGGCCACGACTTTGGCGACCAGTTGCTGGTGCTGGCGGCCCAGCGCCTGAACAGCGCGGTGCGGGAGGGCGATACCGTGTCCCGCCTGGGCGGGGATGAGTTCGTGGCGGTGTTGGAGGATCTGAGCCCTCTGGCGATGGAGGCGACCGCACAAGCCCGGCTGGCGGGGGAGAAGCTGCGCGAGGCCCTGGCCCAGCCCTATGAACTGTCCAACGGCGAGTATTTCTGCACCGCCAGCCTGGGCATTACCCTGTTCCGGGGCCGCGGCGATACGGTGGAATCCCTGCTCAAGCAGGCGGACCTGGCCCTGTATGAGGCCAAGGACGCCGGGCGCAACACCCTGCATTTCTTCGACCCGGCCATGCAGGCCGCCCTGAACGAACGCATCGCCCTGGAGGGCGAGTTGCGCAAGGCCCTGAAGCGGGGGCAGTTGTCCCTGCATTTTCAGGCCCAGATCGACCAGCAGCACCGGGTCATCGGCGCCGAGGTGCTGTTGCGCTGGATGCATCCCCAGCGCGGGACCATCCCGCCCGATCTCTTCATCCCCCTGGCGGAGGAAACCGGCCTGATTCTGTCGATCGGCCACTGGGTGCTGGCGCGGGCGTGCACCCAAATCCATGTCTGGGCGGCAGACCCGGCCACGCGCCACCTGACCCTGGCGGTGAATGTGAGCGCGCGCCAGTTCCGCCAGCCGGAATTCGTCAGCGAGGTTCGGCAGGTTCTGGCCGATACGGGGGCCGATGCAGCCCGTCTGAAAATAGAACTCACCGAGAGCCTGGTGATCGACAACGTGAACGACACCATCGCCAAGATGCATGAACTGAAGACCCTGGGCGTCGGCTTTGCCATGGACGACTTCGGCACCGGTTTTTCCTCCCTGTCCTACCTCAAGCGCCTGCCGCTGGACCAGTTGAAGATCGACCGCACCTTCGTCAACGACATCTCCAGCAACCCCCATGACGCCGCCATCGTGCAGACCATCGTCTCCATGGGGCGCATCCTCGGAATGGACGTAATCGCAGAAGGCGTGGAAACCGTGCAGCAACGCCTGTTTCTGGAACGGCACGGCTGCCACGCCTACCAGGGATACCTGTTCAGCCGTCCGCTGCCGTTGCTGGAGTTCGAACAACTGCTTTGCCGTAACGCCATTGCGGAGGAAGGCAACGGATAGCGGCGCCCCCGGCGAACCGCGCGGCTTGCCCCTCCGGGGGTGCGCGGCTACATTAGCGGCCAATTCTCATAGCAGGAATACGCTCTTGTTAGCCCTCATCGAAGCCGCCGGCTGGCCCATCTGGCCCATCATCCTCGCCTCCATTCTTGCCCTGGCCATCGTGTTCGAGCGCTTCTACACCTTGCGCCGAGTCCAGGTGCTCCCCCTGGGTCTGCTGGAACAGACAGTCGAGAAACTGCGCAAACAGGGCATCACGCCGGAGGTGCTGCGCGCCCTGGCGGAAGGCTCGCCTCTGGGACGCGTACTGGCCACCGGCCTGCGCAACGTGCAGTCCACGCGCGAGGTAATGAAGGAATCCCTGGAAGAGGCCGGTCGGCTGGTAGCCCACGACCTGGAGCGCTATCTGAATTCCCTCGGCACCATCGCCTCCGTCGCCCCCCTCATGGGCCTGCTCGGCACCGTGGTGGGCATGGTGGACATCTTCGGTTCCCAGTCCCCCACCGGCGGCAACCCGGCGGTGCTGGCGCACGGCATCTCGGTGGCGCTCTACAACACCGCCTTCGGCCTCATCGTCGCCATCCCCAGCCTGATCTTCTACCGCTTCTTCCGCGCCCGCGTGGACGCCTTCCTGGTGGAAATGGAACAGCAGGCGGTGATGCTGGTGGAAATCGTGCACGGCGAACGCAAATGAACTTCGCCCGCGGCGCACGGCGCGATGAGCCGGAAATCAACCTGATCCCCCTCATCGACGTGTTGCTGGTGATCCTGATCTTCCTCATGGTCACCACCACCTACGCGCGCTTTTCCGAACTCCAGATCAACCTGCCCGAGGCCAAGGGCGACTCCGCCAAGGACACGCCCAGCCAGATCGACATCAACGTGGACGCGCAGGGCAATTACTCGGTGAGCCGGCGCTCCCTGGGCAATATCGGCGTGGACGGCCTGGCCGGGGCGCTGAAAGAGGCGGCAGGCGCGCAGAAAGACCCCATGGTGGTGATCTCCGCCGACGCCCATGCCACCCATCAGTCCGTGGTCCGGGTGATGGACGCGGCGCGCCGCGCGGGCTATCCGCGCATCACCTTCGTGACCCAGAGCCCCGCCGACAAGTGAGTTTCTGGAACGCCTGCTGGTATTCGCCCAGGCCTGTCTGTCTCCTGCTGCATCCCCTCCTGATCCCGCTGTCCTGGCTATTCGGCCTGATCGCGGCAGCGCGCCGACTGGCCTACCGCCACGGCCTGTTGCGGAGCGAGCGCCTGCCCGTGCCGGTGATCGTGGTGGGCAACCTTGGCGTCGGCGGCGCCGGCAAAACCCCCCTGACCCTGTGGCTGGCCCGGACCCTGAGCGAGGCCGGATACCGGCCCGGCATCGTCAGCCGCGGCTACGGCGGCGCAGCCGTCGCCCCCATGCCGGTGACTGCATCCACCCCCCCCGGCGAGGCGGGCGATGAGCCGGTGCTGCTGGCCCGGCGCGCAGGATGCCCGGTATGGATAGGCCGACTGCGCGCCGAGGCCGGACGACGCCTGCTGGCGGCGCACCCGGAGGTCAACGTGATCCTGACCGACGACGGCCTCCAGCATTACGCCCTGGCGCGCGACATCGAACTGGCGGTGGTGGACGCGGCGCGCGGCCTGGGCAATGGTCGCCTGCTCCCCGCCGGCCCCCTGCGCGAACCGACGGCGCGCCTCGCCAGGGTCAGCGCCGTGGTGTGCAACGGCGGCCCCTGCGCCCTGCCGGAGTCCGGCCCGCCCGCGTATGCCATGACCCTGACGGGGGACCGTGCAGTGAATCTGGTCCGCCCCGAGCGCACCCTGGCGCTGACGGAGCTGGTCGGCCAGCCGGTGCAGGCCATCGCCGGCATCGGCCATCCCCGCCGTTTTTTCGACCATCTCACGCGCCAGGGGCTGACCCTGACCGCCCGCGCCTTTCCCGACCACCATCCGTTCCAGCCCGCCGACCTGCCCGCAGGAACCGTACTCATGACGGAAAAGGATGCCGTGAAATGCGCCGCCTTCGCCCATGACGACTGCTGGTTTCTGCCGGTTGACGCCCGCGTTGACGCGGGTCTAAAAGACCGCATCCTCCTTCTTCTAAAAGCCTGCCATGGACCCCAAACTGCTTGAAATCCTCGTCTGCCCGCTGTGCAAGGGGCCGCTCGTCCACCGCAAGACAGAGCAGGAACTGGTGTGCAAGGCGGATCGTCTGGCCTTTCCCCTCCGCGACGGCATCCCGGTGATGCTGGAGGACGAGGCGCGACGCCTGGAAGAGACCGAAGAGATCGCCTGACCCCGTCGCGGGGTTCCATGGCGCGGTTTGCCCTTCAATCCCTGCTGGATCACGCGCTCCATCGCCTGGAGGCGGCGGAGCGGCTGTTACGCAACCTCAAACGCAAGGAAGAAGAGGCCCTGGTCCAACTGGAGGCCTTGCGCGCCTATCACCGCGAGTACGAACGGCAATTCGCCCGCCGGGGGGAGCAGGGCATGGCCATCCACCTGCTGCGGGACTACCACGGCTTTCTGGCCAAGATGGAACAGGCGGTGCGGCATCAGGAGTTGATCGTCGATCAGACCCGCGCCAACCTGAAGCGAGGCCAGGAGCAATGGGCGGAGCAGCGCCGCAAGGTGAAGGCCTATGAGGCCATGGCCGCCCGCCACGCGGCGCGTGAACTGCTCAAGGAAGAACGCCGCGATCAGCGCAACATGGACGAGTTCGCCAACCGCGCCCATCGGCAACGCACGGACGACCCCCTGGCCTGAACACCCTTTGGCATGGGGCTTGCTGGAATGGATGCAAGACCAACAGGAGTCCACCATGCTGACCGCCATCCAAGCCCTAGGCCCTGATCTTCCTGCCGCCAATTCCCGCACCGGGGAGGCCTCCGACCCGGCTGTCGGCGACGGTTTCCATTCCGCCCTCTCCGCCCAAATGGGCGAACCCGCAGAAAGCGGCCTGGCCAGCGCCGCCCGCGCCTACGCCGACGATGCAGACAAGGAGTCCGCCGCGCCCGCCGAGACGCCGACCGAGGCCGGCGCCGCAACACCGCTCGCCGCGCCGCCCTCCGTTACCCTGCCCGAAGCGCTGCTGGCCGCAGCCATCCTGCCGCCCCCCGCGCCGCTGCCCGCCCCGGCGGCGGCCCCGCCCGAGGTCATCGAGGCGTCTTCCGCAGCGCTGCCCGCAGGCCCCATGGCCCAGAGCATTGCGGGACAGGCCCAGGCTCAAGCCTTTGCCCCCGCAATCCCCGCAATCCCCGCAATCCCTGCAACCCCGGCCAAGCTGCCCGCCGCCCCAGCCGTGGAGGCCGCACAGGCGACCATGCCCAACCTTACCGGCACAACGGAAATATCCGCGCCCGCCCGCGTGCAGGCACAGGCCGCACAACCGGAGATTCAGGGCCGAACCACGCCGGAAACCCCCGCTGCACTTGCCGCCGCCCCCGTATCCGACGCCGACGCCACCCCGGCAATGCCTGCCATGGAGCGGCAGGCGTTGCCGCCCGCCGTCCTCGCCGCAGGACCGAGCGAGGTCGCAACCTCGCGGCCTGACGCCTTCGCCGCGACCACGCCCGCATCGCCCCCCACGGAAACGGGCCTTGCCCGACAAATGGAGTCCTTCTCGCGCCCCGCAGCCCAGATCATGCACATGACGGTGGAAACCCCGGTGCGCGCGCCCGGTTTCTCCACGGACTTTGCCGACAAGGTGGTGTGGATGGCAGGAAAACGGGAACAGTGGGCCGACCTCACCCTCAATCCCGCCAATCTCGGTTCCGTGGAGGTGCGGCTGTCCCTTTCCGGGGACAACGCCGGCGCCCAGTTCTTCTCGCCCAACCCGCAGGTGCGGGAGGCGCTGGAAGCCGCCCTGCCCCGCCTGCGTGAGTTATTGGGCCAGGCCGGCATCGCCCTGCAGGACGCCGCCGTGCATGACCAGTCACTGCCCCAACGTAACGGCTCTGAAGGCCGCGCCTGGGGCGGACGCGCCGAGCACGCCGGCGAGGATGCCGTCGCCCCCGCCCACACCCTCCCGCGGACATACGCGGGCCGCGGTCTGGTGGACCTCTACGCCTGACCGGCAATCGCCTTTCCCCCCCTGATCAACCTCCGCCCGGCGCACCCCGCCGGGCTTTTCGTCTGTGCTTTCACCCGTCGGACCAAGCCTTGGGCCCGCCTTGCGCTAACGTAATAAAGAACATAAGCTTCGTCGCAGAACTTTCTGTTTTATTGTGATATTTTCCATTTCAGTCACACCACGAGGGCAGCATGGCCAAGGAACCCGAGCAGCCGGAAGGCGAGGCCCCGAAAAAGAAGGGGAAACTGCTCATCATCATCATCGCAGTCGCCGCCGTGGTGCTGGTGGGCGGTGGAGTGGGCGCTTACCTGCTACTGAAGAAGCCCGCCACAGAGCAGAACGCCGACGCGCATGGTGAAGACGCAGCGGAAGAGGAAGTCGCCCAGGGGGATGGTCATGCCCCCATCTACGAGAAGCTGGAGCAGTTCACCACCCGCCTCTCCGACGGCGAGACCTACCTCCAGTGCGAGATCAACCTGAGGGTGGCGGACGCCAAGGTGCAGGAAAAGATCAAGACCTACATGCCCGAGATTCGCGACATGCTGCTGCGCCTGCTCTCCAGCAAGACCGTGGAAGAGATGTCCAGCGTCGAAGGCCGTGACCTTCTGGCCGAGGAAGTCCAGCAGAACGTGAACCAGATTCTGGGCGTCAAGAAGGCATCCAAAGGGGTACAGAAGGTGCTGTTCCCGGCATTCATCATCCAGTGACCTGAAGCGACGAGAGGGACTTGGCTGACGACATCCTTTCCCAGGAAGAAGTAGATGCCCTGCTGCGCGGCGTAACCGGTGACACCGAGGAGACCGCCGCCGCCGAGGGTGAGGGGGGGGTGCGCGCCTACGACATCGGGCGCCAGGAGCGCATCGTGCGCGGGCGCATGCCCACGCTGGAGATCATCAACGAACGCTTCGCTCGCAATTTCCGCATCGGCCTGTTCAACCTGATCCGCCGCACCGCGGAGATCTCGGTCAGTCCGGTCACGGTCATCAAGTACAGCGAGTTCGTGCGCAATCTGGTGGTTCCCACCAACCTGAATCTGGTGCAGATGTCGCCCCTGCGCGGCACCGCACTGTTTGTGTACGACCCGAACCTGGTGTTCCTGGTGATCGACAACCTGTTCGGCAGCGATGGTCGCTACCACGTGCGCGTGGAAGGGCGCGACTTCACAGCCACGGAACAACGCATCATCAAGCGCCTGCTGGACGTCACCTTCGAAGAGATGGCCAAGGCCTGGGCCAGCATCTTCCCGGTGAACTTCCAGTTCATGCGTTCGGAGATGAACACCCAGTTTGCCAACATCGCCACCCCCACCGAGGTGGTGGTGGTGACGACCTTCAACATCGAACTGGGCGTGGGCGGCGGCGATCTGCATGTGTGCATGCCCTACAGCATGATCGAACCGATCCGCGACCAGCTCACCAGCACCATGCAGGCGGATCGGGCCGAAGCGGACGAACGCTGGGTCTCCCAGATGACCATGCAGGTGCAGGATGCGGAAGTGGAACTGGTCGCCAACCTGGGCCATACTGCCGTGACCTTCCGCCAGATACTGGACCTGAAAGTGGGTGATGTCCTTTCCCTGGACCTGCCTGACGCCGTCGTGGCCCAAGTGGATGGCGTCCCGCTGTTCGAATGCCAGTTCGGACAGAAAAATGGTCAGCTGGCGCTCAAGGTGGACAAAGTGATCGCCGGCCAGCCCACCCCCCCCGTAAAGATGTCTGCCAAGAAATGAGCGAAGACGCCCAGCCCAATATCTCCGCCGATGACTGGGCCGCCGCCATGGCGGAACAGGACAGCACGGCGCCCGCAGGAACGGCGGACGATTGGAGCGCAGCCCTGGCCGAACAGGAGGCGGCAGACGCCGCCCCGGCGGTGCAGAAGGCGCAGATATTCCAGAGTCTGGCCCCCGAGGGCGCACCCGGGGCCGCCAACAATCTCGACCTGATCCTCGACATCCCGGTTCATCTCACAGTGGAGTTGGGGCGCACCCGGATCGCCATCCGCAACCTGCTGCAACTGGCCCAGGGCTCCGTGGTGGAACTGGACGGTCTCGCGGGGGAGCCGATGGATGTGCTGGTGAACGGCTGCCTCATCGCCCAGGGCGAAGTGGTGGTGGTGAACGACAAGTTCGGCATCCGCCTCACCGACATCATCAGCCCCGCCGAGCGGCTGCGCCGCATCAACAAATGATGCGCTGGCCGGTCGCGGTCGCCTGTGCGACTGCATCCACCGCGTTCGCCGCCGCCGAACCCCCTGGCGTATCCACCTCCGGCGCATTGTTGCAGGGCCTGCTGGGCCTGCTCATCGTACTGGCCGCGCTGGCCGTGTTCTTCTGGTTCCTGCGCCGTTTTTCCCCCGGCCAGAGCGGGGCGCAGGGCGCGGTGAAGGTGGTGGGCGGCGTCATGCTGGGGCCGCGCGAACGTCTGGTGGTGGTGGAAGTGGGCGAGACCTGGCTGTTGCTGGGTGTGGGCGGCGGGCAGGTGAACACCCTGCATACCCTGCCGCGCCCCGCCGGTTACACGCCCTCTGCACACGCGCCCTTGCCGGGCTTCGCCGACAAGCTCAAAGAACTCCTGCCGCGACGTCAGGGCTGATGAAACGGGTTTTGCTCCTGCTCGCGCTGATCTCGCCCGCGCTGGCCTGGGGCGCGGCGGGCATCCCCGCCTTCTCCAGCGCGCCCGGCCCCGGCGGCAGCACCAACTACACCTTCAGCATCGAGGCGCTGCTGCTGCTCACGGCGCTCTCCTTCCTGCCCGCCCTGCTGCTGATGATGACCTCCTTCACCCGCATCGTCATCGTGCTTTCCCTGCTGCGTCAGGCCATGGGCACCATGACCGCGCCGCCCAACCAGGTAATCATCGGCCTCTCCCTGTTCCTCACGTTTTTCATCATGGCCCCGGTGTTCGACAAGATCTACGAGACCGCCTGGGTTCCCTACTCGGAAAACAAGATCAATCTGGTCGAAGCGGGCAACCGCGCCGCCGGGCCGCTCAAGTCGTTCATGCTGAAGCAGACGCGCCAGGAAGATCTGGCCCTGTTCATCGGCCTGTCGAAGACGCCGCCGCTCAACACCCCGGAGGAGACCCCGCTCAAGGTGCTGGTGCCGGCCTATGTCATCTCCGAACTCAAGACCGCGTTCCAGATCGGCTTCATCGTCTTCATCCCCTTCCTCATCATCGACATGGTGGTGGCCAGCGTGCTCATGTCCATGGGCATGATGATGCTGTCGCCGGTGCTGATCTCCCTGCCCTTCAAGATCATGTTGTTCGTCATGGCGGACGGCTGGAACCTGCTCATTTCGTCGCTGGTGCAGACCATCCAGCTATGAACCTGGAAACCTCAGTTGACCGCTCCTTGGCCCTTGTGAGGTCGCATGGGTGCTGGCGTTTGCGCCTCCGGGGACGCTCACCTGTCAGGTGGCGCCGCTACGCACCCGATTGCACGATTTTCGCGCCGCCTGGCCGCGTTGCTCCTCCTTGCGGGGCCGGCCCCGCGGCGCGTATTGGCCACTGCGCGCGCCTTGCCAGACAACGCGAAAACCGCACACTCGGGCGCGTCCAACTGAGGTTTCCAGGTTGAACCCGGACACCGTCGTCAGCATCGTGCGCCAAGCCATGGAGGTGGGCATGCTGGCCGGCGGTCCCCTCCTGCTGGCGGCCCTGTTCACCGGCTTGCTCATCTCTATCTTCCAGGCCGCCACCCAGATCAACGAGATGACCCTCTCGTTCCTGCCCAAGCTGCTGGTGATCTTCGTGGTGCTGGTGGTGTCCGGCCCCTGGATCCTGCAACTGCTGGTGGATTTCGTCACTCGCCTGTTCACCAGCATCCCCGCCCTCGTAGGCGCCTGATGTTCACCCTGAACAGCGCCGACCTGGAACTCATGGCGGCAATGTTCCTGTTCCCGCTGGCGCGCATCCTCGCCTGGCTGGCCACCGATCCGCTCCTGGGCAATCGCGCCGTACCCGTCTCCATCCGCATCGCCGCCGGGGTGGTGCTGACCATGGCCGTGGCGCCCATCCTGCCCCCCATCCCCCAGGTGGCGCTGGTCTCCGCCCAGGGCCTGATGACCCTGTTGCAGCAGATGGCCATCGGCATGGCCCTGGGCTACTCCATGCGCATCCTGTTCGCCGGGATCGAATTCGCCGGCTCCATCATGGGTTTGCAGATGGGTCTGTCCATGGCCACCCTGTATGACCCGGTGAATGGCGCGCAGACCCCGGTCATCTCCCAGATGGTGACCGTCACCGCCACCCTGATCCTGTTCGCCATGAACGGCCACCATCTGGTGATTACCGCCCTGGCCCAGAGTTTTGCCGACATCCCCATCGGCGCGACCTTGACCGGCGCCGGGTTCGCCATGCTGGCCCACTGGGGCGGCTCGCTGTTCAGCATCGGTCTCCAGATCGCCCTGCCGGTCACCGCCGCCCTCATCACCACCAACCTCTCCATCGGCATGATGACCCGCGCCGCACCCCAGCTAAACATCTTTGCCGTGGGCTTCCCCCTGACCCTGAGCGCCGGATTCATCGTGCTGTATCTCAGCCTGATCTACCTCCCGGCGACCCTGGACCGGGCCTGGGGCCTGGCGCTCTCCAGCGGAATCAAGGCCATGAGCGGGATGGTCGGGCGATAAGCCGCGGGTTTCGGCTAAAATCCGCGCTTTCCCAACCCACGCCCATCGCCCCATCGTCATGATTACCGGCAGCCTCGTCGCCCTTGTCACACCCATGCTGCCTGACGGCGCTCTGGACTTGCCCCGCTTCCGGTCGCTCATTGACTGGCATATCGACCAGGGCACGGATGGACTGGTGATTGTCGGCACCACCGGCGAATCGCCCACGGTCAACATGGAAGAGCACTGCGGCCTGATCCGCACCGCCGTGGAACAGGCCGCCGGGCGCGTACCGGTGATCGCCGGCACTGGCGCCAACTCCACCCGCGAGGCGATTGAACTCACCCAATGCGCCAAGGCCGCCGGCGCCGCCGCCGGGCTTTCCGTGGCCCCGTACTACAACAAGCCCACCCAGGAAGGCCTGTACCTGCATTTCAAGGCCATCGCCGAGGCGGTGGAACTGCCCCTGATTCTGTACAACGTGCCGGGCCGCACCGTTGCCGACATCAGCAACGACACCGCCCTGCGTCTGGCGCAGGCGCCGGGCGTGGTCGGCATCAAGGACGCCACCGGCAACATCGAGCGCGGCTCCGAGCTGATCAAGCGCGCCCCGGCCAGCTTCGCCGTCTACAGCGGCGACGACGCCAGCGGCATGAGCCTGATGCTGCTGGGCGGCAAGGGCGTCATCTCCGTCACCGCCAACGTCGCCCCGCGCCTGATGCATGAGATGTGCGCCGCAGCGCTGGGCGGCGACCTGCCCCGCGCACGCGAGATCAACTTCCGCCTGCTCTCCCTGCACCAGAGGCTGTTCGTCGAGGCCAACCCCATCCCCGTAAAGTGGGCGCTGGCCGCCATGGGCCGGGTCGAGGACTCCATCCGCCTGCCGCTGACCAGCCTCTCCGCCGCCCACCACGACACCATCCGCAACGCACTCCGGGAAGCCGGCAGTCTCTGAGGTCATCCGCCATGCGCACATCCATCCTCCTGCTCTCCCTCCTGGTCCTGGCGACCTCCGGCTGCTCCGTCTTCAACAGCAAAAAGATCGACTACAAATCCAGCGGCACGGTGAAGTCGCTGGAAGTCCCGCCGGATCTGGTGCTGCCCTCCGGACAGGACCGCTACAAGGTGCCGGACATCAACCCCAAGGGCAGCGCCACCTATTCCGAATATGACCGCGAGCGCATGGGCAAACCCCAGGCAGGCGCCGCCTCGGACCTTCTGCCCACGGTGGAAAAGGCCAGCATCGAGCGGGCTGGCGGCCAGCGCTGGCTGGTGGTGCAAATACCGGCCAAGGATGTCTGGCCCGTCATCAAGGATTTCTGGCAGGAGACCGGCTTCCTCATCAACGTGGAAGCGCCCGACACCGGTGTGATGGAGACCGACTGGGCCGAAAACCGCGCCAAGATCCCCGAGGACGGCATCCGCAAACTGCTGGGCAAGGCCATCGACATGCTCTATTCGACCGCCGAGCGCGACAAGTTCCGCACCCGCGTCGAACCCGGCAAGGACGGCAAAACCACCGAGATCTACATCAGCCACCGCGGCATGATCGAGGTGTATGAAGGCACCCAGTCCGGCGCGGACCAGGGCCAGGGCCGCACCATGTGGCAGCCCCGCCCGAGCGATCCGGACCTGGAAGCCGAGATGTTGCGCCGCCTCATGGTCCGTTTCGGCGTCGAAGACGCGCGCGCCAAGTCCATGCTCGCGGAGAAGGCCATCCATCAACCCCATGCCGTGCAGGTCAAAGACCCCAACGCCGCCCCCGGCGTAACCCTGCCGGAACCCTTCGACCGCGCCTGGCGCCGCATCGGTCTGGCCCTGGACCGGGTCGGCTTCGTGGTCGAGGATCGCGACCGCGCCAGCGGCATCTACTTCGTGCGTTACGCCGACCCCGAGGCCGACGCCAAGGCGGAGAAGAAGGGCTTCCTGAGCAAGCTGGCGTTCTGGAGCAGCGACGAGAAGAAGGCGCTGACCGCCCTCAAGTACCAGATTCGCGTCAAGGAAACGGAAGGCGCCACCAGCGCCCACGTATTCCAGGCGGATGGCAACGCCGCCAAGAACGACACCGGCCACCGCATCGCCACCCTGCTCTTCGAGCAGCTCAAGTAAACGGGATGCGATTCGCCTGTCTCGGCAGCGGCAGCAAAGGCAATGCCTGGGTCGTGCAGGCGAATGACACCCGCATCATGGTGGATTGCGGCTTCGGCCCGCGCGAGACGGCGCGCCGCCTGCAACGTCTGGGCGTCGAACTGGAACAGATCGACGCCATCCTGGTGACCCACGAACACAGCGACCATGGCCGCGGCGCGGCCAAGACGGCGGAACGGGCGCGCTGCCCGGTCTACCTCTCGCACGGCAGCCACGCCATGCTGGACGCTACGGGCGACGCCCCCTGCGCCGTACACCGAATCTCCGCGCAAGAACACTTCGACCTCAAGGACATGCACATCACCGCCTACACCGTCCCGCACGACGCACGGGAGCCGCTGCAATTCGCCTTCAGCGACGGCGCGCGCCGCTTCGCCCTGCTTACCGACGCAGGCCATGCCACCCCGCACATGGAGGCCATGCTGTCCGACTGCGACGCCATCGCCCTGGAATGCAACCATGACGTGGAACGCCTTCGCAACGGCAGCTACCCCGCCGCCCTCAAGCGCCGCATCCTCGGCCCCTGGGGCCACCTCGACAACGAGGCCGCCGCCGCCCTGCTCGGCAAGGTCGCAGGTCCGCGCCTGAAGCACATCGTCGCCGCCCACCTCTCGGAAGAAAACAACAGCCCGGACCTCGCGCGTGGCGCGCTGGCCTCCGCCCTCCACTGCACGCCGGACTGGATCGCCGTGGCCGATCAGGAAGACGGTCTCGCATGGCGGACCCTCTGATGGAAGTCAGCGCCCACACCGCCGCCGCCCTGGAAGAGGCCACCCGTTTCGACGAACTGGGGCTCGCGCCGCCCATCCTCGCCGCCCTGACAGACCTGGGCTACCAGACCCCCACCCCGATCCAGAAACAGGCCATCCCCCTGGTGCTGGCCGGACGCGACCTCATGGCCCAGGCCCAGACCGGCACCGGCAAGACCGCCGCCTTCGCCCTGCCCCTGTTGCAGAAGATGCTGCCGCACGCCAACACCAGCGCCTCCCCCGCGCGGCACCCGGTGCGCGGCCTGGTGCTCGCACCCACGCGCGAACTTGCGCTCCAGGTGCATGAAGCCATCGTCACCTACAAAAAAAACCTGCCCCTGCGCAGCACCTGCGTGTTCGGCGGCGTGGACATGAAACCGCAGGAACTGGACCTGCGCGGCGGCGTCGAGATCCTGGTCGCCACCCCGGGGCGCCTGCTCGATCACGCCGGCAGCAAGGTCGTGCACCTCTCCCAGGTGCAGTTCCTGGTGCTGGACGAAGCCGACCGCATGCTCGACATGGGCTTCCTGCCGGACCTGAAGCGCATCCTCAACCTGCTCCCGGCGCAGCGTCAGACCCTGCTCTTCTCCGCCACCTTCGACGACAGCATCGTCGGCCTCGCCAAGAGCTTCCTGCAGAACCCGCTCAAGGTGGAAGTCGCGCGCCGCAACACCGCCGCCGAAACGGTGGAACAGGTGGTGCACAAGGTAAAGGAGGACGACAAGATGGACGCCCTCATCCACGTTGTAAAGGCGCGCGAGATCACCCAGGCCCTGGTCTTCACCCGCACCAAGATCGCCGCCGACAAGCTGGGCCGCCGCCTGCAAAAACGCGGCATCCCCACCGGCATCATCCACGGCGACAAGGCCCAGATCGAGCGTCTGGCCGCCCTCGACGGCTTCAAGCAGGGCACGGTCCAACTTCTGGCAGCCACCGACATCGCCGCGCGCGGCATCGACATCGTTGAACTCCCCTGCGTGTTCAACTACGAACTGCCCTACTCGCCGGAAGACTACGTCCACCGCATCGGTCGCACCGGGCGCGCAGGCGCATCCGGGCTGGCCGTTTCGCTGGTATCGCATGAAGAAGAGCGCCTCCTGGGCGGCATCGAGCGTTTCATCAAGCGCGACCTCACGCCCGCCCCCCTGCCCGAGATCACCGTGGCAGCGGCCCCGCGCGCCGAAGTCCCCGCCCCCGCGCCGACCGCCGCCGCCGCCGCACCGATACAGCGTTCCATCCGCCGGCGCGAAGCCCCGGTCTGCGCCCTGCTGATGCCGCCGGCGCCGCGCCCCCCCGAGCCCGTCGCGCCGGAAGCGTGACCTGGGAACTGCTGCTCCTGGGCCTGCTGCTGGGTGCAGGCTGGGTGTGGTGGGACGGCCTGCAAAAGCGGGAGATCGCCCTCACCATCGCACGGCGGCTATGCGCCCAATCCGAGGTGCAATTCCTCGACGACAGCGTCGCCCTGCACCGCATGACCCTGCGCCGGGACGACTTCCAGCGCGTCCGCCTTTACCGCGAATTCAGCTTCGACTACTCCTCCCTGGGCGACGACCGCCATCCTGGGCGGGTCTATCTCCTGGGCGACCGGGTGCTGGGCGCCAGCCTGATCCAGCCGCGCTGACGTCGGAACGGCCCGGTTCCCAGGCGGCTCAACACCCTCGAATCACCCCCGCATGCTGCCATGCAACAACCTCTATCCCATTGATGTTTAAGTAAAATTTGAGCCGGGACGAGGCGCGCCGGTACAATCGCGCGGCACTTTCCAGCCGGCCCTTTCCCATGTCTTCCCAGCGCATCCGCGAGATCCCCTACAACTACACCTCGTTCTCCGACCGGGAGATCGTCATCCGCCTGCTGGGCCGGGACGGCTGGAAGCTGGTGGAGGAACTGCGCGGCGAACGCAAGACCGGACGCTCGGCGCGGATGCTGTTCGAAGTGCTGGGCGACATCTGGGTGGTGACGCGCAACCCCTATCTGGAAGACGACCTCCTGGCCAACCCGGATCGTCGCGCCCTGCTGGTGCAGGCGTTGCGACACCGTCTGGGCGAGATCGAAAAGCGCCGCCAGGGTAATGAGCGGGTCGGCCAATTGCTGGGATTCGCCACCCAGGCGGTGGATGTCTTCGAGGCCCGTTTTGAACAGACGCGCCGCCTGCGCGCCGCCCTTACCCAGCGGCTTGCGCGGCATACCCGGCGCGACAACGTCGCCTTCGACGGTCTGAGCCGGGTCAGCCATGTCACCGACGCCACCGACTGGCGTGTGGAATACCCCTTCGTGGTGCTCACGCCGGACCAGGAATCGGAAATCCCCGCCCTGGTGGCGGGCTGCGCCGAACTGGGCCTCACCGTCATCCCGCGCGGCGGCGGCACCGGCTACACCGGCGGCGCAGTGCCGCTGACCCGGCTCTCCGCCGTGATCAACACCGAGAAGCTGGACCAGCGCTCCGCCATCGAGCCGCGCGTCCTGCCCGGCCACCGCGAGCCCACGTCCACCATCACCTGCGGCGCGGGCGTGGTGACGCGGCGCGTGATGGAGGATGCCGAACGCGCCGGCCTCGCCTTCGCCGTGGACCCCACCAGCGCCGACGCCTCCTGCATCGGCGGCAACGTGGCGATGAACGCGGGCGGCAAGAAGGCGGTGCTGTGGGGCACGGCGCTGGACAACCTGGCGTCCTGGAAGATGGTGACGCCGGACGCGGACTGGCTCACGGTCACGCGCCTGGATCACAACCTGGGCAAGATCCATGACGTGGATGTGGCCCGTTTTGAGCTGCGCCGCACCCACGCCGACGGCCATCCCAAGGGTGAGCCGGAGATTCTGGAGATTCCCGGCGCGGCCTTCCGCAAGCAGGGCCTGGGCAAGGATGTCACCGACAAGTTCCTGGCGGGTCTGCCCGGCATCCAGAAAGAGGGCTGCGACGGGCTCATCACCCAGGCCACCTTCGTGCTGCACCGCATGCCGAAAGAGGTGCGTACCGTGTGCCTGGAGTTCTTCGGCCCGGTGGCGGAGGCGGTGCCGGCCATCGTCGAGATCACCGGCCACTTCCAGCAGCGCCGGGGCGCGCACCCTCTGCTCGCCGGCCTGGAACACATGGATGCGCGCTACATCAAGGCCGTGGGCTACGCCACCAAGGCCGCCCGGCACGGACGTCCCAACATGGTGCTGCTGGCGGATATCGCCTGCGACGACGCCGCCCGCGTGGACGCCGCCGCCGCCTGGATCGTGGAGGCGGCGAACCGGCGCGGCGGCGAGGGCTTCATCGCCGCAAGCCCGGAGATGCGCAAGAAGTTCTGGCTCGACCGCGCCCGCACCGCCGCCATCGCCAAGCACACCAACGCGTTCAAGGTGAACGAGGATGTGGTCATCCCCCTGCCACGCCTGGGCGACTACTCGGACGGCATCGAGCGCATCAACATCGAGCTTTCGATCCGGAACAAGCTCGCCCTGGCGGACGCCCTGATGGAATTCCTGGCCGGCCCCCTGCCCCTGATCGAGGACGACGATGGCGTGGCCGACCCGCTCCAGACCGAGGCGCGCCGCAGCCGCGCCCTGGCCCTGTGCACCGAGGTGCGGGAACGCTGGCAGGGGTATCTGGACGCCCTGCTTCCCTCTCCCTCCGGGGGAGGGGCTGGGGCAACCGTTGTGTCACCACCATCGTCCGATTCACCGTCGCTCCCTCACCCCGGCCCTCTCCCGGAGGGAGAGGGAGAACAGCTCTTCCGCGCCCTTCAGGACAAGACCCTGCGCGTGTCCTGGAAGCGGGAATTGCGTGCGGAACTGATCCAGATCTTCACCGGACGCGAATACGAAAAGGTGCTGGCGGAGTGCGAGGCCATCCACCAGCGCGTGCTCAAGGGCCGCGTCTTCGTGGCCCGGCACATGCAGGCGGGCGACGGCAACGTGCACACCAATATTCCGGTGAACTCCGACGACTACGCCATGTTGCAAACCGCCAACCAGGCGGTGGCCCGCATCATGCATCTGGCCCAGGACTTGGGCGGCGTGATCTCCGGCGAACACGGCATCGGCATCACCAAGCTGGAATTCCTCTCCAACCAGAGCCTGTCCGCCTTCGCCGCCTACAAAGCCAAGGTGGACCCGCAGGGCCGTTTCAACCAGGGCAAGCTGCTTGCCGGGGCCGATCTGTCCAACGCCTACACCCCGTCATTTGGCCTGTTGGGGCTGGAATCGCTGATCATGGAGCAGTCCGAGATGGGCGCCATCGCCGACTCGATCAAGGACTGCCTGCGCTGCGGCAAGTGCAAGCCGGTGTGCAACACCCATGTGCCGCGCGCCAACCTGCTCTACAGCCCGCGCAACAAGATCCTCGCCACCAGCCTGCTGATCGAGGCCTTCCTGTATGAGGAACAGACCCGGCGCGGCGTCTCGCTCGGTCATTTCGCCGAGTTCGACGATGTGGCCGACCACTGCACCGTATGCCACAAGTGCGAGAACCCCTGCCCGGTGGACATCGACTTCGGCGACGTCACCGTAGCCATGCGCAACTTCCTCGACGCCGCCGGCCAGCGCAAAAAGGCCCCGGCCACGCGCCTGGCGATGGCGTTCCTGAACAGCACCGACGCCGACGCCATCCATCTGCTGCGCAAGACCGCCATCCTGGGCGGCATCGCCTCGCAACGCCTGGGCGCTACGGTGATGCGCCAGTTGCCCATCGTGCGCGCCGCCATGCGTCATCCGCCCGCCAGCGTGGGCAAGCCGGACGCCAAGACCCAGGTCATCCACTTCTTCAACCGCCGCCTGCCGGGCGGCCTGCCCGCCAAGACCACGCGCCAGATGCTGGGGCTGACCGACCCCAAGGTCGTGCCGGTGCTGCGTGACGCGGCCAAGGTGAATGAAGAATCGGACGCCGTCTTCTACTTTCCCGGCTGCGGCTCCGAGCGCCAGTTTTCCCAGGTGGGTCTGGCCACCCTGGCATGGCTGTACGAACTGGGCGCGCAGACCGTGCTGCCGCCCACCTATCTGTGCTGCGGCTACCCGCAGACCTCGGGCGGCGACCGCGCCAAGGGCGAGGCCATCACGATGCAGAACCGGGTGCTGTTCCACCGCGTCGCCAACACCCTGAACTACCTCGACATCAAGACGGTGATCGTGTCCTGCGGCACCTGCCTGGATCAGTTGCAGGAATACCAGTTCGACAAGATCTTCCCCGGCTGCCGGATCATGGACATCCACGAGTACCTGGCCGAGAAGGGAGTGAGTCTCCCCTCCCCCGCCGGGGGAGGGGCTGGGGGGCGAGAAGGGGATTTCGCGGAGCATGCTCCGCGCCCTTCGAGCGGCCCCGGCATGCAGGCCGGGGCGCGCCCTGCAAGGGAGGGAGCGACGTCCGCCAAACCCGCCCTCGCGTACCTCTACCACGACCCCTGCCACACCCCCATGAAGCGCCAGAACCCCATGACCACGGTGAAGACCCTGGTGGGCGACGGCGCGCGCCTGACCGAGCGCTGCTGCGGCGAGGCCGGCACCTTCGCCACCAGCCGCCCGGACATCGCCAGCCAGGTGAAATTCCGCAAGGCCGAGGAATTGGACAAGGGGCTGGCCGCCCAGCGCGCAGCCGGAGCGGACGAGGTCAAGGTGCTCACCTCCTGCCCCGCCTGCCTGCAAGGCCTGTCGCGCTACACCGACGACAACGGCATGGCCGCCGACTACATCGTGGTGGAACTGGCGCGGAAGATCCTGGGCGAAGGCTGGATCAACGCCTTCCTCGACAAGGCCGGCAACGGCGGCATTGAAAAGGTGCTGCTGTGACCTGCCGCCCCGCGCCGCGTGGCGAGATCAAGCTTCCGCGGACGGGGATTCCGGAGCGGGGACGACCGCCCCAGGCATGACCCGCTCGGCGGGGAAGCAGGCGATGAAGGTGCTGCCCTTGCCCACCACGCTCTCTATGCGCAAACGGCCCTGATGGCGTTGCAGGATGTGTTTGACGATGGCCAACCCCAGGCCGGTGCCGCCGGTGGAGCGGGAGCGGCCCCGATCCACCCGGTAGAAGCGCTCGGTCAGGCGCGGGATGTGCTGGGCCTCGATGCCCTCGCCGGTATCGGTCACGGCGAACTCCGCGCCGCCGCTGTCCACACGCCCCCAGCGCAGGGTGATGACGCCCCCCGCCGGGGTATAGCGCACCGCATTGGAAACCAGATTGGCCAGGGCGCTGTACAGCTCCTGGCCGTTGCCTTGCAGGCGCTCGCGGCTGTCCAGTTGCAGCCGCACCTGATGCCTGCCCTGGCTCATGGTGCGGGCCTCGTCCGCCAGACGCGCGGCCAGCGCGGGGATGTCCACCTGCTCGTCCCGCGTATCCGGCTCGCTCTCCAGCCGCGCCAGGGTGAGCAGATCGTCCACCAGGCGATGGATGCGGTTGGACTGCTCGCGCATGAGCGGGATGTGCTTGCGGAACTGCTTCGGGTCCGCCTCCGGCATGTCGTCGAAGGTCTCCAGAAAGCCGACGATGACGGTGATGGGCGTGCGCAGTTCGTGCGAGACGTTGGCGACGAAGTCACGCCGCATCGCCTCCACCCGGGTGAGTTCGGTGATGTCCCGCGCCAGCAGCATCTTCTGGCGGCGCGGCAGGGGAACGATCTGAAGGCTGAGGGTGCGGTCCCGCGCCGAAGGGGATTCCAGTACCAGGGGCCGGGCATAGTCCTGGCTGGCGAGCCAGGCGCTGAAGCGGGTGTTGCGCAGCAGATAGAGGACGAACTGGCCGATGTCCCGGCTGGGAGAAAGCCCCAGCATGCCTTCGGCGGCGACGTTGAGCCAGACGATGCGCTGCTCGTCATCCAGGATCACCACGCCGTCCGGCAGGTTGCGGGTGGCCTCCAGCATCTGCTCCAGGTCGGCCATGGCCTTCTGTTGCGCCCCCTGGCGACTCTTGAGCAGCCGGCCCAGGCGATACAGAACATCCCCCCACACGCCGGTGGACGACATGGGGGGGCGGCTCTCATCCGCCAGCCAGTCCGACAGGTTTTTGAGCTGGCGCAGGTTGTAGGCCAGGTAGCCGATCAGCCCGAGAGCGAACAGCATCCAGCCGGACGGGGTGCGCCCCATGCCGAACAGCATGGCAAAGAAGCCCAGCCCCAGCACGATGGCAAGAGGCCGCAACCAGAAATTCATCGCAGACGGTGGGAAAGAGGTGGGACGCCGGCGATTCTACGCCGGGGGCCGGACCTCAGACCGAGGCGGAAAGACGGTAGCCCGCCCCGCGCACGGTCTGGATCAGGCGGTCGTGGCCGGTGGATTCCAGCGCCGAACGCAGGCGGCGGATATGCACATCCACCGTGCGCTCTTCCACGAACACATGGTCGCCCCAGACGTTGTCCAGCAGTTGGGAGCGGGAATAGACCCGCTCCTGGTGGGTCATGAAGAAATGCAGCAGGCGGAACTCCGTGGGGCCGAGGTCGAGGGCGACATCATTGCCGTAGACCCGATGGCAGGCGGGGTCCAGGCGCAGGCCGGATACTTCCACCATATCCTCGGTCATCTGCGGGGCGCGCCGACGCAGCACCGCCTTGATGCGGGCCATGAGCTCACGCGGGCTGAAGGGCTTGGTGATGTAGTCGTCGGCGCCGGATTCCAGGCCCTGCACCTTGTCGCGCTCCTCGGCGCGGGCGGTGAGCAGGATGATGGGGATGTCCTTCACGCGCGGGTCGTTGCGGATGCGCCGCGCCACCTCCATGCCGGAGAGGCCGGGCAGCATCCAGTCGAGCAGGATCAGGTCGGGCAATGCGCCGCGCAACATGTTCAGCGCGGTTTCGCCGTCTTCCGCTTGCAGGACTTCATGGCCGTGCTGGGAAAGATTGAATTTGAGAACTTCCTGAATGCCAGGCTCGTCCTCGACGACCAATATGGTGGCGGACATGGAGCCCCCCCAAGGTTGCGATGCAGGGCATGGTATGACGGTTTGGTGATGGTTTTATTACCGGGTGAGCCCCCGCACATGCCCTACCATCCGGGGCGGATACGATACGCCCACTTCAAGCAAGGATAAGGAGCCTTTATGGCGCAAAACCGCTGGCAATTGAGCCCCCGCGCCCGCCTCCAGGCGGATGCTCAGGGTGGGGCGTTGTTTGATACCTGGCAGGCTGAACTGAGCCACTGCAACGGCAGCGCCTGGACCCTGCTGGAATGCCTGCGCGACGGCGCGGACGAGGCGGAACTGGTGCAGGCCCTGACCGCCCGCTACCAGGTGCAACAGGCCGAAGCGCGCAAGGATGTGCAGCGCATCGTGGGACAACTTCGCACCCGGGGGCTGCTCGAAAATGCCGACTGAAATCCATATTGGCATCACCGGCTTCGGCGGTCTCGACAACCCGGAACCCGGCGTCGCCGTGGCGCGCGCCCTGCGCGCCGGCTGGCGCGGCCCCCTGCGCATCACCGCCCTGGTCTATGACGACCGCGCCACCGGCGCCTTCGCGCCCGGGCTGGTGGACGACATCCGCATCCTGCCGCCCCTGTCGCACGGCGCTCCCGCGCTGGCCGCGGCGGTGCATGCCTGGCATGCGGAAACCCCCTTTAACGCCCTGATGCCCTGCCTGGACCTGGAGATCCCGGTCTATTCCCACCTCGGCGGCTACTGGGCGGAGCAGGGCATCCACACCCTGCTGCCGGACGCCGACGCCCTCGCCGCGGTCGATAAACGCGCCCTGCCCGCGTTCTGCCATGCCTGGGGCATTCCCACGCCGCGCACCCTGCATGTCCCGGTCCTGTCGCAGGTGCCGGTGCAGGCGGGGCTGCTGGGCTTTCCCCTGTTCGTGAAGGGCACGGTGGCGGGCGGCCAGCGCGCACGCGACGCGCACGAGGCCTCGCTGCGCGCCGCCTATCTGCACGCCAAATGGGGCGGCGGCGTGCTGCTGCAACAGGCCATCGAAGGCGACGAATATGTGGTCGCCATGGTGGCGCGCGGCGACGGCGCCTGTCTGGGTGCGGTGGCGATGAAAAAACTGGGCCTCTCCCGGCGCGGCAAGGGCATGGTGGGCACGGTGGTGAACGATCCCGCCCTGCTCGACCACGCCCGCACGATCCTCACCCGCCTGCGCTGGCGCGGCCCGCTCGAACTGGAATTCGTGCGCGCGCGCTCCAATGGCCGCTTCTACCTGATCGAGGTGAACAACCGCTTCCCGTCCTGGATCTACCTCTCCGCCTTCGCCGGCTGCAACCTGCCGCTGCACCTGCTGCGCGAGACCCTGAAACCGGGCCGCCCGCGCGCGCCCGAGCCGCAGCCGGGCGTGGCCTATGCGCGCAACGTGGAGGAATGGTCGCAGCCGCTGGAACCGCTACGCGCCCTGCGCCGCCTGGGCCGCGCCCAGCCCCTGCCCGCCGTGCGCCCCGTCTTCCGGCGCAAGGAGGGCGGCCTACGCGTAGGCGTCACCGGGGTTTCCACCCTGGACGCGGTCATGGCCGGTCTGGGCGTGGCGCGCGCGCTGGCGGAAAGCGGCGAGGTCGCGGCCATTTACGGTCTGGCCTACAGCCCCTACGACACCGGCATCCATCTCGACGACCGCTTCGACGCCACCTTCCTGCTGCCGCCCGACGGGCGTCCGGCGGAACTGCTCACGCGCCTGCTCGCCCTGCACGATCAGGTCGGGCTCGATGTCGTGGTCCCTTGCCTCGATTACGAACTGCCCGCCTTCATCGCCATCCGTGAAGCGCTCGAAGCCGCAGGCATCCGCACCCTGCTGCCCTCGGCGGCGGCGCTGGCGGCATGTCAGAAGGACCGTCTGCTGATGTCCGCGCAGACCGGCGCCGGCTCCGTGGTCGCAATCGCCCCGGCGCAGCGCGCAGGCAGCCTCGAAGCCTTGCGCCGCGCCGTGCGCAAGCTGGGTTTTCCGCTCGTGCTCAAGGGCGCGCGCACCGGCGTGCACTTCGCCTACAACGCCGCCGAGGCGGAGACGCTCTGGCACGAACTGCACGCCATCGGCGGCGAGATCCTGGCGCAGTCCTTCCTCAGCGGCGAGGAATACGCGGTCGCCGCCGTGTTCGACCGCAAACATCGCCTGGTCGGCCAGGTCACGGTGAAGAAGCGGGTGCAGTGCGAACAGGGCAACACCTGGGGCGCGGTGACGGTGGAACAACCCGAACTGGTGCATGGCCTCGCCGCCCTGGCGCAGCGCATGCGCTGGGTCGGGCCGATGGAAGGTGAATTCATCCGCGACCGCGACAACGACCGCTACCTGCTGCTGGAGATCAATCCGCGCCTGCCGGCCTGGATTGCGTTCTCCGCCGAAGTCGGCTGCAACCTGCCGCTGCTGACCGTGCGGCTGGCCAACAACGAAGAGGCGCAAGGCAACGATCCAGAGCGTGATCGCCTGTACCTGCGCTGCTGTGTGGAACACCCGGCGGACGCCCTGAGTCTCGCCACCTTTGCTCAAACAGGAGAATTCCGTCATGGCTAAGCGACTGCCCTACGAGCCGCCGCGCATTGAACAACTGCAAGCCGCCACCGTCGGCAAGCACCGTCTGTTCGACCTGCAACCCGGAGAGGGCTTCGAAGAGCCCCACGACCCCCAGACCCTGATGCAGCAATTCGGCTCGCCCCTGTTCGTGCTCTCGGAAGGCGCGCTGCGCGCCCGCCTGCGCGGCTTCCGCGACACCTTCAGCGCCCCCGGCATCCAGACCGTGGTGGCCTACTCCTACAAGACCAACTACCTGCCCGCGCTGTGCTCCATCCTGCACGAAGAGGGGGCCTGGGCCGAGGTCGTCTCGGGCATGGAATTCGACCTGGCCCGCGCCCTGGGCAGGCCGGGGGCGGAGATCATCTTCAACGGCCCCTACAAGCGTCTGGAGGAACTGGAGCGCGCCATCAGCGCAGGCGCCCTGGTCAACCTCGACGGCTTCGACGAGATCGAACGCATCGCCCAGGCCGCGCGCAACATCGGCCAGACCGCGCGCGTGGGCATACGCGTCAACTTCAAATACGGCGCGAAACCCTGGACCCGTTTCGGCTTCAGCTACGACGAGCAGGAGGCGCGCAAGGCGCTGGAGCGCATCGCCGACCTGCCGGAACTGCGCCTGGAGGCCCTGCACAATCACAGCGGCACGTTCCAGCTGGACCACAAGATCTACGCCCGCGCCATCGAGGTGCTGCTGGACCTGCAAAAGCAGGCGCGCGAGTTGGGGCTCTCGCCCTACATCATCGACCTGGGCGGCGGCTATCCCTCGTCCAACCGACTCAAGCCGGAGTTCGATCTGCCCGGCGGCTCCACGCGCGGCGGCAACCTGCTCGCCCCCTTCGGCGAGGCGGTGCTGCGCCCGCTTCAGGCCGCGCTCGACCTGTTCGAGCGCCCCCCCATCCTGGTGCTGGAACCGGGCCGCTCGGTGGTGGACGCCTGCATGCGCCTGCTGTGCAGCGTGGTCTCGGAAAAGCGCATCGCCGGACGCGGACGCGCCCTGGTGGTGGACGCCGGCGTCAACATCCTGCCCACCGCCTACTGGTACGACCACCCGCTGGACACCCCCCTGGGCGCAGGGCGCACCGAGAACGTGGACGTGTTCGGCCCCCTGTGCATGCAGATCGACGTGGTGCGCGAGAACGTGATGCTGCCGGACCTGCACACGGGCGACCCGTTGGTGATCGACAACGTCGGCGCCTACACCCTGACCCAGTCCATGCAGTTCATCCAGCCGCGTCCCGCCGTGGTGCTGCTGGGACCGGACGGGCCGGAGGTGATCCGCCGCGCCGAACGCTGGCAGGACATCTTCGCCATGGACTCGGTGCCCCAGCGTCTGCGCCAACCCGGCGGCACGTTCGGCGCAGGCCCGGAATTGGCATGATCCTGGAAGCCCCCCTACGCAACGCCCTCACCGGGCTGGGCCAGGTGGCATACCAGTCGCGCCCGGAAGCGGGCCTGATCCTGCTTGCCACCGTCGCCCTGGTCAGCCCCTGGGCCGGCCTGGGCGCGGCCCTGGGCGCACTGCTCGGCAGCCTTTGGGCGCGCCTGGACCCGGACTGGGCTGAGGCCGAGCGCCATCTCGGGCTCAGCGCCTACAACCCCGCCCTGGTCGGCCTGTTCTGGGGCGACATGCTGGCGCGCGATCTCTGGTCCCTGCCGCTGTTCGCGCTGGCCCTGTTCGCCTGCATCGCCATCGACCGCCCCCTGCGCCGCCTGATCGCGCACCTGCACCTGCCGTCGCAATCACTCGCCGCCGTGCTGGTGGGCTGGCTCGGCATCGTCGGCGCTCAGGCCATGGGGACCAGCTTCTGGGATGGCGAAGCCGGCCAGCCCCCTTGGCAGCACCTGTCGCTGCCCATCGCCGTGGGCGGGACGCTCCTGGCCATGCTGGGCGGCAACCGCACCGGCCTGCTGGTGGCGGCGGCCTGCGGCGGCATCGCCTGGACTCTCGACGCGCCGCTGGGCCTGTGGGCGTTCAGCGTCGCCCCGGCGGCCTACGCCATGACCAGCCTGTGGCTGGGCGGCAGCCCGCGTGCGCCGCTATGGGGCGTGGTGGCGGCCCTGCTCGCGGCCCTGCTCTGGTATCTGTGGCAGTGGAGCCCGCTGGGCGAGACGCTTCCGCCCCTGCTGCTGCCGCCGATCCTGGCGATCTGGCTGACCTTGCTGCTGTCGCTCGGCTCGTTGCGCGCGGCGGTGCTGCACCCGGGGGTGCAGGAACTGCGTCGCCGTCTCAATGCCGCCGGCCCGCGCAAGCAGCTCGTGGCGATCTCCGGCGCCGGCATCAGCACCGCCTCCGGCATCCCTGACTACGTTTCCGGCGCATGGCTCGACCCGCAGACGCCGGTGAGCGAATACGGCTATGGCCGTTTTCTCCAGTCGGCGGAGGCGCGCCGCGTGTATTGGGACGCCTGCAAACGCTTTCTCAACGTAACCGCCGCGAGCCGCCCCAACCCCGCCCACGAGGCCCTGGCGCAGCTGGAGGCGGAGGGCTGGCTGCGCGCAGTGGTGACGCAAAACGTGGACGGCCTGCACCAGAAGGCGGGCGCGCAGCAGGTGATCGACCTGCACGGACGCATCGACCATGTCGAGTGCGTGGCCTGCGGCAGCGCGCAGCCCTGGCCGGCAGACGGCGCATGGCGCAATGGCGAACTCGTCTGCGCAACATGCGGCGGCCTGCTCAAGCCCGCAGTCACCGCCATGGGCCAGGATCTGCCCGCCGGGGCCTGGCCGCGCGCCATGACGGCCATGGGCGGCGGCGGCATCCTGCTGGTGGTGGGGTCGCGTCTGGCGGTATCCACCGCCGCCGCCCTGGTGGGCGAGGCGCGACGTCAGGGCGCAGGTCTGGCGGTGATCAATCAGGGCGGGGCAGGTACGCCCCTGCTACTGGGGGATGTCTACATCGACCTGCCGGCGGAGCAGGTGTTGCCGGCGCTCTGCCGGCTGGTGTGCAAGGGTTGGCCGCACGCGGAATAACCCCCCCTTGACCCAAACAAAAAGGACACGAACTCACGTTCGTGTCCTTTTTTCGTTGGGCGGCTCGGGCGATTTCCCCGAGCCGGGGACGCAACGTACTTTTACTTGGCGACGTACTGGCTGGCTTCGATGTGGCCGGGGTAGCGGGCCAAGACCCGGTTGTAGGCATCTTTCGCTTCCTTGCCGTTCCCCATCCAGGCGTGGGCGCGGGCGAGGTAGACCAGGGCGGTGGCGTCGCCGGGATAGTGCTCGGACAGACGCTCGGCATGGGCCGCCAGGGTGGCCCAGTCCCGCATCGCCTCTTCCGCCACCAGCAGGCGGGTATGGGCGGTGTAATCCCAGGCGGAATCGGCGATCACCTTGCGGGCGTAGGAGGCGACTTCACGCCAGCGTTGCTGCGCCATGAGCGGAAGCATGACGCCCTGACGCGCCTCCAGCGAGGCCGGGTTCTTCTCCAATGCCTTCTGATACATCTCGACGGCCTCGCCGTAGCGCGCGCGCTGATAGGCCAGCCAACCCTTGCGCATCAGGGCCAGATCGGCGTCGCGCCCGTTGTCCACGGGGTTGAGGGCGATGGCGGCCTCGCTGAACTTCTGTTGGTACTCAAGCCGGTAGGACTTCTGCCAGGCGGATTCCTCCGCCGCCAGGGAGGTCAGGGGAAAGGCCAGCAGGGCCAGCAGGATGGTGCGTTTCATGGTGTCTCCTCGTTGCCAGGGATGAATGGGCCCGCTTACCACTTGCCGGACCAGGATACATAACCGTAGTTCAGGGTGTAGTCGTTGCTCAGGGTGGCATTGCGGAAACGACCATGACCAAGGATGGCCAGGATCGAACTGGATTGCCCCAGCTTCCACTCGCCCGCCACGTTGAAATCACCCCGCTGGGAGTCCGCCAGGTTGGAAACGGAACCGCCATCGGGATCCACCGCGTAGACGCGCGAGCCCAGCAGGAGTCCGGCCCGGACATTGTCGAGGCCGATGGGGCCTTTGGGGCCGAACCAATGGGTCCACTTGGATTCCAGGGCGAAGGTGGCGCTCTTGCCCTGGGCCCTGGCTGCATTGGACATATCAATCAGGTAGGCGCGGAACTGCATCCAGTCGGCCCCGTCATTGAGCCCCTTGCCGAAGGTGGGGGTGTACTGCGTCACCTTCAGGTTGTTCTGGTAACGGGATTTGGCATAGCCAAGATCCATGTAGGTCTGACGATCCGGCGACAGCCAGGCGACCTGGGGAGCGTAGGCGCTGACCTCATCGGTATCCCGCGAGACGTCATCGTTGTCCACCTTATGCAGGTCCAGGCGCAGGGTAAGGCGTCCGGGCAGGCTGTCCGGGGTCAGATGCATGCGCCCGCTGGTGAACACCGAACTTTGCTTGATGTCGTTGCTGCCGGGCTTCATTTTCACGAAGGAGCGAGACAACCCGAGAGTGAGACCGCCACGCTCCAGGTAATCCGCCGACAACGTGGCGCCGTAGCCGGACACCCGGTCACGCAATTGCGAGCCGCTGTACGTTCCGCCGGAGGCGTTCATTTCGCCATTCAAAGACCAGTCGCCAACAGCAAGAACCTGACCGGAAAACCCGGCGCAGGCCAGGGCAAAAAGGGCATTCATCTTCATAACCGTAACTCCTTAAATAAATTCGAATTCATCCCGTCGCGCTTATTTCACAACCTGCGGGATTAGACAACCCCATGTTCGCATCAGGGTGTGATCTAGCGCAAAAAAGGGCGTCCGAAGACGCCCTTGAAATTCGCCGGTGCGGCGAGATGGAAGCGGTGCGGATCAGAGGTTGTAAGCCCGTTCGCCGTGGGAGGCGGTGTCCAGACCTTCACGCTCTTCTTCTTCCGGTACGCGCAGACCGATGGTCAGATCGACGATCTTGTAGCAGATGTAGGCAGCGACGCCGGACCAGAGGATCGCGGTGCCGACGGCCTGGGCCTGAATCCAGAGCTGGGCGCCGATCTCGGTGTCGATGACCTTGTTGTTGACGTAGTCGATGATGCCGGTGCCGCCCAGGGACCAGGTGTTGAACACACCCGTCAGCAGCGCGCCGACGATGCCGCCGACGCCGTGGATGCCGAACACGTCGAGGGAGTCATCCGCGCCCAGCATCTTCTTCAGACCGGTCACACCCCAGAAGCAGGCCACGCCAGCCACCAGACCGATCACCAGGGCGCCGCCCACACCCACCCAGCCGCAGGCGGGGGTGATGGCGACCAGACCGGCGACCGCGCCAGAGGCTGCACCCAGCATGGAGGGCTTGCCCTTGAGCATCCACTCGATGAAGGTCCAGGCCAGGGCCGCAGCGGCGGTGGCGTTCAGGGTGTTGATGAAGGCCAGGGCCGCGGTGCCGCCCGCTTCCAGCGCGGAGCCGGCGTTGAAGCCGAACCAGCCCACCCACAGGAGGGAAGCGCCGACCATGGTCATGGTCAGGCTGTGCGGGGTGAAGGCTTCACGACCGTGGCCGATGCGCTTGCCCACCATGAAGGCGCCCACCAGACCGGCAACGGCGGCGTTGATGTGCACCACGGTGCCGCCTGCGAAGTCCAGCGCGCCCTTGGCGAACAGGAAGCCGGAGGCTGCAACCGCCGCTTCCGCCGCCTTGGCGTCGGTGAAGGCGTCGGGGCCGGGCCAGAACCAGACCATATGCGCCATGGGCAGGTAACTGAAGGTGAACCACAGGGCGGAGAACAGCAGCACGGCGGAGAACTTCATGCGCTCGGCGAAGGCGCCCACCACCAGGGCCACGGTGATGGCGGCAAAGGTGGCCTGGAAGGCGACAAAGGCGAACTCGGGAATCACCACGCCCTTGCTGAAGGTGGCGGCGTTGGCGACGCTGCCGTCCTGCGGGTTGAAGATGCCGGAGAGGAACAGCCGGTCGAAGCCGCCGAAGAAGGCGTTGCCCTGCGTGAAGGCGATGGAGTAGCCGTAGACGGCCCACAACACCGTGATCAGCGCAAAGATGGAGAACACCTGCATCAGGATCGACAGCATGTTCTTGCTGCGCACCAGACCGCCGTAGAACAGGGCCAGGCCGGGGATGGACATCATGATCACCAGCAAGGTGGCGACCAGCATCCAGGCGGTATCCCCCTTGTTGGGGGTGGGCGCGGGGGCCGGGGCGGCAACCGGAGCAGCCTCTGCCGCAGGAGCTGCGGCGGGGGCCGGAGCGGCGGCGTCAGCAACCGGGGCGGCGACGACCGTCGCAGCGGGTGCGGGCGCAGGCGCGTCCTCGGACAGGGCGACGCCGGAGATTCCCAGCGAACCCAGCAACATCAGGGTGGCAAACAGGCGTTTCATGTTCAGTTCTCCTCAGATGGCGGATTCGCCGGCTTCGCCGGTACGAATGCGCACGACCTGTTCCAGGTCCCAGATAAAAATCTTGCCGTCGCCGATCTTGCCGGTTTGGGCAGCCTTGGAAATGGCCTCGATGGCCTGATCCACGAGGTCGGCCTTGATGGCGATCTCGATCTTCACCTTGGGCAGAAAGTCCACGACATATTCCGCGCCGCGATACAGCTCGGTGTGGCCCTTCTGACGCCCGAAGCCCTTGACCTCGGTAACGGTGATGCCGGAAACCCCCAGCCCGGAGAGGGCTTCACGCACCTCGTCCAGCTTGAAGGGTTTGATGATGGCGGTGACGAATTTCATAGCGGTCTCCTGTTGGGGCGGCTGCCAGCGGTCCCGTCCCCGGAGGGACAGGACTTCAGGCGGGATTAGAAAGACTTGGAAAAGGACAGGGCCAGCACGCCCTTGCTGACATCCTTGGTGTCCCACATGTAGGAACCGGTGACGGGCTTGGCGTTGGTATCCGAATAGGCCAGGGTAACCGTACCCACGCCCACATCCTTGGTCACGCCCACCTTCCAGTCGGTGTAGTTGGACACGGCCAGGTTCTTGATCTTCTGCTTGCCAACGTGACCCAACACGCCCCAGCCATTGCCCAGATCATGGGTGGCGTTCAGTTCCCAGTAGTTGGATCCCTTGGTCTTGGTGACGTTCAAGACGCCCCAGCCGATGAAGTAGTCGGAAATGACGTGGCTGTACTTCAGGGTCACGGTCTTCCAGGAACCGGCCACATAGGCCTCGGTGGTATCCGGAGAAACCTGGCCCGCGACTTTGTCACCGGGGTAGTAATAGTGAATGGCGCCCAGGTCATAACCGAAATCGCCCGCAGCGCCCTTGTAACCGCCGTAGAGATCCATTTCCAGGCTGCTGCCGCTCTTGTAGCCGGCGTCGTTCAGGGCATTGGTGCCGCCCGTGGCCACCCAGGACTGGTTGGAGAGCCAGGCGCCGGCGTACAGGCCGCTGGTGTGGCTATAGTCGAAACCGCCGGAAACCGCCGGCTTGTGCTGGGTCTGGCTGATGCCGCGGAAGACGTAATCCGTGGTCAGACCGAAGTTGCCGGTCAGGGTATGGGGGGAGGCAGGGGCATCCGCAGCCAGCGAGAGGGTGGAACCGGTCGCGAGTCCGCTGAGTACGAGAGCAGCAACGAGCTTGTTCATTTGGATCTCCATAAAAAATTGGTGCGGTGGTGCACGTCCCTCATTAGCACCCGCCGTGCCAGATTTTTTTCATATAAAAATCATCGTGTTACAAACAAACAACCGACTCACTCACGGAGCGATGCACCAATTTGGGTCAATGCAACATCATGGTGCACCGACTTGGGCCAGACCCTCGCCCTCCCCTTCCACCGCCCCGGATGCGGGAGGCTTCAGGGGTAAACTCGCCCCGTCCCAGACCCTATGAAAGCCCCTGACATGCTCAAGCAAACCCTGGCCGCCCAGATGGTCGCGCGCGTCAGCGAAGTCCTCGCCGCCAGCCCCGCCCGTGATGCGGAAAAAAACCTCAAGGCCGGACTCACCGCCTGGCTCGCCCGACTTGATCTGGTCACACGCGAGGAATTCGACGTACAGGCCCAGGCGCTGGCCCACACCCGCGTGCGCATGCAGGAACTCGAAGCCCGCCTCGCCCGACTGGAGCGGGACGCTCCCCAGCCCTGACCTGCATCATGAAGCGACCGTTCAAGCTTTTTTCCCTGATCGCGACCGCGCTGATCGCCGCCTGCTCCACCAACCCCATGACCGGGCGCAGTCAGGTCATGCTGGTGCCGGAAGGCCAGGTCATCCAGCAGGCGCTGGGCGCCTACAAGCAGGAGATGACCCCCTACTCCAAGGCCGGCAAGCTCAATGGCGACGATGCCGTGGTGCAGCGCGTGCGCGCCATCACCGACCGACTGGTGGCGCAGGCCGTGCGCTACCGACCCGACTCCGCCGCCTGGGCCTGGGAGGTCAACGTGATCGACGACCCCAAGACCCTCAACGCCTTCTGCCTGCCCGGCGGCAAGATGGCGATCTACACCGGCATCATCGAAAAGCTGAAGGCCACGGACGACGAGATCGCCCAGGTCATGGGCCATGAAATCGGTCACGCCCTGGCCAACCACGGTGCGGAAAAGATGTCGCGCGGCATGCTGGGCGACGTGATCGTGGCTGCCATTGCCGGCAACAACCAGAACCGCCAGCAAAGCGCCACCCTGCTCACGCAGATGGGCTGGATGCTGCCCAACAGCCGCGAGGCCGAGACCGAGGCCGACCGCATCGGCATCGAACTCGCCGCGCGCGCCGGCTACAACCCCGCCGCCGGCGCGAAGCTGTGGCAGAAGATGAAAGAGGCCTCGGGCGAAAAGGGCCGCTTCGACTTTCTTTCCACCCACCCGGCCTCGGAAAAGCGCATGGAATACCTGGCCGCGCTGGAGCCGCACATGCGCCCGATCTACACGGACGCGGCGAAGAACCCGCAGGCCCTGCCCACCCGGCTCGCCGCCAACGTGCGCGACGTGACCCCCGGGGCCGCCGCGCTCGCCCCTCCCTCCACCGCCTCCGCGCTCCGTCCCCTGTCCCTGGTCAACCCGGCGCTGGAAGGCTTCAAACAGGGCGAGGCGCGCCTGAATTGCGAGAGCTGCGGCATCCAGTTCGGCCTTGCCAGGGAGGGCCTGCAAGGCCTGCACCAGAAAGGCGACTGGGAGCGTCTGGCGCAGAAGGTCATGGACATCGGCTATGTGCAGGACATCAGCTGGCACTACCTGGCCGCCGCCGCCGAGGGTCTGGGGCACAAGGCCGCCGCCCGGCGCTATTACGAAAACGCCCTCAACCTCTCGCGCCACAAGGACACCCGTTGCGCCGAAGGCCTCACCAACCTGTGCAACGGCATCGTGGTCTCGCAGGCGGCGCAGGAAGCCCTCGCCCGCCTGGGCCGCTAACCCTCTGTAGGAGCCCGGCTGCGCCGGGCGATCCACCCATGTCCCTGATTGAAGTCGCCGCCGCCGTGATCGAACGCCCTGACGGCAGCTTCCTCATGGCGCGTCGTCCGCAAGGCAAGGCCTACGCCGGCTGGTGGGAATTCCCCGGCGGCAAGGTGGAAGCGGGAGAAACCGCGCGCCACGCCCTCGACCGCGAATTGCAGGAAGAACTCGGCATCCAGGTCCACACCGCCTGGCCCTGGCTCCACCGCGCCTACGTCTACCCCCACGCCCACGTCATGCTGCGCTTCTTCCGCGTCACCGCCTGGAGCGGCGAACCGCACCCGCACGAAGGCCAGACGCTGGCATGGACGCGCGCCGAAGCGCCCGGCGTGGACCCCATCCTCCCCGCCAACGGCCCCATCCTCAAAGGCCTGCGCCTGCCACTGGAATACGCCCTCTCCGCCGCCGCCGAACTGGGCGCGGACGCCTGGCTGACGCAACTCGAACGCCGCCTGGCGGGCGGCCTGCGTCTGGTGCAACTGCGCGAAAAGGCCCTGCCCGCACACGAGCTGGAGACCCTGGCGCAGACCGTCGCGCAACGCTGCCGCGCGCACGGGGCCACGCTCCTGATCAACGACGACGCGGCGCTGGCCGCCCGCCTGGGCGCGGGCGTCCACCTCCCCTCCGCCCGCCTCATGGCGACGGCCTCAAGACCCGACCTCGAATGGGTCGGCGCGTCTTGCCACAACGCCGAAGAACTCGCGCACGCCGCCGCGCTGGGGATCGATTTCGTTGTGCTCGGCACGGTCGCCCCCACCGCCAGCCACCCCGACGCCCGCCCCCTGGGCTGGGACCGCTTCGCCGCGCTGCTGCGCGACTGCCCCCTGCCGGTCTATGCCCTGGGCGGCCTCTCCGCAGCGGACCTGCCCCGCGCCCGCGCCCTCGGCGCCCACGGCATCGCCCTCAAGAGCGGCGCCTGGAGAGAATCGGCATGAACCTCCCCGTAGCGCCGGCATCCTTGCCGGCTCGTTGTTGTGTGACGAAAAGAGCCGGCAAGGATGCCGGCGCTACCCGTGCGACCAGCCTCTTCGGAACTCCACAATGAATAACGTCTACTGGCGTCTCCTGCCCCTGCTGCTCATCGCCCTGGTGGGCGTGGTGATCTGGCAAAACCGTCTGCAACAAGCCGCCCCCGCCCAGCGTCTCGCCTGCGCCGACCTGGCCCGCGGCTGCGCCGCGCAACTGGCGGGGCGCACGGTGGAGACGGGCATGAGCGGCGAGATGAAGCCGCTCAAACCCCTCCAGGTCTGGCTCAAGGCGGCGGGCGCGAAGAAGGTGGAGGCGCGCTTCACCATGGAAGGCATGGACATGGGTTTCAACCTCTACACCCTGCGCGCAGACGCCCAAGGCGTGTTCCGCGCCACCGTCACCCTGCCCGTGTGCGTCACGGGCAGGCGCGACTGGACCATGACCCTGACAGTGGACGGCGCGACCCTCGCCGTACCGTTCAGCACCACCTTGTAGGAGCCCGGCTATGCCGGGCGATCCGGCGCAGCCGGGGCGGGCGTTGATCGCCCGGCATAGCCGGGCTCCTACAAGGGCGGCGTTGCGTAGGATGTGGTGAGCGCAGCGAACCGCATCGTCACGTCCCGCGCCTTCCACCATCAGCCGCTTCATCTCCCGCACCGCGTTCTCCCAGCCGCTGAAGATGGCCTGGGCGACGATGGCGTGGCCGATGTTGAGTTCCTCGATGCCGGGCAGGGCGGCGATGGGCTGCACGTTGTGGTACGAGAGGCCATGCCCGGCGTTGACCACCAGACCGAGTTCCAGCCCCCGTTCCACCGCGCGCGCCACCCGCGCCAGTTCCTTCGCCTGTTCCGCACCTTCCACCTCGGCGTAACGCCCGGTGTGGATCTCCACCACCGGCGCGCCGCAGGCGCGGGCGGCTTCGAGCTGATGCGCCTCGGCGTCGATGAATAGGGAGACGCGCACGCCTGCCGCGCCCAGCACGCGGCAGGCGTGGGCTACCTGGTCGAACTGGCCGGCCACGTCCAGGCCGCCTTCGGTGGTGAGTTCCTGACGTCGCTCCGGCACCAGGCAGGCGTCCTGCGGGCGCACCTGGAGGGCGATGCCCAGCATCTCCTCCGTCACCGCCATCTCCAGGTTCATCTTGGTCTGAAGCAGGCCGCGCAGGGTGTGCACGTCGGCGTCCACGATGTGGCGGCGGTCCTCGCGCAGGTGCAGGGTGATGGAGTCCGCCCCGGCGGATTCCGCCATCAGCGCGGCCTGCACCGGGCTGGGGTAACGCGTACCGCGCGCCTGGCGCAGGGTGGCTACGTGGTCGATGTTGACGCCGAGTTTGATCATGGTGGTCAGGTCTTTACTTGCTGTAGTTCGATCAGGAGTTTGCGCGTCGCCAGGGGCTTGTCGCCCAGGCAGTGGGCCAGCAGGGTGCGCATGAGGAGTTTACCTTCGGCCAGGGTGGCGGACGCCGCAAGCTCGCCCGCAGCCAGGTCCAGCAGGGTCTGGCCGGCGTAGTCGGGCGCGTCCCGGCGCGGCGCGGTGACGCCCTCGCCGAAGGCATAGCCGTAACGCCGGGCGGGTTCCAGCGGCGCGCCGTCGGCGGTGTGGCCCAGGGGGTGGGCGTAACCCAGTTCCGACAGCAGGGTGAGTTCAAAGCGACGCAGCACGGGTTCCATGTCGGCGGCGGCGGACAAGGCCTCCAGCGTCCCGGCGTAGGCGTCGAACAGGGCCTCATGCGCGTCGCCCTCCGGCAGCAGACGCAGCAGGAGTTCGTTGAGGTAGAAGCCGCACATGAGGGCATGGCCGCGCAGCATGAGGCTGCCGCCTTGCCATTCCGCGCTGTGCAGGGTCTTCATCGCGCCCTTGCCGAACCAGGACAGGGTGAGGGGCTGAAACGGGATCAGGCGCGTCTTCAGCGCCGACGCCTGCCGCCGCGCGCCGCGCGCCACCAGTGCCAGCCGCCCGTGATGGCGCGAGAGGCCGTCCACGATCAGGCTGGTTTCGCGCCAGGGTCGGGTGTGGAGGACAAAGACCGGGTCGAGATCGACGCGTTCACTCATGCTGACGCTCCGGCTTGTTACCCTCTTTATTACCCTTACCCAAGGGTAATTACCCCTTCTTGCGCCAGCGGGCTGCGGGACCGCGCCCGAGGCATTCGACCAGACCTGCCCGACGTTGCTCGCGCAGTACCCGCCGCAGCATGTCCTTGCTCACGCCGGGGCAGGCCAGTTCCAGTTGGGCGATGCCGAACGGCTCCTGGAACCGTTGCATGGCGGCCAGCACCTGGTCTGTCTTGGCCCCGCGCGGCGCGCGGGTCTCGCCGACCCGCTCGATGAACTCCCGGTAAGCCTCTTTGAGGATGAACAGGACGTACTGGATGAAGGGCCACGGATCGTTGCGGCCTTCATGCCAGCCCTGTGAACTCCGCTCCAGCGTTTCGTAGTAACGCGCCTTGTTCTGCTCCACTAGGCGCTCCAGGCTGATGTAACGCCCCGCCTCGTAGCCCAACTGGTAGCTCTGCAACAGCCACAGAAGGCGGGAAACCCGTCCATTGCCGTCGCGGAAGGGGTGGATGCAGAGAAAGTCGAGATTGAAGGCCGCCAGGGCGATCAGGGGGTGCACCCAGCGTTCTTCCAGGCAGCGCCGCCAGTCCTGAGCCAGTGCCTGCATGTGGGCAGGCGTGTCCGCAGCGGATACGGTGCGGAAGCGCACCCGCTCGCTCCCATCGGGGTAGCGCTCCAGGATGTCGCCGTCTTTATTCTTGTATTGCCCGGCATCCCAGATCTCGCCGCGCGTGAGGGTGTGCAGGCGCAGCATGGTCGCCTCGTCCAACGAGATGCGCGCGGCCTCGGTGTGGAGCCACTCCAAGGCATTGCGATAGCCGCGCACCTCCTCCTCGTCCCGGTCGCGGAACAGCGGCTGGGGCGCGGCCAGCACCACGCGTACGCGGGCGGGGTCGATGGATACGCCTTCAATACGGTTGGAAGACACCGCACTCTCGATCAAAGCGTGTTCACGCAGGGCCTTCAGGCGTTGCGGCGACTGGCGGGTGTACAGCTCCTGCCTGCCGCGCAATTCGCCCAGGTCGGCGAGATACCAGGCGGCAGTAGCCGGAATGGTGAGGCCATCGCGCGCGAACCGGTTGAGCGTGGAGGCGGGGCGATCCATGCGTCAGGCGTCACTCATACCCGAACTGCTTGATCAGCCGCGCGTCATCCGCCCAGCCGCCCTTGACCTTGACCCAGACATTGAGGAACACCTTGCAGTCCAGCAGGCGCTCCATGTCCTGGCGCGCCTCGCTGGCGATGCGCTTGATGTGCTCGCCGCCACGGCCCAGGACGATGGGTTTGTGGGTGTCTCGTTCCACCCAGATCACGGTGTCGATGCGCGCCAGATTGCCTTCCTGCTCGAACTTTTCCACGGTCACCGCCACAGCGTAGGGGATCTCGTCGCCGGTGAGGCGGAACACCTTCTCGCGCACCAGCTCGGCTACCAGGAAGCGGGCCGGGCGGTCGGTGAGGTCGTCCTCGGCGAACCAGGGTTCGCCCGCCGGCAGGTAGGGCTTGAGGATGGCGGGCAAGCGCTCGGCGTCCTTCCGCGTCTCGGCGCACAGGGGGACGATCTCGGCAAACGGGAACTGCCCGGCCAGGGATTGCAGGCGCGGCAGCAGGTCGGTCTTGTCGCGCACCAGATCCACCTTGTTCACCACCAGCAGCACGGGTTTGTCACGCGGGAGCAGGGGCAGGATGCGCTGGTCGGCGGAGGTGAACTTGAGCGCTTCCACCACCCACAGCACCGCGTCCACCTCGGCCAGGGTCTGGGTCACGGCGCGGTTCATGGCCTGATTCAGCGCGTTGCGGTGCTGGGTCTGGAAACCGGGGGTGTCGGCGAAGATGAACTGGGCGTCGGCCTCGGTGCGCACGCCCAGGATCTTGTGGCGCGTGGTCTGCGGCTTGTTGGAGACGATGCTGACCTTGGCCCCCACCAGGGCGTTCATCAGGGTGGATTTGCCCACGTTGGGGCGGCCCACCACGGCGATGACGCCGGTGCGGAAGGGGGTGTCGGTCATCGTTTTTCCAATTGCGCCAGCGCCGCTTCCGCCGCCTGCTGTTCCGCCGCCTTGCGGCTGGGGCCCTGGCCTTGCGAGGTCAGTTTGAGGGGGTCGATGCGGCATTCGACATGGAAGGTCTGGGCGTGGGCCTGACCCGTGGCGTCGAGCAGGGTGTAGGTCGGCAGGCCGTGGCGGCGGGGTTGCAGCCATTCCTGCAGGCGGGTCTTGGCGTCCTTGCCCTGGGCGGCGGGGTCGATGGCGGCGACCTTGGCGGCGAACAGGCGCTCCACCACGCCGCGCGCAGCGTCGAAGCCGGAATCGAGCAGGGCCGCGCCCAGCAGCGATTCGACCGCGTCGGCGAGGATGGAGGGCCGACTCGCGCCGCCGCTCTTGAGTTCGCCCTCGCCCAGACGCAGGTAGCGGCCCAGGTCGAGGTCGTGCGCCACTCCATGCAGGGAATCCTGATTCACCAGGTTGGCGCGCAGGCGCGAGAGGCGGCCTTCCGGCAGGTCCGGGAAGCGCTGGTACAGCATCAGTCCGACCACGCAGTTGAGCACCCCGTCGCCCAGGAATTCCAGGCGCTCGTTGTTGTTGATGCCGTAGCTGCGATGGGTGAGCGCCTGGAGCAGCAGTTCGCGCCGTAACCAGGTATGGCCGAGGCGGGCCTCCAGTTGGCGTTCGTCCGGGCGCATGGGCGGGGTCAGCGGGTGCTGGACTCGAAGTCCAGGCAGAGGCTGAGGGGGCCGAACAGGGGCTTCTTGACGCTGTAGGACAGCGTCCCCCGGAAACCCGCGGCGGTGCGTTCCAGCGCCAGATTCCGTCCGCTGATGGACTTGATGTTGTTGAGTTCCAGATCCCGCTCGAAACGGCTGCGGATATCGTCCGCAGAAGCGTTCTCGCCGCCCTGCAAGGCATTCTTCATGGCGCGCTCGGCCACCCAGTGGTCCATGAAGGCCGGGATGGTCTGCATGCCTGCGTAGGCCGCCATGCCAAGGACGGAGAGAAAGAAAAGCATGCCGATCAGGCCGGCGCCGCGTTGCGGTTTCATGGTGCTCCTCACGGGATCGAAAGCCCTATCCGGCTGGGCGCTGAGAAGGTCTTCAGCGTGTTGAGAAAATCCTCGAAGTTCCACCAGATGAAGAAGGCGCGCCCGACGATGTTCTCATCCGGCACGAAGCCCCAGTAGCGGGAGTCGTTCGAGGCGTCGCGGTTGTCGCCCATCATGAAATAGTGGCCCTGGGGCACGGTGCATTTGAAGCCGGAGTCGTCGTAGCGGCAGTTGTCGCGGAACGGGAAATCGCCAATCACCTGCGGCACGTTCACCGACGGCGCTCCTTTCATCGTCATGGCGGTGTGGGCGTGTCGGCCCAACTGCTCCGACCAGGTATCCCCCACCACATAGTTGAGCCCCTCGCCGGTGTACTCGAACTTGCCCGAAGCGGTGCGCGCCACCGGCTTGCCATTGAGGCTGAGTTGTTTGTCGCGGTATTCCACCACGTCCCCCGGAACCCCCACCACGCGCTTGATGTAGTCCAGGGAGGGGTCGGCGGGATAGCGGAACACCATCACGTCGCCGTTCTGCGGGCTGCCCAGCGCAATCACCTTTTTGTTGATCACCGGCAGACGGATGCCGTACTCGAACTTGTTCACCAGGATGAAGTCGCCGATCAGCAGGGTCGGCAGCATGGAACCGGATGGGATCTTGAACGGCTCCACCAAGAACGAGCGCAGTACGAAGACGATGAGGATGACCGGGAAAAAGCTCTTGGAGTAATCCACCAGCACCGGCAAACGTGCGTCGGCGGCGCGGTGTCGGGCCAGGAACAGGTGATCCAGCAGCCAGATCAGGCCCGTGACGGTGAGGGCGACAAAAAGGACGAGCGCGAAATTCATGGACGGAGGCGGGTGGAGAGAAGTGGCTGGCATTTTAGCGGGAATGCCGCAGCGCCCCGGCGGCTCATGGCCGCGCGGGGCGGAAATGAAAAAGGCTGCGCAAGGCAGCCTTTTTTGTGCAGGAGGCGTTCAGGCCGGTCTGCGCCGCCGGGCAAGGCCCAGGCCCAGGACCGCGATGCCGAGCAAGGCCAGGGAAGAGGGCTCCGGAACCGCCGCCGCCGTGCGAATCTCGGCGGAGAAGAACAGCGTGTTGTAGTCGTGGCCGCCGTTGGAGTAGTAGTTCCAGATCCAGTGGGGCGCGCTGCTGCTGTAGCCAGACCGGTAGCCCCAGGGGCCGACGCCGTTCGCGCCCTCGTCCACCACAGCGTTGTCCGGCGCCGCAAAGTTGCCCCAGCGGTACACCCAGTCGGTGGCGTTGGTGCCCAGGTACTGGGTTCCGTTGGCGAACTCGAACGCGGCGTCGCTCAGGCTGAATTCGCCCAGAAACCCGCCCGGCCCGCCCTCATTCCGCGCCACCACATGGAGGTAATTGTTCACGCCGCTGGTCAGCGCGGAGGTGAAGGTATAGCCGAACCCCCAGTTGCTGCCGGACCCCACATAGGTTCCCGTGGTGGCATCGTTCGTGCTGATGTAGAAGTCGAACGAGTTATCAATGTTGATGCGTGAGGAAACCAGGGTGGCGTGGGCGGCGACGCTGCCGAACAAGGCGAGAAACAGCAGGAAACTGGCGATGCGCTTCATGAGTGGAACCCCTTTGCGAAAACGGATGGGGCCTGCACAGCAAAAATCAAGCCAACACATAAAAACAAGTCAAATCAGTCTGTTAGAACAGGGATGCCACCCATATGTCAAACATACCGACACAGCGAGCAGGGAAATCAAAACCGCTCGCCTTCCTTCAGCACCCGCCACTGCCCCATGGGCAGGTCGCCCAGGCGCACCTGGCCGATGCGCACGCGCTTCAGGCCCAGCACGCGCAGGCCCACCAGCTCGCACATGCGGCGAATCTGGCGTTTGCGGCCTTCCTTGAGGATGAAGCGGAGCTGGTCCTCGTTCTGCCAGGCCACCCGCGCCGGACGCAACGGGCGGCCATCCAGTTCCAGGCCGTGGTTGAGCAGTTTCATTCCCTGTTCGGAGAGCTGGCCGCCCACCCGCACCAGGTATTCCTTTTCCACGTCGGAGTCGTCGCCGATGAGCTGCTTGGCGATGCGCCCGTCCTGGGTCAGCACCAGGAGGCCGGTGGAGTCGATGTCCAGCCGACCCGCCGGGGCCAGGCCCTTGAGCATGGCCGGTTTGAACCTGGCGCCGTCATCCTCGCGCCACTGGGTCTCGGGGCGGATCAGGACCACGGCGGGCTGGTAGCCCGGTTCCGGCTGGCCGGAGACGTAGCCGATGGGCTTGTGCAGCAGCACGGTGACGCGCTGTTGCTGCTGTTTCTGCGCCTGCTGCGCCAGATGGATCTGGCAACCGGGGTCCACCCGCGTGCCCAGTTCGGAGATGCGCTGGCCGTCCACGAACACCAGGCCCTGTTCGATATACATGTCGGCCTCGCGGCGCGAGCAGATGCCGCGCTCGGACATGAGTTTGGAGAGGCGGATGCCTTCGGTGGGTTGGGTCATGGGCGCGAATCTACATTTTTTGAGGTTAAGGCATCAGGAATTCACGGCGAACTTGGCTCGCCCCACCCTCTCCCCCGCCCCTCAAGGGGGAGGGGAGAAAACCCGCGCCAAGGCTGAACTCGGCGCGTCCCCTCCCCCTTGAGGGGGGAGGGTTAGGGAGAGGGTGGGCAGGCGCAGCCTGCCTGCGTCCATCCAATCCCCCCTGCCCCCCTTTTGCAAAGGGGGGTTCTGGCGAGGCCGGATTCATGCCGCCGCATCATGCACCCAGTCCGCCCCCAGGCCGCCGTGCAGGCTTGCCAGGTAGGCCGGGGCCTCCACCTCGGCCAGGCGCGCGCGGGCGCGGGCGAGCTTGGCCTCGCAGGCCTCGCGTTCGCCGCTCTCGCAACGGGTGTCGGCCTCGGCCAGGAAGGCGGCGAGGTAGTCCGCCTGCCGCCGCGCCAGGGCGATGTCGCGCTGCTGCTGGATCGCCAGACGGCGTTGATACCAGTCGCTGGCGAGCACGTTCTCGCGCGTGAACAGGGCGCGAACGTCGGGGTGGTGCAGGCCCATCCCCGCGTAATCGCCCGTGGCCATGATGTGCAGCAGGGCCTTCAGGGGCGGGCAGGCGTCATTGACCGAGCCGTCTTCCAGATAGCCCTGCGCCACCTTGGCGTGCTGTTCGGCGATGTGCTCGACGCCTTCGACGAAGGCGGCCAGATCCTGGGTCTCCGGGCGCAGCATGGCCTCGTCGAACGCACCCACCGGGTCGTCGAAGATCTTGCCCAGGTAGGCGTGCATGAAGCGGGTGGTGATGCGGTAGCCCAGGCGGCTGGCGGGCACGTTGCGGCCTTCATGGTGAAAGTCCTGCACCGGCTCCAGGTAGCCCTTGCCGATGAGCCAGCGCGCGTCGCGCTCCTGCGGCGTGAGGCGGCACCAGATCTCGGGCATGAGGAAGCTGATGTCGTGGTCCACGCGCCGGTCGGGGCCGATGAAGCCGGCGGCGGTGGAGTAGCCGTCATGCCCGCACAGGATGAAGGAGACCAGGGCGTTGTTCAGGTCCGCCGTGGCGGTGAGGGCGTTGAACGGCCCCTTGGTCAGCGCGCCTTCCGATCCCGCCCCGGTGGTGGAGGGGGATTTGCCGGAGAGGCTGGCGATGAAGTCCATGAACAGTTCCGGCAGCTCCTGGTAGTGGATGGGGCCGTACACCGCGAGCGGGGGGATGCCGGGCGCGGGCGGGTTGTTGCGCCGGCCCGGCAGCATGGCGTCCACCGGCCAGTGCACCGGGGCGTGTGCGGGCATGCGCCGCGCCAGCCGCACGCCCATCTGCGCGACATGGCCGTCGCGCGGGCGTTCCTGGTCCGGGCGTTTTTGCAGGTAGCGCACGTTGGGCGTGGGCTTGCCGTTGACCAGACGGGCGTGGGCGGAGGAGACGAAATAGCCGTCCTCGCGCGCGGCCTCGCGGATGAAGGCCTGCATCGCCGGGGTGTAGTGGTGGAAGCCCACCACGTCCTCGGTCAGGTCGATGGCGTCCTGGCGCGTGAGCGGCTCGAAGTTGGAGATGAAGTTGTCCGCCTCGGTGAAGTCGTGCTCGGTCTGGGCGTCCAGGCCGCGGTGGCGGGCGTCGTCCGGGCGCTGGAACAGGCGCGCCTCGCAGTTTGCGACGATCTTCACGCCGGAGCGTTCGACGCCGCCGCGCAGGTATTGGAAGCGCCCCGCGGGCAGGGTGGCGGAGGCGGCGATGTCGTCCGCGAGCTGGATCTTGCGGGCGCCGACGAAGTCCTGCCGGGTCTTGTACACGCGCCAGGCGCCCTCGTTGAGGCGACCGATGCGCACATAGCTGGCCTCCAGCTTGCGGCGGTGGAACTTGAGTTCGTGGCCGGGGTGGCCGTTCACCAGATCCACGTTGAAGTGCTCGCGCCAGTCATCGCCCCATTCCTGGCGGTAGAAACGCTTGATCACGAACACCAGGGCGCGCACATGGTTGGGGATGGTCTTGAGCCAGGCGTTGTAGGCGTCGGTGTATTCCTCGGACGGGGTGAGCAGCTTGATCACCGACCCCACGGTGCGGTTGTCCGCCAGCAGGGGGCGGGGGTCGTGCGCGGGGGGGATGCGGAAGCGGTCGGTGTAGTCGCGCTGGAAGATCGCCTCGACCTGATCCAGGTCGTGCTTCAAGTCCTGAACGTAATAGGGGCCGGAAAGCACGGCGGAGTCGAGCGACTTGGAGATCTCCGACTTGCCGCCGCCGGACACGGTGCAGGGCTTGTAGCAGAAGGCGCCCTCCGGCTCGCTGCCGACAAAGCGCCAGGACGGCGCGTGCGGGTGCTTCTCCAGGCTGACCTTGAAGCCGCAGGGGTAGAGATAGTGGTTGCCCGCCAGCAGCTTGATGCCCTGCTCCGCGCCGTCGCAGGTCCAGGTGGCGCGCTGTTCCAGCATGTCCAGGCGCGCGTCTTCGGGCAGATAGACCACGTCCTTGAAGCTGCGGTCCACGCCATAGCCCTCGGGGCGGAAGTCGATCAGGTCGGCGTAGCGCGCCTTCATCTCGGCGTAGGTGTGGCCGCTGGCCTGGTATTTGGAATCCAGCACATAACCGTCGCCCAGGTTGTAGCTGGGGAAGGCGAGCGCGCCGCCGGAGTGCTCCTCCTCGGCCCCGCCCAGCAGGTTGGCGGCAAAGCTGATGTGCGACTTGATCTCCTTCTTGGAGTAGCCGAAGTAGTTGTCCGCGATGATCGTGACGATGACGCCATTCATGTCGCGGCACACCACCTTGAACGCGGAACCGTCGTTGTAACGCTCGCCCTCGTCCTGCCAGCACATGCCGTCGCGGCGCTGGCGCTCGGTGGCCTGGTCGATATGCGGCAAACCCAGATCACGCTTTGAAAGCGTGATGAGGTGCGGCGCCAGGATCACGCAGCCGGTGTGGCCGGACCAGTGGTCCACGTCCAGGCCGGCGTCATGCTGCGGCAGGTAGGGGTCGCCGCCGTTGCCGAAGATGCGCTCCACGAAATCCAGGTTGGAGACCAGTCCGCCGGGGGCGAAGAAGCGCGTCTCCATGCGTTTTTCCGGCATCACGCCGGACACCTCGGGCGACACCACGGGGCGCAGCAGCAGCGACGCCCACAGATGCGCCTGCGCGTCCTGGCCGCTGGTAAAGGGCAGGCGCATGAGGTCCGCAGGCGGGTTCATGGCGGCGCGGAACAGGGCGGCGAAGACATTGGCGGGAACCGCCTTCTTGTCCCAGGGGATGGGCAGCCCGCCTTCGACGATATGGAACACGCCCTGAGTGGTGCGGCGGTCCTTCTGCGGGTTGTGCAGCACGCCCTGCTTCACCCGGTACGAGGTCAGCCAGGGCGACTGGAAATGGTCGCCCTCGGCGGGCAGGGAGAGTTCGGCGGCCAGGCCGGCGCGGTCCAGCACGAAGCTGTCGTGCGGCAGTTCCAACGCGGCCTGAACGCCGTTGCGCGCCAGATAGGCGTTGAGGAAGTCCTGGATGCGACGGTCGGCGGGACAGCGATAGCCCTGCAACAGGCGACGATGCTGACGGTAGTTGCGCAGCAGGTCATCGGCGATGTCCATCCAGTCATCGGCGTCGCCAGCCCAGCCGGGCTGGTTCAGGGCGGCCAGTTGCAGGTTGATCTGGCGCAATCGGCGCAGGCGATCAGGCGTGATCGCACGGCGCGCCATGCGCTTGGCGCGGGGCAGGTCGTTCATCATGGGGGGTGTTTCAGAAATGGATTAACGGCGCATTTTCGCATCAACCCCGGCGACGATCACCGGGCGGCGCAGCATGGTCTTTCTATGCACCGTCCCGAGGTGGCGGATTCGATGCATCGCGCCGCGCCAGATCAGCGCGCAGGGCGGCCAGTTCGGCCTGAATCTGCGCCAGTTCCGAATCCTGCTGGCGCTCCTCCGGGCGCATCAGCCAGGACGCCACCAGGCCCGAAAACGCGCCGAACAGGCCGACGCCGGAGACCATCAGGCCGGTCGCCAGGAAGCGGCCCTCGGTCGTGACCGGGTAGAAATCGCCGTACCCCACCGTGGTGATGGTGGTCACCGCCCACCACAGCGCCTCCTCCGCGGTGCGGATGTTGGAGCCCGGCGCGGTCTCCAGATGCAGGATGGCGATGGCGGAGAACGTCACCAGCAGGAGCGAGATCAAGGCCGCCGTGAGCGCCGCGCTCTGGGCGCGATATTCCAGGATCAGCCCGCCCAGCAGCCGCGCCGCACGCAAGGCGCGCAACACGCGGAAGATGCGGAACACCCGCGCCAGCCGCCCCCAGCGCAGGGCGTCGATCATGGGGATGCTGGAGATCAGATCGAGCCAGCCCCAGGTGAAGAAGTAGCGCATGCGGTTCTCGGCGCGCCAGAAGGTCAGCGCGAAATCGAGCAGGAACAGCACGCACACGGCGTTGTCCAGCAGGTTGATGAGGTCATGGGTGGCCGCATCCAGCGTCATCAGCGCATCCACCGCCAGCAGGCCCAGAGCAACCACGCTGAGCGCCAGCATGAACAGCAGGTAGGGGCCGGATTGGGGGTGTGCGGTGTCCATGTCCCCAGTGTAGCGCCGGGCTACCATAGGCCCATGCAACTCGAACTGACCGCCACCCCCGAAGACAAGCGCGTCGCCGCCCTGGCGGCGGCGGCCATCGGCCTGACCCTGGTCGAGGCGGCCATCCCCCTGCCCATCCCCGGCGTCAAACCCGGCCTCGCCAACATCGTCACCCTGGTGGTGCTGTACCGATACGGCTGGCGCATGGCGGCCTGGGTGGCGATCCTGCGCATCGTCGCCGGTGCGTTGTTTCTGGGCCAGTTCCTCACCCCCGCCTTCCTGCTTTCGCTCTCCGGCGGCATCGCCAGCCTGCTCACCCTGGCCTGGGCCGTACATCTGCCGCAACGCGGATTCGGCCCCGTCAGCCTGTCCCTGCTCGCCGCCTTCGCCCACATCGGCGCGCAGCTTGCGGTGGTGGACCTCTGGCTCATGCCCGGCGGCGGATTGATGTCCCTGATGCCGCTGTTTCTCACCACCGCCTGGATCACCGGGTTGGTGAACGGACTGGCGGCGGGGCGGCTGCTCGACAGGTAGCTGATCGCCCGGCGCAGCCGGGCTCCTACAAGGGGCGTGCTACCCTCCGTCGCATGAAACGCATCACCCTCGCCCTCACCGGCGCCTCCGGCATGGCCTACGGCGTCCGTCTGCTGGAATGCCTGCTCAACGCAGGCTGCCGGGTCGATCTGCTGGTCTCCCAGGCGGCGCGCGTGGTGGCGCGCCAGGAACTGGACCTGACCCTGCCCGGCGATGGCCTGGCCGACTTCTTCAACGCCCGTTTCCCCGGTCACCCCGGCGCGCTCAACGCCTACGGCGAGAAGGAGTGGTTCGCCCCCGCCGCCTCCGGCTCCAACCCGGCGGACGCCATGGTGGTCTGCCCCTGCACCATGGGCGCGCTCGCGGCCATCGCCCACGGCATGGCGGACAACCTGATCGAACGCGCCGCCGACGTCATGCTGAAGGAGCGCCGCCCGCTCATCCTGGTCGCGCGCGAGACGCCTTTTTCCCTCGTCCACCTGCGCAACATGACCCTGCTGGCGGAAGCCGGCGCGGTGATCCTGCCCGCCAACCCCGGCTTCTATCACCGCCCGCAGACGGTGGAACAGGTTACGGATTTCATCGTCGCCCGCGTGCTCGACCAGTTGGGTGTGGCGCATGAACTGATGCCGCGCTGGGGGGAGTGACCATGGCCAAATTCTTCGCCGCCCTCACCCCCGAACACCGCGCCTTCATCGCCCGCCAGAAGGTGTTCTTCGTCGCCACTGCCGCCGCCGGCGCGCGCATCAGCCTCTCGCCCAAGGGGTTGGACTGCCTGCGCGTGCTGGACGAACGCACCGTGGCGTATCTCGACCTCACCGGCAGCGGCGCCGAAACCGCCGCGCACCTGCGCGCGGACCCGCGCATGACCCTGATGTTTTGCAGCTTCAGCGCCGACGCCCTGATCCTGCGCCTGTACGGACAGGGCGAAAGCGTGCGCCCGGACGATGCGCGCTGGGCGGAACTGGCCCCGCAGTTCCCCGACCTGCCCGGCGCGCGCCAGATCGTGCTGCTGCATGTGGAATCGTTGCAGACCTCCTGCGGCGCCGGCCTGCCGCTCATGGGCTACGCCGGCGAGCGCGGCTCGCTCACCGAATGGCTGCGCAAGAAGGGGCCGGAGGGGGTGGCGCAGTACCAGCGCGAGAAGAACGCCGTCAGCATCGACGGGCTGCCGACCGGGCTTGGGGACTAGACCGCCCAAAGGGCTGCGGCTTTATCCCGTCCGCCCCTTGAGCAGGCGCTCCACCGCCCACACCGCCGCCTCCACCCGTGAGCGCAGACCGAGTTTGCGCAGGATGTGTTTGACGTGGACCTTTACCGTGCCTTCGGCGATATCCAGTTCCTTGCCGATCACCTTGTTGCTGAGACCCCCGGCGATGAGTTCCAGGATGCGGGTTTCCTGCTCGGTCAGCCCCGCTTCGCCCGAGGTGTCGGGGCGGCGGCCCTTGCGCAAGGCGGCGGCCAGGAGGTGGGTGAGGGCGTCCGAGATCATGACGCGGCCATTGGCGGCGGCCTCGATGCTCTCCACCATCTGTTCCGGTTCCATGTCCTTGAGCAGGTAGCCGTCAGCGCCGTGGCGCAGGGCGGTGACGAGGTCTTCCGCCTGGTCGGACACGGTGACCATGACCACGCGGGTGTCCAGGTCCGTGGCCTTGATGGCCTTGAGCACCTCAATGCCGCTCATGTCCTTCATGTTGAGGTCCAGCAGGAGCAGGTCGGGGCGAACCCGTTTCACCAGCTCGATGCCGTCCTGGCCGTTGGCGGCCTCGCCCGTCAGGCGGAACAGGCCTGTGGCGTCAAGCAACTGGATCAGGCCGCGCCGAAACAGGGGGTGGTCGTCAACAATGACTACGTTTTGCTGGCTGGGGATCATGGCGGGCAGGTTCAGGCGGGGTCGATGGCAGGGGGAGAGTCGGTCTGAAAGCGCAGGGTGACGCGAGCGCCGCCGCCGGGCCGCTCGCGCAGTTCCAGGTTGCCGCGCAGGCCCTGGGCGCGCTCGCGCATGATGGCCAGGCCGTAGTGGAAATGCTCGCCGCCGCCTTGCGCGCCGTCCCGCGCCAGGCCGACGCCGTCATCCTCGATGCGGACTTCCACCCCGCCTCCGGCGTGCTGTTCCATGTACACCCAGGCCTGGGTGGCGCGGGCGTGGCGCAGCACGTTGGACAACGCCTCACGCACGATCTGGAGGATGTGGATCTCCTGATTGGGGCTCAGGCGGCAGTCGGCCAGGCGGATATCGCGGTGGATGGGCAGATCGCCGCGGATGGAATACTCGTCCACGGCAGCGGAGAGCAGTGCGAGGAAATCCCCCTCCATCTTGAGACGGAAAGTGGCCAGCAGCTCGCGCAGTTGCCGATAGGCGGCGCTGATGCCTTCCCGCAGGTCCGCCAGCACGGTCTCCGCCTGCTGGCGACGTTCCGGGTCCGAGAGCACGGGCTGGAGCAGGCTGGCCTGGATCTTCATGTAGGACAGGGCCTGGGCGATGGAGTCGTGCAGCTCCCGCGCGATGATGGATCGCTCTTCCTGAAGCGCCAGCAGCCGCTCCTGTTCCAGCTTGCGGGTCATGCCCAGGGCGATGCCGATGTGCCGCGTCAGGGCCTGGAGCAGTTGTTCCTGCCAGGTCTCCAGGCGGCGTTCGCCGGGCAGAGACAGGCGCATGACGCCATACACGCCATCCAGATCGCGCAGGGGCAGGGTGAGCGCATGGCCGCCCTCGCAGGGCTGATAACGGATGCGTTCGCCCAGGGCGGCGGCGCCCTCCAGGCACTGAGCGCACCCTTCTGCGCTGCGATTGCCGCAGGCGCGCACCCCGGCGGCGAGAATGCTGGTCTCGCCCCCATGCATGGCCTGGAGACAGGCCATGCTGCCCTTCACATCCAGCAAGACCTCGATCTCGGCGAGGATGGCGAGGTAGGTATCCGGGGCGCTGGGGGCGTTGTGGAGCAGGGCGATGGCGTTGTAGAGCAGGGCCAGACTGCGGTTGCTGCGCGTCAGTTCGGCGGTCTTCTCCCGCACCCGGTTTTCCAGATCCTGGTGGGAACGGGACACCGCCTCCGCCATGGTGTTGAAGGACTGCCCCACGCGCCCCAGTTCATCCTGGCCCACATGCAGGGTGCGGGCGCTGAAATCGCCCACCGCGATGCGCGAGGCTCCCGCCAGCAGGGTGTCCAGGGGCTTCAGTACGCGTCGATGCACGGCATACAGACCCAGTATCAGCACGACTACGGTGAGGATCAGGGCGGCCAGCAGGATGCGGCGCAGTTGGCGGATGCGGCTCTCGGTGTCCGCCTCCAGTTGCGCCACCATCACGTTGAGCTGGTCCACGAATTCGTCGATCTGGAGCAGCAGCCGGTTATGGGTGGTCACCGGCAGCAGGTTGGGGCCCGGCATCATCTGTTCCGCCAGCATCGGCTTGAGGCGCCGCTCCCAGGTCTCCCGCACGGCCTGGTAGGTGGCGGCAAAGGGGCCATCCGGCTGCCGCGCCAGGGTCTGGGTCAGGGCGTCGTGTTTCAGGGTGGCCTCGAAATGCACCACGGCCTGGCGCAGGGTGACGTGGTCGCTGACCTGATTCTCCGCGTCGGACAGGACGATGCTGCCCATGCGGTGGCTCAGGCGGCGCAGGCTGCCGGCCACGTTGATGGCGCTGCCGCTGCCCTGCACCTGCTCGGCCACCAGCACCGACAGCATCATGCCGCCGACGCCGATGGCGGCCCCTGTCAGGATGGCCGCCGCCAGCCAAAGCAGAATGGAACGCTCGAACAGGGCGTCCGTGACTCTACGCATTCCCATCTCCAACCCACATCCCATGCCGGGCGACATGAGGCGCGCAGAGATACCACCATTGAGTCAGATTGCCCACAACATCGCAGGAATGCCCAGCCTGGTCCAAATGAATCAATTACTTGTGAGTAGTACGCACTACCTCTTTGGTGATAATCCAAGCGTTTTACTCAACTACCACCCCCCTACGCCCGCCCGCCTTCGCCCCATAGACTTGATCACGATCAATTCCACCCGGGACGGATCGGAGACCAAGGATGGTTCTATGACAAGGCATCACCACATTCCGGAAATGCTGGCGAGTCAGCCGGTGTTCAGTTGTCTCGATGGCGACGAGCTCGCCAGCCTCGCCCAGGGCGCCTACGAGCACAACTTCGACAGGAACTGCTTCCTGTACCAGAAGGGAGCGGTCCTTCAGGGCATGCATCTGGTCATCAACGGACAGATCAAGCTGATGCTGTCCAACCCTGCCGGCGCGGAAAAGATCGTGCTGATGGCGGGGCCCGGCGACACCTTCGGCGAGGAGGCCCTGTTCACCGGACGCCCCTCCCCCGTCACCGCCCAGGCCAACAAGGAGAGCCTGGTGCTGGTGCTGCAAAAGGCCGCCTTGCGGGAAAACATGCATCGCAACCAGGGGTTTGCCGACGCCCTGATGGCGCGCATGGGCGAACGCATGTGTCTGTTGATCGAGAACCTGGAAACCTGCGTACAACGCAGCAGCGCCCAGCGCGTGGCCCACTTTCTCAGCCAGCGGGCGCCGGAAGAGGCCAGTTGCTACGACCTGGAACTGGACATGAGCAAGTCCACCATCGCCTCCCAGCTCAACCTGGCGCCGGAGACCTTCTCCCGCGCCTTGAGCCGCCTCTCGCGCGAAGGTCTGATCGACCTCAGGGGCCGCAACATCACCCTGCGCAATCTGGATTCGCTGCGGACCTATGAAGGGTGAGCGGCGTCCCCGACGCGGGAAAACCTGAGCCGCCCCCTCGGTCTGTCTTCGGCGCCTGTCTTCGGCGCCTGTCTTCGGCTCATGCGCCCTTGCTCAAGACCGAGTGCAACGCCTCGAACAGCACATCCCGCTGGATCGGTTTGGCGACGAACCCGTCCATGCCGGCGGCCAGGCAGCGCTCCTTGTCCTCCGCATAGGCGTTGGCGGTGAGGGCGATGATGGGCAGGCGGCGCTCGCTGCCTTGTTCCATGGCGCGGATCGCGCGGGTGGTCTCGATGCCGTCCATGCCGGGCATCTGCATGTCCATCAGCAAGAGATCGTAGGCGCCCTCGGCCAGCGCGCGCAGGGCCGCCGCGCCGCTGTCGGCCACGGTGACGGCATGGCCCTCGCGTGCAAGCAGGCTTACCGCCAGTTTCTGGTTGATGGGGTTGTCCTCCGCCAAAAGGATGGTCAGAGGACGTTTTGCGTCCGGCGCCGTCGGCATCTGCGACGCCGGGGCGGCGGGGCGGGCGGAAGCGGCGGACAGGCCCGCGGGGAGCAGGAAGAAGAATTCGCTGCCCCGCCCCGGCGCGCTCTCCAGCCCCATCCTGCCGCCCATCTGGCGCACCAGATAGCTGCTGATTGCCAGCCCCAGGCCGGTGCCGCCGAAGCGCTTGGTGATGGAGTTGTCGGCCTGGGTGAAGGCCTCGAACACATCTTTCTGCTTGTCGTAGGGGATGCCGATGCCGGTGTCGTGCACCGCCAGGCGGATGCCGCCTTCGAGCAGACGGGCCGAGATCCCGACGCCGCCGCCAGCGGTGAACTTGATCGCGTTGCCCAGCAGGTTGACCAGCACCTGGCGCAGCCGCACCGGGTCCGCCAGGATGCGTCGGGGCAGGTGCGGGTCCAGATCCAGGGTGAAGGCCAGCTTCTTCTCGCGGCAGCGGGGTTCGAAGATGCGTCCCAGTTCCCGCAGTTCCGCCGTCAGGTCGAGTTCTTCCGGGTGGATGTCGAGCTTGCCCGCCTCGATCTTGGAGAAGTCCAGGATGTCGTTGAGGATGGTGAGCAGGTGGTCCGCCGAACTGCGCGCCAGGTCCAGGTATTCGCGCTGTTCGTCATTGAGGTGCGTGTCCAGGGCCAGGGCCAGCATGCCCAGCACCCCGTTCATGGGGGTGCGAATCTCGTGGCTCATGTTGGCGAGGAACTCGCTCTTGGATTTGTTGGCCGCCTCCGCCGTGTTCTTGGCCTCCACCAGCGCCTGCTGTTGCTGCTTGCTTTGCGTGATGTCGGCGCGGATGCCGATGTACTGGTAAGGCTGGCCGTCATCGTCCAGCACCGGGGCGATGGTGGAGAGCACCCAGTAGAGGCTGCCGTCCTTGGCGCGGTTGCACAGTTCGCCATGCCAGACCTGGCCTGCCCTCAGGGCTGCCCACATCCCGGCGTAGAACTCGGGGGGGTGCAGGCCGGATTTGAGGAAGCGGTGGTTGCGCCCCAGCACCTCTTCCCGGCGATAACCGCTGATGGCGCAGAAGCGGTCGTTGGCGTAGGTGATGTCGCCGCGCACATCGGTGATGGTGACGATGGCGTGTTCGTCGATGGCCCGCTTGAACTGGGACAGGTAATGCTCCAGTTCCACCCGCTGGGTGATGTCGGTATGGGTGCCCACCATGCGCACCGCCTGGCCGTTCTCGTCCCGCACCGCCTGCCCCCGCGACAACACGGACAGGTAGCGTCCATCCTTGTGGCGAAAGCGGAACACCACGTCCAACTTGTCGGTCTCGCCGCGCAGATGGGCCTGCACCGCCGCAAGCGTCCTTTCCATGTCCTGCGGGTGCAGCCGCGCCGACCATTCTTCCAGGCTGCTGCCGATCTCGTCGTCCTCGTACCCCACCATATGTTTCCAGCGCGGCGAGTAGTACACCGTGCCGACCAGCAGGTTCCAGTCCCACAAGCCATCGTTGGCGCCGCGCATGGCCAGTTCAAAGCGCTGCTCGCTCTGAGCCAGGGCCTGGCGGATGCGCTCCCGGTCGCGCGTGAGCAGCGCCACCTGTTCCGCCATCGCCACCAGATCGTCGGAATGGCTGCCGGCGTCGCCGCCTTCCGCCCGTTGCAGGGCCTCGAAGGCGCGTTGCAGGGCGGCCAGGGCCTGGGCGGCGGACTGCGCGTCCTGATGCAGCCTGTGATTGGCCCCGGTGAGTTCTTGTGAAGAGATTTCCAGGCTGCGCCGCACCAGGGCCAGATCCCGCTCCTGCTGGGCATAGGTCTCGCCCACCCGGTCCAACAAACCGGGCAGGGCAAAGAGCGCGCGCGCCAGTTCCTCATCAGCGTCCGCGCACTGGTCAGCCCAGGCGCGCAGCCGCTCGGTCAACGCCTGCCATTGCTCCGGGGTCAGGCCCAGGGCGCGCTTGATCTGGCGTTCGAGCAGACGGTGCATGGGGAATCAGGGTGAAACGCTTGCACAAAACGCGTAGGAGCCCGGCTGCGCCGGGCGACGCATGCCATCCCGAGGCGCGACGCAATCGCCCGGCGCAGCCGGGCTCCTACAGCGGCGCATTTCCCCTCTCGGGTCGTTCGCCGCGGGCGCAGCTCACCGCTCGCCCAGATAGGTGATGGTCATGGTCTGGTTGTGCAGCTTGCATTCCGTGGTCTCCAGGAAGGGGCTGATCTCGCCATTGGAATAGAACCCGGTGAGTACGCAGTTCTGGCCGAATACCGCGCCCACGGCCTCCACCTCCTCGTCCACCCGGTCGCCCATCACCAGCTTGCGTCCGATGCAGGAGACCAGCAGCGCCAGGCCCTGGCCATTGGCGCCGTACATGCGGCGGGCGGCCTCGGCGGCGGCTTCGGCCCCGTCCACCAGGGCGTCGGAGGAGGCGTGCATCAGGCGCAGATGCCCGTCCTGGGGGATGTCCCCCGCCAGGGTCAGGCTGCCGTCGGCCTCGTTGATGCCCAGCAGGGTGCGGATCAGGCCCACCTCCTCCCGCTCCTGAGACAGGATGGCAAAGGGGAAGAGCAGGCCGGAGGCGGGCAGATCCTTGGCGTATTCACCCAGATAGCGCTTGTAGATGTCGAGCGCGGGTTCGCCGTCCAGCTCGTACAGCACATTGCCCACGGCGCGGGTTACGCGCCGCGCCGGGCCGAAGCTCTGCCAACCGCCGAAGGAGCCGTGGGCGAAGCTGATGGCGTCGCCATAGAGGCCGACCGCCAGCATCAAACGGTCGGAAACCTGGTCATCCAGCATGGCCCAGGTCCGCGTGAAAGCGCCGTTGTCCCCGGCCAGACCGCCGGTCAGGGGGACGCCCTTGCCCAGCACGGAGACCACGCCGGCAATCAGCTCGCTGCCGTTCACCGCAACCCCCTGGGACAGCAGGATCACGGCCTTCAGGTCCGGATCGCGGAGCTGTTCGGCCAGACGCCGGCCCGCCCCCTCCGAGTCGTCCATGTCGGCAATGGGAGTGGAGGCGATGCGGAAGGGGGTGTTCTCGAAGCGCACGGCAGTGACCACGACGCAATCGTCGGTCACGCCCTGACTGGAGATCTCGCCGGCAGTGGAAAGGGCGATGCGACGCGCCTGCGGGAATGCCGCAGCCAGCCAGGGCGCGAAGGCGGGGTCGGTGAAGAACTTGGGCGCGGCGAAGGTGAGCACCAGATTCGGGGCGATGCCGACCAGCTCGGCAAAGGCGGCGTTATCCAGCGCAGTAACGACGGTCTGACGGATTTGCATGACGGCTCCTAGGTGGTAATCCCTTCTGCTTATCGGTCCAGAGCGACTTAACTTGAGCTGACCACGCGCTTTTACGCCGCCTCCAGCCGCGCGTAATCGAGGATGAAGGCCTTGTCGCCCAGCCTGGGAAAGCTGACGCGAATCTCCGTGTCCGGCCCCTGGCCCTGATAGCCCGCCACCACGCCTTCGCCGTATTTCGGGTGGCGCACGCGGCTGCCCACCTTGAACGGGACATCGGCAGTGCGACGGGCCGGCGGCGGCGGGGTGTAGTGGGCGGCAGGTTCGCGCGCGGGTTCGGTGCGATAGACGGGTGGCGGCGCGCGCCGCGACAGCGACTGCACCAGCGCCTCCGGGATCTCCTCCAGGAAGCTGGAGGCCATGCCGTAGCGCACCTGACCATGCAGCAGGCGCGACTGCGCGTGGGTGATATACAAGCGCCGCCGCGCGCGGGTGATGGCGACGTACATCAGGCGGCGCTCCTCTTCCAGGCCGCCATCCTGGGCCATGGCGTTTTCGTGCGGAAACAGCCCCTGCTCCAGCCCGGTGATGAACACCGCCTTGAACTCCAGACCCTTGGCGGCGTGCACGGTCATCATCTGCACCGCGTCCTGGCCCTGCGCCGCCTCGTGTTCGCCCGCCTCCAGGGCGGCGTGGGCGAGGAAGGCCTCCAGGGATTGATCGTCCGATGATTGGTCGTCCGATTCCCCGGCGAAGGCGGCGGCGGCGTTGGCCAGTTCCTCCAGGTTGTCCACCCGGTCCTGGCCGTCCTTTTCACTGCGGTAGAAATCCAGCAGGCCGGAGCGGGCGACGATGCGCTCCACGGATTCCACCAGGGAAAGGCCCGCCGTCTCCCGGCGCAGGTCTTCCACCAGCAGGATGAAGGCGGCGAACTTCTTGCCGCTGGCGCATGCCGCCGACCACAGGCTCATGCCGCCGGCATCCGCCTCCGCCATCAGGCTTTCGATGGCGCGGTCGCCGATGCCCCGGCGCGGAAAGTTGACCACGCGCAGGAAGGCGTTGTCGTCCTCCGGGTTGGCGCTCAAACGCAGGTAGGCCAGGGCGTGCTTGATCTCGGCGCGCTCGAAGAAGCGCAGGCCGCCGTACACGCGGTAGGGGATGCCCGCGGAAAACAGGGCGTGTTCCAGCCCGCGTGACTGGGCGTTGGAGCGGTACAGCACCGCCATGTCGATATAGGCCTCGCCCTCGCGCTTCAGGGTCTGGATCTCCTCCACCACGAAGCGCGCCTCTTCGGTGTCGTTGTAGGCCTCGTAATGGCGGATCGGCTCGCCCCGGCCCGCGTCGGTCCACAAGTCCTTGCCCAGGCGGTCGCGGTTCCTGGCAATGACGGCGTTGGCGGCGTCGAGGATGGTGGTGACGGAGCGGTAGTTCTGGGTCAGCTTGATCGGCTGCTCGATGCCGAAGTCCTGCATGAGCTGGCCCATGTTGCCGACATTGGCGCCGCGGAAGGCGTAGATCGACTGGTCGTCGTCGCCCACGGCGAAGAGGGCGGCGTCGGGGCCTTTGAGCAGCTTGATCCACTCGTATTGCAGGCGGCTGGTGTCCTGGAACTCGTCCACCAGGATGTGGCGGAAGCGCTCCTGGTAGTGCTCGCGCAGCAGGGCGTTCTTCGCCAGCAGCTCGAACGCGCGCAGCAGCAGTTCGGCGAAGTCCACGCAACCCTCGCGCCGACACTGCTCGTCGTACGCGGCGTAGTACTCGGTCAGGCGGCGGGTGTAGGGATCCCAGACATCCACCTTGTCAGCGCGCAGGCCGGCGTCCTTGTTCTGGTTGATGAAGCCCTGCACCTTGCGCGGGTCGTATTTCTCGGTATCCACGTTGAGCGCCTTGAGGCAGCGCTTCACGGCGGAGAGTTGGTCGCCGGAATCGAGGATGGTGAAGAGCTGGGGCAGACCCGCGTCCCGATGGTGGGTGCGCAGCAGGCGGTTGCACAGGCCGTGGAAGGTGCCCGCCCACATGCCGCGCGTGTTGATCGACAGCATGCTGGTGAGGCGGGTCAGCATCTCCTTCGCCGCCTTGTTGGTGAAGGTCACCGCCAGCAGGCCGTTGGGGGAAACCTGCCCGGTCTGGACCAGCCAGGCGATGCGGGTGGTGAGCACCCGGGTCTTGCCGGAGCCCGCCCCGGCCAGCACCAGGGCGGACCCCTGAGCGGTGACGGCGGCGAGCTGGTCGGGGTTGAGGGTGGCGAGGAGGGGGGAGGAGTGGCTTGGCATCGCAGTCATGACTGGATTATCACTGGCCCCGGAATGAACCTGAAATTGACCGCTACTAAAGCCTAGGGTCATCATGTCGCGACCATGAGTATGGATATGTCAAACATCGATCGGCGGAAGCTGAAACAGACCAAATCGGCAGAAAAACGATTGGTAGAAATCAGCTTTAAGCCTGCGCGCAGTCGTCGCCTCCCCAAGCCATTCGATCGCTTGGGGGCTCGTGCGTATCTGAGTGACATGATTGAACTCGGCGGGGAATTTCGCGCTGTATTTGTCTGGCGCGACGGGGAGACAGTTTCTCGTTCCTCTTTTTATGGGCATCTGCTTCAGTCAACGGATGCCGGCCTCCTGCCCTTGGCGATCTTGCACTACCACCCAAGCCATAAAGGACTACACGCCGTGCTCAACTGTGAGATAGAGCGCAACTATGTTGGCCGCCAGTTGCCTGGCGCTCCTGAGTTTTCTCTAAAGGGCGCAGACGGTTTGGACCCTCGTAGCGAGGCGGATCGCAAACGCCTTGTTTGTCTCTTCTGTGAGCGTTTTGGCGTCATGCTTGGTCAAGATGGAGGTTTGTTCCATGCAACCTGACCTTTGTCGCGATTTTCATGTTGTTCCTGACGATGGTGGTTGGCGCATCGTCACGCCCTGGCGCTACGGTGACAACGATCACATTGTTGTTTGGGCAACCCACAGTGGAAATGAATGGGTTGTTGATGACAACGGTGAAGCCGCCTTCCGACTGGCTTTGGATGGGGGTGATCCCGATAGTCAGCGCGTTCGCACCTGGCTTGAAACTGTGCCGGGGATCCTGGGGGCTCGGTGGAATCCTGATAAGCAGTGTCTGGAAAAAACCACAGACCACGCTGGTTTGAGCGGAGCTGTCCATACTGTGGCGGAAATCTCGGGTCTATTGGGGTGCCTTGCCCTCGCGCGCGAGCCTCGTTTGCCTTCCAGCTTCAAGGACGAAGTCATAGGAATGTTGCATGACGTTGCGCGTGAAACAGGGATCGAGGCCCGATTTGATGTGCCTATCGATGAGCGACGCGTACTGATAGCGGATTGCTTGTTTGTTGCTCCCCGTCCCTTGGCGGTCATTGTGGCGAACAGTGTCGAACGCTTGCTTGAGGCGGAGCTCGCTTGGTCAGAGGCGCGTCGTCGAGGGGATATAACGCGAGTGGTAGCGATCAATGAAGGGGAAGGATCAAGCATTCCACGTCGTCGGATTGATCAGGCCCAGTTTTTTACAGATCAGACACTTCCATATCGTGGATTTGAAGCCTTGCTTCCTCAGAAACTGGCCGAAAACATTCGCCACTAGAAACAACTTGTCCGCAAGGGAGCCACTGGTTGTCCTCCCTCGCAAAACTCCTCACCGAAGCCCGCGTCTGCACCATCTGCGCCGCCCATTTGGAACCGCGTCCGGTGCTGCGCGCCGCAGCCTCGGCGCGGCTCCTGATCGTTGGTCAGGCGCCGGGGCGGCGTGTGCACAAGACCGGCATTCCCTGGAACGACCCTTCCGGCGACCGTCTGCGCGACTGGCTGGGCCTGGACCGCGCTGCGTTCTACGACGAGGCTCGCATCGCTATCGTCCCCGCCGGGCTGTGTTTTCCCGGCGCGGGCAAGAACGGCGACCTGCCGCCACGCCCGGAATGTGCGCCGCTCTGGCACCCGCGCCTGTGGGCGGAATTGCGCGATATCCGCCTCACCCTGCTCATCGGTCAGCACGCCCAGGCGTTCTACCTGGGCGCGCGGCGCAAGGAGTCACTTACCGCCACCGTGGCGGCCTGGCGCGAGTACCTGCCGGAGTTCGTCTGTCTGCCCCACCCCAGCCCGCGCAACCAGCTCTGGTTCAAGCGTCATCCCTGGTTCGCAGCGGAGCTGTTGCCGGAACTGCGGCAAAGGGCGTCGCAGGCGCTGGCTTAGAATTGCGCCCATTCCATCCCGGACGCATTCCATGAGCCAACAGATCACCATCCTGTACTTCGGCCACCTGGTCGATATGGTCTTCCGCGAGAGCGAGGTCATGTTCCTGCCGCGCACCGTTTCCGACATCAAAGGCCTGATGGAGCACCTGTCGCGCCGGGGCGAGAACTGGCCGGTGATGTTCGATACCCACAAGGACCGCCTCAAGATCACCGTGAACAAGCAGTTCGCCGAGTACGACACCCCGCTCAAGGGCGGGGACGAGGTGGCCTTCGTCGCGTTCCAGATGAACTGAGCCGTAGCGCCGGCTGGAGCCGGCGCTACCTGGCCGCCATGCGCCTCCCCACCACTCTGTCCTCCGCCCTAGCCGGCGCCCTGGCCGTCACCGGCTTTGCGCCGCTGGGCGGGTGGCCCGTACCCATCCTCGCCCTGGCCGCGTTGTTCCATCAGATGCGCGCGGATGCCCCGAGGGCCGCCTTTCTGCATGGTTGGGCCTTCGGCCTGGGGTTTTTTCTGGCCGGGGTGTCGTGGGTCTACGTCAGCATCTCCACCTACGGCGGCCTGCCGCTTCCTTTGGCCCTGCTGACCACGCTGTTGTTCTGCGCCTTTGTCGCCGTGTTCCCCGGTCTCGCCCTGATGCTGGCGGCGCGTCTGGCCGCGCCGGGTTTTTGTCGCACAGCCCTGGCCCTGCCTGCCGCCTGGGTGCTGCTGGAATGGGTGCGGGGCTGGTTCCTCACCGGCTTCCCCTGGCTCGCCCTGGGGTACTCCCAGGCCCCGGACAGCCCGCTGGCCGGGTTCGCTCCGGCGCTGGGGGTATACGGCGTGAGCCTGGCGGCGGCGCTGGCGGCGGGGGGGCTGGCGCTTCTGGCCGTCCACCGTCTCAAGGCGGGTCTGGGGGTGGCCTTGCTCTTCCTAGCCGGCTGGGGCCTGCAACACGTCGAATGGACCCGTCCCGTCGGCGCGCCTGTCTCCGTGGCCCTGCTGCAAGGCAACGTGGCGCAGGACATGAAGTTCCAGGTCGACCGCCTCGCCCCCACCATGCAGGGCTACGCGCGCATGGCGTTGGCCACGGACGCGCGGCTGGTGATCCTGCCGGAGACGGCGCTGCCGCTGTTCCGCTCCGCCGTGCCCGCGGATTACCTGAACGCCCTGGCCGGCCCCATGCGCCAGCGTAACGGCGACCTGCTGCTGGGGCTGCCGGAGGACGATGGCCCCGGCGTCTATTACAACAGCGTGATGAGCCTGGGCGCGTCGCCCGAGGGGACGTACCGCAAGCGCCATCTGGTGCCGTTCGGCGAGTTCGTGCCCTTCGGCTTCCGCTGGTTCGTGGACATGATGCAGATCCCCCTGGGCGACTTTGCGCGCGGTGCGGCGGACCAGCCTCCCATCGCCGCCGCCGGTCAGCGTCTGGCGGTGAACGTGTGCTACGAGGACGCCTTCGGCGCAGAGCGCATCCATGCCGCGCGCGACGCCACCCTGCTGGTGAACGTGAGCAACGACGCCTGGTTCGGCGCCAGCCTGGCCCCGGCGCAGCACCTCCAGATCGGCGCGATGCGCTCGCTGGAGGCGGGGCGCTGGCAACTGCGCGCCAACAACACCGGCGTCACCGCCATCCTCGATCACCAAGGCCGGGTGCGCGCCGCGCTGCCGTCCTTCACCACCGCCACCCTCACCGGCCAGGCCCAGGGCCGCAGCGGCGAGACCCCGTTCCTGCGCTGGGGGAATGTCCCGGCGTTGTTGTTGTGCGTCCTGCTGCTGGCAGGCGCGTATTTCCCCAAGAGAAGACCATGAACTCACCCGTGCTCAACGCCCCCGTTCGACTCACCCACCTCTCCCACGGCGGCGGCTGCGGCTGCAAGATCGCGCCCGCCGTGCTGGAGCAGATCCTGGCCGACACGCCCTTCCTCAAGGGCCTGGGCGCGACCTGGCCGAACCTGCTGGTGGGCATCGAGTCCAGCGACGATGCGGCGGTGTGGCAGTTGAACGAGACCCAGGCCATCGTCGCCACTACTGATTTCTTCATGCCCATCGTCGATGACCCCTACGAGTTCGGGCGCATCGCCGCCACCAACGCCATCTCCGACGTCTACGCCATGGGCGGTACGCCGCTGTTCGCCCTGGCCCTGGTGGGCATGCCCATCGACAAGCTGCCGCACGAGACCATCCGCGCCATCCTGGCCGGCGGCGAGGCGGCGGCGCGCGCGGCGGGCATGCCCATCGCCGGCGGCCATTCCATCGACTCGCAGGAACCCATCTACGGCCTGGTGGCCATCGGCGTGGTGGACCCGCGCCGGGTGAAAAAGAACAACGCGGGCCGCCCCGGCGACGGGCTGATCCTGGGCAAGGGCCTGGGCGTGGGCATCTACTCGGCGGCGCTGAAGAAGGACGCGCTGCCGCCCGAGGGCTACCGCGCCATGATCGATTCCACCACGCGCCTCAACACCCCCGGCGTGGAACTGGGCGCGCTGGACGGCGTGCACGCCATGACCGACGTGACCGGCTTCGGCCTGCTCGGCCACGGCCTGGAACTGGCGCGCGGTTCGGACCTCACCGCGCGCATCCGGTTCTCGCACCTGCCGCTGCTGACGGGTGCGGCGACGCTGGCGCAAGCGGGCTTCGTGACCGGGGCGAGTCCGCGCAACTGGGCCAGCTACGGCGGCGGCGTGGCGCTGTTCGACGGCTGCGCCGACTGGCAAAAGGCCCTGCTCACCGACCCGCAGACCAGCGGCGGCCTGCTGGTGTCGTGCGCGCCCGAGACGGCGGCGGAGGTGATGGCGATCTTCCAACGCCACGGTTTCGATCAGGCGGCGGTGATCGGACATTTGGAGGCGGGTCCGGCGCAGGCGGTGGTGGGGGAGTAATTCGTGATGAACGATGGGCGAGCGTTGCTCGCCCTCCCCCTCTCCCTAACCCTCCCCCTCCGGGGGGGAGGGAACGCGCCAAGGTCAACCGGGGTGTGGGTTTTCTCCCCTCCCCCTGGAGGGGGGAGGGGCGGGGGAGAGGGTGGGGCAGGCGCAGCCTGCCTTGCACACGCATGATCCCGCTGAAACTGACCCGCCTCACCAAGCGCTACCACGGCGTCGCCGTGGTGGACGGTCTCGACCTGGAGTTGGAAGCGGGCCGCTGCCACGGCCTGCTGGGCCCCAACGGCGCGGGCAAGACCACCACCCTGCGCCTGAGTCTGGGCCTGATCGAGGCGGACGGCGGCGCGGTGGAGCTGATGGGCCTGCCCCTGCCCGCCCAAGCCGCCGCCGCCCGCCGCCGGGTGGGCGTGGTGCCGCAGGCCGACAGCCTGGACCCAGACTTCACGGTGCGCGAAAACCTGCTCACCTACGGGCGCTACTTTGGTCTCACCGGACGGGAGATCGCAGCGCGCATCCCCGCCCTGCTGGCCTTTGCCGGCCTGGAGAGCAAGGCGGATTCCCCCATTTCCGCCCTCTCCGGCGGCATGAAGCGCCGTCTGACCCTGGCGCGCGCCCTGGTGAACGACCCGGAACTGGTGTTTCTGGACGAACCCACCACCGGCCTCGACCCGCAGGCGCGCCACCTGATCTGGCAAGGCCTGCGCCGGCTCATCAGTCAGGGCAAGACGCTGCTGCTCACCACCCACTTCATGGACGAGGCGGAACGCCTGTGCGACGTCATCAGCATCCTCGACCAGGGCCGCGTGATCGTGCGCGGCAGCCCGCGTGAGTTGATCGCCGCGCACATCGAGCCGCATGTGGTGGAGGTGTTCGGCGACGCCCTGGCGGAGTGGACCCGCTGCGCCAGCGCCTACTGCCGCCGCTGCGAGCAGGCGGGCGAGACCCTGTTCTGCTACACGGATGCGCCGGAGGCGGTGGTGGCGGAACTGGAACAGCGCCCCGGCCTGCGCTATCTGCACCGGCCCGCCAACCTGGAGGACGTGTTCCTCAAGCTCACCGGGAGGGATCTGCGTGATTGAGGGTCTGACCGCCTGGTTCCCCGTCTGGCGCCGCAACTTCCTGGTCTGGAAGAAGCTGGCCGCGCCCTCCCTGCTCGGCAACCTGGCCGACCCCATGCTCTACATGCTGGGCCTGGGCTACGGCCTGGGCGGGCTGCTGCCGGCGGTGGAGGGCGTGCCCTACCTCAACTTCCTCGCCGCCGGCACCCTGGCCTACAGCGTGATGAACAGCGCTACCTTCGAGACCCTGTATTCGGCGTTCTCGCGCATGCATGTGCAGAAGACCTGGGAGGCCATCCTGAACACGCCGCTCACGCTCAAGGACGTAATGCTGGGCGAGCTGTTCTGGGCCACGTCGAAGAGCCTGCTCTCGGGCATCGCCATCCTGCTGGTGGTGTGGGCGCTGGGGTTGTACGGCGACTTCGCCCTGACCCTGGCGCTGCTGCCGGTGGCGCTGCTCACCGGCTTCTGCTTCGCGGGCCTGGGGCTGGCGGTGAACGCGGTCTCGCCCAACTATGACTTCTTCCTCTACTACTTCACCCTGGCCATCACCCCCATGATCCTGCTGGGCGGGGTGTTCTACCCGCCCTCGGCCCTGCCCGTCTGGCTGGCGGCGGTGGCGGCCTGGCTGCCGCTCACCCATGCCATCGAACTGGCGCGTCCGCTGGTGCTGGGGAGCATCCCCGACAGCGCGCTGCTGCATGCCCTGGCCCTGCTGGGGTATGGCATGGCGGGCTTCTCTCTGGCGTTAAGACTGACGCGGCGACGCCTCCTGAAATGACCAAGGCCGGCAAATGCCGGCCTTGGCGGCAGGAAAAACAAGGACTCAGTACGCCATCTGGGGGATCACATCCAGGATGTCATGGGTGTCCCGATTGACCAGGACCACGTCCGCACCCAGGGTCAGGCGAGTGTAGGGATCAGCCAGTTTCGACAGCTTCGCATCCAGGTCCGTGGGCAGCTTGTTGGGACGTGCGCCGGAGGGCATGCGTCCGCCGGGCATGGCTGCCTGGGCAGGCTTTTCCTGGGCCGGAGCACGCGAGCGACCCTGTTGGTAGTGACTGATGATGGCGTTGCGATCCGCCTCGCTGAACTTCATGCCGCTGGTGTCGGCGGGCTTGTTGTCTCCCTGACTGGCGCACCCGATCAGCGAGCCGGCAAGGGCGGCGGCGGGGATGAAGCGGAGAAATGCACGACGATCCATGACACAGCCCTCTTGAAGGAATGGAGATGACCGCCTGTGTAACAAAGCTGATTCGGCAACACTTTGATTGCCATCAACAAATGCATGGATGGCCGCCATAAACGACAAACCCCGCGCAAGGCGGGGTTTGTCACTGCGTGGGGCGCGCTCTGGAATCAGCGCGGCAGCACGGAACTCCCCATGAGGAATACATCCACCTCCCGAGCGCACTGCCGCCCTTCGCGGATGGCCCAGACCACCAGGGACTGGCCGCGGCGCTGGTCGCCGGCGGCGTAGACCTTGGCCACGTTGGTGGCGTAGCAGCCGTCGCCGTCGGTGCTGGCCTGGGCGTTGCCGCGACCGTCCTTGGTCACGCCGAAGGCGTCCAGCACCGGGGCAAAGGGGTTGGTGAAGCCCATGGCGAGGAAGACCAGATCGGCTTTGATTTCGAACTCGCTGCCCGGAACCTCGATCATCTTGCCGCCCTGCCATTCCAGGCGCGCGGCCTTGACCGCTTTCACGTTGCCCTGGCCGTCGTCGAGGAAGGCCTTGGTGACGATGGACCAGTCACGTCCGCAGCCCTCTTCGTGCGAGGAGGAGGTGCGCAGTTTGAGCGGCCAGTAGGGCCACACCAGGGACTTGTGCTCCTGCTCGGGCGGGCGCGGCATCAGTTCGATCTGGGTGATGCCGGCGGCGCCGTGGCGGTTGGAGGTGCCGACACAGTCGGAGCCGGTGTCGCCGCCGCCGATGACCAGGACGTGTTTGCCCTGGGCATTGATGGGGTTGGGGCCGTCGCCGGCCACCGCCTTGTTCTGGGGGATGAGGAACTCCAGGGCGTAGTGCACGCCCTTCAGTTCCCGCCCCGGCACGGGCAGGTCGCGCGGGACTTCGGCGCCGCCGGCCAGGATCACGGCGTCGAACTCGGCCATGAGTTTCTCGGCGGGGATGACCTCGGTGGCGTCGTTGACGATGCCCGCGCTGGTGGCGTCCGCGCCCACCAGGCAGCGGGTGCGGAAGGTGACGCCTTCCGCTTCCATCTGGGCCATGCGGCGGTCGATCAGGCGCTTGTCCAGCTTGAAGTCGGGGATGCCGTAGCGCAGCAGGCCGCCGATGCGGCTGGCCTTTTCGAATACGGTGACGTCATGGCCGACGCGGGCGAGCTGTTGCGCGGCGGCGAGGCCGGCGGGGCCGGAGCCCACCACGGCCACCCGCTTGCCGGTCTTGGCGGCGGGCGGTTGGGGGGCGACCCAGCCCATCTCCCAGCCCTTGTCGATGATGAAGTGTTCGATCGACTTGATGCCCACGGGCTCCGCGTTGATGCCCAGGGTGCAGGCGGCCTCGCAGGGGGCGGGGCAGATGCGGCCCGTGAACTCGGGGAAGTTGTTGGTGCTGTGCAGCACGTCCAGGGCCGGTTTCCAATTCCCGCGATACACCAGATCGTTCCAGTCCGGGATGATGTTGTTGACCGGGCAGCCGTGGTTGCAGAACGGGATGCCGCAGTCCATGCAGCGCGCGCCCTGGGTCTTGGCGGCGTCGTCGCTGAGGGTGTGGATGAACTCCTGATAGTTTTTCAGGCGCTCGTCCACGGGGGCGTACACCTCGGGCTGGCGTTGGAACTCCAAGAAACCGGTCATCTTGCCCATCAAGCAGCCTCTTTCAGTTGGCCGGCGGCGATTTCCTTGAGCGCGCGGCGGTATTCATTGGGGAAGACCTTGACGAAGCGGTCCCGGTAATCGGGCCAGTGTTCCAGGATGTCCCGCGCCACCTGGCTGCCGGTGGCGTCCAGGTGCTGCTGGATCAGGCCCTGGAGCAGGGTCTCGTCGGCGCTGCGCTTGTGGCGGGTGCCGTCGTCCGGCTGTTGCTCGGCGGGCAGCACTTTTTCCAGGGTGACCATGGCCGGGTTGCAGCGCTGGTCGAACCGACCGTCGGCGTCCAGCACATAGGCGATGCCGCCGGACATGCCGGCAGCGAAGTTGCGTCCGGTCTGGCCCAGCACCACCACGGTGCCGCCGGTCATGTATTCGCAGCCGTGGTCGCCCACGCCTTCCACCACGGCGGTGGCGCCGGAGTTGCGTACACAGAAGCGTTCGCCGCCCACGCCGTGGAAGTGCACCTCGCCGGCGATGGCGCCGTAGAGCACGGTGTTGCCGACGATGATGTTGTCCTGCGGTACGCCCCGGAAGGCCTTGGGCGGCTTGACGATGATGCGTCCGCCGGAGAGGCCCTTGCCGACGTAGTCGTTGCCTTCGCCGGTGAGTTCCAGGGTGATGCCATGGGCGAGGAAGGCGCCGAAGCTCTGGCCGGCAGTGCCGGTCAGGTTGATGTGGATGCTGTCGGCAGGCAGGCCGGCGTGGCCGTAACGCCTGGCCACTTCATGGGAGAGCATGCCGCCGCAGGTGCGGTTGACGTTGCTGATGGGGGTGTCGATGACCACCCGCTCACCCCGTTCCAGGGCGGGCTGGGCCTGGGCGATGAGGCTGTGGTCCAGTGCGCCATTCAGGCCGTGGTCCTGGGTTTCGCAGTGGTGGCGGGCCACGTCGGCAGGCACGGGGGGCATGTAGAACAGGCTGGAGAAGTCCAGACCCTTGGCTTTCCAGTGCTCCACGCCTTTTTTCATGTCCAGCAGGTCGGCGCGTCCGATGAGGTCGTCGAAGCGGCGAATGCCCATCTGGGCCATCCGCTCGCGCACTTCTTCGGCGACGAAGAAGAAGTAGTTCACCACATGCTCGGGCTGGCCGGTGAAGCGGCGGCGCAGCACCGGGTCTTGCGTGGCCACGCCCACCGGGCAGGTGTTGAGGTGGCACTTGCGCATCATGATGCAGCCTTCCACCACCAGCGGCGCGGTGGAGAAGCCGAACTCGTCGGCCCCCAGCAGGGCGCCTACCAGCACGTCGCGGCCCGTCTTCAACTGGCCGTCGGTTTGCAGGCGCACGCGACCGCGCAGGCGGTTCAGCACCAGGGTCTGCTGGGTTTCAGCCAATCCCAACTCCCAGGGGGTGCCGGCGTGCATGACGGAGGACAGGGGCGATGCGCCGGTGCCGCCGTCGTAGCCGGAGACCAGCACATGGTCGGCCTTGGCCTTGACCACGCCCGCCGCCACGGTGCCCACGCCGACTTCCGATACCAGCTTGACGGAGACGGCGGCGGCGGGATTGGCGTTTTTCAGGTCGTGGATGAGCTGGGCCAGGTCTTCGATGGAGTAGATGTCGTGGTGCGGCGGCGGCGAGATGAGGCCGACGCCGGGCACGGAATGGCGCAGGAAGCCGATGTATTCGGAGACCTTGTGGCCGGGCAACTGGCCGCCCTCGCCGGGCTTGGCGCCCTGGGCCATCTTGATCTGGAGCTGATCGGCGTTGGCCAGGTATTCGGCGGTGACGCCAAAGCGGCCCGAGGCCACCTGCTTGATGGCGGAGCGCAGGCTGTCGCCCTCTTTCAGCTCGTAGTCCCGCTCGATGCGGCTGGCGCCGATGAGTTCGGAGAGCTTCTGACCGGCGGCGACAGGCTTGAAGCGCATGGGGTCTTCGCCACCCTCGCCGGTGTTGGACTTGCCGCCGATGCGGTTCATGGCGATGGCCAGGGTGCTGTGGGCCTCGGTGGAGATGGAGCCCAAGGACATGGCGCCGGTGGCGAAACGCTTGACGATGTCGCGGGCCGGTTCCACTTCCTCCAGCGGCACGGGCGGGCCCGCCGGCTTGATCTCGAACAGGCCGCGCAGGGTCATCAGGCGCTGGCTCTGGTCGTTGATGAGGGCGGCGTATTCCTTGTAGGTCTCGTAGCGGTTGCTGCGCGTGGCGTGCTGGAGCTTGGCGATGCTGTCCGGCGTCCACATGTGGTCTTCGCCACGGGTGCGGTAGGCGTAGTCGCCGCCGGCATCCAGCATGTCGGCGAGGACGGGGTCGTTGGAGAAGGCGGCGCGATGGGTGCGCACGGCCTCTTCCGCCACCTCGGCCAGCCCTACGCCTTCCACCTGGGACACGGTGCCGGTGAAGTAGCGCTTCACGAACCCGGTGTTGAGGCCCACCGCCTCGAAGATCTGCGCGCCGCAGTAGGACTGGTAGGTGGAGATGCCCATCTTGGACATGACCTTGTTGAGCCCCTTGCCCACGGCCTTGATGAACTTTTTCTGGGCGTCCTTGTACGCGTTTTCGTCATTGGCGCCGGAGAGACTCTTGACGGTCTCCAGCGCCAGCCAGGGGCACACGGCCTCGGCGCCGTAACCGGCCAGCAGGGCGAAATGGTGGGTTTCGCGCGCGGAGCCGGTGTCCACCACCAGGCCGGTGCTGGTGCGCAGGCCCTTGCGCACCAGGGCGTGGTGCACGCAGGCGGTGGCCAGCAGGGCGGGAATGGGGACGCGCGCGGCGTCCACGGCGCGGTCGGAGAGGATGAGGATGTTGAACCCGTCGCCCACGGAGCGCTCGGCGGCAAGCTCCAGTCGGGCCAGGGCGGCCTCGCACCCGGCGGCGCTATCGGCAACCCCGTCGGCGGCGGGATAGGTGATGTCCAGCACCAGGGCGTTGAAACGGCCCTGGGTGAGCGTCTCGATGCCGATCAGGCGGGCCAGATCATCCTGGGTCAGCAGGGGCTGGGTGACTTCCAGACGCGGGGTCAGGGCCTCGTTCGGGTCGGTCAGGCCCAGCAGGTTGGGCTTGGGGCCGATGAAGGAGGTGAGCGACATGACGATCTCTTCCCGGATCGGGTCGATGGGCGGATTCGTCACCTGGGCGAACAACTGCTTGAAGTAGTTGTACAGCGGTTTGTTCTTGCTGGAGAGCACCGGCAGGGCGGTGTCGTTGCCCATGGAGCCGGTGGGCTCCTCGCCGTTCCTGGCCATGGGGAAGAGGATGACCTTCACGTCCTCCTGGGTGTAGCCGAAGGCCTGCTGGGTATCGAGCAGGCTGGCTTTCAGTTCGGTCTTGCTCTCCACCGCCGGCAGGTCGGAGAGGTAGATGCGGGATTCGTCGATCCACTGGCGGTAGGGCTCGGCGGTGGACAGGCTCTGCTTCAGCTCGGCGTTGTCGATGATGCGGCCCTGTTCCAGGTCGATCAGGAACATCTTGCCGGGTTGCAGCCGCCACTTCTTGACGATCTTTTCTTCGGGGAAGGTGAGCACGCCCATCTCCGAGGCCATCAGCACGATGTCGTCCTCGGTCACCAGATAGCGCGCGGGACGCAGGCCGTTGCGGTCCAGGGTGGCGCCGATCTGGCGGCCATCGGTGAAGGCCACGGCGGCGGGGCCGTCCCAGGGCTCCATGATGGGGGCGTGGAATTCGTAGAAGGCGCGGCGATCCGCATCCATCAGCGGGTTGCTGCTCCAGGCCTCGGGGATCAGCATCATCATGGCGTGGGCCAGGCTGTAGCCGCCCATCACCAGGAGTTCCAGGGCGTTGTCGAAGCAGGCGGAGTCGGACTGGCCTTCGTCGATCAGGGGCCACAGCTTGTTCAGGTCGTCCCCCAGCACCGGGGAGGACATGGCCTTCTGGCGCGCCGCCATCCAGTTGATGTTGCCGCGCAGGGTATTGATCTCGCCGTTGTGGGCAATCATGCGGAAGGGGTGCGCCAGGTCCCACTTGGGGAAGGTGTTGGTGGAGAAACGCTGATGCACCAAAGCCAGGGCGGAGACGAGACGCTCGTCCTTCAGGTCCAGGTAGTACTCGCCCACCTGTTGCGCCAGCAGCATGCCCTTGTAGAGCAGGGTGCGGGAGGACATGGACGGAATATAGAAATGGCCCTTGTCGCCCAACTGGAGGCCGGCCACCTCGTGTTCCACGCGGCGGCGGATGACGAACAGCTTGCGCTCGAAGGCGTCCTGGCCGGCACAGTCAGCGCCCCTGCCGATGAACACCTGGCGCACCACCGGCTCCTCAGCCTTGGCGGCTTCCGCCAGACCGGTGTTGTCGCGGGGTACATCGCGCCAGCCCAGGAAATGCAGCCCCTCTTCGAACAGGATGCGGGCCACGGCGGATTCGCAGGCGGCGCGCCCATTGGCGGAAGGAGGCAGGAACACCATGCCGCAGGCGTATTCGCCTTCCGCCGGCAGGGTGATGCCCAGTTTTGCGGTCTCGGCGCGCAGAAAGGCGTCGGGCAACTGGATCAGGATGCCGGCGCCGTCGCCCAGCAGGGGGTCATAGCCGGTGGCGCCGCGATGGGTCAGGTTCTCCAGGATGCGCAGGCCTTGCTGCACGATGGCATGGCTTTTTTGATTCTTGATATGGGCAACGAAGCCGACGCCGCAGGCATCGTGCTCCATGGCGGGATCGTACAGGCCCTGCCGTCCCGGCTGACCCGCCGGGGGGGTGTTGCTCTGCTTCACGCTGGCATCCTCAATCAAACCAACCGCCGCGGAGAGCGGCGAAAAAGAGGCCGGTGAAGTCACCGGCCAAGAATGTTCCGAGGCGCGCGGATGGGAAATCTCATTGCCGCGCGCCGGTTCAAAGGGTTTGGAATTCTAGCGTGCGGGGGGCGGTGCGCCAACCGAAGAGACAAGCGCAGTGGGCCGAATACAGGGAGGTCAGCGCAAGATGCCGAGCAGGACGCCCTGATGCCGCAGGTCCGCCAGCAGTTCCTCGCCGTGGGCGCGCATGGCGGGCGCATCCGCCCCCATCTCGCGCGCGAGGATCTCCAGGGCGTCCGCACCAGTGAGGCCGGGACGTTCCTGAAGCAGGGACAGCAGCCGCGCGGTGGCGGCGTTGACGACGGTGAAATGCACCTCCAGGTCTTCCAGGGTGCGAAACGCCATCAGGAAGGTGGGTTGCTCCGGCGTCTGATCGGGCTTGAAACGGGGCGAGAGTCGATGCACCGGCCAGCGGTAGGCCAGTACGCGCAGCACCGGATTCAGCAGGGGACGCCCCGCCATCAGGTCGCCCGCCGGATCGTGGGCCGGCAAATCCCGGTCCCGGTTCGAGGTGTCCAGTTCGAGTTCCACCCATTCGTAATGGGCCAGTTCCGGCAGGAAGGCGGGGTAGCTCTCCGTCGGCGTCCACTCATCCTGGAGGTAGCGCAGAAATTCCTCCGGGATCTGGCGGAAATAGGGGGTGTGGCTGGCGTGGTCGCGGAAGAAGCTGCGTACCAGCCGGCTCCAGCGGCGCACCCCAAGGATCTTTCTGCACACCGGAAAACAGGCCAGGAGGAAGCCTTCAAGATTGTTGAAGAGCAGTTCCTCGTACACCTTCATGCGTCGGGCGGGAGCGCCGGGCGGACGCGGATGGGCCTTGGGGTCGCGGATGCGGGCGGTGAAGGCGCGCTGGTAGGCCTGGAAGTCCATCAGGCGGCGGCGCGTTGGGGCTGGGCGTGGGCCCGTTGAATCCGGGCGATCCGAGCCACTTCCGGCGCCAGTTCGGCCAGAGGCGGGATGTTGAAGTCCCGTTCCAGGCAGGTGGGGTGCACCCCAAGCAAGTCATAACTGGCGTCCAGCAATTGCCAGACGGGGTCGATCACCTCCGCGCCGTGGGTATCGACGATGAGGGTCTCCGATTCCTGGTGGTGCCCGGCCATGTGCATATAAACAATGCGCTCGGCAGGCATGCGACGCAGGTAAGCCACCGGATCGAAAGCGAAATTCACCGAGTTGACGTAGATGTTGTTCACATCCAGGTGCAGCCAGCAGTCCGCCTCCTGCAATACGGCGTTGATGAAGGCCGGCTCGTCCATCTCCCCCAGAGGGGCGGCGACGTAGTAACTGGCGTTCTCGATGGCGATGCGTTGTTCCAGGATGTCCTGCACCCGGCGGATGCGGGCGGCGACGTATTTCACCGCTTCCCAGGTGGGGGGGATGGGCATCAGGTCGTACAGGTGGCCGTGATCGGAACAGTAGGACAGGTGCTCGGTGTAGAGCGGCATCCGATGTTCGGCCATGAAGGCCTTGATCTTTTTGAGCAGCACCTCGTCCAGCGGGGTCAGGCCGCCCAGAGAGAGGGAAAGGCCGTGGCAGACGAAGGGATGGCGTTCGGTGAATTGCCGCAGGGTACGGGCATGGCGTCCGCCCATGTCGATCCAGTTTTCCGGCGCCAGTTCGAAAAACGCGATCTCGGGGGGGAGACCGTTCTCCGACGCGGCCTGCAAGTCAGGCAGCAGGTCGCGCCGGAATCCAAGCCCCGCACCATGAAGGCGCGGGATGGCGCTCATGGGGCAGATTACTTCTTGCCGCCGCACTTGCCTTCCATGGGCTTCTTGTCACCACCACACTTGCCCTCCTTGGCTTTCATGCCACCGCACTTGCCTTCCATGGGCTTCTTGTCGCCGCCACACTTGCCCTCCATGGCCTTCTTGTCACCGCCGCACTTGCCTTCCATGGCCTTTTTGGCCCCGCATTTGCCTTCGCCGCACTTGCCCTCTTTCATCATCTTCTTGTTGGCGTCCGCATCCTCGGCGCTCTTCTTGCCGCCGCACTTGCCCTCCATGGCCTTCTTGTCGCCGCCACACTTGCCTTCCTTGCCTTTCATGCCGCCGCACTTGCCTTCTTTGGCCTTGTCGGCCTCCGCCACCATGTAGCCCTTGCCCAGGGACTCAGCGGCAAACGGGTTCTCGGCAGCAACAGCGGGCGCCGCAGCGCCCAGGGCGGCGGCGATGGCGGAACCCAGAACCAGGGTCAGAACGGTTTTCTTGCTAGCCATGATGAAATTCTCCTGTGGTGATGAAAATTGCCGGGATCGGCATCGCCCTCCACGTAGGTAATTCAAGGTGGGATGCGCCCTGATCGAGTACGTTTTGGTGCTGCTCGCAATGTAGACAGTATTACTCAACAATCGCAAGTTCTTTTTGAAATACAAGGGGATAGCGAGGTCTTGAATATTCCGTAGGCAGCGCGATATTGAAATTGACCGCCGTGGTCATTCCGGCAAACCCACGAGAAAGGAGCGCACCATGAGCAACCTCGTCAGACGTGACCCTTATGCCCTCGACGACCTGTTCGACGACCTGTTCAAGGGCTTTTTCGTACGCCCTGTACGCATGCCCGCCGACATGCCCGACATGCAATCCATCCGCATGGATGTGAAGGAAGGCGATCAGGCCTACACCGTCCACGCAGAAATGCCGGGCGTAGCCAAGGACGACATCCACATCACCCTGGATGGCCGCACCCTGGTTCTCTCCGCCGAGGTCAAGAAAGACACGGAAGAAAAGGATGGCGACAAACTGCTGCGCAGCGAACGCCATTTCGGCAAGGTCTCCCGCACCATAGGCCTGAGCCAGGAAGTGGACGAAGCCAACGCCAAGGCCCGGTTCGACAATGGCGTGCTGGAGCTCGTCCTGCCCAAGAAGGCCATTGCCAGCGCGCGCAGGCTCGCCATCGAGTGACGCCTGCATGAGGCGGCGGTGCGGTCTTGGCCGCCCCGCGGCGGCCTGTCGCTAAAATCGCCGCATCTGCCACTCAGGAACCGCCTCATGCCCGTTGCTCATCTTTCCCCCGCCACCAAGGCCAAGGTGATTGCCGAAGCTCTGCCCTACATCCAGCGCTTCTGGGACAAGACCGTGGTGATCAAATACGGCGGCAACGCCATGACCGACCCGGCGCTCAAGGCCGCCTTCGCTCATGACGTGGTGCTGCTCAAGCTGGTGGGCCTCAATCCCGTGGTGGTGCATGGCGGCGGACCCCAGATCGAAGACCTGCTCAAGCGCGTGGGCAAGAAGGGCGAGTTCATCCAGGGCATGCGCGTCACCGACGCCGAGACCATGGAACTGGTGGAGATGGTCCTGGGCGGTCAGGTCAACAAAGAGATCGTCAACCTCATCAACCAGGCCGGGGGCAAGGCCGTGGGCGTCACCGGCAAGGACGGCAGCTTCATCCGCGCCAAGAAGCTGCTAATGGAAAACAAAGACAACCCCGGCGACCTGATCGACATCGGCCAGGTGGGCGAGATCACCAAGATCGACCCCTCCCTCATCGCCTTCCTCGACTCCGGCGACTTCATTCCTGTCATCGCCCCCATCGGCGTGGGCAGCGCAGGCGAGACCTACAACATCAATGCCGACGTGGTGGCGGGCAAACTGGCCGAAGTGCTCAAGGCGGAAAAGCTGGTGCTGCTCACCAACACCCCTGGCGTGCTGGACAAGGACGGCAACCTGCTCACCGGCCTCACCCCCCGCAAAATCGACGAACTGGTGGCGGACGGCGTCCTCTCCGGCGGCATGCTTCCCAAGATCGCCTCCGCCCTGGATGCCGCCAAGAGCGGGGTCAAGGCCGTGCACATCATCGACGGGCGCGTGGAACATGCGTTGCTGCTGGAGATCATGACCGACCAGGGCGTAGGCACCCTGATCAAGTCATCGTAAGGCCGGGGCGGGGCGCATCCCCCGCCGCCGCAGGATTGTCTGAACGAGCCCCCATGAACCTCCTCTTCATCGCCGACCCTCTGGAATCCTTCAAGACCTACAAGGACTCCACCTACGCCATGATGGCGGAGGCCGCCCGGCGCGGGCATGGCCTCCACGCCATGCTGGCGGCGGACCTGCTCTGGCGTGACGGGCGGGTGCAGGGCAAAGCCTTCCCGGTGACGCTGACCCCGGCAGGGCAAGCGCCCTGGTTTGAACGCGGCGAGGCGCACTGGCATGACCTCGCCGCGTTCGACGCCGTGCTCATGCGCACAGACCCGCCCTTCGACGCCGCCTATCTCACCGCCACCTGGCTCCTGGAGATGGCGGAGCGCCTGGGCGCGCGCGTGTTCAACCGGCCCCAGGCCCTGCGCGACTTCAACGAGAAGCTCGCCATCGCCCGCTTCCCCGCCTTCACCGCCCCCTCGCTGGTGAGCGGCGACCCGCTTCAGATTCGCGCCTTCCTCCAGGAACAGGGCGACATCGTGGTGAAACCGCTCGACGCCATGGGCGGGGCCGGGGTGTTCCGCCTGCGCCCGGACGACGCCAACCTGGGCGCCATCCTGGAGACCTCCACCGCCTACGGCGCCCGCGCCGTCATGGCCCAGCGCTACCTGCCGGAGATCAAAGAGGGCGACAAGCGCGTACTGGTGATCGACGGCGCGCCCGTCCCCTACGCCCTGGCGCGCATCCCCGCCCCAGGCGAGACGCGCGGCAACCTGGCGGCGGGGGGAACCGGCGTGGCGCGTCCCCTCACCGCGCGCGACCGCGAGATCGCCGAATCCCTGGGGCCTACGCTCCGGGCGGCAGGCATCCTGCTGGCGGGGCTGGACGTGATCGGCGACTGCCTTACCGAGGTCAACGTCACCAGCCCCACCTGCTTCCGCGAGATCACCGCCCAGACCGGGTTCGACGTGGCGGGGATGTTCATGGATGCGCTGGAGCGGTGTGTAAAACATGAGGCATAAGCCGCCAACCACACTAGAACCCTCCCCCTTGAGGGGGGAGGGCAGGGAGGGGGTGGGACGTGACCTCGGGCGAGCTGCGCCCGCCCCACCCTCTCCCCAACCCCTCCCCCCTCAAGGGGGAGGGGCTCGTTTTTTGCTCCTCCTCGCCGCCATCTTCCTCCTCACCGCCTGCACCCCGCCCCTCTACAAACAACAGGCCTACGTCTTCGGCACCCTGGTGGAGATCACCACCCACGGCGCGCCGGAAGCCAGCGCGCGCCCGGCGGTAGACGCGGTGTTGCGTGAATTCGACCGCATGCACCGCACCCTGCACCCCTGGGAGCCGGGACCGATGGAGACGGTGAACGCCGCCATCGCACGCGGTGAGAAGCGCATCCCCCTGCCCCCCGGCATCGCCCCCCTGCTGCGCGACGCGGCGCGGCTGTCCGCCCTGTCCGACGGATTGTTCAACCCCGCCATCGGCAACCTGGTACGCCTGTGGGGGTTTCATACCGACGCCTTCGCGGCGCGCCTGCCCGACCCCGCCGCCGTGGCGAGACTCGTGCGCGCCCGGCCCGCCATGGCCGACCTGAAGATCGACGACGACGCCCTGGCATCCGCCAACCCGGCGGTGCGCATCGACCTGGGCGGCTACGCCAAGGGCTACGCCCTGGACCAGGCGGCGGCAATCCTGAAACAGCACGGCATCGCCAACGCCCTCATCAACATCGGCGGCAACGTCATGGCGCTGGGATCGAAGGGCGGCACACCCTGGCGCGTGGGCATTCAGCACCCGCGCCGCGCCGGGGCGCTGGCGATGCTGGAATTGCAGGACGGCGAAGCCATCGGCACCTCGGGCGACTACCAGCGCTTCTTTGAGCTGGACGCCAGGCGCTACAGCCACCTGATCGACCCGCGCAACGGCCAGCCTGTCGCCACCATGCAGGCGGTGACCGTGCTGACCCGGGGCGCGGCGGCGGGCGTGCGCTCCGACGTCGCGAGCAAGCCGCTGTTCGTGGCCGGCCCCGGCGGCTGGCGCGAGATGGCGCAACGCCTGGGCGTCACCGAAGCGCTGGCGGTGGAGGCCGATGGCAAGATACGGGTCACGCGCGCCCTGGCCGCCCGGCTGACCTGGCCGGAACCCAAGACGCCTGTGGACATCATTGATTGAGGAGAACGCCTTGCCCACCTGGAAACAACACTTCATCGAGCAGGCCGACTACCAGCACTGGGCCGACGACATCCTGTTCACCGCCATCGACCACCTTACGCCCGAGGCCATCGAGGGCGATGCCGGCCTGTTCTTCAAGAGCATCCACCACACCGTGGACCACATCCTGATGGTGAGCCGGGTCTGGTTCGCGCGCCTGCGCGGCGAGGCCCTGAACGTGGACTGGCGCGTGATCCATCACCCGGACTGGCGCGAGCTGAAGATGGCCCTGCGCCGCGAGGTGCGCCAGCATCAAGCCTGGCTGGAGGCGCAACCGGAAGACTGGTTTGAAGGCGAGGCCGAGTTCACCGCCAGCGACGGCAAACCGCGCCGCATGTCGGTGCATGACGCGCTCACCCATGTATTCGGCCACTACCAGCACCACCGCGGCCAGGTCTCCGCCGCCTGCACCCGCCTGGGCGCGCCCTGCCCGGAGATGGACTTCGTCTACTACCGGAGGGCGGTGGAAAAACTGCTGAACGAGGTCGGGAACGCCTGACGGCCACCCCCGGTCACGCCACACCCCCCCTGTAGGAGCCCGGCTGTGCCGGGCGATGCCTTTGCCTGGCGCGAAGCGGGTTGATCGCCCGGCACAGCCGGGCTCCTACAAGGGGTGATGGTGAGGGTGATGGTGACCGTGGGGCTGCTTTGGGGTGCGACGCGCACCGGACAGCGCACTCGCCAGCAGCAACAGGAAGCACAGGAACATCACCCTGGGCATGTCGAGCAGGCCGCCGAACAGGCCCACGGTCAGGAAGCTGACCAGGGCGGCGGCGGTAGCCACGCCCCACAGGTCGCCCCGGCGCGCGCGCTGCACCGACGCCGCCAGCACCGTGAAGAACAACCCCGCCAGGGCCAGCGCCCCCAGCGCCCCTTGATCGAAGTAGATGTTCACCCACAGGTTCTTGATGTGCCACGGCATGTGGTTGAAGTCGAAATGCGGGAACCAGCGCTCCATGCCGCGCGAGAAATCGCCGTTGGCAATCCACTCCTCGCCGTACTGGTCTTTCAGGCTCACCTCGTCGATCAGGGCCACGGTGCCGGCGCGCTGGGTGTAGTCGTACTTGCGCAGGTTCATGACCTCCAGCACCAGAGGCAGGCGCGCCGTCAGGCCGTCCTCCCCCAACGCACCCATCTTGAAGTTCCAGGCCACCGTCACCCACTGCCCCTGGGTACTGGTCAGGGTGCGCTCGAAGTTCACCGCCTGACCCATGCCGTCCTCCAGCATCACCACATTGCGGCGATACAGGCGCAGACGCAGCCAGAGCTGCGGATCGTCCGTCTTCACCTTGAGCGATAGGGTGTAGCTGCGCCCCGCCGGCAGCGGCACGCGCTGAGTCACGCGCGCATCCTGGCCGCCCCCCATGGCCAGATAGAGATTGCGGCCCTCTTCATCGCGCTGAAACTGGTAGCTGCCCATGTCCTCGCCAATCCCCGTGCCGGTGCGGCCCTGAGACCAGAGATAGCGCGCAGGAAAGCGTCCCACGCCCTCGCCGAACAAGGTGGCGTCCAGTTCCGGGGACATCATCTCGATGGCCTTGACCCAGTGGTGTTCCCGTTTCTCCACATCCTTGCCGGCGGTCTGCATGCGCACCCCCATCAGGGCGCCGAAGGCGGCGGGCAGCACCACGCCCAGCCCCACCGCCACCGCCACCAGGGTGATGATGAGGGCGCGCGGATTCAGCAGCGGCGCCAGCCGGTGGCCGGCCCAACCGCCGCCCGCAGCGTTGATCAGGCACAGGGCCGCAGCCAGCAGGAAGGCATCGCCCGACTCGTTCGCCACCCAACGGCTGGTCTCCATGGCGTGGGACATCCCCAGCAGCCCCAGGAACAGCGCCCCCACGCCCAGACCGAGCCAGGCCGCCCGATGCCGCTGACGCGCAAGGTAGGCGGCAAGAAGCGCACCGCCCCAGGCCAGCAGCCCCGCCAGCACGGCGATGATGCCGCCCTTGCCGTAGGCCAGCGCCAGGGTCAGGGGCGCGAGCAGACCGGGCAGGCTGTTGGCGTCGAAGCGCAGGGGCGCACCGCCGGGCCCGGCGCGACGACGCATCACCAACAGCGCCGCCCCCGCCGCCGCACCGGTGAGCAGGCCCAGGTAGCTGGCGCGGGAGAAGGTGGTGACCAGGGCGTACAGCGCCAGGGCGAAAAACGCGCCGCCCGCCGCCATGCCGCGCCAGGAACGACTGCCTGCGGCGGCCAGAAGACCGAAACACCAGGTCAGGGCCATGAAACCGTCAATGGCCTCGCCGCCCGCGTTCATCTCGGAAAAGAGGCCGGTGATACGGTAGTTGGAAGTGAAATCCAGCAGACGGTACAGCACCAGGCGGAGGGAATCCGTCGCGACGATGGCGTTGAACACCCCCCGCTCCCACAGGGCGATGCCGCCCACCGCCGCCCCGCCCAGGGCCAGACCCCAGACCAGATGGCGCAACGCCAGGGCGCGATCCTCCCGCATCAACGCCGCCACGCCGGGCAGCAGCAGCAGCGCCCAGAGGAAGCTCTTGCCCATGCGCAGGGCGCTCCAGCGGCTGTAGTAGGAAGACAGTTCCACCGGCTCCCAGTCCGGCAGGGGATACAGACCGCGGGAGATGCTGACGATGCAGGAAAGCAGGAACAGCAGCAGGAAGATGAGCCGCCCGGCGGGCATGCGCAGGTCCAGGGTGTAGCGGGCGCGGGCGAGGAAGACGAACAGCGCGGCCCCCAGCGCCAGGTCGAAATCCTCCAGGAACACGCTGCCGCTCCAGGGGGCCAGATTGACCAGGGCAAGCCAGGCGGGAATCAGGGTAAGCAGCCAGACCGGACGCCACAAACCAATGGCGGCGCAGAGCGTGAGGCCAACGGCCAGCGCCCCCTGGGCATAGGGGTAAAGCCACAAACCGCCGACCACGGCGGCCAGCACGGGCAGGGAGAAGAAGCGGGGCAACCAGGCGATCATCCTAGAAACCTTCGTTGGACGCGCCCGAGTGTGCGGTTTTCGCGTTGCCTGGCAAGGCGCGACGACGCGGCGGGGCCAGCCCCGCAAGGAGGAGCAACGCCGCCAGGCAACGCGAAAACCGTGCAATCGGACGCGTAGCGGCCCACCCAATGGGGGAGCGTCCCCGGAGGCGCAAACGCCAACATCCATGCGCCCTCACGAGGGCAAAGAAGCGGTCAACGGAGGTTTCTAGGATCATGGGCGCGGATGATAGTCCTGCGCCCAGGTAGCGCCGGCATCCTTGCCGGCTCCTTCTGGCAGGCGGAAACGAGCCGGCAAGGATGCCGGCGCTACATCGGCGCGATGGCCGTTCATGGCGGCAGCGCCAGCAAAGGGTCAATCAGGTCGTGCAGCCGCCCTGCATGCACCTGCCCGCTGATGCGGTGGCGGATGCGCCCCTGGCGGTCGATCACATACGAGGTGGGCAGCTTGTCCACGCCGCCGAAGGCCGCCGCAACGCCCGGCGGCGCCAGGGGCGCGGGGAAGGTATAGCCCTCCTGACGCATATAGGCGTCCGCCTCGGCCTGGGTTTTGTCCAGGCTGTAGGCGACAATGGCGAACCCCTTGTCGCGCTTGGCGATGTAATAGTCCTGCATGGCCGGCATCTCGTGGCGGCAGTACGGACACCAGACGGCCCAGAAATTCACCAGCACCACCTGCCCCTTCAGCGCCGCGAGTTCGGGAAGCTCCGGCGCTGGCCGGTTCAGATCGTCCACCGAGGCGGGCGGACGGAACCAGAGGTAGACGATGAGGGTGAGCAAAATCGCCGTCACCGGACTGGGCGTCCATTTCTTGAGGAATTCTCTTGTCAGCATCCGATCACCCTAAGCGCCCGAAGATAGGCATCAAACCCGAAGCACCCGGCAAGACGCAAGAGCGCACCCGCGACCCGGTGCGCGGCAGGCACCTGTCGCACAACCAGAAGCGCGACCTGGGGGTGCCCACCGTGCTGCCCAAGCGCCCCGATGCGACGCAGGACGAGGCCGCCGCACCCAAACGTCCGCCGCGAGAGCGCAGCGGCGCGCCCGGCCCGAAATCCGGCGCCGACCGGGGCGAGCGTAAGCCGCGCCGCGACCAGCCCGACGATGCGCCGCGCAAATTCACCCCGCGCGCAGAGGGCGGCGAGCGGCCCCGGCGCAGTGAGGGCGGCGAACCCCCGGTGCGGCGCGAGGCGCGCGTACCCGACCGCTCCTACGACCCGGAGTTGCAGGAAAAGATGGGCGACGCCCCGCGCCGGCGTCCGCGCCCGGAGGAACGCGAACCGCAGCACGACGAACGCCCGCGCCCCGCGCGCCGTCCCCACACCGACGCCCCGCCCGTGGCCCATCCCTCCGGCCTCAACCACTTCTTCGCCCCCTGCACCAAGGGGCTGGAGCAGGAACTGGTGGCGGAACTGACGGAGATCGGCGTGGAGGATGCGCGCCCGGCCCCCGGCGGCGTCGCCTTTCGCGGCAACCTGGAACTGGCCTGGCGGGTGAACCTGTGGAGCCGTCTCGCGGTGCGCGTGCTGTGGCGCGTGGGCGAGGGCCGTTATCGCTCCGAGGACGACCTCTACCAGGGTGCGGCCAAGGTGGACTGGCCCAACCTGTTCGAGGTGGAACGCACCATTGCGATCAACACCGTGGGCCGCAACAGCCCCCTCAAGAGCCTCAATTTCGCCACCCTCAAGATCAAGGACGCGATCTGCGACCGCTTCCGCACCGTCACCGGCGCGCGCCCCAGCGTGGATACGCGCGAGCCGGATGCGCCCGTGGTCCTCTATCTCACCGACGAGCGCTACACCCTCTATGTGGACCTCACCGGCGAGCCGCTCAACCGGCGCGGCTTCCGGGTCGAGCCGGCCACCGCGCCGCTCAACGAAAACCTCGCGGCGGGCCTGATCCGGCTCTCCGGCTGGCAGCCCGGCACACCCTTTTTCGACCCCATGATGGGCGGCGGCACACTGCTGATCGAGGCGGCGATGATGTGGCTGAACCGCGCCCCCGGCCTGCGCCGCCATTTCGCCTTCGAAAAACTCAAGGGCTTCGACAACCTCACCTGGCAGCGCGTGCGCAAGGAGGCGGAGGCGCAGGCGCACGAGCCGGAGGCCCTCCCCATCTTCGGCGCCGACGTGGACCCGCGCATGGTGCGCGCCGCCGGCCTCAACCTGAAAGCGGCGGGCCTGCTGGAGTGCGTGCGCCTGCGCGAGGCGGACTTCCTGGAGGTGGAAACGCCTCCCGGCCCCGGCGTCCTCATCAGCAACCCGCCCTACGGCGTGCGCCTCTCCGTGGACGACATGGCGGCCCTGTACCAGGGCATGGGCGACGTGCTGAAGCAACGCTACGCCGGCTGGACCGCCTGGTTCATCACCGCCGACGAGGCCTTCGAGAAGGGCATCGGCCTTTCCGCCAGCCGCCGCACCAAGCTCTACAACGGGCCGCTGGAGTGCCGCTATTACCAATACCGCATGGTCAGCGGGAGCAACCGGGAATGGGCGAAGTAAGCGAAGACCCCCCCGCGGAATGACTACGAGGAGACATCATGGCCTTCATGGAATGGTCGCAAGAACTGGAGCTCGGCTTTGAAGAGATCGACCGGCAACACCGCTGGCTAGTGGAAGCCACCAACGCGCTGCACGAGGAATTGCAGAAGGGGGAACCCAAGCGGGAGCGCCTGGATGTGCTGATCGGCGGTCTGGTCATCTACGCGCGCAACCACTTCGCCACCGAAGAACGCCTGTTCGAGCGCTACCAGTACCCCTTGGGCGAGGCGCACCACAAGGAGCACGTCAATTTCGCCATCGCCGCCCGCGAATGGAAACAGCGGCACGAATCAGGCGAACTGCTGGGCCAGGAGGTGCTGGATTTCCTCAAGCACTGGCTGCTCTACCACATCCTCAAGTCGGACAAGGCCTACGCCCCGTTCCTGAAATCCCACGGCGTGAAATAGTCTGGGGGTAGGCGATGCGCCCGCGCCGCCTTCATCGCCCGGCGCAGCCGGGCTCCTACACGGAGAGCAGCCGCCAGGCCAGCGTCTCGCCCGCGCGCAGGGGGACCACGCCGGAGGCATGATCAGCGGCCACCTCGTGGGTTTCCCGCACCAGGGTGATGGTCTCCGCGTTGCGCGGCAGGCCGTAGAAATCCGGCCCGTGCCGGCTGGCGAAACCTTCCAGCCGGTCCAGCGCGCCCGCCGCGTCGAACGCCTCGGCGTACAGCTCGATGGCGGCGTGCGCGGTGTAGATGCCGGCGCAGCCGCAGGCGCATTCCTTGGCCTCCTTCGCATGGGGCGCGCTGTCGGTGCCCAGGAAGAACTTGGGGTTGCCGCTCGTGACCGCCGCCGTCAGGGCCTCGCGGTGGGTCTCGCGCTTGAGGATGGGCAGGCAGTAGTAGTGGGGCCGGATGCCGCCCTGGAACAGGGCGTTGCGGTTGTAGAGCAGGTGGTGCGCGGTGACAGTGGCGGCCACATTGGCGGGGGCGGCGGCAACGAACTCCGCAGCCTGGCGCGTGGTGATGTGCTCCAGCACCACCTTGAGGCGCGGCAGGCGCGCGAGCAGGGGCGTGAGGATGCGGTCGATGAACACCGCCTCGCGGTCGAACACGTCCACCGCCGGGTCGGTCACCTCGCCGTGCAGCAACAGGGGCAGACCCGCCTCCTGCATGGCCTCCAGCACCGCATCCACGCGGCGGATGTCCGTCACCCCCGAATCCGAATGGGTCGTGGCCCCCGCCGGGTAGTACTTCACGGCATGCACGAAACCGCTGTCCCTGGCGCGAAAGATCTCCTCCGGCGCGGTGTTGTCGGTGAGGTAGAGGGTCATCAGCGGCTCGAAACGCAGCCCCGCCGGCACGGCGGCGAGGATGCGCGCGCGGTAGGCCGCGACCTCCGCCACGGTGCGGGCGGGCGGCTTGAGGTTGGGCATGATGATGGCGCGGGCGAAGCGGCGCGCGGCGTCCGGCAGCACGGCGGCGAGCATCGCGCCGTCGCGCACATGCAGGTGCCAGTCATCGGGGCGGAGCAGGGTGAGTCGGTCCATGGCGCATCCAGTGCTGGGAATGGCTGGATTGTCTCAGGTTCGCCGCTTTTTCCACTGCGCCGGGCGGCTTTTGAGGCCGATATGCAGCGGTACAATCCGCCCAACTTCGGAGCCTTCATGGACAACGCGAATTTCACCGATCACTTCCTGATCGCCATGCCCAAGATGCTGGACCCCAATTTCGCAGGCGCGTTGGCCTATATCTGCGATCACGGCGAGCAGGGCGCGCTGGGCGTGGTGGTGAATCGCCCCATCGAGATCAACCTGGAAACCCTGTTCAGCCAGATCGGCCTGGACCTGGACGACGAAGCGCTGCGCCAGCAGCCGGTGTACTACGGCGGCCCGGTGCAGGTGGAACGGGGGTTTGTGCTGCATCGCCCCATCGGCGAGTGGGGTTCCACCCTGGTCGTGAACAACCGCCTGGGGCTGACCACGTCCAAGGACATCCTGGAGGCCGCCTCCCAGCACAAGGGTCCGCCCGAGATGCTGGTGACCCTGGGCTACGCCGGCTGGGGCCCCGGCCAGTTGGAAGACGAGATCAAGCAGAACGCCTGGCTCACGGTGGAAGCCGACCCGGAGGTGATCTTCGCCCTGCCCGCCAAGGACCGCTTCGCCGCCGCCATGCACCTGCTCGGCATCGATCTTTCCATGCTGTCCGAGGAAGCCGGGCACGCATGAACCCGAGATGAACCAGGGCGCCCTGCTCGCCTTCGACTTCGGCCTGCGCCGCATCGGCGTGGCGACCGGGGAATGGGAATCGAAGATGGCGCATCCGCAGGAAGTGATCGACGCCGAGGCCAACGACGCCCGTTTCGCCCGCATCGCCGCCCTGATCGAGGAATGGCGGCCCGTGGAACTGGTGGTGGGTCTGCCCCTCTCGATGGACGGCGAGGAACATGACCTGACCCGCCGCGCGCGCCGCTTCGCCAACCAGTTGCAGGGCCGCTTCCGTCTCCCCGTGCATCTGGTGGACGAACGCCTCACCTCTTTCGACGCCGACCTGCGCCTGCGCGAGGCCGGCGTCAAAGGCCGCGCGCGCAAGGGCCTGGACGACGCCCTCGCCGCGCAGCAGATCCTTCAGGACTTTCTCGACCAAGCCCATCGCCATGAACCTGCCCACGCCTGAACAGCTCATCGACCGTCTGGTCGAACAACTCGCCCCCGTGCTGGGACCGGAATCCCCCCCCAACCTGGCCCTGGTGGGCATGCACACCGGCGGCGTCTGGGTCATGGAGGCCCTGGTGCAGCGCCTGGGCCTCCAGGCCGTCCCCAGCGGCGTCATCGACACCTCGTTCTACCGCGACGACTACGCCCAGCGCGGCCTGCACGGCGACGTGAAGCCGTCGCGCATCCCGTTCGAGGTGGAAGGACGCGACATCCTGCTGATCGACGACGTGCTCAACACCGGGCGCAGCGTGCGCGCCGCCATCAACCTGCTGTTCGACTATGGCCGCCCGGCCAGCATCCGCCTCGCCGTGCTGGTGGACCGGGGCGGGCGCGAACTGCCCCTGTGCGTGGATTTCACCGGCATCCGTCTGGACCAGCCCCAGGTCAGCCGCATCGACCTGCTGCGCGACGAGACGGGACGCCTGACCCTTGAGGCGACGGAGAAGCCATGAACGAACAACTCACCGAAGACGGACGCCTCAAGCACCTGCTCACCCTGGACGGCCTGCCCGCGCGCATCCTCACCCAGATCCTGGACACCGCCGAATCCTTCCTCACCGTGGGCGACAAGGAAGTGAAGAAAGTGCCCCTGCTGCGCGGCAAGGCCATCTTCAACGTCTTCTTCGAGAACTCCACGCGCACCCGCACCACCTTCGAGATCGCCGCCAAGCGGCTCTCCGCCGACGTGGTCAATCTCAACATCGGCACCTCATCGCAGAGCAAAGGCGAGACCCTGCTGGACACCGTGGCCAACCTCTCGGCCATGCAGGCGGACATGTTCGTGGTGCGCCACTCCGCCGCCGGGGCCGCGCACCTGATTGCGCGCCACGTCGCGCCCCACATCCGCGTGGTCAACGCCGGCGACGGGCGCGCCGCCCACCCCACCCAGGGCCTGCTCGACATGTTCACCCTGCGCCGCTTCAAGGGCGGTTTCCACACCCTGCGCGTGGCCGTGGTGGGGGACGTACTGCACTCGCGCGTGGCGCGCTCGCAGATCCACGCCCTCACCACCCTGGGCTGCCCCGAGGTGCGCGTGGTGGCCCCCAAGACCCTGCTGCCGCGCGACGTGGAAAGCATGGGGGTGCACGTCTTCCACAAGATGGAAGAAGGCCTGCGCGACGTGGACGCGGTGCTCATGCTGCGCCTGCAAAACGAGCGCATGCAGGGCGCGCGCCTGCCCAGCGCGGGCGAGTACTACAAGCGCTGGGGCCTGACGCCGGAAAAACTGAAGTTCGCCAAACCCGACGCCATCGTGCTCCACCCCGGCCCCATGAACCGCGGCGTGGAGATCGACTCCGCCGTGGCCGACGGGGTGCAGGCGGTGATCCTGCCGCAGGTCACGTTCGGCATTGCGGTGCGCATGGCGGTGATGAGCATGTTGGCGGGGGGGCAATGAATTGGGTTCTTTCCGCTCATGCGGAAACTGAATTGCAGCGCAGGGAAATTCCCTTCGCGTTGCTCGAACAGGTCATGACCAGTCCGGAACAGATCGTCCCGGAACTGCGTGGACTGGCGGCCTACCAGTCGCGTGTTGCGTTTCCCGATGGGGCGACGTATCTCCTGCGCGCCATCGTCGCCGAACGTGATCCCCTGACCGTAGTCACGGTCTACCGAACCAGCCGCATCGAGAAGTACTGGAGGACATCATGAAAGTCATCTACGACCCGGAAACCGACATCCTGCGCATCCTGTTCAACGCCGCCGCCATTCAGGAAAGCGACGAAGACAAACCCGGCGTCATCCTCGACTACGACAAGATCGGCAACCTGGTCGGGATGGAAATCCTCAACGCCTCGCAGCGCGTGGAAAAACCCCATAGCGTCGAGATCGAATACGCCTTGCCGCACTGAGTCCGCCCATGAAGATCCACATCAAAAACGGTCGCGTCATCGACCCCGCCAGCGGGCTGGATCAGGTGACGGACATCTACGTCGCGGCCAGCCACATCGTCGGCCTGGGCGCAGCGCCCGCCGACTTCCACGCCAACCAGCACCTCGACGCCAGCGGTCTGGTGATCAGCCCCGGCCTGGTGGACCTGGCGGTGCGCCTGCGCGAACCCGGCGGCGAACACATGGCCACCCTGGAAACCGAGATGCACGCCAGCGCCGCGGGCGGCGTCACCTCCCTGGCCTGCCCGCCCGACACCGACCCGCCCCTGGACGAACCCGGCCTGGTGGAGATGCTCAAGTTCCGCGCCCGCAACATGCCGGGGCCGCGCGTCTACCCCATCGGCGCGCTCACCTGGAAGCTCAAGGGCGAGCGCATCACCGAGATGGCGGAACTCAACGAGGCCGGCTGCATCGCCTTCAGCCAGGCCGACGCCTACATGGAGAACGCCGAGGTTCTGCTGCGCGCCCTGGAGTACGCCAAGACCTTCGACCTGCCGGTATGGCTGCGCCCGCAAGACCCCCACCTGGGCCGTCACGGCGTGGTGCATGACGGCGTGGTGGCCGCGCGCCTGGGGCTGCCCGCCATCCCGGTCCCGGCGGAGACCGTGGCGCTCTCCACCATCCTCCTGCTGGTGCGGGAGACCGGCGCGCGGGTGCATCTGGCGCGCCTGTCCAGCCGCGCCGGGGTGGAGATGGTGCGCGCCGCCAAGCGCGACGGCCTGCCCATCACCTGCGACGTGGGCATCCACCACGTCCACCTCTCCGAGATGGACGCCGCCGACTTCAACGCCCACTGCCACCTGATCCCCCCCCTGCGCAGCCAGCGCGACCGCGACGCCCTGCGTCAGGGCCTGGCGGACGGGACCATCGACGCCATCTGTTCCGACCACGCCCCGGTGGACGAAGACGCCAAGGAACTGCCGTTCCAGGAATCCGAGGCCGGCGCCACCGGGGTGGAACTGCTGCTGCCCCTCACCCTGAAATGGGCGCGCGAAACCGGACTGCCCCTGGCCCAGGCCCTGGGCTACCTCACCCACCGTCCCGCCGCCATCATGGGCGTGCCCGGCGGTGCAATCCGCGTCGGCGGCCCTGCCGACCTGTGCCTGTTCGACCCGGACGAGGCCTGGACCGTGCGCCCCGACAGCCTCGCCAGCCTGGGCAAGAACAGCCCCTACCTGGGACGAGAGCTGCAAGGCCGGGTGCGTTACACCCTGATCGACGGGCATCTGGACTATCGCCGCGCCTGATCACCCGCCTATATTCAGAACATGAACGAGCCCCTCACCCTGCACTGGGAATCCACCGGCCACTACCGTAGCGCCATGCTGATGCCCGACCTGTTCGGCGGCTGGGTGCTGGTCACGACCACGGGCGAGCGCGACCGCCGCGCCAGCCGGGTGCGGCAGCAGATCATGGACAGCTACGAGGACGGCGTGGCCGCCCTGAACCGCTTGCGCCACCGCCGTCGGCGCGAGGGCTACGCGTTGCGCGCCGCCAGCTTCACCGCGCTGGAAGGCTTTGACACCCACGCCGAATCCGTGCGCGCCGCCGAGACCTATGCCTTGCTGCGACTGTTCACCGCCTGGGATCTGGGCGTGGAAGAACAGGCCGCCCTGCTGGATTTGGACCCGCGCGCCCTGGACCGCCTCCAGGACGGCCAGGCCCTGCGCGACGACGCCACCCTGCTCGCCCGCGCCACTCATCTGCTCGCCATCAACAAGGCCCTGCGCCTGCGCTTCGGCGCGGATGCGAAGCTCAAATGCGACTGGCTGCGCCGCCCCTGCCCATCCCTGCAAGGGCAGACCCCGTTGGCGGCGATGCAGGAATCTTTCCAGGCCCTGGCAGGGTTACGCGAACGCCTGGGGGTGGAAGCGGATCAGGCGCGGGGCTGCCAAAGATAGGACGCGTAGGATGTGGTGAGCAAAGCGAACCGCATCGTTCCAGAACGCCCATCGTCGATGCGGTCGTTCCCAGGCGAAAGAGGTTTGAGCAATGAGCGCCGCCAAACTGAAGGCAGGACAGAACCCGGATGCGAACCTCCATGTCCGCGCCCGGCTTGCTCTGGTCGCCGCCGTGGCGCTCGTCGCCATGGTCCTGATCGCCGTGCTCTCCCTGATTGCGCAAAGCTATGCCCTGCACCACGACCGGGCGGAAAAGACGCGCCATCTGGTGGAGATCGCCTATGGCGTCGTGGCGCACTTCCACGGCCTGGAACAGGCCGGGACGCTGACCCGCGCCCAGGCGCAACACGCCGCCAGCGATGCCGTCCGCCACATGCGTTACGGGGAGCAGGAGTACTTCTGGATCAACGACCTGCACCCCCGCATGGTCATGCACCCCACGCAACCGCAACTGGACGGCCAGGATCTCACCGGGTTCAGCGACGCACGGGGCAAACGCCTGTTCATCGAGATGCGCGACGTGGTCGGGCGCGAGGGCGCCGGCTTTGTCCGCTACTGGTGGCCGAAACCGGGCCAGACCAGCGCCGAGCCCAAGGAGTCGTATGTGAAGGGCTTTGCGCCCTGGGGCTGGATCATCGGTTCGGGCGAATACCTGGACGACATCGAGCAGGCCTTCTGGCGCATGGCCGCCCGGCAGATGGCCGTCATCGGCCTGGCGTTCCTGGCGCTGGGCGGGCTCATGTTCTGGGTGATCCGCCGCGTGGAGGCGGCGCTGACCCGCTACGCCGCCGCCCTGGCCGACTCCAATGCCGAACTGCGCCAGGCCGCGACGGTGTGCGAGAACACCCAGGAAGGGATCGTGATCTGCGACGCCGAACAGCGCGTGCTGGCGGTCAACCCCGCCTTCACCCGCATCACCGGCTACGCGCGCGAGGAATTTCTCGGTCGCACGCCCCGGTCGTTGCGCGCCGAACGGCACGATGCGGAGTTCGAGCAGGACATGGCGCAGGAGATCGAGCGCTGCGGGCACTGGCAGGGCGAGGTCTGGAACCGGCGCAAGGACGGTAAGGAGTTCCCCGCCTGGGTCAGCATCAACGCCATCCGCGATGAGTCGGGCCGGGTGAGCCACTACGCGGAGATGTTCTCCGACATCACCGCCCTCAAGGAGTCCGAGGCCCGGCTGGATCAGTTGGCGCACCACGATCCGCTGACCGGCCTGCCCAACCGCCTGTTGCTGGACGCCCGCGCCGGGCATGCCCTGTCCCAGGCGAGCCGGCACAGCCGCAAGGTGGCCGTGCTGTTCATCGACCTGGACCGTTTCAAGAACGTCAACGACACCCTCGGCCACCCCGCCGGCGACCTGCTGCTGCAACAGGTGGCCCAGCGCATCTCGGCCTGTGTGCGCGCGCAGGACACGGTCAGCCGCCTGGGCGGCGACGAATTCACCGTGCTGCTGGAGGAGGTGCACGACGCCGGCGCGGTCGGCGTGGTGGCGCGCAAGATCCTCGGCGCGTTGTCGGAAAAGATCGTCCTGCACGGCCATGAGGTGTTCATCTCCGGCAGCATCGGCATCAGCCTCTACCCCGACGACGGCGCGGACGTCATCACCCTGTTCAAGAATGCGGACAGCGCCCTGTATCGCGTCAAGGAACAGGGACGCGACAACTACCAGTTCTATACCGAGGATCTCACCACCCAGGCGGTGGCGCGCCTGGAGGTGGAAAACGACCTGCGCCAAGCCCTGGAGGCGGGGCAATTCGAACTCTATTACCAGCCCCAGGCGAACCTGCGCAGCGGTCGCATCAACGGCATGGAGGCGCTGCTGCGCTGGCGCCATCCGCGCCGCGGCCTGCTGCTGCCGGCGGAGTTCATCCCGCTGGCCGAAGAGACCGGCCTCATCCTTCCTCTCGGACTCTGGGTGCTCGCCACCGCCTGCGCCCAGGCCAAGGCCTGGCTCGATGCCGGGCTGGAGATGGCGCCGGTTGCGGTCAATCTGTCGCCGCGCCAGTTCCGCCAGAAAGACCTGGTGCAGAGGGTGGCCGCAACCCTGGCCGAGACCGGCCTGCCCGCCGCCTACCTGGAGCTGGAGATCACCGAAGGCCTGGCCATGAACAACGTGGAGGAGAGCATCGCCGTGCTACATCGCCTCAAGGCGCTGGGCGTGCATATCGCCATCGACGACTTCGGCACCGGCTATTCCTCCCTCAACTATCTCAAGCGCTTCCCCATCGACCGCATCAAGATCGACCTCTCCTTCGTGCAGAACATCACCACGGACCCGGACGACGCGGCCATTTCCGAGGCCATCATCACCATGTCCCACAGCCTCAGCCGCACGGTGGTCGCGGAAGGGGTGGAGACCGCAGCGCAACGCGAATTCCTCGCCTCGCGCCACTGCGACGAGATGCAGGGCTACCACTTCAGCCGGCCCGCCACGGCGCAGGACATGGAGCGCATGCTGCGCGAGCCCCGGCGCAGCGAATGGAGCGCGCAGGCCGCGGGCAGCCCGGCGCTCCTGCTGCTGGATGACGAGACCAACGTGCTGCATGCCCTGGCGCGCGCGTTCAAACGCGACGGTTACCCCTTGCTGCTCGCCCACGACACCCGCGAGGCGTTCGACCTGCTGGCCTGCAACCGCGTCGGCGTCATCGTCTCCGACCAGCGCATGCCGGACATGGAGGGGGTGGAGTTCCTGCGCCGCGCCCGCGCGCTTTACCCGGACACAGTGCGCATCCTGCTCACCGGCCACCCCGATCCCCAGACCATGGCGGAGGCCATCAACACCGGCGAGGTGTTCCGGTTCGTCGCCAAGCCCTGGGATGACGCCCAGTTGCGGGAATGCGTCGCCGAAGCCTTCCGCCGCGTGCGGCAAATCGCGCCCAACTGAACCCCGACGCGGCGCTACGAGCGCTGGTCCAGGCTCAATTCGGCGCGGTGCGCTCCAGCTCCAGGGCGGCCGCCAGCGCCGCCAGACGCGCCAGTACGCCGTAGGTGTAGAAGCGGTTCACCGGCGCATCCGGGTACAGGCCGCATTCGCAGTAACCGCCGCTCTGTTCGAACGCCAGGGGCACAAAACCCATACCCGGCGCGTTCAGGTTTTCGTCCTCGCCGCGATCCGTGTGTACGCGGTAGAAGCCGCCGATGACGTGGTGGTCGATCATGTACACCACCGGCTCGGCCACCGCGTCGTGCAGGGTTTCGAAGGTGGGTACGCCCTCCTGCACCAGCACCTCGGTCACCGCCAGACCCTCCTTCACCACGGCCATCTTGTTGCGCTGGCGGCGGTTGAGGTCGCGCACGTCGTCGGGCGACTTCACCGTCATGATGCCCATGCCATAGGTGCCCGCATCCGCCTTGACGATGACGAAAGGTTCGCGCGCGATGCCGTGCTCGGCGTATTTGGCGCGGGTCTTGGCGAGCACGTCGCTGACGTGGCTGGCAAGGCATTCCTCGCCCTCGCGCGCCTGGAAATCCACCTCGCCGCAACGCGCGTGATAGGAGTTGATGAGCCAGGGGTCGATGCCCACCAGGGCGGCGAAGCCCTGGGCAGCCTCGTCGTAGGCGGCAAAGTGGTTGGACTTGCGCCGCGTCGCCCAGCCCGCGTGCAGGGGCGGCAGCAAGGTCTGCGCCGGGTTCAGGCCGCGCAGCAGGTCCGGCGCGCCGGCGGAGAGATCGTTGTTGAGCAGGATGGAGCACGGCTCGAAATCCGCCAGGCGGATGCGGTCGCCCTCACGCAGGATGGGTTCCAGGGTGAGCTGGCCGCCGTCCGGCAGATCCAGCGTCAGGGGCGCCTTCAGGTCCGGGATCAGGCTGCCGAAGCGCACCGTGAGGCCGGTCTTGCGCATGATGTCGGCCAGCGCCGCCACGTTTTGCAGGTAGAACAGATTGCGCGTGTGGTTCTCGGGGATGAGCAGAAAACGGCGCGCGTCGGCGCACATCTTTTCCACCGCCACCTGCGCCGCCTGCACCGCCAGCGGCAGAAAGGCCGGGTTCAGGTTATTGAAGCCGCCGGGGAACAGGTTGGTATCCACCGGCGCGAGCTTGAACCCGGCGTTGCGCAGATCCACCGAACTGTAGAACGGCGCGGCGTGGTCCATCCATTGCCGGCGAAACCAGTGTTCGATGTCCGCCTGGGCCTCGATGACCTGGCGTTCCAGTTCCAGCAGCGGGCCGGAGAGGGCTGTGGTGAGGTGGGGGACCATGTTTGCGTAAACCGTGGATGGAACGTGTAGCGATAGGGCGGACAGGGGAAAGAAATCTTACGGCTATTCGCCCGCCTTGCCCGCCGCGAACTCGCGCAGTTCCGGCGTCAGCCGCGTCTGGAGCGCGCGCTGATAGGCCTGCACGGCGTCCGCCTTCTCGCCCGAGTGCTCCAGCGCCACGCCCAGGCTGACCCACCACGCGCCCGGATTCGGGTTGCCGCGCAGGGCCTCGCGCCAGGCGGCGGCGGCCTCTTCGTGGTGCGCGAGTTTGGTCAGCGCGCCAGCGTACAGCGCCCAATCGCCCGCCTCGCTGGCCTTGCCCAGCGCCGGTTTGAGCGTGGCGGCGGCCTGCGCCGGGTTGCCGGCCTGAAGGTGCAACTGGGCCAGGCTGCGCGGATACCAGGGATCGGCGGGGTGCAGGGCGCGGCCCTCGTCGAGCAGGCGCATGGCCTCGGCGCGCTCGCCGGCCTCGATCAACAGGGCGATCAGGGCCTGACGCGCGGCGGCATGGGCGGGCGCTGCGCGCAGCACCGCCCGGAGTTGCTCGCGCGCCTCCTGCTTGCGCCCCTGTTCGAGCGACTGGCCGGCCTGGCGCCAGCCCTCTTCCACCGGGTCTTTCGGCGCGGGCGCGGACGCTTCCTTCACCACGCGCGCCTCGGCGCGCAGGGCGGGACGAGGTTCGGGCGCAACGGCGGTTTCCGCCGGGACCGGGGCAGGGACCGGAGCCGCGGCGGGCGGGAGCGCCGCCTCCGCCGCGGGCTGCAATCGACGCGCAGGGACGGGGGCGCTGGTTTCGGCAGGGGCCGGGAGCGGCGGTGCGGCAACAGAGGCGACGGGAGGGGGGGCTGAAACCGCGCGGGCAGGCGTCTTGGGCGCGGAGGGCAGCAGCAGCCAGACCGCCAGGGCCAGCCCGAGCAGGGCGATGCTCACGCGCAGCACGTTGCGGGCGGTGGTGGCCGGGGCGACGGGCGCCACGTGCACCCCCGGCCCCGCCGGGGAGGCCTCGCCGGCCTGATCCAGGTCGCGCAGGACGCGGTTGATGACGCTCATCGCGGAAACACCTTTTCAAACCAGTTAAGACGGCAGCCCGGCGTGTCGCGCCCGGCCAGGATCACATGGCGCGGCAGCACCTGCGCGCGCCCCTCGCCGTAAGCCAACAACAAGGCCTTGTGCGCCAGGATGTTGAGCAGGCGCGGTACGCCGCGGCTGGCGCGGTGCAGCGTGCGCGCCGCGCCGGGGTGGAACAGGGTCTCGCCCGCGCCGGCGTGGCGCGTGCGGTGCATCAGGTAGGCCGGGGTCTCGCTCGCCGCCAGGGGGGTGATCTGGTCGTGGAAGGCGATGCGGCCCCTGATCTGGCGCACGCCGGGGTCGGCCAGTTTGGCATCGAGTTCCGGCTGCCCGAACAGCACGATCTGGAGCAGCTTGCGCTTCTCGGTCTCCAGGTTGGTGATCAGGCGCAGGGCCTCCAGGGTCTCCAGGGGGGCGGCCTGGGCTTCGTCGATCAGGGCCACGGCGCGTTTGCCTTCCTGCGCCAGCGCCAGCAGGCGCTCTTCCAGGGCGCGGGTGAGCGCGCGACCCTTGGCGGCCTTGCCGTCCAGTTCTTCCAGCAGGGCCAGTTGCAGCCCCTCCGGCGACAGGTGGGGGTTGGGGATGTAGGCGGCGGCCCAGCCCGCCTTTTCCAGGCGGTTGAGCAGGTGGCGGCAGAGCAGGGTCTTGCCGCTGCCCACCTCGCCCACGATCTTGATCAGCCCCTCGCCCGATTCCAGCGCCACCAGCAGGGTGTTGAGCGCGCCCTGGGCGCCGCCGCCGGGGAAGAAGTAAGCGGTGTCCGGGGTGAGGCCGAAGGGGAATTCCTTGAGGCCGAAATGGCTGAGGTAGGTGAGCGGCGGGGTGAGCTTGCGCGAGGTGCGGCGGGGGCGGGGTTTCTTGGTAGCGCAGGCGCCCTCGCCTGCGTCCTCGACGTTGGATGCAGGCGAGGGCGCCTGCGCTACCACAAGCTTCACCTGCCCCCCGACAACCGCGCTTCCGCCTCGCGCGCGCCGGCGTTCCAGTCGGATTGCTGGCGGATGATGGTGGGCTTCAACAGGATCACCAGCTCATGCTTCAGGCGCGTGGCGTTGGTGTTCTTGAACAGGCTGCCCAGCCCCGGCACGTCGCCCAGCCCGGGTACGCCGCTGCCGCTGTCCACCGACTGGCGCTTCATCAGGCCGCCGATGGCGGCGATCTCGCCATCCTTCAGACGCACGATGCTGTCGGTCTCGGAGATGGTGCTGGCGGCGAGCGGCAGGCGGTAGGTGCCCAGGGTGCCGAGGTCCACGTCCTTGTTGCTGGAGGCCACCACGCTGACCGAGGGGTGGACGTGCAGGATGATGTTGTCGGCATCGTCGATCTGCGGCGTCACGTCCAGGGCGATGCCGGAGAAGAAGGGCTGCACCGTGAGCGTGGGCGACGAGGTGGTGGTGCTGCCGCTGGTGGAGGTGTTGCTGGTGATGCCGGTGACGAAGAACTCGTCCGTGCCCACCTTGAGCACCGCCTGCTGGTTGTTGAGCGCGGCGATGCGCGGGCTGGACAGCACCTGCACGTTGCCCTGCGACTCCAGGAAGTTGAGCAGGGCGTTGAAGTTCCGCGCCTGAAGCGCGAGGTTGAAGATGCCGCCGGAGGCGGTCCCGACGCCGCTGGTGGAGGGCAGGCCGGAGGCCAGCAGGGCGCTCATGTTGGTGGCGGTGGCGGCGCTGTCGAAGGGGACCGCGAGGCCGTCGGTGGCCGCGCCCTTGGACAGGACATGGCGGCCCTGGCGGAACGCGGCCCAGTTGATGCCGGTCTGCGCGCCTTCGTTCAGCGTCACTTCGATGATCTTGGCCTCGATCATCACCTGGCGGTCGGCCTGGAGGCGCGCGGCCTTGAGGTATTCGCCCACCTGGCGCTGCTCCGAAGGCAGGGCGCGCACCGCCAGCATGCTGGTGCTGGGGCTGGCGACGATGCTGCGGCCCGCCGGACAGGTTGAAGCGGAGGACGCGGCAGTTGCCGCGCCCGCGCCGACGGCGGCGGGCGCGCCCGCACTCGAACTGCAACCGATCAGCAGGCCGACCGCGCGCGTCAACTCACCCCAGAAGTCCGAATTGACGCTGGTAACGATGCGGCTGCTGTCCAGTTGCGACGCTGCGCCGGCGGCGGAACCGCTTGTGCCGCTGCTGCCGGAGTCGGCAATGGAGCCCGAGATCACGCGCAGTTCGGAACGTCCCTGGCGTACCGAGGAAGGGTAGGGAATGGAATAGAACCGGGTCTGGGCGACGATGGGCTGCACCAGGATGCGGTCGCCTTCAACGTGGTAGTCGTAGCCGTACAGCTCGCGGATGGCGCTCATGGCCTCGGGCACGGTCACATCCTTCAGGCTCACGGTGATGCTGCCCGCCACCTCCGGGTGCAGCAGCATGCTGTAGCGCGAGCCGGAGGCGATGCCCAGAAACACCTGCTGCGCCGGGGCGTTGTTCACCGCCAGAGTGAAGCGCGGCTCCAGCGGGATCGGCGCGGTCCTGGGCAGTTCCACCTTGGTGGCGGGTTCCAGCGCCGCCGCCACAGCGGGTGGCAGGGGCCGGGGTTTGGGCGCTTCGACGGCGCGGCGCAGTTCTTCCTGAATCGTTGCCAGGGCCGGCTTTTCCTTCACCTGGGCGCAGCCGGGCAGCAGCACGCCGGCTGCGAGCAGGACGGCCAGGGTTCGCAGGGAACCGGTGTGTTCAACCATTACGTCGTTCTCCTTGCCGGCGGGCGCACATTGCTTCTGCACCTACTTACGGCTCTTGTCCGGGGTTACTTTAGGCGGCGCTGCGGGGGTCTTCGTCACTTCCGGCAGCAGGCGCAGTTGCCGCACCCCCGCCGGACCTTTCAGCCAGACCCCCTGTTCGTCGATCCGCGTCACCCGCCCGTCCCCAAGGGGGTCGCCGACGTGCACGCTCATGCCGTTGATCAGGGCGTAGGGCCGCTTGCCGACGAGATAGAGGGCGGTGAGTTGCAAGGGGGTTTCGCTCTCCCCCGCCGCCGCCGCCAGACTGGACGGCGGACGCGTGGGGTCGGTCAGTTCCGCATGCGCGGGCAGGGCCGCGCCCAGCGCCAGGAACGCGGCCCATCTCACAAGGTCAGCCATGCGCGTTCCAGTCCCAGGGTGTTGAGGGTGAGGGTGAGGCGGATCTCGGGGTGCGCGCTGGCGTCCAGTTCCGCGCGTTCCCAGTAGAACCCGACCGGCAGCCTTTCCAGGCTCTCCATGTAGCGCACCAGACTGGCGTAATCCCCCGTCACACGGATGACGATGCCGTGCCGAAACAGCGCGGCATCGTCCTGCTGGGTCTTGTCGGCGGCTCCCACCGCCTGCGGCGGCAGGTTCTTGAGGCGGGTGATGCGCAGGCCCGGCTGGTTCGCCAGCAGGCCCTGCAGGACGCGGGGCATGTCCTTGGGCGCGACCAGTCGCGCCTGCATGCGCTCCGCCTGGGTCAGGCGCATCTCCATCGCCTTGCGCGCCTGGGTCAGGCGCTGGCGCGCGGTGGCGTCGGGGTCGCCGAGGGCGGCGTACTGGGCGATCAGGGCGGTGGCTTCGGCCTGGCTGGTGCGCGACTGGATCAGGAGACTTTCCAGTTCCTTGCGTTCCTTGCCCTGCGGGTTGAGCAGGGCGACATCGGCCAGACCCCAGAGCCCGCTGAGCGCCAACACCAGCACGATGGCGCGCTCGCGCAGGGTGAGGGCGTCGATGCGCGCCAGCCAGGGACGGATGCGGACGCGCGTCAGCAGGCGGGCATAGGCGGGGCTCATGGCTTGGCTCCGGCAGGTGCGGGCAGGCCCGGCAGCTTGGACAGATCGGGCATCCCCGGCAGCTTGGGCAGATCGGGCGGCAGTGCATAAGGCGGGTTGGCCAGGGCGGAGAGCGCCGCCACACCCGGCGCAACACCGGCGCCAACCGCGCCCGGCGTCGCCGGACTGGCCGCGCCGCCGGCCTCGTTCAGGCGCGCATGCAGGGTGAATTCCAGGTAACGCGGCGCGGCGGGGGCCGCCTTGGCCGGACCCGCTTCCTCCTTGGGCGCATCCAGATTCAGGCCGGCGTAGTTGAGGCCGGCGAACAGGGGCTCCTTGCGCAGGCTGGCGATCAGCCGGGCCGGTTCTTCGCCGCTCAGGGCGCGGCCTTCCAGGCGCATCTCGCGCCCGGCCTCGGCGATCTCGATCCGGGTCAGCCAGGCGCCGGGCACGCTGGCGTGCGCCAGGGCGCGGAAGCGGGCGGAGGGTCCGCTCTCGCTGCCGACCTCGCCGCGCGCAACGGCCTCCTGCCCGCGTTGCAAAGCCTGAACGCGGCGCTCCCAGGATTCCGCCTCGGCCATCAGGCCGGGGTTGGCCTGCCGGGTCGGCTGCTGCAAGGCCGCCGCCTGCGCGGCGAGCGCGTCGGCGCGCGTCTTCACCGCCTCGACCTCCTGACGGAACTGCGCCAGACGCACGCCCTGCCAGGCCCAGGCCGCACCCAGCAGGGTGGCGAACACGGCGGCGAGCAGGAGGACGAGGGTGGCCGGCAACATCACGCGCGGCGGGCGGAATTCGTCCTGGTACAGGTTGATGTAGCGCATCTCAACCGTCCCGCAGGGCTGCGCCCAGAAGGTGGAATACCGTGGTGCGGCTGCCGATGGAGGCCAGTTCGGGCGCTGCGGACAAGTCGAACAGCGCGTCCAGATCGACCAACTCCACCCCCACCGGGAGATAGCCGCGCAGGCGCACGGCCAGGGGCTCGCCCACTTCGGTGGGGGCCAGGAACAGCTTGGACAGCGGCAGCCAGGAGAACTGGCGCTCGAAATAGTCCACCGAGCGCTGCGTCTCCATGGCCAGGCGCTCCAGCAGGAACTCGCCGCTGGCGCCGCGTCCTTCGATGCGGCGCGCGAATACCAGGTGGTCGCCGTGGCTGAAGGTGAGCAGGGCGTTCTGGCCGTCGAAATGCATCATGGACACGGCGTAGTCCTCCGGCGCGAGGAGGCGGGCGAGGTGGTGCTGCGCGGTCTCGCGGATGTCGATCACGGCCAGCGGCAGGTCCGCCGCCTGGAACGGGGCGGCCAGTTCCCGCACCGCGCTCGCCTGGGCGGCGATCACGAACAGCGAGTCGGGACGACCCGCGCCGCCGGGGACGGGCAGGTATTCCAGCACGGTGTCGTCGGTGTGGAAGTTGATCATGTCCTTCACCTTCCAGCGGATCGCGCCGCGCAGTTCGTCCTCCGGCACGTTGGGGGCCTCGATGATGACGGTCTGATAGAACGCCGGGTCGAGCAGGGTGATGAGGCGGGCGCGTTCCAGGCCGGCGGCCTGGGCCAGACGACGCCAGGCCTCGGCGTTGGCGGGCGTCTCCGTTTCGAAGCGCGCAAGGGCTACGCGCGGGCGTTCGCCGCCGCCTTCCAGCCGCAACGCGGCGGCCCCGTTCGCGAGCGGGGTGAGGACGGCGTAGCCGAGTTGGGATTTACCGGAGCGGAGCCAGGCCATTTTTACGTTGCGGGTTTCGCATCAGTACAGTTCCCTTCGAAGGATGACCTTGTCGCGCCCCTTGCGGATGCCGAAGCTGACGCGGGCGCGCGGGTTGTCATCGTACAGGCCGCTGGCATCGCCGGTCTGGTCGATTCCGTCCCAGTTGTAACGCAGCCATTCCGGCGCGGTAAAGGCCGCTTCCAGATACCCCGGATTGCCCGCGCCGGGGGCGGAGAGGCGCAGGCCGCCGCTGCCGGCGATCAGGGGCGAGTTGTAGGTGGCCGTGGTCTCGCCGCTGGCAAGGAGGTTATCGGCGCTCTGCGGGAAAAACGTGAGCGTGGGCGCGGGCAGCGCGGTGCAGGCGTCGTCGGTGTTGGTGACGTAGCCCTGGCCGTTCCAGTACTGCGCGGTGACGGGCGCGGGCAGGGCCAGGCGCTCGGAACCGGCGGCGTTGGCCATGCGCAGGCGTCCGAAGCGGACCACGTTGCCGCCGCCGGTGAAGCCGATGCCGGTGAGGGTGTAGGGGTTGCCGCTGTAGGCCACGCCCTCGCTGTCGGTGAGGGTGGCGGCCAGATTGAGGCTGGCGTTGAACGGCGTCACCGGGCCGCTACGGGTGAAACGCAGGCCGTTGCCGAGGCCGAAGCTGAACGTGCCGCTGCCCGTGCCCAGGTCGCTGAGCGTAGGCGCGGGCAGGGTGGCGTCCACGCTGGTGATCGTCCCGCTGGCGGCGCTCCAGGTCGGGTTGAGGCCGCTGGCGTCCAGTTTCCACAGGTTGCCGGTGTAGTTTGCGGTGATGCCGCCGCCGGCGTTCTTGGCGCTGACCGTCAGCACCGGCGTCAGGGCCGGGAGGAAGGGCTGGCCGGTGTAGGTGAAGCGACCGCAGCCGGGCGTGAACGTCGGCGTGTTGGCGCTGACGTCGAAGTGGTCCGGCACGAAGCGCCCGACGTTCTGTGCGCTGGCGCAGACGTGGTAGCCGGCGCAACTGGCGGCGGTGTCGCCGCTGTCCACGCCGGCATAGCCGGTGTCGGTGAGGCTGAGCGCGACCGCGCCGACCTCGCTGTAGCTGGCGGTGTTGCTGGTGAGCGTGCCGCCGCTGGCGCTGAACGCGCCGACGCTGAAATTGCCCGCGACGCAGCCGCTGGCGGGCAGCACGCAGGCCAGGGCGGGGGCGGGCGCGCCGTCGTAGTTGCTGGTGACGGCGTTGCCGGCGTTGTAGCCGGTGACGCGCAGGGTGAACGGACGCCCGGCCTTGTGCAGGGCGCCGCCGCTGGCGCCGGTGTTGGCAAGGGCGGCGGCGGTTCCCGCCGTCTGCCAGTCGGCATGGCTGGCGGCAACGCTCAAGCTGGCCGGTTTGACTGCGAAGTTGTCGGCGGAGCAGGCGGTGACGGTGGCCGCGCCGGTGGCGGGGTAGCGCATGCGCACACGCACGTCGCGCCAGGAGTTGGCGATGCCGGGGATGCTGACGCTGGCCTTGCCGGCGCTCAGGGTTGCCGCGCCGACGCTGAGGGCGGCGGCCCCCGTCGGGCAGTTGTTGGCGTCCAGGGCCGCGCCGGCGGCGGCGTTGGCGAGCAGGTCCACCAGGATCTCGCCGTTGAAGGCGGCGTCCGTCGCCGTGCGTCCGGCGTTGAGGGCGTGCAGGTCGAGCTGGAAGGCGCTGCCCGCGACCTTGGTGGTGATCTTGCCGCTGGCCGGGTTGGCTCCGGTGTTCGTGGCGTTGAGGGCGGCGGGGGCGCTCGGGGGGGCGGCGCAGGTGCGCACCGTGCCGTTCCAGTTCCGCCCGGCCACCTCGTTGGCGGCGATGGCGTCGATCTCGGCCCGGCTCATCGCGCCGGAGAACACCTTGACCTCGTCGATCTTGCCGTCGAACTGTTCCTGCGGCGCGGAGGCGGCCCAGGAGCCGATGCGTACGCTGTGAATGCTGTTGCGCAGGGGCAGGCTGGAGCCGAAGTCATAGGTCTGGCCGCCCAGGTAGGCGCCGGCGGCGTTGTAGACATAGGTTCTGGTGTAGCGGCCATCGTAGGTGGTTGCCACCATCGACCATGCATTGAGCGGCAACGTGTAGAGGCCGACGGAGTTGGTGTCGCGCCAGACCGGCGCGTCATCCGTGCCGCCTACCGCCATGCGCGCGCGGAACAGGCCGTTCGATTCCATGAGCATGTTGTAGGCGGCCCAGCGGTTGACGATGCTGTCCCAGCCGCCATAGGCGGTGGGGTAGACCCAGGCGGTCATGGTCACGGAGGCGACGTCGAGTTTGGCGTTGTCCTGCGCCAGCAGCCCGGATTGCGCCGCGCCCGCGCTGGTGAAGGCGGCGGCCTGGCAGAGTTTGCCCGACGCGCTGGCGACGTCGCTGTAGGCCCTGCCGGTGAGCCCGTTGCCGCTGGAGTCGGCCAGGGTGTTGGCCACGTTCTGCACCCACGGCCCTTCGTCCAGACGCCAGTCGCCCACCAGTACGGCGGGGGTGGCCGGCCCCGGCGGGGTGTAGGCGTAGCAGCTCGTCACCGGGCAGGCGGCCAGCGCGCCGGTCCCGCGCACATTGCCGTCGCTGACGCTGGAACCCGCCGCCACGCCCTGCCAGTAGTTGCCGTCGAAGGTGTGCCGGGTGCTATTGCTCTGGGCGCGCGGCGGGGAGGATTTCATGAAGCAGCTGTTGCTGACGACGGCCCTGTAGTTGGGGTCGGTGCGCACATCCACGCCATATCGGCTGGCGCTGAATTTGGAGTTGCTGATGCTCACGCTGCGCGTGCCCCATTGTTCCAGCAGGATGCCGGTGTCGCCGCTGTTCACGCACAGGTTGCTGAGGGCGGGAGCGGTGGTGGACGATTGCAGGCGCAGACCCGAGTCTTTGGCGTCGAGGGTGAGGTTGTCCGCCGTGATGGGGCCGGCCACCGCCCAGCCCAGCCGGATGCCGTCCGCCTTGCTGCTGGCGGCGACGATGTTCCGCAACGTGACGGCGCGCGCGACTTCCAGGTGCAGGCCGGTCTCCTCCGAGGTGATGCGCAGGGTGTCGAAGGTCAGGTTCCTGCCCGTGCCGACCCATCCCATGTTCAGCCCCAGACCCTTGCTGGAGGTGGCGGTGACGTTGGTGAAGGCGGCGTCGTAGGCGGGCCGCAGATAGAGGGCGTCCTCTTCCCTGGCCGTGGCCGTGATGTCCTTGAAGAGCGCGCCGCCGTTGTAGGTGTAGAGGCCGTATTGCCTGCCGGTGGCGCGGACGTTTTCGAACTCGTGCGCGCCGCTGCTGCCGCTTTCCAGGCGGATGGCGGATTCGTCATCGCTGGCGGCGGTGACGTTTTCCATCCTGACCTTGCCCGAGACCTCGACGTAGATCCCTTCGCCCTTGCCCGTGGCGGTGACGTTGGTGAAGGTCAGGGCCTTGGCGGTGTTGACCCAGCGCAGCTCGATGGCGCGGTCATCTTCGGAGGTGGCGGTGATGTTGGTGAAGACCGTGTCATAGCGCGGCCTCAGGTAGAGGGCGGGCTTGTCTTGGGAGGCGGCGGTGACGTTGGTGTAGCTGACGCCGCCGTAGTAGTTGTAGAGGCCGTATTCCTTGCCCGTGGCGGTCACGGTATCGAACACATGCGCGCCGTTGACGCCGCTTTCGAGGTAGATGGCGCTGTCGTCCCGGCTGGTCGCGGTCACGCTGGTCATGGTGATCTTGCCCGCCACCTCGATGTGTATGCCTTTGTCGTCGGCAGTAACGGCCAGGTTCTGGAAGGTGTAGGCGCTGGGGCTGCCGGTCCAGCCGCGATAGATGGCGCGGTCGCCCGTGCTGGTGATGGTCATGTCCTTGAGGGTGAGGTTGGCGCCTGTGAGCGTGAACGGTCTGCCTGAGTGGGTGACGGTCACGTTGGCGCGGTTGCCGGTTGAACCGGCGATGGTGAGGTTGTCCTTGTTGACCGTGACCGCCTCGTTGTACGCGCCGGGACAGACCAGGAGGGTGTCGCCGCTGCTCGCGGCGGCGATGGCGGCGGCGAGGGTGGGGTTGGTCGGGCTGCCGCAGGCGCCGACATAGCGGGTGGCGGCCTGGGCCGCGCCCAGCGGCAGCAGGAGCAGCAGGGCCAGGGCTCTCATGGTTCCACCGTGGCCTGGACGCGGCGCTCGACGTATTCCGGCGAGGGCGGCGCAGGGTTGGGGCAGACGCCGCTGGCGGGCTGATTGCAGGCCACGCTGGTGATCTGGATCAGGGTCACGGTGGCGCCGCCCTCGTCCGCCGTGCTGGAGGCGCAGGCAACCGTGGCGGGAAAGCGTTCGAGCTGGCTGCCGCTGGCGAACGTCACGGTCTGGGCGCAGACGCCGGCATGGGTGGCGGCATACAGCCCCGCCTCCAGTCCCGCCTGCGCCGCCAGCCAGGCGCGTTCGCCTTCCAGTTCCAGGGCGTCCTGGGCCAGGGTGGACTCGGTCAGGCGCGAGAGCCAGGCCGCCAGGCTACCCATCACCACCAGCAGGAAGATGGCGGTGGGGAGGGCAAAGCCGTTCCTGTAAGCCCCTCCCCCCCGGAGGGGGAGGGGTTGGGGAGAGGGCAAGTCGGGCTGCGCCCTCCACACCCTCTCCCTGCCCTCTCCCCTCAAGGGAGAGGGTTCTGGGTTGTGGGGGGGGTTAGGCATCGTTGTTCACCGCCAGTTCGCGGTACAGGGAGACCTGTTCCGGCGTGCCGCTCTCGGCGTTTTCCAACTGTATCCAGGTGGTGAGCTGGCCCATGCTGGCGGCGGCGCCGGGGTCGTAGGCGAAACGGCAGTCCTTCACCCGACTGGCAAGCAGTGCGTTGCTGCCGCTGGCAAAACTGGTGGGCTGGGCGGATTGCAGGGCGTAGCCCCAGTAGCGCCGGATGGTCCCTGCGGCGGGGTCGCACACATAGCTCACCGGGCCGCCGGTGAGATAGAACCGTTTCCCAGGGGATTCCAGCGGGAATGGCGCGCCGGTGGCGGTGAAGGCCAGGGTGGCGACGCTGCCGACGCTGGTGACGGTGCGGCGGTTGTCCCCCTGCCAGGCGTCCGAGGATGCGTCCAGGCCCAGGTTGTAGATCACCAGATATTGCCCGGCGCTGGCCGTGACCTGGGGGCCCAGCACGTCAAAACTGCTGTCAGCGCCGGAGGTGAAGTCCAGTACGTTTCCGGTCCCCGCGCCGGTGAGTTCGGCGCGGTAGCGACCGCCGTCCTGCACCGGCAGGAATTCCAGGTAATACGCGCCGCCGGAGAGCGTGACGCGCAGGCTGTTGGGCAGTGCGCCGTGCACTTCCCGCGTCAGGTGCGCCAGGGCGGTGTCGGCGATGTCCACCAGTTCCGCGCGCCGGGTTCCCGCCATGTAGGCCTCCATCGGGTTGCGGATGAACACCGAGACAATGCCGGCGAGCATGCCGATCACCGTCATGACGACGATGAGTTCGATCAGGGTGAAACCGCGCGCCTTACGCATCCGCTTTGTACCCTTCCAGCGTCACCTGACCGCCATTGGGGTTGGTGACGGTGACGAGGATGCGCCAGCCTGCGGCCAGGGGGACATTGCCGAAGGCGGCGGCGCTGACGCTGATGCTGGCGTTGTAGCCGGAGAGGCCGACGATGGGGGTGTTGGTGAGGTCGCTGATGCCGGTAAGGGCAAGGCCGTTGTAGTCCATCACGTCATCGAACTGGCTGCGGGTGGCGGCGCTGTAGGGGCCGGCATAGCCGCCGCTCGGGTTGGCGAAGTCCTTGAGCTGGATCTCTTCCATCAGGGCCTGGGCGATGGCCAGGGTCTGACGCCGGATCACCGGCTCCGCCAGACCCGTGGTGGAAACCACATAGGCCTGCACCAGCACGACCAGGGCGATGGAGACCACCAGGATGAACATGACGGCTTCCACCAGACTGAACCCACGGGCCGCCCTTTCAGTGCACATAGCCGGTCTCCGCTTCCACCGTGAGGGTGCGGGCGCTGTCGCCGGTGATGGTGAGGGTGAGTGCGGCATCGGGTCGGCCCTGGGCGTCGAACAGGACGCTGGTGCGGCTGCCGGACAGGGTGACGCCGTTGGGTGTGAGGCTCTGGAACGGCGTCTGCCCGTCCGGGCCGGCAAGTTGGTTGGCCGCAGCGCAGGCGGCCCCGGCAGTGGTGCAGAGAGTCAGGCCGCTGGCCTCCACCACCACGGCCACATCGCCGCGCCGGGAGATGGCCCGTTTCTGGGCATAACGCAGGAAGGATGCGGCATCGTCGCGAAAACCCCGACCCGCAAAGGTGTTGGCGCTGAAAAATCGGGGTGCGGCGACGGCCATCAGTATCCCGAGGATGGAGATGATGGCGACCAGTTCCACCAAGGTGAAACCGGCGGTGCGCGGTTTCACCTTCGAACGCCCGTGCGCGGGATCAGTCGCAGTTGGCTGCGGTGATGCCGGTGGAGACGATGACGGGCGGCGTACTGGTGTTGAGGGCCTCGGTGTAGGTGATGGCGCAGGCGGCGCGCCCCGCCGTGTTGTCCGCACGAATGGTGAGCACCGTGGCGGTGGCGGACAGGGTGTAGTCGGCGAGACCGCCCGCGGCGATGGCGATGCCGGAAGAGGCCGCGGTGGCATTCACATCCGGGTAGCCGTTCACCAGGGGTACGGCGCTGCCTTCCAGCGTGACGGAGGTCGGTGCGGTGCCTGCCACCAGATAGGCGCTGTGGGCGATGGCGGAGGCGGATTTGAGCGCGCCCAGCGAGGCCTGCATCTTGGACATGCGGGCGTCCGTGGACAGATCAAAGAAGCGCGGCATGGCCACCGCGGACAACACACCGAGGATGACGATGACCATGATGAGTTCGATCATGGTGAAACCTTGTTGACGGGTACGCATGGACTGCTCCTCTTTTGGTGGACTCGGATACGACGGGTTTATCGGCACTGCTGCATCAATCTTTAGCGCATTTCCGGCGCTTTCAAGCAAATCATCCCAAGCCGGGGCCAAAGAGGTAGCCCGGATGGAGCGCCGCGGAATCCGGGGAATTCCGCGGTGCGATCCCGGATTCCGCTGCGCTCCATCCAGGCTACGAATCTGCTCACAAAATGCGAAGACTTGAGTCATAAGTGACTGGAAACCTCATCGCTTCATCATGTGGGAGCCCATGTCCCAGACCGGCAGGAACACCCCCAAGGCGACCGTGACGATGATGAAGCCCAGGCCGGCGATGAGGATGGGCTCGATCTGCTGTGACAGGTTGCGGATCTGGTACTCCACGTCGCGCTGATAGAGATCGCCGATCTCGTTGAGGAGGCGGTCCAGTTCGCCGGTTTCCTCGCCCACGGACATCATCTGGAGCACGATGGGGCTGAACACCCCGCTCGCTCGCGCCGTGCGCGACAGGGACTCGCCCCTCTCCACGCCGTCGCGCATCTGTTCCACCCGGCTGGCGACGAAGGCGTTGCCCACCACCTGGGCGGTATGGGTGAGCCCCTGCACGATGGGCACGCCGCTCTGGTAGGCCATGGCCAGCCCCTTGGCGAAGCGCGCCATGGTGGCCTTGTTCAGCACTGCGCCGATGATGGGGATGCGCAGCATCCACTTGTCCCACTGATAACGACCTTCCGCGGTGCGCTTCCAGGCGCGCACGCCCAGGACGGCGGCGATCAGCCCGCCCAGCAGCAGAGGCCACCAGGTCACGGTCCACTCCGACATCCCGATCAGTACGCGGGTGAAGATGGGCAGGTCGGCGTGGGCGCTCTTGTACACCTTGGCGAAGGCGGGAATGACCAGGACGTTGATCACCGCGAGCGCGGCCATCAGGGCGATCACGACAAAGGTGGGGTAACGCAGCGCGCCCTTCACCCGTTCGCGCATCTCGCGCTCGAACTCCAGGTGGTGGAACAGGCGCAGGAACACGTCATCCAGGCGTCCGGTGGATTCGCCCACCCGCACCATGTTGATGAACAGGGGCTCGAACACCGTGGGGTGCTTGCGCAGGCAGGCGGACATCTCGCGCCCGGCGGACAGACCCTCGCGCACATCGTTCAATACGGCCTGGAAACGCTTGTGCGGAGTGGACTCGGCCAGGGAACCCAGGGCGCGCAGGATGGGCACGCCGGCGCGCAACAGGCTCGCCATCTGGCGCGCGAACAGCATGATGTCGGTGGCCTCCACCTTTTCCTCGCTGAAGCGGAGCAGGAGCGGGGGCTTGGCGGCGGCCTCGGGGCGGATCTCGATGGGAATCAGGCCGGTGCGCATCAATTCTTCGGCGGTGGCGTCGGCGGACGCCGCCTCCAGGCGACCCGTAAGCTGCTCGCCGCGATTGTTGCGCGCTTTGTAGGAAAAACCGGGCATGGAGGGGGGCGGAGCCGGAGACGCCCGCACGATACAGGGAGGCGCTTCGATGTGGAACCGGGATGGAGGGGGCGGGGAGGTTGGGGTATCGTGCGGCCCGCATCGGGACGAAGGGCCATGGACGAGACAGCCGGAACGGAAGTGAATCGCGCGGAGGGGACCGGGGGGCGTGCGCCGCACCCCTGGCGGCTCACGCGCGAGGGCGACTACCTGTTCGCCGACTGGGACGGCCAGAGCGTGCTGTATCACACCGGCAGCGGCGATACGCGCTGGATCTCCGCCCTCTCGCGCATGATTCTGGAAACCCTGCGCGCCGGCCCCGCCGACCACGCCGCCCTGTTCGCCTCCCTGCGGGACGTGGTGGCGGAGGCCGACCGCTCCTGGCTCGACGACGCCCTGGGCGAGGCCCTGCAGGAACTGTACGAACTGGACCTGCTGGAATCGGCATGAACCTGCGCATCGCCGACCTCACCCGCGCCGAACTGGCGCAACGTCTGGCCCGCGGCCTGGACCTCGCCACCGGCCCGTTCCGTTTCCGCATCACCAGCGCCGAGGCCAGGGTGGCGGAGGGTCTGCACGGTCTCTATGCGGACTTCCCTGTGACCGAAGAAGCCGCCCCCCTGCGGGATTTCCATGTGCGCGTGGAACGCGTACCCGGCCTGCGCCGCTGGCTGCGGCCCCAGATCCGCTTCATGCACGACGCGCACGCCCCGTTCAAACCCCTGCCGGCGGAGCACGCCCTGGCCAGCCTGGAATGGGGCATGAACTGGTGCATCGCCAGTTACGCCCACCACCTGCTCAGCCTGCACGCGGCGGTATTGGAAAAAAACGGGCGCGCCGTGCTGCTGCCGGGCGAACCAGGCGCGGGCAAGAGCACCCTCACCGCCGCCCTGGCCCTGTCGGGCTGGCGTCTGCTCTCCGACGAGATCGCCCTGGTGCGCCTGGAAGATGGCCTGCTGCTGCCCCTGGCGCGCCCGGTCAACCTCAAGAACGCCTCCATCGACATCATCCGCGCGCGCTTCCCCGAGGCGGTCTACGGCCCCCTCTCGCGCGACACCCACAAGGGCGCGGTGATCCACCTGCGTCCGCCCGGCGATGCGGTGGCGCGCATGGCCGAACCGGCGCTACCGGCCTGGGTGGTGTTCCCGCGCTGGCAGGCGGGCGCGCCGGCCCGCTTCAAGCCGCGCCCGCGCGCCGGAACCTTTGTCTACGCCGCCGAGAACAGCTTCAACTACAGCGTCCTGGGCGAGACCGGCTTCGCGGCCCTGCGCGGCCTGATCGACCGCAGCGAGTGCCTGGACTTCAGCTACGGCGATCTCGACCACGCCCTGGCCGCGTTCGAGGGGCTGGTGACTTGAACACCGCCTTCCACACCCTCCTGCGCGCCCTGCGCGAACCCGCGTCCATGGCCGGACTGGACGCCGCCGCCTGGGATGGCCTGCTGCGGCACGCCCGCGCCTGCGGGCTGCTCTCGCGGCTGGCGGCGGACGTCCGCTCCGCCGGCGTGTTCGACGGCCTGCCGGAGATCGTGCGCCACCACATGCGGGCAGCGGAGATCGTCGCCGAGCGCCAGCACCGCGCCGTGCGCTGGGAGGTGCACAAGCTGCGTCAGGCGCTGGCGCCTCTGGCATGCCCCATCGTCCTGCTCAAGGGCGCCGCCTACGTCATGGCCGGCCTGTCCCCGGCGCGGGGCCGCATCCTGGGAGACATCGACCTCCTGCTGCCGCGCGACCGGCTGGACCAGGCCGAGACCCTGCTGCGCTTCGCCGGCTGGTTCGGCGCCGGCCACGACGCCTACGACCAGCGCTACTACCGCGAATGGATGCACGAACTGCCGCCCGTGACCCATTTCCGGCGCGGCAGCACCCTGGACCTGCACCACAACATCCTGCCCCTCACCGCCCGCTGCAAACCGCAGGCGGAACGACTCTGGACCGGCGTCCGACGCCTGGACGCGGAACTGCACCGGCTAGGCGACGCAGACCTGGTAATCCACGCCGCCACCCACCTCTACCACGAAGGCGAATGGGGCTATGGCCTGCGCAATCTGGCCGACATCGACGCCCTGCTACGGGAATTCGGCGCTCGTGACGAGTTCTGGACAAGCCTGACGGCGCGCGCCGCCGAACTGGATCTGGCGCGCCCCCTGGCCTACGCCCTGCGCCATGCCGCCGCCTTGCTGGCGACGCCGATGCCGGTCCCCGCCCTGGCCTGGGCGCAACGCACCATCGGCCTGCGCGCCGGGTTCATGGACGGCCTGTTCCGGCGCGGGTTCGCCACCGCCCATATCGAGTTCGACGATGCCTGGAGCGGGCTGGCGCGCTTCGCCCTGTATGTGCGCAGCCACTGGCTGAAGATGCCCCCGCACCGGCTGCTGCCCCACCTGGCGCGCAAGGCCCTGCGCCGGCAACCGGAAGAATCGACCTGAGCCCTGTCGGAATATTTTCCAACCGCAGCGCAAGCGCCAAATAAGCCGTTGAATCCTTTACTCAATAAAAACTGGCGTTATTCTTGCTAGGAGCCAGTGCTTACAACCCAGAGTTTCATGAGGTCAGACATGTCGAATCCCAATGAGATGGACCGCATCCAGACGCCGGATGCCGAACGGGTCGATCCTCTGCGTCGCCGTCTAACCCAGGGCGCCCTGGCCGGGCCGGTCGCGCTGGCCGCCCTGATGTCCAAGCCCGCCCTGGGCGCATTGCCCTACAACTGCATGGTGTCGGGCCAGATCTCCAACAACCAGTCCCACGCCACCGGTTCCTGCGGCGGCCTTGGCCTCTCCCCCGGCTGCTGGAAACAAGACAAGACGGTTTGGCCCTCCGGCATCAGCCGCACCGCCACCTTCAGCAGCATCTTCGGCGTCACCTTCGACGGCAAGTCCACGCTCACCCTGATCCGGGTGCTGTGCACACAGAGTTACGGCAGCTCGGGCTATCCCTCCAAGAGCCCGGTGAACGGCGCGTTGGCGCGCGCCGGCGTCGCCAGCCTGATCAACGCCTACTTCAAGGGCGCCATCAGCACCCACGACAACTACCCCCTCACGGTCACCGAAGTGAAGACCATGGTGAAGAACGCCATGAACGGCAACGACACCCTGTTCCAGCAGACCGGCGGGCGCATCACCACTCTGGAGTACCTCACCAGCCTGTACGGCGGCACATCTTCCAATTGCGACGGCGGCAATACCGCCCAGTGCCCGATCAACCAGAGCCAGAGCCTGACCAGCGCGCAGAAGTGCGGCGGGACGAGCAGCTCCAGTTCCAGCAGCAGTAGCAGCTCCAGCAGTTCCAGCAGCAGCTAGGACGCAGCTTGGCGTTGCCGTTATTGCGACTCTTCACGAAAACCCCGCCCATGCGGGGTTTTTCCTTTCTGGCGCGCCTGTACTGGGAGGCGCTGATCCGGCTCCGGCCCGAACGGGCCGACGCCCATAACCGCCTGGGCGTACTGCACAAGGAGGCCGGTCGCCTGGATGCCGCCGAGGCCGCCTACCGCGAGGCCCTGCGCCGCAACCCGGACCACGCCGGCGCGCGCAACAACCTGGGCGTGCTGCACAAGGAGGCGGGGCGGCTGGACGAGGCCGAGGCGGCCTACCACGAGGCCCTGCGTTGCGACCCCGGATTCGCCCCCGCGCACAACAATCTGGGCGTGCTCTACAAGGAGGCCGGTCGCCTGGACGAGGCCGAAGCGGCCTACTGCGAAGCCCTGTCATGCAACCCCCGGCAGGCCGACGCGCACAACAACCTGGGCGTGATCTTCAAGGAGAGCGGACGCCTGGACGAGGCCGAGGCCGCTTACCGCGAGGCCCTGCGCCTGCGTCCCGGCCACGCCGACGCGCACAACAATCTGGGCGTGGTGTGCAAGGAAAGCGAGCGACCGCAAGAGGCCGAGGCGGCCTATCACGCGGCGCTGCGCCTGCGTCCCGACCATGCCAACGCGCACAACAACCTGGGCGTGCTCTACAAGGAGACCGGTCGCCTGGACGAGGCCGAGGCCGCCTACCGCGCGGCGCTGCGCCTCTGTCCGGACCATGTGGACGCGCTCTACAACCTGGGCGTGCTGTACGGCGACCAGGAACAGCAAGCCGAGGCCGAGTCGTTCTACCGCGCGACTCTGCGCGTCAGGCCCGAACATGCCGATGCGGCCTGGAACCTGAGCCTGATCCTGCTCTCCCAGGGGCGCTACGAAGAGGGCTGGGCGCGGTACGAGACGCGCTGCAACCCCAACGTGCAAAGACCGCACGACATTCCCGACCTGGACCCCGTCTGGCAGGGCGAAGACCTGACCGGCAAGCGCATCGTGGTCTGGCTGGAGCAGGGATTCGGCGACGAGATCCAGTTCGCCCGTTTCGCTCCGCTGCTCAAGGAACGGGGGTGCGCCCAGGTGATCCTGCTGTGCAGCCCGCCCCTGCGCGAGTTGTTGCGCACCCTGGACGGGGTGGATGTCGTGCTCGCCAAGGAAGACCCGCTGCCCGCCTATGACTTCTGGATCTTCGTCATGAGCCTGCCCTGGCGGCTGGGGATGCGGTTGGACACGATCCCGGCGCGCCTGCCCTATCTCGCCGCCGACCCCGTGCGCCTGGAGCGCTGGCGCGAGCGCCTGCCGGAGGGGGCGTTACGGGTTGGCCTGGTCTGGAAGGGCAGCGCCAGCCACCGCAATGACGCCCATCGCTCCATGCCGGGGTTGTCCACCCTGGCGCCGCTCTGGTCCGCGCCCGGCGTCGTCTTCGTCTCGCTGCAAAAGGGCCAGGGCGAGGACGAGGCCGCCCATCCGCCGCCGGGTCAAGCGCTGACGCACCTCGGCAGCGAGATACGGGACTTTGCCGACAGCGCCGCCCTCGTCGCGCAACTGGATCTGGTGATCTGCGTCGATACCGCCATCGCCCATGTCGCCGGCGCACTGGGCAAGCCGTGCTGGGTGCTGCTGCCCAAGCGCGGTACGGACTGGCGCTGGCTGCACGAACGAAGCGATTCGCTCTGGTATCCCGCAACCCTCCGCCTGTTCCGGCAGCGGGACGGCTGGGAGGGCGTGGTGGGCGAGGCGGCGGCGGCGCTGCGCGCGTGGGCGGGGTCCAGGATGCGCTCGTAGCCGGTGGAAGCTACGCCGCCTGCCTGTTTGACGCCGGGTTACTGAGAATTGAATTGGTCGGATCGCGTAAACGCCCAGGTCCGCGTGATGCCCAGGATGTCCACCTTCTGGCGCATGGACTCGGGAAAGGGCGGGAATTTCGCCGACATCTCCACAATCCGGACGGCAGCGGCATCCAGCACCTTGGAGCCCGATGAACGGTCAATCTGCACGGATTCCAGGCTGCCGTCGGCGCGCACATTGGCGGTGAGGATCAGCGTGCCGTGCAGGCCGTTCTGGCGCGCCGCCTCCGGGTAGTTCAGGTTGCCGATGCGTTCCACCTTGATGCGCCAATCTTCCACGTACTGGGCGAAGGTGTACTCCTGCGCGCGCGCGCCGACGAAGGCGCGGCGGGGACGCTTGTTGTACTCGTCCATCTGCTGGTCGATGCGGGCTTGCAGCCTCGCCATCTCCAGGGACTTGGCCGCCAGATTCACCGGCGCGGGCGCGGGGGGGGCGGCCTGAGGCTGCGCCGCCGGCTGCGGTTTCTGCTCCGGCGCCTGATAGGTGGAGTGGAGCTGGGTCATCAGCGCACGGGCCTGAGTCTCCAGCGCCTTCACCCGAGCGTTCGACTCCGCCTCGGCGCTCATCACCTGGTCCGTTTTGGCCACGGGCAACGGCGATTTCGCCTGCCGGTCCTCCGCCACGTTGCCGCCGCCGTCCAGGTTGGCCTGCGCCAGCACGTCCGCCTTGATCGGCTTGGTCTGCGACTTGGCGTTCACCAGCACCACGTCCAGGGGCGGGTTCGTGTTCTCGAACAGGCGCGGGTTCGCGGCCTTGAATTGCAAACCGAAGATCAGGGCGACATGGACGATGACCGAGAACAGGACGGCTTGATTGAACAAGTCGTCCCAGTCCGCCGAACTGCGCGGCTGGTACGCGCCCCCGCCGGCAAGGTTCAGGCGGGCAAGCGGCCCGCTTGCAGGCGAGGGCGCCTGCGCGACCTGGACGCGGCGTCGCCCCACCTTATGCCTCCGCCGGCCCCAGATACCGGCACGCCAGGTCCACGTCGAGCAGGTCGAAGTCCGACAGCGCCACGCGGATGCGCGCGCCGTTCTCCAGCGTGGGCGCGCCGGTGACGCGCGCGATCAGGGGCAGGCCGTCGCAGCGCACCAGGGTCTCCTTGAACAGGGTGGCGTCGAGTTCGCGCACGCCTTCCTGAATCAGCCAGCGCAGGCACCAGTAGCGTTCCATGCGGCGCTGGAACTCGTTGTAGGCGTCGTAGGCCAGCTCGAAATCGCGCACCGCCGCGAACAGCAGCGGGTCGTTGCCCGCATGCGGCGGCCTCTCGCCGCGGCTGGCGGCGAGGATCTGGCGCTGGTTCACCAGGTCCACATAACGCCGCAACGGCGAGGTGCTCCAGGCGTAGTAATCCACGCCCAGACCTTCGTGCGGCGCGGGTTTCAGGGTCATGCGCACCTTGCCGCCGGTCTGCGCGCGGTACACCCCGGCCACGTCCTTCTCCGCCAGCAGCCCGCCCCAGCGGCTGTTGGCCAGGATCATCATCTCCGACACCAGCTTGTCGATGGGGTTGCCGCGCAGGCGCGGCACGATCTCCACACGCTCTTCCGTCTCAAGTCGTTCGCCGGGGGCGCTGCTCACCCGGAACAGGTAATCGTTGCGCTGGATCTGATCCGCCTTGCCGCGCCCCGTCTCCAGGCTGCGCGCAAAACCGTACAGCCACTCCAGCTCGCGCCGGAACGGGTAATCGGGGCCGCCCTGCCCTATCGTGGCCTCGTTGAACAGCGGCTCCAGGGTCTCGTGGCGCAGGTTGGCGGCAATGCGGACCACGTCCGCCTGGGTGGTGAGGGCGCGGATGACGTGGTCCGCGCCCACCTCGACGTAGAGCGACAGCGCCGGGCAGTCGCGCCCTTCCGCCAGGGTGTACTGGCCGATCAGGTCTTCCGGCAGCATGGTGATCTTGTCGCCCGGCATGTAGACGGTGGACAGGCGCGCGGCGGCGAGGCGGTCGAGGTCGCTGCCGGGCGGGATGCCGAGCGCGGGCGCGGCGATGTGGATGCCCACGCGCACCGAGCCGTCGGCGCGGAAGATCACCGAAAAGGCGTCGTCGATCTCGGTGGTGGAGGCGTCGTCGATGCTGAAGGCCGGGGCGTCGCCGGGCGGCAGCGCGGGCGGCGGCGGCGGCGCTTCCAGGGCGGGAAAACCGCGTCCGCGCGGGAACTGGGCGAGCAGGAAGGCTTGCAGGTGGAATTCGTGCGGCGACGGGATCGCGCCGCAGCGGTCCAGCAGACGCGCCGGGGTGAGACCGGTGTCGGCGCAGGCGTCGTTGAGGGCCTTCCACTCCAGGCTGTTCTTGTCCGGCTTGTGCGCCAGTTCGAACACCTTGGCGCGGAAGACCTCGGGGAGTTGGTCATTCTTGAGTTGCGTCACCCATTCCGCCCGTTGCGCCGCCTCGCGCGCCCGGCGTTCCAGCGCCGTCTTGGCGGCGGCAAGCTGTTCGGCGGGGGCGGCCTTGTAGCGCCCCTTGCCCTTTTTCTGGAAAAAGATCGGCGCGCCGTGCAGGGCCAGGAGGATGGCGGCGGCCTCGGGCGCGGTGGGCTTGTGACCGTGATAGTCCGTGGCCAGGGCCTCGAAGCCGAATTCATCGGCCCCCGCCGCCTCCCAGAGAAAGTCCAGATCCAGGTCGGCCTGCTGCGCGCGCGCGGTCTCCATCACCTCGCTGGGGCCAGGGCTGGGGTAACGCAGCAGGATGCTGGCGGCCTTCACCTTGGTGCGCTTGCCGTGCTGGGATTCGACCTGGAGCGAGGCATCGTTGTCGGCCAGGATGGTTCCGGCCTTGATGTCGCCGTCTTCTTCGTACAGTGCGTACATGATTAGCGGGGTAGCGTCGGCATCCCTGCCGGCAAGTTGAGAGCGCCCCCAGGGCCGGGCTGCGCCCAGTCCGCCCCGTGCGGGGGTGAGGCAAACACTCGGGGCTGCCCTTCGTGTTTCTCAGGAGCCGGCAGGGATGCCGGCGCTACAGGGTGGGGTGGCAGGTGCATCAGAACTCCAGAATCTTGGGCAGGGTTTCGGCGAAGCGGGTGAAGCCGTGGTCGCCGCCTTCCAGCACCACTTGATGCGCGCCGGCGTGGAAGGCCACGGCCTCGCGGTAGTCCAGCACCTCGTCGCCGGTCTCCACCAGCAGCAGGGTGCGTTCCGGGGCGTTGGGGGATGCGGCCAGGGGCTGCAATTCGGCCAGATGTTGCGCGCTGAAGACATATTCCGCGCCGCTGTGCCAGTTCTTCTGCGGCGTTCCCACTTGATCGGCGAGCTTCTTGTGGCAGGACACGCAGGGGTTGATCAGCACCGCCTTGAGGCCGTGTTTGCGCGCCAGATAGTTGGCGTAAAAGCCGCCCATGGAACTGCCGACGAGCTTGCTGCGACCCGGCGCGGCGGCAATCAGGCCTTCCAGCAACTGGATGGCGGCGGCGGGACGATGCGGCAGGTCGGGGGCGCAATAGGCCTCCGCCAGGCCCCGTTCGGCCATCCATTCACCCATGAAGCGAGCCTTGCCGGATTGTGCGGAGGAGTTGAAACCGTGGAGGTAGATGAGCATGGGGCGATTCTATCGGGGCGGGGCGTCCGCCGCCTCCGGCAACCACACCACCAGTTCGTCCATCACCCGGTTGGCGGCGCGCCCCAGGGCCTCGGCGGCGCCGCGCGCGTCATGGCTGACGGCGGCCTGCTGGGCCGCGAACACGCGCCGCGCGGCGAGACGCCCGCTGGCGCGTTTCACCAGTTCCGCCTCCAGCACCACCAGGGCCGTGCCCGGCGGGACGCTGGCGTCGTGGAAAAAGTCGATCAGGCGGGTGTTGAGCTGGTAGTCGCCAGCGATGCCGCTGCCGGTGCTGTCCACCACGCCGAATCCGCCGCCGCTCTCCAGGCGCTGGCGCAGCAGCCAGGTCAGGCGGCGGGCGGGCGCTTCGGTCCAGTAGGCGTATTGGTAGTGCCCGCGCGTGGCGGGTTCGCGGCTGAAGGCGAGGCGGGTGTCCTGGTAGAAATCCGAGGTCTCCATCTCGCGCACCAGCAGCACGCCCGGGAGGCTCTTCGTACTGCGCACGACGGGGCCGGGGTCGGTGAGCACATAGCGCGTGACCGGGGCGCGTTCCTTGCCGGGCAGGGAACAGGCGGCGAGGACGCCGCCCAGGAGGATCAGGAACAGGGTTTTCATGGCGCTTCCTCTCCGGGACCGAGATCCCCCTTGGCCGGGCCGTAGATCAGGCGCGCCGGGTCGGACAGGCCGCGTCCGGTCTTTTGCAGGGTGTCGCTGGCGAGACGCAGGGATTGCGCCGTGGTCTGCATCTCCTGCACGCCCAGGTCGGCGGACAGACGCAATTGCAGGGCGAGTCCGTTCAGGTTCTGGTCCAGGCCGGCCAGGCTCTTGCGGGTCTGCGCCAGGGTGGCGCCCGCCTCGCCCGCGAGGGCGTCCACACGCGCGCCGATCAGGCGCACGACGCCGACGCCCTCGTCCGCCGCACGGCGCAGGCCGCGCGCGGTCTCCTTGGCCTCGCCCAGGGCGCCGCGCACCTCGGGCAGGGTGCGCGCCAGTTCGCCGCTGGCGGTCTCCAGGTTCTCCAGCGCGCCGCTGAGGGCCTTCTGATTGCGGTCGGAGAGCAGGCGATTGACCCGGTGCAGCGTCTCCTGCCCGGCGTCGCCCAGTTCCTCCAGGGTGCTGGCCATGACCGCGATGGTGGGCACGCCTTCGGCGATCACCGGGTACTCCTCGCCCACGAGAATGGTTGCGTAGGGCTGCTGGCTCTTGCCGTCGTTCTTGAGGTCGATGGCAGAGAGGCCCGTGACCAGATGGCGGTTGATCACCGCCTTCACCCCCTCCATCACCGGCGTGCGCTGGTCCACCTCGACCTGCACCCGAACCCGCCCGGCCTCACCCGGCATGATGGCGTAGTCGGTGACGCGCCCGACCTTGACGCCCTGCATGCGCACCTGACTGTTGATCTGAAGGCCTTCCAGCGACTGCTTCTGAAAGTAGACGGTGTAGCGCTTGACCTCGCGGTTCTGCGCGCCGCCCAACAGCCAGTACAGGCCGCCCGCGAGCAGTGCGACCAGGGCCAGGGTGGCGAGGCCCACCCAGGTGTAGCGTGCATCAGGTTCCATGCGTCACCTCCCTCCGGCGTGCGAGGAGAAATAGGATCGAATCCACTCGTGCTCCACCTGCGCGACCTGGGCCGTGGGACCGTCCGCGATGATGCGGCCCCCATGCAGGACGATGACCCGATCCGCCAGGCCCCAGAGCGAGTCCAGGTCATGCGAGGTGAGCAGGGCGGTAATGCCCAGACTGTCGCACAGGGTGCGCAGCAGGTGGTCGAACTCGCGCGCGCTGATCGGGTCCAGGCCCGAGGTGGGCTCGTCGAGGAATAACAGTTCCGGCTCCAGCGCCAGGGCGCGCGCGAGGGCGGCGCGTTTTTTCATGCCGCCGGAGAGTTCACTCGGGCGCTTGCGTCCCGCCTCCAGGGGCAGGCCGGCGAGGCGCAGCTTGAGGTGGGTGACCCGTTCGCGCAGGTCGGGGGACAGGTCGGTGTGCTCCTTGAGCGGCACGGCCACGTTCTGCGCCACGGTCAGCGAGGAAAACAGCGCACCTTCCTGGAACAACATGCCGAAGCGTCGGCGCATGCGCTCGCGCCCCTTGGGCGAGAGCCGCCAGAAGTTCTCCCCGAACAACTGCACGGACCCGGCGGTGGGGTGCATCAGGCCGATGCACTCGCGCAGCAGCACGGTCTTGCCGGTGCCGGAAGCGCCGATCAGGGCGGTGATCTCGCCCGGACGCAACTCGAAGCTGATGTCCTCATGCAGCCAGCGCCCGTCCAGGCGGGTGCGCAGATGGCTGACCACGAGCGGGGAAGCGGTCGTCATGGCGTCATCTGCTCGCCCACCGCAAAGGCGGCGTTGATCAGGATCACCGCCACCAGACTGGTCACCACGGTGGCGGTGGTGTGCTCGCCCACGCTGCGCGCATCGCGGCTCACGGCAAAGCCGTTGCGGCAGGCGATGAGGGCGATGGCGGCGGCGAAGAACGGGGCCTTGGCCAGGCCGTACAGCACATGCTGCACGCCAAGTACGGAGTTGAGGCGGTAGAAGAAGGTGTAGAGGGTGATGTCGAGTTGCTGCGCGGCCACCAACGCGGACCCGAGCAGGCCGGTGACGTCGCCCAGGAAGGTGAGCAGGGGCATGGCGATGACGATGGCGAGAAGGCGCGGCAGCACCAGCACCTGGATGGGCGAGAGACCCAGGGTGGTGATGGCGTCCACCTCTTCCGCCACACGCATGGCCCCGATCTGAGCGGTGAACGCGGCCCCGGAGCGCCCCGCCAGCAGGATGGCCGTCAGCATGGGGGCGAGTTCCCGCGCCAGGGCCAGGGAGACGCCATCGACGATGAAGATGTTGGCCCCGTATTTCTCCACCTGGATGCCCAGCAGGTAGGCGAACACCATGCCGGTGAGGAAGGTCATGAGCACGACGATGGGGATGGACTCCAGCCCCACGCCCTCCAGTTGCACGAAGAATTCCTTGTGCCGGAAACGGCGCGGATGCGCGGCCAGACGCCCCAGGCCATCGACGGTCTGGCCGAAAAAGGCGAGATAGGTGCGGGCCTTGTGCAGGGTGCGCACCATAAGCGCGCCGAAGCGGTGCAGCAGGCTGCGATGCGGCTCCGGGGTCAGGCGGCAGAGGACGCAGCGTTCCGCCACCAGGGCGAGCATGGACTGGTGCTTCGCCTCGAAACCTTCCAGTGCAACGCCGCTCCAGGTCAGCCCCGCACGCTTGCTCGCCTCCACCAGCAGCATGGCCCCAGCGCTATCCAGACCGGTAAGGGCGGCGCCATCCAGGATCAGCGGCTGTGCCGGATCAAGCCGAAGCGCCGCCACAGCCTGGTCCAGAGCCGCCAAATGCGCCAACCGCCATTCGCCGTGCAGGATCAGACGCTGACCATCGGGATGGGTTTCAAGGCGCAGGTGGGTCATGTCTGCCCGACGAAGGGGCGTTTCCCCCTTTGGAAAAGGGGGAAGGCGCGCGTGCAGACGTCTGCGCGAACCCAACGGGTTTCCCCCCTTTCCCAAAGGGGGGCAGGGGGGATTTCTGAGCCGGTCCGCCTGGCCACCGTCGCTAAATCCCCCTCACTCCCCCTTTGAAAAAGGGGGAAGGCGCGCGTGGAAGCGTCTACGCAGACCCACCGGTGTTCCCCCCTTTCCCAAAGGGGGGCAGGGGGGATTTCTGAGCCGGCCTGCCCAGCCACCGTCGCCAAATCCCCCTCACTCCCCCTTTGGAAAAGGGGGAAGGCGCTCGTGGAAGCGTCTGCGCAAACCCAACGGTTTCCCCCCCTTTCCCAAAGGGGGGCAGGGGGGATTTCTGAGCCGGGTCGCTTAGCCACCGTCGCTAAATCCCCCTCACTCCCCCTTTGGGAAAGGGGGAAGGCGCGCGTGGAAGCGTCTGAGCAGACCCACCGGTTTCCCCCCCTTTCCCAAAGGGGGGCAGGGGGGATTTCTGAGCCGGGTCGCCCGGCCACCGTCGCTAAATCCCCCTCACTCCCCCTTTGGAAAAGGGGGAAGCCGCTCGTCTTGATGGCAACGCTGGTTGCGTCCGGGCCACGGGTCATGGTCGTCCCAGCCTCTCCAGCAGCCGGTCGTGGATGCCGCCGAAGCCGCCGTTGCTCATTACCAGTACCTGATCGCCGGGGCGCGCGGCGGCGGCGATGGCCTCCACCAGGGCGTCCAGGTCGGCGTGGGCGCTGGTCTTCGCCCCCAGCGGCGCGAGGGCGGCGGCGGCGTCCCAGTCGATGCCGCCGGTGTAGCAGAACACCCGGTCGGCCCCGGCCAGGCTGCCGGGTAACTGCGCCTTCATCACGCCCAGCTTCATGGTGTTGGAGCGTGGCTCCAGCACGGCGAGGATGCGCTGCTCGCCCACCTTGGAGCGCAGCCCGGCCACGGTGGTGGCGATGGCGGTGGGGTGGTGCGCGAAGTCGTCGTACACCGTGACGCCGCGCGCGGCACCCTTCACCTCCATGCGCCGCTTGACGTTGCGGAAGCGGCCCAGGGCGGCGATGGCGTCTTTCGCCGGCACGCCCGAGTGGCGCGCGGCGGCGATGGCGGCCAGCGCATTCTGGGTGTTGTGTTCGCCCAGCAGTTCCCACGCCACCCGGCCTTGCAGGGCGTCGCCCAGGTACACCTCAAAGGCGGATTCGTTGACGGCGCGGGCGCGCCAGCGCCTTTCTCCCTCCCCCTCCGGGGGAGGGCCGGGGTGAGGGAGCGACGGTGGATTCCGCGTAGGCGGTTCCATAACCGTTGCCCCCTCCCCCCCAGCCCCTCCCCCGGAGGGGGAGGGGGGCAGGAAGCCAAACCGTTCCACCGGCGTCCAGCACCCGCGCGCCAGCACCCGGTCCAGGCTCGCCTCGCGCCCGTTGGCGACGATCAGCCCGTTGCCCGGCACGGTGCGTATCAGGTGGTGGAACTGGGTCTCGATGGCGGTCAGGTCGGGGAAGATGTCGGCGTGGTCGTATTCCAGGTTGTTGAGTACGCAGGTGCGCGGGCGGTAGTGCACGAACTTGGAACGCTTGTCGAAGAAGGCGGTGTCGTATTCGTCCGCCTCGATCACGAAGAAGGGCGATTCGGTCAGGCGCGCGGAGACCTCGAAGTTCATCGGTACGCCGCCGATGAGGTAGCCGGGGGAGAGGCCGCAGTCCTCCAGAATCCACGCCAGCATGGAGGCGGTGGTGGTCTTGCCGTGAGTGCCCGCCACCGCCAGCACCCATTTGTCGTGCAGCACGTTTTCCGCCAGCCATTGCGGGCCGGAGACGTAGGGCAGACCGCGATTCAGGATCTCTTCCATGATCGGCTGCTTGCCGCGCGTCATCACGTTGCCCACCACCCAGATGTCCGGTTCCAGTTCGAGTTGCTCGACGCCGAAGCCTTCGATCAACTGGATGCCCAGGGCTTCGAGTTGGGTGCTCATGGGCGGGTAGACGTTGGCGTCGCAGCCGGTGACGGTGTGGCCGGCGGCGCGCGCCACGGCGGCGATGCCGCCCATGAAGGTGCCGCAGATGCCAAGTATGTGGATGTGCATGGGTTCGCGTGATCAGGAAGGCGCGCGGATTATCCGACGCCTTGCGCACGCGCCGGTAGGCAAAAAAACAGCCCGCGGGCGCGGGCCGGCGGGCTGTCGGGGGCGGGGCGGTTCAGCGCGTGCGGCGGCGCGCGAAGCCCAGGCCCATCAGGCCCAGACCCAGGAGGGCGAGGCTGGCGGGTTCGGGAACCTTCTGGGTGTAGATGTCGCCGCCGTGGGCGTAGTTGAGCCCGGTATTGCCGACGAAGGTGGTCGCGCCGGTGGTCTTGTTGACCCGGTACAGGGCGGAGTTGCTGGCGTAGGTCAGGGCGTACATCTGGTCAAGCTCGTCGAACATCAGGCTCATGATCGCGCTGCCGGGCGCCATGGAGACCGTGCTCATCAGGCTGCCGTTGGCCGGGTTGATGCGGTACAGGCTGCCGTTGACCGTGGCGTAGAGCTGGCCGGTGCTGTCAAACGCCATGTCCATGACATTGCTGACGCCGGTGAAGCCAACCGTGGACAGGATCGAGCCGTTCGCCTTGTTCAGACGGTACAGGTAGCCGTTGAGGCCGTAGCCGTACAGGTTGCCCAGCGGGTCGAAGTCGATGGCGTACATGCTGGAGCCCAGCGAACCCAGCACCGTGGCCGCACCCGTGGTCTTGTTGATGCGGGAGAGGGTGGAGGTGCTGGTGGTGGCGTAGAGCGTACCGTCGAGGTCGAAGGCGTTGCCGTAGGTGCCGCCGTAGCCGAAGTTGCCGATCCCCGTGCTCGCGGCGGTGGCCGTATTGACCGTGCTCAGAGAGGAGCCGTTGACGGTGAGGTAGATGGTGGAGGCGCTGGTCACAGTACCGGCCAGAAGGGCGATGACACCCAAGAGCAGGTTCAGGATCGGGCGGTGGAACAGGTTCATGTCGATTCCTCGGAGGGTTGGGTGCGAACGATCAAGCTCGGCTGCCCTTAGCAGGATTTGAGCCAATCGAACGTTGGCCCATATCCATCAAGAGGTTACATGCGAACTCCGGGGGTTTCCGGCGGGGAAATGTAAACATTTCCGACGCCCGGCACACAAGCCGGGCCGGCGGTTACGTCAGCGCGTGCGGCGGCGCGCGAAGCCCAGGCCCATCAGGCCCAGACCCAGGAGGGCGAGGCCGCCGGAACCGCGCGATCTACAGCGTTCCCAGCAGCGCCTTGGCCGCGTCCGCCTCGGGGAAGGCGGCCTTGGCTGCCATCAGCTTCTCCAGTTCCGCCTTGGCCTGGGCCTTGTCGCCGCTCTTGGCCAGGGCGGCGGCCAGGTGGTAGTGGGCGCTGAGATCCTTGGGGTTGCCGGTGTGGGCGGCCTTGAGCAGTTCCAGGCCGCGCTTCACGTCGCCCTTCTCCACCATGATCCAGCCGGCGGTGTCCTGAATCTGCGGGGCGTTGGGGGCCAGCTTGAGGGCTTTTTCCGCCGTGGCCAGGGCCTTCGGGCTCTTTTCCGCCTGGTACAGCACGGCCAGGTTGTTCAGTTCCGCCGGGCGCTCCGGGGTCTGGGCCAGGATGGCTTCATATTGGGCGATGGCCTCCCGGTTCTTCTTTGCCGCGCTGTACTGGTCGGCGGCGTAGGCGCGCACGGTGAGATCCTGGGGGTGGTCCTTGATCCAGGCCGTCAGTTTCTTCTCGGCGTCCTCGGCCTTGCCGGCCTGGGCCAGGGAACGATGCTGCTTGACGAAGAGGGTTGTGCTCGGCTGTTTCGCCAGGGCGGCCTCGTAGGCCTGCGCCGCCTCGGCGAATTTCTTCTGGACGGACAGGACATCTCCTTCGCGCTCGTGGCCCAGCGCCAGCTTGGGATGGGCGATCTGGATCTCCCTGGCAACCGCCAGGGCGGCATCCGGTTTCTTGTCGCTGATCTCCAGGCCGATGCGGGCGTCCATGGCCGGGGCGAAGCCGGGCTTGGCCTTGAGGGCGGCGGCCAGACTGGTGCGGGCCGGTTCGATCTGCTTGTTGGCGGCCTGGGCCATGGCCAGACTCATGAAGGCCTGGGGCGAGTTCTTGGCCTTTTCCGTCACCTTGGTGAAGCTGGCGACGGCGCCGGGCAGGTCGCCCGTGGCCATCTGCACATCGCCCAGAAGACCGTGGGATTCCGCGCTGTCCTGCAGAGCCACCAGTTCCCGCGCCATGTCCAGCGCCTTCTTGTTGTCCTTCTTGGCCAGGTGGTAGTTGATCAGCTTGGCGCGGGGTTGCAGCGACTTGGGCGCGGCCTTGGCGGCCTTTTGCAGCCAGTCCACATACTCCTGCTCCTGGTTGCGCGCGGCGGCCAGGTCGGCCAGGTTGATCATGACCTGGGCGTTGTTCTTGTCCCGCTCCAGGAATTGCTCGAAGCGTTTGCGCGCAGCGTCCAGGTTCTTTTCCTGCACATCCAGACGGCCCAGGTACAGGGCGGCGGGGAAGGACGTGGGCTGGATCGCCAGGGCGCGCTCGAACGCAGCCCGTGCGCCCTTGCGATCCTGCTTGGCCAGCAGGACGGAGCCGCGCAGGTTGAAGGTCAGGACGTCGTTGGGCAGGTGCTTGGCCAGGGCGTCAATGCCTTGCAGGGCGGCATCGAACTGGCCGTCCTTGATCTGTTCCGCAATCTTCTGAATCGCCGCCTCGTGGGGTTTGTAGCGCACGGCGGAAGCCAGGCTGTTGAGCATGGGGTCGTCGGGGTTGGCGCTTTGCAACGGGGCGAGGGTGGACTGGGCGCCCTTGGTGTCGCCGATCTGGGCCTGGGCGGCGGCGAGGATGCGGGAGGCTCCCTGATGCCCCGGACTGTTGGCGAGCACCTTGCTGGCCGCCTTCAAGGCCTGGTCGTGTTGCCCCAGGCTCATGTTGGCCATGGCCTGGGCCAGCAGGGCGGGGGTGAAATCCGGCGCCTGACTGAGCACCTCGCCCAGGACATCGGAGGCCTTCTGGGCATTGTTGCGGCGCAGCTCCAGCAGGCCGCGCAGGTACTGCACCATGAGCGCCTTGGGGGCGATCTTCTCCGCCGCCGCCACGGATTTTTCCGCCGAATCCAGATTGCCGTTGTCGATGGCCATCTGCGCCAGATCAAGGTGGGCGCGGTATTGGGTCGGGCTCAGGGCGAGAATCTGTTGCAGCACCTTGGCGGTCTCGGACGGGTTGCCGGCCTGCTGCAACAGGGCGGCCTTCATGTAGTGGGCCTCGATGTGCCTGGGGTCTTGCTTCAGCACGGACTCCAGCCATTGGCTGGCCTGGTCCATCTGCTTGTCCATCACCGCCAGGCGCACCTTGGTGAGCAGGACCGGGACCGACTTGGCATCGGCCTGTTCGCCCGAGCGCAGCAGGTCTTCCGCCTCGGTGCGCTTGCCCAGGGCCAGTTGCGCCTGGGCCTGATAGCCGAACAGGGCGGCGGTCGCAGCGGGGCTCATGGCGGTGGCGGGAAGCTGGTATTCCGCCACCTTCTTGGTCTCTCCCGAGTGCAGCCAGGCGTTCATCAGCAGGGGCAGGATCACCTCGTCGGGCAGCCCCTGTTCCTTGGCCTTCTGCAATTCCTTGACGGCGTCCTCATAGGCCTCGACGGCGAGGTAGGCGCGAGCCAGCATCAGGCGGGCGTCGCGGTTGCCCGGCTCCTTTTGCAGTACGTCCTTGATGTTGATGACGGCGGCCCGGTAGTCCGATTTGTCGAATTGCGCCTTGGCTTCCTGGAGCGTGGTTTCCGTCGATTTGCCGCAGCCGGCGAGGGACAGGGAAAGCAGGAGGGCAGCGGCCAGGGGGGAGCGGCGGGAAAAACAGGGCGACATGGACCGGATCCTTAATTGAGGCAAGGGAACGATGGCGAGTGAACAGGGAAGCGGCGCGCAGGGCGCTAACCGGAAAACCGGAATCCCGAACGAGGGGATCATTTGTTGGCGTGGAAAAAACCCCGGATGCGTGTGCGGTGCATCACTGACGGCAACTCTAACTTGAATGCCCGGAAAGACGAAACCCCGTGCGCTGCGGGGGGGCGTCAGGCGGGGATGAGCCAGGTCTCGATCTTCTTCCGATCCGGCACGCCGCCGGCATGGACCACCTTGCCCTCCACCACCACCCCCGGCGTGGACATGACGCCGTAACCCAGAATGGCCGCCATGTCGGTGACCTTTTCCAGTTCGATGGCAACCCCGCAGGCGGCGGCGACTTCCTGGATCAGCCTGGCGGTGGTCTCGCAATTGCGGCAGCCCGTGCCGAGTACCTTGATCTGCTTCATGGAAATCCCCTGTAGCGCCGGCTTCCAGCCGGCAAGTTCAAATAGCCGGCAAGGATGCCGGCGCTACATTTCAACAACAGGACTGGCCGGAGGCCGTCGGCGAGCAGCACCCGCCCCCCTGCACCACCGCGATATTGGCGAAGGGGTCTCGTTTGACGATGCACTCCGCATAGGCCGCATCGAAACACTCGTCGTTGAGCCGGGCCGCCTCATCCCGGATGTGCCGGGCAATCTCGATCACGGTATCGATCTGCTCCTTGGCCACCCCGTATTCCTTGAGCCTGTCCACCTGGCACAAGCCCTGTTTCGGATGATTGCTGGCGATGTTGGCCGCCAGGGCGACCAGGGCGACGATGGAAGGATGCAGTTCGGCCATAGCGAATACCTCAAAGAACGGCGTTAAAGACAAAGCCCACCAGCATGACGCCGGCAGCCACCACCCCGGCGAACACGGCGATCAGGGCGGGTTTGAGCACCTTGCGCAGGATGATCATCTCCGGCAGCGAGAGGGCGATGACGCTCATCATGAAGGCCAGTGCCGTGCCCAGCGCCGCGCCCTTGCCCAGCAGGGCCTGGATCACGGGCAGGATGCCGGCGGCGTTGCTGTACATGGGCACGCCCAGCAGCACGGCGGCGGGCACCGCCCACCACTGCTCCTTGCCCATGATCCCGGCCATCAGGTCTTGCGGCACATAGCCGTGGATGCCCGCGCCCACGGCGATGCCGGCGACGAGCCAGGGCCACACCCGACCCACGATCTCCTGCACATGGCGGACCCCGTGGCCGAGGCGGTCGCGCCAGGCGGGAGGCGCGGCGTCGATCTGCGGCGCCGCGCCGACCTGGATCGCGCGCACCCAGTCCTCCAGATGGCGTTCCATGCCCAGCCGTCCGATCACCAGCCCGGCGACGATGGCCACCGTCAGGCCCAGGCCCAGGTACAGCGCCGCCACCTTCCAGCCGAACAGGCCGAACAGCAGGGCCAGAGCCACCTCGTTGACCATGGGCGCGGAGATCAGGAAGGAGAAGGTCACGCCCAAAGGCACGCCGGCGGAGAGAAAGCCGATGAACAGGGGCACGGCGGAGCAGGAGCAGAACGGCGTGACGATGCCCAGCCCGGCGGCCATGACGTTGCCCAGCCCGAGTGGCCGGTTCGCCAGCCAGGCGCGGGTGCGCTCGGGCGAGATAAAGCTGTGGATCACGCCCATGACGAACACCACGGACGCCAGCAGCAGGAACACCTTGGGCAGGTCGTAGAGGAAGAAATGCACCGCCGCGCCCAGACGGGAAGCGGGGTCCAGACCCAGCAGACCGTAGGTGAGCCGGGCGGCGAGGGCGTCAAGCATGGTCAATCCCGCAATGGTCTCGCCTGAGTGGCATCCCCCTTTGCAAAAGGGGGAAGGAGGGGGATTTTGCGACGGTGACCAAGCGGCCCAGCTCAGAAATCCCCCCTGCCCCCCTTTTCCAAAGGGTGGAATCTCTGGCGATTCCGTACCTCCTCACGGCGCTTCAAACTCCACGAACGTCCGGTTCATGTTGGCCCGGTGCAGGTCGCCGTAGTTGTGCAGATGGCGGAAGGCCGGCAGGTCGGTGTAACGCTTGAGCACATCGGGCATGGATTCCATCTCCTGCGCCGCCGCACCCACCTTGTTGACCAGGAAATCGTAGTAATCGCCCGTCTCGCGCCGCGCCTGGGCTAGGTCGCACACGCGCCCGTGGCCGGGGACGATGCGCGCGGGTTTCAGGGACTCCAGGGCGAGGAAGGCCTTGTGGCCGCGCTTCACGCTGGACCCGGGCAGCACGCCCAGAAGGCGGTCCACATAGACCAGATCGCCGCTGAACGCCACGCCGCGCCGGGGCAGCCACACCAGGGCGTCGCCGGGGAAATGGGCGTCGGTGTAGTGCAATTGCAGGGTCTCGCCGCCCAGTTCCAGAGTGACGCCATCCCCTGCCAGGGCCTTCGTGGCCGGCAGGGGCGCTGTGCCCTGCATGCGCGCACCCAGGAAACGATGGAGGCCGCTCATGTGCGGATCGGCGTACTGCGCCTGGGTGGCGGCGGTGCGGGCCAGGGCGATGATCTCCGCCCCCTGTGCGGCGAAGTACTCGTTACCCAGCCAGCGGTGATCCTGGCTGCCGGTGTTGAGCACCCAGCGCACCGGCTGCGCCGTCACCGCACGGATCGCGACGGCAATCTTTTCCGCCCCCAGACGGCTGGCGCCGGAGTCGATCAGGATCACGCCCTGGGACGTGACAAGGAAGCCGAAGTTGGCGTTGAGGCCGTCGTTCTCCACGCTACGCTGGCCCAGAGGACCGACCAGGGCATAGACGTTGTCCACCACCCGCTCCGCCCGGGGCTGGAAATCCGCCGCGCACCAGGCGGGAAACAGGACCATAAAGACGGCCAGCAAATACTTGAACATGGGATTGCCTTACTCGTTGTCGGGGTGCGGCAACATGACCGCGTTCGCACGATGGGGCAAGGTAGGGATCAACCAGTGCGTAGCGGCGAGGGCGGGTTCTGTTTTCACGTTTTTTAATTATCGAAATGATGCTGACACGTCGCGTCGCGGCGCGTCAGCCGGCCTTGACCTCGTACCACGGTCGGGTCCGGTTGACGATTTGCACCACCAACAGCATCACCGGCACCTCGATCAGCACGCCCACCACCGTCGCCAGGGCCGCGCCGGACTCGAAACCGAACAGAGAGATCGCCGCCGCCACCGCCAGTTCAAAGAAGTTGGAAGCGCCGATCAGGGCCGAAGGGCAGGCCACGCTGTGCTGCTCCCCCACCTGGCGGTTGAGCCAGTAGGCCAGGGCCGAGTTGAAGAACACCTGGATCAGGATGGGAACAGCCAGCAAGGCGATGATCAGAGGCGCCTTGAGGATGACCGCCCCCTGGAAGGCGAACAGCAGCACCAGGGTGGCCAGCAGGGCCAGGATGGAGAGATGTCCCAGGGTCGCCAGGGTGGCGTCGAACCGTTCCTGGCCCTGCTTCAGCAGCCAGCCGCGCCAGGCCTGGGCCAGGATCACCGGGATGACGATGTACAGCAGCACCGAGAGAAACAGGGTCGCCCAGGGCACGGTGATGGCGGAAAGCCCCAGCAGCAGCCCGACGATGGGCGCAAAGGCAAAGATCATGATGGTGTCGTTCAAGGCCACCTGGGACAGGGTGAACAGGGGATCGCCGCCCGTCAGCCGGCTCCACACGAACACCATGGCGGTACAGGGAGCGGCAGCCAGCAGGATGAGGCCGGCGACGTAGCTGTCGAGCTGGTCCGCCGGCAGGTACGGCGCGAACCATAGCCGGATGAAGAGCCACGCCAGCAGGGCCATGGAAAAGGGCTTCACGGCCCAGTTCACGAACAGGGTGACGCCGATGCCGCGCCAGTGTTGCTTCACCTGATGCAGGGCCGAGAAGTCGATCTTCATCAGCATGGGGATGATCATCACCCAGATGAGCAGCCCCACCGGCAGGTTCACCTGGGCCACTTCCATGCGCCCCAGCGCCTGGAACGGGGCAGGGGCGAGCTGGCCCAGAACGATGCCGACGACGATGCACAGGGCGACCCAGAGGGTGAGCCCGCGCTCGAACAGGTTCATCGGGGCGCCGACGACGCGCTTGGCGGTGGTTTCACACTGGGCGCTCATGCGGTTTGACCGATGTCCTGGAGGGCTTTTTTCAGCTTCATGCGATCCAGCTTCTCGAACGGCAGGCTGACGAACAGGCTGATGCGGTTCTGAAGCTGGTTGAAGGCCATGAAGAAGGCGCGGCGGCGGGTCTCGTCATCGCCTTCCACCGCGGCGGGGTCGGGCACACCCCAATGGGCGGTCATGGGCTGGCCGGGCCACACCGGACAAACCTCGCCCGCCGCGTTGTCGCAAACGGTGAAAACAAAATCCAGCATCGGCGCGCCGGCCTGAGCGAACTCGTCCCAGGACTTGCTGCGCAACCCCTCCGTCGGCAGGTGGTTTTTTTGCAGCAACTCGATGGCGAGCGGGTTCACCGCGCCGCCAGGATGGCTGCCCGCGCTAAAGGCGCGGAAGCGCCCCCGGCTCACGGCGATGTTGTTGAGCAGCGACTCCGCCAGGATGGAACGGGCGGAATTGCCGGTGCAGAGGAACAGCACATTCATGACGTTGTCGGACATGTTCGCCTCCTGGCAGATTGTTGAACCTTGGTAGGTGCGAATTCATTCGCACAGGTTTAAGTGCGAATGAATTCGCACCTGCAAGTAACCCGCAGCGCACTGAACCGAAATGAATTTGTCCATCGACTGCGGTTGTTAGGCGGGCATCAGAGCCCCAACTGCTCGCGCACCGCCGGGATCAGCCGCGCGCGGATCTCGTCGCGCACCTGGATGAAGCTCTCCAGCGGCTCGCCGTGTGGGTCGTGGAAGGGCAGGTGGAGGGTCTTCACCGCCTTGGGGAAGATCGGGCAGGCCTCCCTGGCGTTGTCGCAAACGGTGATGACCAGATCAATCGCCTCGTCCATCACCGCGTCCACATCCTTGGGGTACAGCCCTTCGGTCGGCAAACCGGCCTCTTTCAGGGCGGCGATGGCCCCGTCCGCCACCTTGGGCTGGGGCCGGGTGCCGGCGGAGAGACCGCGCACCCGCCCGGCCAGATCATGGTTGAGCAGGGCCTCGGCCATCTGCGAACGACAGGAATTGCCGGTGCAGAGCACCAGTACGGTCTGGGTCATGGGGTTTCCTGGGAGGGAGAGGAAGAGCAGGGTCGGCACAGCTCCGGCTGGCCGCCGCAGCAGTGCTCGCCGAGATAGGCCATCAGGGCGTTCATGACGTCGAAATCGGCGTGGTAAATGACAAAGCGGCCCTCGCTGCGGCTGTGCACCAGCCCGGCGTTGGCCAACTCCTTGAGGTGGAACGACAGGGTGGCGGGAGGCACGCCCAGTTGCGCGGCGATCTCCCCGGCAGGCACACCCGCCGGCCCAGCCCCCACCAGCAGACGGTAGGCGGCAAGACGGGTTTCCTGAGCCAGGGCGGCGAGGGCGGTGACGGCGGGTTTGATTTCCATATTTTTATAATCATCGAAATATATGGGAGACGTCAACCCCGGTGATGCTTGATGCCGCCGCCTACAATCCGTACCTGTCCCCCGGAACCGCCCCCATGTTCAGCTACCGCCACGCCTTCCACGCCGGCAACCATGCCGATTGCCTCAAGCACTTCATCCTGGTGGCCCTGCTGCGTTACATGGAGCAGAAGGACAAGCCCTTTTCGCTGATCGACACCCATGCCGGCGCGGGCGCCTATGGTCTGGACGCGGGGTACGCCATGAAGAACTCGGAGTGGGAAGGCGGCATCGCGCGCCTGTGGCAGCGCACCGACCTGCCTCCCGCCCTGGCGGATTTCGTGGAGCTGGTGCGCGGCATGAACTCCAGCGGCAAGCCCACCTTCTATCCCGGCTCGCCCTACATTGCCCACAAGCTGATGCGGGAACACGACCGCCTGCGCCTGTATGAAATGCACCCCACCGACGTGGACCTGCTGGGCAAGACCTTCCAGAACGCCGGGCGGCAGGTGATGGTGACGCGCGGCGATGGTTACGCCGGCCTCAAAAGCCTGCTGCCGCCGCCGTCGCGCCGCGCCCTGGCGCTGATCGACCCCTCCTACGAGGACAAGCGCGATTACAGCCAGGTGGTGCAGACCCTCAAGGACAGCCTCACCCGCTTCGCCACCGGAACCTACGCGGTCTGGTACCCGCTGCTGCCGCGCCCCGAGGCGCAGCGTCTGCCGGATCGGCTGCACGCGATCCAGGCCGAATGGCTGGACGTGCGCCTGCAAGTCAGCCGCGCCGGACCCGGCATGTTTGGCTCCGGCATGTTCATCCTCAACCCGCCCTGGACCTTGCGCGCCACCCTGACGGAATGCATGCCGGTGCTGAAAGACGCCCTGGCCCAGGACGAAGGCGCGGGGTTTCAGATCACCACCTCCGACATGGCCCCGGTCAAGCGGGAGCCGTTCCAGCACAGCCGGGCAAAGCCGGCCCCACGCACCCGATGAGGACCGCGATGATCGCCCCCATCCACCACGAACACGGCATCCACACCCTGGATGCGGAGTACGTCCGTCCCGGTCTGGCCGCCATCCACCTCATCGTCGAAGCGGGCCGCGTCGCCATCGTCGATACCGGCACGAACCGCTCCGTGCCCACGGTGCTGGCGGCGCTGGGCGAGTTGGGCCTGACCCCGGCGGATGTGGAGTACGTCATCGTCACCCACGTCCACCTGGACCACGCCGGGGCCGCCGGGGCGCTGCTGGCGGCCTGCCCCAACGCGCGCCTGGTGGTCCACCCCAAGGGCGCGCGCCACATGATCGACCCGGCCAAGCTGGAGGCGGGGACCATCGCCGTCTATGGCGAGGCGCTGTTCCGCGAGTTGTACGGCCACATCGTCCCCTGCCCCGCCGACCGGGTGATCGAGGCGAACGACGGCCACCGCCTCGAACTGGCCGGGCGCGTGCTCACCTTCATCGACACCCCCGGCCACGCGCGGCACCACTTCTGCATCCACGACGCGCAGAGCGAGAGCCTGTTCACCGGCGACACCTTCGGCATCTCCTACCGCGAGTTCGACGTGGAGGGTCATCCCTTCATCTTCCCCACCTCCACCCCGGTGCAGTTCGAGCCGGAGGCCCTGCACGCCTCCATCGAGCGCTTGCTGGCGCTGGAGCCGGAGGCGGCCTACCTCACCCACTACAGCCGCATCACCGGGCTGGAAGACCTGGCCGTGCACCTGCACGAATTGATCGACGAATATGTGGAACGAACGCTGGCTGCGCCGGGAGTCGGGGCGGAACGCCACGCCTGGCTGAAACAGGCGCTGGAAGAGGTGCTGATGCAACGCCTGCGCGCCCACGGCTGCACCCTGGATGACGCGGTCTGCCGCGAACTGCTGGCCAACGACGTGGAACTCAACGCCCAGGGCCTGCTGGTGTGGCGCGATCGGGAACCGCGGTAACGCGCCCCCCCCTGTAGGAGCCCGGCTGTGCCGGGCGATCCACCCTCGCCCCGTGCAAAAGCATCGCCCGGCACAGCCGGGCTCCTACGGGGGACGCACGGGCGGCACGCGTAGCGCCGGCTTCCAGCCGGCATCTTGAACTTGCCGGCTGGAAGCCGGCGCTACCTGGAGGCAACGGCCATGGCCTACGACACCACCCTGGCGGAGCGCATCGACCTGCTCTCCCTGAACTGGCCCGGCATCGGCACGAAAAAGATGTTCGGCGGCCTGGGCTATTTGCTGCACGACAACATGGCGTTCGGCATCTGGAAGGATCAGCTCATCGTGCGCTGCGGCCCGGAAAGCCATGCCCGGTGCCTGGGCCAGCCCGGCGTGCGCGAGTTCGACATCACGGGCCGCCCCATGGCCGGCTGGGTGATGGTGGCGCCGGAGGGGTTTGAAACCGAGGCAGCCCTGCTGGCGTGGCTGGAACGAGGGCGGGATTTCGCGGCCACGCTGCCGCCCAAATGAACCCGGAATGAAAACCACAGCGGTCCGGGTTTGGCCCGAAACGGCGCTGAAGTGGGGGCATAATCCACAAGACATACAGGGATAAGGAGCCAACGAATGACGCATCGCACAAACAGCCACGTCCTGCACGCGCGGGTGGGCGAGTTTGTTCTTCCTCCCATCGAAGACGGACTGGTTCTGGGGCGTCTTTCCCCCATCGGCCATGTTGCAGTGGGGAAGGCCTTGTCCCTGCTGACCTCCACGCCCTACCAGCATCTGGTGGTGGAGGATGACGTCATCGGCGACATCCTGGTGCGCAGCGCGATCCTGCGCAAAATCCGCGCCGAAGACCTGACCTCCTTTGTCCTGCGCGAGGTCAAGCCCCTGATGGGGCCGGAAGAGATCCTCCACCTCCATCTGGACGTGGAAGTGCGCATCGAGAGCAAAGGCGCATGAGCCCGATCACCGTCGGCGACTGTCTGTGTACCCGCCTGATGCGGGTGCATGCGGATCAGCGCTACAGCGACGTGGTGAAAAACGGCGAGCGCGCCCAGGTGTTCGCGGTGTTCGACGAGCCGCGTTATCTCGGCCTGGTGACGGAAAAACAGGCGGCGCTGTTTCCGGGCCGCATCTTCGCGGACCTGGTGCAGGTGCTGCGCCAGTTCGCGCCGCTGGAGGCCAGTCTCCCGCTGGAGGTCTGCCTCACGCGCATGCAGGAAGGCAAGGAGGAGTTCATCCCGGTGGCGGACGCCGCCGGCGATCTGGCCGGGGTGATCTCGCGCCTCTCGCTGTTCATGGGCCTGTCCGAGGCGGAACGGCGCCTGCGCCAGGAACGCGAGGTGCTGATCCAACGCCTGGAGGAGGAAGTGGGGCATCACCGCATGGCGGCGGCGGTGTTCGAGGCCACCAGCGAAGGCATCCTCATCACGGATGCGGAGAACCGCATCGTCCTGGTCAACCGCGCCTTCACCGACACCACCGGCTACCCCCTGGAAGAGGTGCGCGGGCGCACCCCCGCCATGCTGAGTTCAGGCCGCCACAACCGCCTGTTCTATGACGCCATGTGGGAGGCGGTGCGCGCGTCCGGGGGCTGGAGCGGCGAGATCTGGAACCGTCGCAAGAACGGCGAGATCTACCCGGAGTGGCTGCACATCAACGTGATCCGCGACGCCGACGGCGAGGTGGTGCATCACGTCGGCATCTTCTCGGACATCACCCTGCACAAGGACGTGCAGCGGCGTCTGCACAGCCTGGCCTACTACGACCCGCTGACCGAACTGCCCAACCGCCAGTTGTTCCTGGACCGTCTGGAGCAGGCCATCACCCACGCGCAACGCGACAACGCCGGCTTCTCCCTGCTGTTCATCGACCTGGACCGTTTCAAGGACGTGAACGACAGCCTGGGCCACGCCTTCGGCGACAAACTGCTGATGGATGCGGCAAGTCGCATCCGCGACGCGGTGCGCGCCTCCGACACCGTCGCGCGTCTGGGCGGGGACGAATTCACCGTGATCCTGGAAGACGAAGTCACGCCGGAAGACGCCGCCGGCATCGCGCGCAAGATCATCAAGAGCTTTGCCCGCCCCATGCAGATCGACGGGCGCAACCTGTTCGTGGGCGCGAGCGTGGGGATCGCGCGTTTCCCCAGCGACGGCGATTGCTCCGACGCCCTGCTCAAGAGCGCGGACACCGCCATGTATCAGGCCAAGGAAAAGGGGCGCGGGCGCTACTGCTTCTTCACCCAGGATCTCAACCGCCGCGTAACCGAGCGCCTGGACATGGAAAACGCCCTGCGCACGGGCCTGAGCGCGGGCGACATCCACCCGGTCTGGCAACCCCAGGTGCGCCTGACGGACGGCAAGATGATCGGCATGGAAGCGCTGGCGCGCTGGCATGACGCCGCCCTGGGCGAGGTGCCGCCCGCCCGCTTCATCCCCATCGCCGAAGAGGGCGGCATGATCCTGGAACTGAGCCGCCAGGTGCTGGAGCAGGCCGCCCTCGACATCGTCGATGTGCTGCGCCAGCGCCCCGACGTCCCGCTCCGCTTCGCGGTCAATCTCTCCGCCCAGCAGGTGCGGCAGGATCAGGCCATGGAAGACATCCTCGGCGTGCTGACGCGCCACGGCATCCCGCCCAACCGTCTGGAACTGGAACTGACCGAGAGCGCGCTGATGGGGCGCGAACATTCCGCCGAAGAATTCCTCAAGAGCCTGGGAGCGAGCGGGGTGCAGTTCGCGGTGGACGATTTCGGCACCGGCTATTCCAACCTCGCCTACCTCAAGCGCTTCGCCGTACAGCGGCTGAAGATCGACAAATCCTTCGTGCAGGATCTGGCCGAGGCCGACAACAGCCGCCAGATCGTCACCGCCATCATCGGCCTGGCGCACAGCATGGGCCTCTCGGTGATCGCCGAAGGGGTGGAGACCGAGGCCCAGCGCGACATCCTGCAGGAACTGGGCTGTGACGAGGCCCAGGGCTACCTGTTCGGACGCCCCATGGCGCTGGACGAACTGCTGCGCACCCCCGCCCTGTAGCCCGTCGGCGCAGGCTATCCGCCGCGCCGCTCCCCCCGGTAGAGTTCCGCCCCCATCCTTGGCCACGCCTGTTCATGTCTACAGAACCCCCCTCCACGCGCATGCATCGCCTTGACGCCCTGTTCCGCACCGGCGCTCTGGGCATGTGGGTGCTGGCCGGCTTCAACGCCGTGCTGCTGGTGTACGCCTGGATCGCCTTCGCCCTGGAGCAACCCGAATATTTCCGCGAGTCCTGGCCCACCTTCAGCCGCGCGCTGTCGAGCGGCAACGCGGCAACGCACCGCCTCCTCGCCGGGATCGCCGGGGCCGGCCTGCTGGCCGGATGCCTGAGTCTGGCGGCGATGCGCTGGCGCCTGGCCGGCGGGATGCGGCGGGAGGCCGGGCTGATGCGCCTCATGGCCGCCCTCAGCGTGCTGGCGGGCGCGCTGGGCATCGTCCACTACTTCCACGTCGCCATCAGCCTGAGCGTGGACAACGGCCTGCACATGGCCCTGTCCTACACCTTCTTCTTCGGCATGTCCTTCCTCGTCCTGTCCGACCTGCTGACGCGCCCCCGCCTGGATGCCGCCCTGGCGCAACCAGACCTGGCGCAGACCCCGGCGCACCGCCGCATGGGCCGGCTGCTGATCCTTGCCGCCCTGCTGTTCCTGGTCACCTATGTGCTCAAGGACTGGCCCGGCAATCCCGCGCCCGACGTCACCCAGAAGGCGTTCGTGATCATGGAACTGACGTGGATCATACTGGCGCACCTCTACGCCCTCTTCTACGTGACCCCCATGCGCCTGCACTTCCGCCCCGCCCGTCTGGACGCCCCCGCCCCGCTGCCCGCCTGGTTCCTCCCCCTGTTGTTCGGCGCGGCGCTCACCATCGCCTGCGCGCCCGCCTTCGCCGGCAAGGAAGGGGCGGGAACGGGCGGCACGGGCCGCATCCAGCCCGCAGGCGGCGTGATCGCCCTCACCGGCCCCCAGGGCCAGCGCGTGGAGCGGGTGCTGGTGCAGGCCGGGCAGACGGTGAAACGCGGCGCGCTGCTGCTGGTCAGCTCAGACCGCACCGCGCGCGCGCAAGAGCACGACCTCGCCCAGGAACGCCTGCGCGGCCTGGAACAGCAGGCGGCCCCGCAGCGCCGGGTGGCCGAACTGGACGTGGAGGCGGCGCAACAGGGCCTCACCCGCGCGCGCGAAGACCTGGCCCAGTTGCAGGGCCTGGACGAACGCACCTACGCGCAGAAGGACCGGCGCGGACGCGAACACGCCGTCACCGCAGCGGAAACCGCGCTGCGCCAGGCCAACGCCCGCCTGGATGAACTGCGCCAGCGCCTGGAGGCGGATCGCCGCATGCTGCGCAAGAACCTGGAACTGGCGGCCACCCACCTGGCGGCCACCCAGTTGCTCGCCCCGCGCGACGCCAGCGTGATCGAAGTGAACGCGCAGGCGGGCATGACCCTGGGCGGCGGCCCCGCCATCGTCCTGGCGGACATCGCAAAGATGTATGTGCAGGCCGAGTTCTTTGAAGGCGACCTGCCCCGGATCGCCGTCGGCCAGCGCGTGCGCGTCAGCAACAGTGCGCTGGGCGAGACCCTGCAAGGGACGGTGGACCAGATCGGACGGGTGATCGACCCGGTGAACCGTCTCGCCAAGGTCTCGATCCGGCTGGACAAACCCGCCCCGGCGGATCGCTTCATCGGCATGCAGGTGGATGTAAAGATCGACGCCCCCGGCGCCGCCCGCCCCAAGTAAGCGGCGGCATGCAGGGCGGCTTCCTGATCGCGTGGGCCAGCCTGTGGCGCGGCGACCGCCTGCGCACCCTGGCGGCGGTGGCGGGGGCGGGGGTGGCGATCTTCGTCGCGCTCCTGCACCTGGCCTTTCTCCAGTCGGTGCGAATCACCTCCTCCCAGCTCTATGACCTGTTCGATGCCGACCTCGCACTGATCTCCGGCAAGTACCAGTTCCTCTACAACATCCCCGACTTCCCCCTCGCCCGCCTGCGCCAGGCCAACACCCAGGACGGCGTGGCGGCGGTCGCCGCCGTGCGCATCGGCTCCGGCTACTGGGTCGCGCCCGAGACCCAGGCCGCATCCAGCATGTTGCTGATCGGGGTGGAGGCGGCCCCCGCCTTCGTCAAGGACCGTGACCTGCGCGCCGCCCTGCCGGAACTGCGCCGCGCCCGCCACCTCCTGCTGGACCGCCATTCCGACCCCGACGTGGGCGTCCTGGAGATCGGCCTGAACGGAAGTCTGCGCGGGCAATCCGCCACCGTGGCCGGCTTCTACTCCCTGGGGCTGCCCATGTACGCGGCAGCCACCGCCGTGGTCTCCGGCGCGGATTTCCGGCTCTACACCGGGCGCGACCCGCAGCGCATCGAAATCGGCCTGATCCGGCTGCAACCGGGCGAATCGCCCGCCGCCGTCGCCGCCCGGCTCAACGCCCTGCTCCCGGAAGACGTGCGCGTCCTGCCCATGAGCGAACTGCGCGAGCAGGAACGCAACTACTTCCTGGAGGTGAAACCCTTGGGCGTGATGGTCCGCTTCGGCCTGCTCCTGGGCCTGCTGGTGGGCGCAACCGCCCTCTACCAGGCGCTTTCCAGCCAGATGCAGATGCGCCTGCGCGACTACGCCGTACTGCGCGCCATGGGCTACAGCGCCCGCTTCACCTACGGCGTGAGCGCCCTGCAACTCGCCCTGCTGGGCGGCCTGGCCTTCCTCCTGGCCTGGCTCTGCGCCCTGCCGACCTTCGCCCTGATCGCCCGCATCACCCATTTCCCCCTGGGCGCGGACGGGCGCATGTTCGCGGAATCCCTCCTGCTCTGCCTGCCCATGCTCGCCGCCGCCGCCCTGCCGGCGCTGCGCGCGGGCCGGGCCGAACCGGCCAGTCTGTTCTGATGCGCGCCCTGGCCTGGCGCCTGGCCTGGCGCGACCTCCCGCGCACGCTCCTGGGCATCGCCGGCATCGCCGTCGCCGTGCTCATCGCGTTCATCGAGATGGGCTTTCTGAACGGCATCCTCGACTCCCAATTGCGCATCATCGAGGCCGCGCGCGGCGAACTGACGGTCCTGGACAAACGCCGCGTACACCTGGACAAGTGGGACGAGATCCTCCCCATCCGCCTGCGCCAGATCGCCGCCCATCCCGAGGTCGCCGCCGCGCTGCCGGTCTACCAGCGCGGCGTCAACGTGCGCAGCGCCGCGGACGCCCCGGCCCGGCGCATCGTCCTCCTCGCCTTCTCGCCCGACGCCCCGCCCCTGGACCTGGGCTGGAGCCCCGACGCCCTGGAGCGCCTGCGCGAACCGGACGCGGTCCTGTTCGACCGCGCCTCCCGCCCCATCTACGGCGCCATGCAGGCGGGCCAGAGCCTGTGGGTGGAAGACCGTCGCCTGCGTCTGGCGGGCTTCGTGGAACTGGGCCCCACCGTCATCACCGACGGCGTACTGGTGACCAGCGAGAGCACCCTCAAATCCATGGACCCGAATACCCGACCCAAGATGGCAGTGCTGCGCCTGACGCCGGGAGCCGACCCCGTGCGCGTACAGCGCGAACTGCTGGAACGGGTGGGGGAGGACGTGGACATCTACCGGCGCGACGAACTGGCGACGCGCGAAGCGGCCTTCCTGAGAAACGCCGCCCCCATCGGCCTGCTCTTCGGCGCGGGCATGAGCGCCGGCCTGTGCGTCGGCTTCGTGCTCTGCTACCAGGTGCTGTACGTCGCCATCCGCACCCGCCTCCGCGCCTTCGCCACCCTCAAGGCGATGGGCTTCGGCAACGCCGCCATCCAGGGCGTCATCCTGCGCCTGTCGGCGTTCTACGCCCTGGGCGGATTCCTCGCCGGCCTCGCGCTCACCGTGGCCGCCTACGGCGCGCTGGCGCAACTCAGCGGCCTCGCCATCCACCTCACCGCACCGCGCATCGCCGCCCTCGCCGCCGCCAGCCTGCTGACCTGCGGCCTCGCCGGACTGGCCGCCGCACGCCAGATTCTGCGCAGCAACCCTTCCGACCTCTATTGAGCCGCCCCATGACGCCGCCCCGCATCGCCTGCCAGGGACTCACCTTCCGCTACAGCGACGACCCCGGCCTGCCGCCGGTGCTGGACGCAATCGACCTGGGCATCGACGCCGGCCAGTTCGTCATCCTCACCGGCCCCTCCGGCTCGGGAAAATCCACCCTGATGACCCTGATCGGCGGCCTGCGCCGGGTCCAGGCCGGCACGCTCTCGGTGCTGGGGGACGCCCTCGCGGGCGCGCCGGAGCGAGCGCTGGAGGCGCTGCGGCGGCGCATCGGCTTCATCTTCCAGGACCACAACCTGTTTGACGCCCTGACCCCGCAGGAGACCCTGCAACTGGCCATGGACCTGCACGCCGAACGCTATCGCCCGCAGGACTATCGCCAGCGCCCGCAGGCGTGGCTGCACCGCATGGGACTGGAGCAGCGCCGCGACGCCCTGCCGCGCCAGCTCTCCACCGGGCAGCGTCAGCGGGTGGCGGTGGCGCGCGCCATGATCAACGAACCGGACCTGATTCTGGCGGACGAACCCACCGCCTCGCTCGACCCGCATTCCGCCGAACTGGTGCTCCAGGCCCTGCAGGAGGCGGTGCGGGAACGCGGCGCCACGCTCCTGATGATCAGCCACGACCCGCGCCAGTTCGCCCTGGCGGATCGGGTCATCACCCTGGTGGACGGGCGTCTGGTTTCCTGACGCAAGGCGTCCGCCCCCCTTGTAGGAGCCCGGCTATGCCGGGCGATAAGCCGGCTAGCTCTGGCCACAGGTTGCTATCGCCCGGCACAGCCGGGCTCCTACAGGTGTCGCGCTCGTTCCGGTTTTTGCCGCTGGCGCGTGGTCATGCGCCGGCCACACGAATGAAGGCGCAGACCTTGTTTTCGTAGGAGCCCGGCTGTGCCGGGCGATAAGCCGGCTCGCTCCGGCCACAGGTTGCTATCGCCCGGCATAGCCGGGCTCCTACAGGTGTCGCGCTCGTTCCGGTTTTTGCCGCTGGCGCGTGGTCATGCGCCGGCCACACGAATGAAGGCGCAGACCTTGTTTTCGTAGGAGCCCGGCT
>JACRNB010000014.1 GCA_016219425.1 Betaproteobacteria bacterium | reverse complement strand
GCGCGGCATGCTCGATGGACGTAGCAATGCCTATGTCGAGGCGATGAACGGACTGTTGCAGCAGACCAAGACAGCGGCCAGGGGCTTCCGCACCGTGGAGAACTTCATCGCCATTGCTTACCTGCGCATGTCCAAACTCCATCATCTGCCCGCCAACCCCTTCGTTCCAGCCGTGCCGCTCTCGATCGGCTGCCTTCGTCACCGTATATGAAGTCAACTTCCACTCTAAACGGCATAGAGCCCATAGACATACAGATTGGAGAAGGCGGGCTCTACGATTGGTACAAGGAAGAGTCATTTGTCATGGTTAATGGCTTTGAACAGCGATTCGAATTTCACAGGAAACGCAAGTTAACGCCGCTTGAAACTCGTGCTCTTTATGATTTTTTCCGGCAACAGCTAATAAATATTCTTCCTCCGTCAGATTTGCAAAATGCACTGCTTCCTTTTGTGATGCAGTCCTTTTCAGAAAGTGAACTCATAGAAATAAATGCTTTTCTTAAATCTGCTTCTGGAAAAAAGTTGGCAGCAACACAACAAGCTATGCAGGCCTTTATTAAAGTCACTACAAGCGAGTCGTATCCGGCACGGTTCACAAAAGAGCGTGCCATGATATTTCGCAAAGCATTTGATGCGCAGTTTCAAGAGCTTAGCATTCCTTGGGCCAAATAGTTATGGCTAACAATCGCTTCGAGAGGGACGCTCCAACAGCCGGATTCGCCGCCTGTTTCCGCGCCCCTCAAGCTAAACGTTGGGCGTCTCAGTAATGGAAGCGCAATTGGGCAATCAGCAACGCATTACTTTCGACGCGGTACACCATTCGGTGCTCGTCCGTTATGCGGCGTGACCAGTATCCTGATAGCGAGTGCTTCAATGCTTCAGGCTTCCCTACACCTGTGAATGGTTCACGTTGGGTTTCTCGTATCAGCTTGTTGATTCGCTCGACCATGCGCTTGTCTTGCTTTTGCCAATAGAGATAGTCTTCCCATGCATCGTCCGCAAAAATCAGCTTCACTTGGCCAGCTTCCGCTCAATGCCTTTGCCGGTGCTCAGTTGTGCGACCGCCGAGAGGAGGCGCTTAGCGTTAGCGGGGGTACGCAACAGGTAGGCCGTTTCCTCAAGCGCGTTGAAGTCTTCGAGCGAGAGCATCACCACAGCCTGCTCGCCGTTGCGGGTGATAATCAAGGCTTCGTGGTCGTTGCAAACTCTGTCCATGGTGCTGGCGAGGTTCGCACGGACGGTAGTGTAGGTCATTGCATCCATGATATGGCTCCATATATGTACGTGGTACTGTACATCTCCGTTCGTCAATTGTCCAGCAAGCCGACAGCGACGCCCAACCCGGCATTCGAGAGGGACTGGCCGTATGCACACTCTTTGCGGCCTGTAGGGTTTTGAACTTTCGGGGCTCCGGCCAAGTCCGGTGGCGGCCAGCCCATCAATTTGAACGTTGAGCGCCGTTCACGTGGCGTTCCAACTGTAAATTGTGATTTTTTATCTTTGGGGGGCTCGAAAAACCCCGGTTTTGCCGTTCCCGCGAAAGCGGGAACCCCCTGAAATCAAAAGCCCGAATACCGCGGGTATGACGGTTTCTTCAAAACGCCCCTCGCCCCCCTTCCTCAAAGAGGGAAGCTCCCCCTGCGGTCGAGGATGACCCAGGCTGCCAGCCCGCCTCCTTCCCGGTCTTCCAGCGCCACGCGCCAGCCGTAGGCGTCTGCCAGTTGTCGCACGATGGCGAGGCCTAGGCCGCTGCCGCCGCCTTCGCTGCTGCGGGAGGCATCCAGGCGGTAGAAGGGGCGGAACACCGCCTCCCGCTCTGCCGCCGGGATGCCGGGGCCGCGATCCAGTACGCCGATGCGCACCGTCTCCGGGGCGGCCTCCAGGGTCAGGGTGACGGGGGCGACGCCGCCATGGCGGCGGGCGTTTTCCAGCAGGTTGGCGAGGATGCGGCCCAGCGCCAGGGTATTGCAGCGCAGCGGAACCGGGGCGGGAGGCGGACGCCATACCACCGGCCCCAGTTCGGCGGCCTGCGCCGCCAGGGCGTCGAGCAGGTCAACCGCATCCGCCGCTTCCGCCGCTTCCGCCTCCTCCACCTGCAGGGCGCGAGCGAAAGCGAGCATGTCGGTGATGAGGCGGTTCATCTCGTCCAGATCGCGCTCCATGCGCGCCACCAGGGCCGCATCCGCGCCTTCCGCCAGGGATAGCGCCAGGCGCAGGCGCGTGATGGGGGTGCGCAGGTCGTGCGAGATGCCGGAGAGCAGCACGGTACGGTTTTCCAGCAGGGCCTGGACCTCGTCGGCCATGCGGTTGAACGCGGCGGTCAGTTCGCGCAGTTCCTGAGCGCCGTCTTCCGGCAGGCGTTCCGGCCTGCCGCCCTGCCCCACCTGCCGGGCCTTGCGGGCCAGGCCGCGCAGGCGGCGGCTGTGCTGACGCACCATGACCAGGGCGGTGAGCACGGTCAGCCCGGCCCCGAGCAGGAACACGCCCACCGCCGCCAAGGGCGCGCGCAGGGCGTAGCGCTCGCGGCTGAACCCCACGCGCAGGAGCGTGTCGGAGATCTGGATGTCGGCCCAATCCCAGCCCGCCACATGCCCGGCCATGAGTTGCACAGGCTGACGCAGGCGACGCGACAGGGCCTGTTCCACCTGGCGGCCAAACGGGCTGTAGGGCGCGGCCTGGGGCAGACGGGTCTGGGCGGCGGACACGTCCAGGTCGTGGCGGAAGGCGAGTTCCATCTCGTAATCGGCGCGCGTGCCGGGGGGGAGTTCCACCCAGGTCTGGGTGGCGAGCACGATCTTGGCGGCCAGGTCGTCGGCGGAACGCTGCGACAGGGGCTCGATCACCATCACCCAGACCACGCCGAAGGCCGCCGCCTCGAACACCAGAAACGCCGCCAGCAGGACGGCGGCGGTGCGGGCGTAGAGGGTGGAGGGGAGCCGGAACATGGGCTACTTGTAGGAGCCCGGCTGTGCCGGGCGATCAGGCGGGGCGGATTCGGTGACGGCTATCGCCCGGCACAGCCGGGCTCCTACAAGGGAGATCACCGGCTCCACCTCCACCTCCAGCGCCCGGCACAGCCGGGCTCCTACAGGGGGGCGTCTCGAAAAACCCGTCATACCCGCGAAAGCGGGTATCCAGGTTGTTGATTTCACTGGGTTCCCGCTTTCGCGGGAACGACGAATCATGGGTTTTTCGAGGCGCCCAGGGGAGATCACCGGCTCCCCCTCTACCTCCAGCGCCCGGCACAGCCGGGCTCCTACAGGGGAGTTCACCCCCGCCCCTTGGGCGCAAACAGATACCCCTGCCCCCAGACCGTGCGGATGTAGGCCGGGCTGGCCGGGTCGTCCTCGATCTTCTTGCGCAGACGGGTGACGCGCACGTCGATGGAGCGGTCGAACGGGTCGCGTTCATAGCCCTTGAGCCAGTCCATGATCTGGTCGCGCGAGAGGGGGCGGTTGGGGTGTTCGACAAAGATCTTGAGCAGTGTGAATTCCGCCTGGGTGAGGGGGATGTCCTGACCGTCACGGCTCAGGTTCTGGGCCACGGTATCCAGGCTGAAGGGGCCGAAACGCGCCGTATCGCCCGCCTCCGCCCGGCCCGTTCCCCGTCGCAGCACGGCGCGGATGCGCGCCAGCAGTTCGCGCGGGTTGAAGGGTTTGGCCAGGTAGTCGTCCGCCCCCACCTCCAGGCCGACGATGCGGTCGATGTCCTCGCCGCGCGCGGAGAGCATGATCACCGGCACAGGCCGTTCCGCCTTGAGGCGGCGCGTGAGGGAAAGGCCATCCTCGCCGGGCATCATCAGGTCCATGACGATCAGATCGGGATCGAACGCGGCGAGCGCCGCATCCATCTCCTTGCCGTCCCGCGCCGTGCGCACGGTCATGCCCTGTTTGTTCAGATAGTCCGCCAGCAGATCACGGATGCCGGCATCGTCGTCCACGATCAGGACGCGGGGAGAGGCGTGGAGGGATTCGCTCATAGCCAATTTCGGAAACAGGTTGTTACAAAATTATCCCGGCGGGAAACGGCATTCGCGCCGCGCCCGCATAGCATTGAAGCATGAACCGCCTTGTTCTCCTCCTTCTCCTTGCCGGTCTCGCCCCGCTCGTGCAGGCGCAAATGCCGGACCCGGATCACCCCTTCGGCGCGCCCATGGGCCAGGAAGACCGGCGCGCCCTGCGCGAGCGCTGGGAACAGGCGGGGCCGGAACAACGGGCGCGCCTGCGCGAGGAATTCCTGCGCCAGCGCGCCGACCGTCTGGAGCAACGCCGCCTCGAACGCCGGGAGGGTCTGCGCGACCGGAACGGAGCCGGGGGGTTTGGCTCCGGCTACGAACGTCGCCGTCAGGAAGAGAACCCGGAGCCGATGGACCGCCCGCGCTTCAACAATCCGCTTCCGCGCGTACCCCAGGGCGTTCCGCCCAATCTGCGCCCGGCCATGGACCCCGAACGCTGGTCCGGCTTCGGCGCGCGTCCGGGGGGCGCGGATGACCGCAGCCCAGGGGGGCGTCGGCCCTAGGAGGCTCCTAGGCGCAGGCTTCTCGGGTAAAGTTCGCGGCCACGTCCGAACCTGCCTGCCTTTGTGCGTTTCCCCGTACGTACCCTCCTCCCCCTGATCCTCGCCTTGCTGGCCTCCCCGCTCCACGCCAGTGTTGAATCCGAATTTCTCCGCGCCCGCGAGGCCTACCAGAAGGGTCGCATGGAGGCCTTCGACAAGGCGGCGGACAAGGTTCCCGAACGCCACCCCCTCACGCCCTATCTGGATTACTGGCGCTTGAAGCTGCAAAACACCCCGGCGGCCAAGGCCAGGGACTTCATCGAGCGCCATCCGGACTCCCCCCTCGCCAACGCTCTCCGCGCCGAACTGGCGCGGGAACAGGGGCGGCGCGAAAACTGGACCGGTTTTCGGGATCTCTACCGGACGGTGACGGCCCCGGACCAGGAACTGCAATGCCTGGAACTGCGCGCCCGGCTGGTGGAAAACGAGCGTGCGGCGGAGGTGGAGGCGATGACCTTGTGGCGCACCTCGCGCGATCTGCCCTCGGCCTGCGACCCGATCTTCGCCGCCCTCGCCGAACGCGGCGTACTGACTCTGGAAGAACGCCTGCTGCGGCTGCGGCTGGCCCTGGACGCCGGCAACCTGCGCCTGGCGCGGGAACTGGATGCCCGGTTGCCGGAAGAACAACGCATGAGCGCCGGCGCCCTCGGACAGGCGGCGAAACACGCCGGCGAACTGGTGGCCGAACCCAGCGACCAGCGCGGCCAACGGGAGGCGGCCCTCTACGCCCTCACCACCCTGGCCAAGAGTGACCCCGCCGAGGCCGCCGCCCTGTGGGAAAAACACCAGGCCCGCTACAGCGAGAACGAGCAGCGCTACGGCTGGGGCCAGATCGCCATGCATGCGGCGCGCAAGCACGACCCCCAGGCGCTGGCCTGGTTCACCCGCGCCGGCGCGTCGCAAAGCGACCTTCAGGCCCAGTGGCGCGCACGCGCCAACCTGCGCGCGGGGCGCTGGCTGGAGGTGTTCAACGCCATCGAGGCCATGTCTCCGCCACTGCGCGAGGAAGCGGTCTGGCGCTACTGGAAGGCGCGCGCCCTCAAGGCCATGAACGCCAGCTATCCGGCCAACATGCTGTTCGCCCGCCTGTCGCAGGAGATCAGCTACTACGGCCTGCTCGCCACGGAAGAACTGCCGCCGCGCGTGGAGAGCCGTCCCGCCGACCACCGGGTCACCCCGGACGAACTCAAGGCGGCGCAGGAACATCCCGGCCTGACCCGCGCCCTGCTGCTGCGGGAATACGGCGACCACGCCAACGCCCTGGCGGAATGGGCCTACGCCCTGCGCGGCATGGACGACCGCAAGCTGCTGGCGGCGGCGGAACTCGCCCTGCGCGAAAAGTGGCACGACCGCGCCATCGTCACCGCCAGCCAGACGCGGGAACTGCACAGCCTGGACCTGCGCTTCATCTCCCCCTTCCGCGACCTGGCCACCGCCTATGCCCAGGAAAACAACCTGGACGAAGCCTGGGTGTACGGCCTGATGCGCCAGGAATCGCGTTTCGTGGAACACGCCCGTTCCGTGGTGGGCGCGCGCGGCCTGATGCAGATCATGCCCGGCACCGCCAAGTGGATCGCCAAGCAGTTGGGCCTGAGCCGCAACGCCCACGCCAAGGTGGGCGAGCCGGAGACCAACATCCGTTTCGGCACCTATTACCTCAAGCGCATCTACGAATCGCTCTCCCAGTCTCCGGTGCTGGCCAGCGCCGGCTACAACGCCGGCCCCCTGCGGGCGCGCAAGTGGCAGGCGGACACCGCCCTGGAAGGCGCGGTCTATGTGGAGAGCATCCCCTTCTCGGAGACGCGGGAATATGTAAAGAAGGTGCTGGCCAACGCCATGTACTACCGCACCCGCTTCGGCGGCGAGACGCGCCCGCTCAAGGACCGTCTGGGCGTCATCCCGCCCCGTGTCGCCGCCGTACCCGAAGGCGCGGACGAGACCTCGCCGGCGCCCTGACCATGCCGCTCCCGCCCGCCCGCATCCGCACCTACCTCGTGGGCGGGGCCGTGCGCGACCGCCTGCTGGGCCTGCCCGTACAGGACCGGGACTATGTGGTGACAGGGGCGACGCCGGAGGACATGACCGCCCTGGGTTTCACCCCCGTGGGCAAGGATTTCCCGGTCTTCCTGCACCCCCGGACCCACGCCGAACACGCCCTTGCGCGTACCGAACGCAAAAGCGGGCGCGGCTACAAGGGCTTCACGGTGCATGCCGCGCCGGAGGTGACGCTGGAGGAAGACCTGCGCCGACGCGACCTCACCGTGAATGCCATGGCCGAGGCGGCGGATGGAACCCTGATCGACCCCTACGGCGGTCAGCGCGACCTGGCGGCGAGGGTGCTGCGCCACGTCTCCGAGGCCTTTGCGGAAGACCCGGTGCGCATCCTGCGCGTAGCGCGCTTTGCCGCCCGCTTTGCCGATTTCAGCATTGCCCCGGAGACCATGGCGCTGATGCGCGCCATGGTGGCCGACGGCGAGGCGGACGCCCTGGCGCCGGAGCGCGTCTGGCAGGAGATCGCGCGCGGGCTGATCGAGACGCACCCCGCGCGCATGTTCCAGGTGCTGCGCGAGTGCGGCGCGCTGACGCGGTTGATACCGGAACTGGAGCGCCTGTTCGGCGTGCCGCAGCCACCTCAACACCATCCCGAGATCGACACCGGGGTGCATACCCTGATGGTGCTGGAGCAGGCGGCGCGCCTGGGCGGCAGTCTGGCCATGCGCTGGGCGGCGCTGCTGCACGACCTGGGCAAGGGGACCACCCCCGCCGACCTGCTGCCCAGACACCACGGGCATGAAGGGCGCGGTGTGGAGTTGGCGAAGGCCCTGAGCGAACGCCTGCGCGCCCCCGCCGAATGCCGCGATCTGGCGGTGCTGGTGGCGCGCGACCACGGCAACGTGCATCGCGCGCTGGAATTGCGCCCGTCCACGGTGGTGGAACTGCTGGAACGCACCGACGCCTTCCGCCGCCCCGAGCGGTTTGAAGAATTCCTGCTCGCCTGCGAGGCGGATGCGCGCGGGCGTCTGGGTTGGGAAGAACGCCCCTACCCCCAGGCGGACCATCTGCGCGCCGCCCATGCCGCCGCGCGGGGCGTGGACGCCGGCGCCGTCGCGCGCAGCGTGAAGCCCGAACGCATCCCCGAAGCCGTGCGCGCAGCGCGGGCGGCGGCAGTGGCTCTGGTAGCGCCGGCATCCCTGCCGGCAAGCACCACCGACGCACCATGACCGACCCCGCCCTGCTCTTCCCCCCTCTCGCCGGCCTGCCGCCGGAGCTTGCGGCGGAGGTGGCGCGCCAGGTCCGGCCCATGGCCGCCCCCGCCGGGACCGTGCTGTTCGACGCAGGCGCAGCCTGCCAGGCCTTGCCGCTGGTGCTGGAAGGCCGCATCAAGGTGAGCAAGCGCGCCGGGAACGGGCGCGAGATTCGGCTCTACGGCGTGCATCCGGGCGAGCTGTGCATCGTCACCGTGAGCTGTCTGCTGGGCGGCGACGCCTATCCCGCCACCGGCATCGCCGAGACCCCGGTCTCCGCCCTGGGCGTGCCGCGCGCGCTGTTCCTGCGCCTGGTGGCGGAGCATCCGCCGTTCCGCGATGTGGTGTTCCGCCTGTTCGCGGAGCGCATGAGCGGGCTCATGCAACTGGTGGAGGAGGTCGCCTTCCGCAAGCTGGACCAGCGCCTCGCCGCCTGGCTGCTGGCGCGCGCACCGCTGATCCAGGCCTCGCACCAGGGCATCGCCGACGAACTGGGCAGCGTGCGCGAGATCGTCTCGCGCCTGTTGAAGCAGTTCGAGGAACAGGGCTGGGTGCGCCTGGGGCGGGAGCGGGTGGAGGTGATTGACCCGGACGGACTGAAACGCCTCCTCGCTTTGTAACCAAAGTCACCGACTTCGCCGCCGCTGCCGCGTATCGTTCGCCCCGTTCCCGTCGGGAGCGCTTTCGGACAACCTTGAAGGAGACTGTTATGTCAGCAAACGTTGGTGGTATCGACCGCATCCTGCGCATCCTCGTCGGCCTCGCCCTGATCGCCTGGGCCGCTGTGCTGGGCGGCCCGGTCTGGGCCTGGATCGGCGTTGTGCCCCTGGCCACCGGCCTGATCAAGTTCTGCCCGCTCTACCCCATCCTGGGCATGAGCACCTGCGCCACGAAGAAGTAAGGTCGCTCGCTCCCAACCCCCTCGCGCCGCCCGGCCCGAGGGGGTTTTTCATTGGGCGACTAGAATCGGGCCATGTCCGACACCCCCACCCCGCCCCCCTACGCCGAACTCGGCCCCGATCTCATCCTCGACGCGATGGACAGCGTCGGCCTGCCGACGGACGGTCGCCAACTGGCGCTGAACAGCTTCGAGAACCGCGTCTATCAGATCGGCATGGAAGACGGCCCGCCCGTCATCGCCAAGTTCTACCGCCCCCACCGCTGGAGTGATGAGGCCATCCGCGAGGAGCACGCCTTTACCCTGGAACTGGCGGAGCGCGAGATCCCGGTGGTTCCGCCCCTGGTCATCCACGGCGAGACCCTGCACCGCCACGCCGGTTTCCGCTTCGCGGTGTATCCCCGGCGCGGCGGGCGCATGCCGGAGTTCGAGCGGCGCGAGACCCTGGAGTGGATGGGGCGCTTCATCGGTCGCATTCATGCCGTGGGCGCGGTGACGCCCTTCCAGCATCGCCCCGCCCTGGACATCGCCACCTTCGGCACGGAACCGCGCGACTTTCTGCTGCACGGCGGCTGGCTGCCGCCGACCCTGCTGCCGGTGTGGAAGGGGGTGGTGGACGAGGCGCTGGAGGGGGTGCAACGCTGCTTTGACCGCGCCGGCGCCTACACGCCCATCCGCCTGCACGGCGACTGCCACGCCGGCAACGTGCTGTGGGTGGATTGGGGCGCGGAGCAGGGGCCGCATTTCGTGGACTTCGACGACAGCCGCATGGGGCCGGCGGTGCAAGACCTGTGGATGCTGCTCGCGGGCGAGCGCGAACAGCAGATCGGCCAGTTCGCCGACGTGCTGACGGGCTACGAGGACTTCATGGAGTTCGACCCGCGCCAGGCGCACCTGGTTGAGGCCCTGCGCACCCTGCGCCTGATCCACTACGCCGCCTGGCTGGCGCGGCGCTGGGACGACCCCGCCTTTCCCGCCGCCTTCCCCTGGTTCAACACCGAGATCTACTGGCAGCAACGCATCCTGGAACTGCGCGAGCAGTCCGCGCTGATGCAGGAGGCGCCGTTGCCGTGTTGAACCGTGTAGCGCCGGCATCCCTGCCGGCTCTTGTTACGCAATCAGAAAGAGCCGGCAGGAATGCCGGCGCTACCTGTTCATGACCCTCTCCCCCTACGACCAGCGTCGCCTCACTCGTCTGCGCTGGACCGCCTTCATCGTCGTCGGCCTCGCCTACATCCTGGCCTTCTTCCACCGCTTCGCCCCGGCGGCCATCGCGGGCGACCTGCAAGCCGCATTCCACATCCAGTCCGCCGCCCTGGGCGGGCTGGCCGCCACCTATTTCTACGTCTACACCCTGATGCAACTCCCCACCGGCGTGCTCGCCGACACCCTGGGGCCGCGCCGCATCGTCGCCGCCGGGGGCGTGATCGCGGGGGCGGGGTCGATCCTGTTCGGGCTGGCGGAGAGCTTCGCCTGGGCCTCGGCGGGCCGCCTGCTGGCGGGCCTGGGCGTGTCCGTGGCCTTCATCGCCCTGCTCAAGATCAACGCCGCCTGGTTCCCGGAACGCCGCTTCGGCGCGGTGACCGGGCTGACCCTGTTGATGGGCAACCTGGGCTCGGTGCTGGCGGCCACGCCCCTGGCCTGGGCGCTGGGCTACGTCACCTGGCGCGAGGTGTTCGTGGCGGCGGGCGTGCTCTCCCTGTTCCTGGCCTGGCTGGCGGGGTGGCTGGTGCGGGACAACCCGGCGCAGGCAGGCCTGCCCAGCATGCGCGCGCTGGAAGGGCGCGAGGAGCACGCGCCGCATCACGGCCACTGGTATGACGGCATCCGCGCGGTGGCGCGCAACCGCCTCACCTGGCCCGGCTTCTTTCTCAACCTGGGGGTGTGCGGCAGCCTGTTCGCCTTTGCCGGCCTCTGGGGCATCCCCCTGCTCACTCAGGGCCACGGCTGGACCCGCGCCGAGGCGGCCTTCCACACCACCCTGCTGCTCGCGGCCTTTGCCGTGGGGGCGTTCTTCATCGGTGCGCTGTCGGACCACATGGGCCGGCGCAAACCCGTGATCCTGATGGCCTGCCTGGCCTATACCCTGTGCTGGCTGCCGCTGGCTCTGGGCTGGCCTCTGCGGCCCGGCTGGAGCCATGCCCTGTTCGTGGTGATGGGCCTGGGCGGCTCCGGCTTCACCCTGTCGTGGGCCTGCGCCAAGGAGGTGAACCGCCATGCGCTCTCCGGCACCGCCACCGCCCTGGTCAACACCGGCGGCTTCCTCGGCGCGGCCATCCTGCAACCCCTGGTGGGCTGGGTGATCGACCGCGCCGCCGGGGGGCGGGCGCTGACCCTGGCGGACTACCAGAGCGGTCTGTGGGTGCTGCTGGGCTGGGCGGCGGCGGGTTCGCTGGCGGGGCTGTGGCTGCGCGAGACGCGCTGCCGCTATCTCGACGACGCGGATTCAACCCTGGGATAAGCGTTCAGCCCGGATTGTTCATCAGGGCAGGGTCCGCGCCAGACGGAAACCGACGTCGTTGTAGCTGTAGTTCGGGTCGTACCAATACCGGGCGGCGACGCGGGCCTCCGCCGCGCCCAGGTACCAGGAACCTCCGTGCACGATGCGGTGATCGCAGTTCCCGTAGCAGTCCTGCACCCATTCCCAGACATTGCCGCTCATGTCGTGAAGCCCGTAGCCGTTGGCCTGCTTCTGGCCGACGCGGTGGGTCTGGCTGTAGGCGTTGTCCTGGTGCCAGGCCAGGGACGAGAGGTGGCTGCCGCCGCAATATTCCTGCTCGTTGCCGCCGTAGCAGGCGTGTTTCCATTCCTCCTCCGTGGGCAGGCGATAGTTTTTGCCGGTGATCTGGTTGAGCCGACGGATGTACTCCTGCACCTCCTGCCAGCTCACCTTTTCCACCGGGAGTTCCTCCCCCCGGAAGGTGGACGGGTTCACCTTCATCACCGAGACCCATTCGGCCTGGGTGACCTCGTATTTGCCCATCTCGTAGTTGCGCCCCGGTATGGCCGCCATCTCCGGCTCTTTCACCGGAGGCGTGAGGCGGGAAAGCTTGAGCTTGGCCTGGGCGGCGTACCGCCCCTCCGGGTAGAGCGCCAGGTAAGACTTGAAGCTGCTGAAATCATTGCCGTTCTGGGCGTCCTGCCAAGCCAGGTCTTCCTTGAGACGCAGACGGGCATCCACGTTCTGCTGTTCCCGTTGCAATCGGCTCCTGGCCTGAGCGACGTAGCGGCCATTGGGGTAGAGGCGCAGGTAGGCGTCGTAGGCCTTGGCCTGGTCGGATTTGCTGACCTCGCTCCAGTAGGCGACTTCTTCCGAGGCCTCCGACGGCGCCAGCGGGACGGGCGGCGGCGCAGCATCGTTGCGGGCGAGCGGCGCGGCATTCGCGCCGCCCTGGCGGAAATAGAACTCCCCGTCCAGCAAGCCTTCCATCCAGGGTTCCTGGCGTCCGCGCGAGGCTTGTTTGACCTCTGCGGCAACGCGCTTCTGGATCTGTTCCACCGTCAGACCGGGCAGGTCCATGGAGGCCAGCAGGTTGTGGGTGTACAGGCCGTTCTGGCCCTCGCCATCCTCCGCCACGCTGCCGGGGCGGGTGGCATAGAAGATGAGACTGCCGGAAGGTGCGGCGATCCGCGCCAGACCCTCGCCCGCAGAGCGGAAACTGCGTGAATACGGGTTGTTGCGGCAGGCGTCGAGGAACACCAGATTGACCCGCGTCTTGCTCTTTTCCATGACCTCCAGCACCCGGTTGACGTCGATGGACTGGGTGGGGACGTCCTCTTCCATGCCGATGTCGGCATCCACCGCCGGCAGGTAGTTGACGCCGCCGACCTGGACCCCATGGCCCGCGTAGAAAAACAGGGCGGCGTCCCCCGGCGACAACCGGCTGCGGAATTCCCCCAGGGCGCGCCCGATCTGCTTTTGCGTAAGGTCGTGTTTTTCGATGACCTCGAACCCCAGCGCGCGCAGTTTTTCGGCCATGGCCACGGCATCGTTGAGGGTGTTGCGCAGCGGGGATTGAACATAAGCCGAGTTGCCGATGACCAGGGCAACCCGTTTTTCGGTTGCGGGCGCCTCCGGCGCAATGACCAGGGTGCGCTCGGCCTGAGCCGGGGTGAGGGCGCCCAGCGAAAGAGCGAGGAGCAATGGGCGTAACGGTCGGGGCATGGGCTTCTCCGGGCAGGCAGGCGCGGGACCATGCCCGCTACAGCCCCGTAGTATCCGCAGCCGGCTTAAGTGAAACTGAACGCCCTTCCGGCGCACCCACCCCAGGAGCTACTGCATGGATAACGACCTCGCCTGCTGGAAATGCGGCGCTTCCCTCAAGACCGTGCCGCAACCCTTCGGACGCCGTTCTGAATGCCTGGCCTGCCACGCGGAGCTGCATGTCTGCCGCCTGTGCCGCCATTACGACCCCGGCAAGGCCAAACAATGCCGCGAGAAGGCGGCGGACGAAGTGAAGGAGAAAACGCGGGCGAACTTCTGCGACTGGTTCCAGCCCCGTTCCGGACTGGCCGCCTCGCCCGGCGGCGGCAACGACACTACGGCCATGGCGCGAGCGGCGTTGGACAAGCTGTTCGGGTGACGATCAACCGGGGCGAGCTAGAGCCAAAAAAGTAGCCCGGATGGAGCGCAGCGGAATCCGGGGAATTCCGCGGGGCGATCCCGGATTCCGCTGCGCTCCATCCGGGCTACGAATCTCGAAAAACCTGTCATGCCCGCATGTGTACGCGGGCGAAAGCGTGGTCGGCGGCGAACACGCCCTTGGAAAGGATGACATTGGCCAGAAGGGTGGCCGCCAGGACTGCCGCCAGCAGCAGTCCGAAAGAGGCGATTTTGGCGAGGACTTTCATGGTGATCTCCTTGGAAAAGAATAAAAAACGGGGAATTGAATTTCGGTAAACAACAATATTCGCAACTTCTAATGCATTCAATTAATGCTGTCCGATCAAAGGGATAGCCCTCATGAAGTGGGGAGTTATTGCAACAGGGCAGGAGCAGTCATGCCGTGACAAGGCGGGAGGAGACACTTAGCCTTGCGCAGGCCAAACCCACGAGGAATCCGCCATGTCCGCCATTGATCTCTTTACGCCCCTGGAACTGGGCGCCATCACCCTGAAAAACCGCATGGTGATGGCCCCCCTGACGCGCAATCGGGCCAGCCGCGAGGGCGTCCCCGGCGCGTTGCAGGTGGAGTACTACCGGCAACGCGCCAGCGCGGGGCTGATCCTGAGCGAAGCGACCTGCATCGCCCCGGAGGCGGTGGGTTACCCCTGCACACCGGGCATCTGGAACGACGTCCAGGCGGAGGGCTGGAACGCCGTGACCCGCGCCGTACAGGAAGCGGGCGGGCGCATCTTCTGCCAGCTCTGGCATGTGGGACGCATCTCCCACCCGGACCTGCAACCGGGCGGCCAACGGCCCGTGGCCCCTTCCGCCATCGCCCCCGCCGGTGCGGCCTTTACTTATGAGGGCATGAAGCCCTTCGTCACCCCCCGCGCCCTGGAACAGACCGAACTGCCCGGCATCGTGCGCGCCTATCGGGCGGCGGCAGGGCATGCCCAGGCGGCGGGTTTTGATGGCGTCGAGGTGCATGCCGCGAATGGCTATCTGCTGGACGAGTTCCTGCGCGATGGAACCAACCAGCGCAGCGACGCCTACGGCGGCAGCGTGGAGCACCGCATGCGCCTGCTGCTGGAGGCGCTGGAGGCGGTGTGCGGCGTGTGGGGCGTGGGCCGGGTGGGGGTGCGCCTGTCCCCGATCCAGCCGTTCAACGACATGCGCGACAGTGATCCGCAGGGAACCTTCAGCCGGGTGGTGGAGCGCCTGAATGATTTCGGCCTGGCCTATCTGCACGTCACCGAACTGGGCAAGGATGCGCCGGGGGCGGCGGGTCCGTTCTTCGATCCGCTGGAACTGCGCAGGCTGTGGAAGGGGGTTTATATGACCAACGCCGGCTACGACAAGGCGCGGGGGAATGCGGTGCTGGCGCAGGGCCGCGCCGACCTGGTGGCCTACGGCGCGCCCTTCCTCGCCAACCCGGACCTGCCGGAACGCTTCCGCCGCGACGCGCCCCTCAACACCCCGGACCCCGATACCTTCTATGGCGGCGGCGCGCAGGGCTATACCGACTACCCCTTCCTGACCTGAAACCCGAGGCGACGCACCGTGAAATTCACCCTAATCCCCGTCACCCCCTATCAGCAGAACTGCTCCCTGATCTGGTGCGAGACCACCCGCAAGGCGGCCCTGGTGGACCCCGGCGGGGATGTGGACAGGCTGTTGCACGCCGTGGAGAAGGCCGGCGTCACCCTGGACAAGCTGCTCCTGACCCACGGTCACCTGGACCACGTCGGGGGCGCGCCGGAACTGGCCCGTCGCCTGGGCCTGCCCATCTACGGCCCGCAGGAGGAAGACGCCTTCTGGCTGGACGCCCTGCCGGAGCAGTGCGAGATGTTCGGGTTTCCGCCCACCCCGGCGTTCCGCCCGGATCATTGGTTGCACGACGGCGACCGGGTGCAGGTGGGCGAGGTGACGCTGGAGGTGATTCATTGCCCCGGCCACACCCCCGGCCATGTGGTGTTCTTCGACGAAGCGAGCCGCCATGCCTTCGTCGGCGATGTGCTGTTTCAGGGCAGCATCGGTCGCACCGATTTCCCGCGCGGGAATCACGCCGCGCTGCTTGCAGCCATCCGCAACAAGCTGTTTCCGCTGGGGGACGACGTGGCCTTCGTGCCGGGACATGGAGGCATGAGCACCTTCGGCGAGGAACGACGCTTCAACCCGTTTGTGGGAGATGCCGTCTGAATCAGCGGCGCATGAAAAAGCCGGGCCTGAGCCCGGCTTTTTCATGCGCGGATAAAGCTCAGCCCACAGTCACATCGGCGGAATTCTTGTCGCCTTTGTTATCGACCCAGCTCACGTTCACCTTGTCACCCGCCTTGCCGCCCTTGACCTTGAAGGCCAGGTAGGGGTTCTTGGAGATGCCGCCGCCCCACTGGGCGTCCAGAACGGGCTTGCCGTTCAGGGTGGCGGTCACATTGGTGATGTGGTGGGCGGGGACCACGGCGCCGGTCTTGGCATCCTTGCGCAGACCGGTTTCCATGGGGTGGTTCATCAGGCACTTCACTTCGACCGCATCGCCAGACACGGAGGCGCGGACTTTCATAGGCTCAGCCATTTTGTAACTCCTGTATTCGTCTCGGGTTCAGTGTTGGGGTCGTCGATCAGCCGCCGCAGCCGCCGATGGTGACCTTCACTTCCTTGTGGGCCTTGTAGACCTTGCCGCCCGCCTTGACCACGGCGATGACGTTGGAAGTGGAACCCATCTTGATACGGGTGGACACATAGCCCATGGCGCCGTTCATCAGCTTGAAATCGGCAATCAGGGGCAGGGCGTTCTTTTCACCGATGATGGCGATGCTTTCGGTTCCGGCGATGCCAGAGGTCACGACCACAGGCACCACAGCGCCGTTCTCGGCGATGTCCGGGGCATCCACTTTGATGTCGCCAGAGGCGGCAGCGGAACCGGCGCCGATGGAACCCATGGCGCCAGCCAGATCCTTGGAATCGAAACCAGCCTTGTTCCAGTCAGCGAAGGCCGCGGTGGGTTTCAGCAGGCCGGCGGCAACAGCCACGCTCACGGCTCCGGCAGCACCGGCGCCCTTCAGTACATTCCTACGCAGGATGTTCATGTAACTCTCTCCATTGTGACGATGGTTCCAGGTTTGCCCGCCCCGACCGAGATAGCCGGTTACGACAATTTGTGAACGGACGCGAATACTAACGCCACCCACATCCGCCCGGTGCACAGCGCGCCTGATACTTTTGAGCCATCGCGCACCATGCATTGCACCCAGCGGGCGGGCCGAACGATGCCACAAAGCCCAGGCGGGCGCCATGACGAAACACCCCTTCAATTAAGCTGGATACGCACCCCAAAAGGCGTCGGCGTCTTGCCTTTCACCAGCCATACCGTGGGGCATTGCGGCTCTCTTTCGGGGAAGCGGCCCTGGGCGTCGGTGAACCAGAGGAGCAGGTCCGGCGCAGGCTGTTCCCGCTCCAGCCACTCGAACACGGGGCGGAAGTCGGTGCCGCCGCCGCCGGAGATCTCTTCCGGCAGGGTCATGGCCTCCCACAGGGCGTAGCGCCAGGGGCCGGCGGGGTCGAGCTTGTCATCGCAGGCGTGGAGCGTCACCTCCGCCCGCACCTGGGCCTTGAGTGCGTCGATCTCGGAAAGGAAGGCCTGCAACTCCTCCCGCGTCACCGAACCGCTGGTATCCAGGGCCACCACCACCCGCACGCCCTGGCTGTGCAGACGCGGCATGAAGCACTCTCCCTCCCGCCGGGAGGGGCGCTGGAAGCTGTAGTCGTCCCGCGCCGCGTTCATCATGTAACGCGCCAGCAGGGCGCGCCAGGGCAGTTGCGGCGAGAGGAGTTCGTCCACCAGGCGCTGCATGGATTGGGACAGCTTGCCCGCCTGGCGCGCGGCCTGGGCGGCGGCGGCGAGGCGGCTCTTCCACTGTTCGTCCAGCTTGTCCGGGTCGGAAGGGGGCGGGGGAGCGCCCTGCCCTTCGCCTTCTTCCTCCTCCTTCGTGTCACCGTTCGGCTGACCTCGGTCTTCCCCCTCGTCCTGGTTTTGGGGATCACCTTCGGAGCCTTCGGAACCATCGCCGTCGAACAGATGGGTGTCCTGGGTCTCCTCCGGCGGGTCTTCGTGCAGCAGGGGGTAGATCTCTTCGGCGGTCAGGCCGCGGTAGGTGGCGTTCATGAGGGCCTGGTCCGGGGGGTGCATGCGCTCCTCGTCCAGGATCATGTTGACGGCGTAGTCGCAGGCCACGTCCCAGCGGTGACGCAGACGGTGGCCGCGCCGGTTGAAGTGCGACAGGGCGCAGTGCATGGCCTCGTGCGCCAGCACGAACTGGGTCTGTTCCAGGCTCAGGCGGGCGATGTAGGCGGGGTTGTAATACAGCGCGCGGGCGTCCGTGGCGGTGGTCTTGCACCACTTCTGATCCGAGGCCTTGAGCGGCAGGTGCATGACCAGCGCCCCCAGAAAGGGCTTCTCCAGGATCAGGCGGGTGCGCGCGGCGGCGAGCTTGGTTTCGAGGCGCTCAAGCGGCGGGTTTGAAGTCATACAGCATCAACTCCGCCACCGAATTGGCCCATTCCACGAACTCCGGCACTCGGAACAGGGGCTGGCCCACGGCCCGGTGCAGGTCAGTCACCAGCATCACGCCCATCTCCCGCTGGGGGTAGCGGCGGGCGTAGTTGAGGATGTTCCCCAGCTTGCCCACATCCGCCGCGCTCTCCTTCGCCCGCCGCACCAGGGCGGCGGCCACGCCGTATTGCAGGTCGATGCCGCGCGGCATGTCGGTGACGCGGCCCTCCAGGATGCCGTCGATGTCCGGCAGGTTTTCCAGGTTGTCGATGAAGGCCTTCAGCTCCACCCCGCAGGCGGCGCCCACGCAGGCTTGCAGGGCGTCCCCCAGCAGGTCGGGACGGTCGCCGAACTTGCGCAGGGCGCGGTGGGCGTATTCCCAGGAGCGCGGGCTTGGGAAGGCCACCGGGTTGTGGGCGGCGTCATAGGAAAACAGCAGATCCGGACGGAAACGCAGAAAACCCAGGATGCGCGCATCCATGCCCGCATCCAGCGCCCAGCCGATCCAGTCGTCCAGGTTGGGCTCCACCTCGTAGTGGGTGAAGCGGTTGGCCAGGGGTGAGGGCATGGCGTAGGTGACGCCCCGGTCGCCCTGGCGGTTGCCGGCGGCGAAGATGGCCCAGCCGTCGGGGATGACGTACTCGCCCAGACGGCGGTCGAGGATGAGTTGATAGGCGGCGGCGGAGACGGTGGGCGGCGCGGCGTTGATCTCGTCCAGGAACAGGATGCCGGCGGGACCGTGACGCCGGGCGTCCGGCAGCATGGCGGGCACGGACCATTCCACGTTGTCGCCGTGGCGGAAGGGGATGCCGCGCAGGTCCGTGGGCTCCATCTGCGACAGGCGCAGGTCGATCAGCGGTACGCCGTGGCGGGCGGCGATGCCGGCGATGATCTGGGATTTGCCCACCCCCGGCGGTCCCCACAACATCACCGGGGTGTGCTGGCCGCGCACGCAACTCTGGAATTCGCGGTCGAGGATGATTTCAATATGAGAGGGACGCATCAGTCAGTGATCCGCAGTTCTTCGGTATTGCTCGGGGTGGCATTGATCCGGACGGGGTTGGCGCAAGCTGGCAAAAACCATTTGGCAAAAGTCACTGGATGCGCGGCTGCGCATGATAGTCGGCAATAACCAACCATTCCAGTTGGCTATTGCCGCGTTCCGGGAAGGCCTCGCGCACGGTCGTCGGACACACGGGTCAGTCGCCCGCAAGCAGGCGGATCAGCAGGCTGCGCACCACCTCCGGCTCGAAGGGTTTGTCGCACATGCCGACGATGCCCAGTTCCTGCACCCCGGCCAGACGGCCCGAGTGGGTCTCGCTGGTGACCATGAGCACGGGCACCGCCTTCTGCCAACTGCGTGTGCGGATGAATTCCACCAGCGCCTTGCCGTCCATCTCCGGCATGTTGTAGTCCGTCACCACCAGGTCCACGGCGGTATCCGCCAGCAGTTCCGCGGCCTGACGCCCGTTCTCCGCCTCCAGAAAGCGCTTCACGCCCAGGTTGGAGAGCACCCGGCGGATGAATTTGCGCGCCATGGGGCTGTCGTCCACCACCAGCACATGCAAGGCCTCGGGCTCGAACCCCGCCTCGTCCAGACTCGCGTCGCTGTTGAGCAGGTCCAGGGTGGCGCGCAGGGCGGCGCTCAACTGCGCCTGGGTGAAGGGCTTGGGCAAGATGCCGGAGACGCCGGACTGGCGCACCGGGTCCAGCAACCGGGGACGGTTCTCGCTGGAGATGAGGATGAAGGGGATGGGGGCCAAGCCCTCATCGGCCCGCATGGCCTGCACCAGTTCCGCCCCGGTCATGTCCGGCAGGTGAAAGGCGCTCAGGACCAGACCGGCAGGCTGGGTATGCAGGCGCGCCAGGGCTTCGCGCGCCGAGGCCGCCGTGGCGACCCGGTGTATCCCGGCCTGGGCCAAGGCCCCCGCCATCCATTTGGCCTGCATGGCGGAAGGCTCCACCACCAGGGTGTCGAGTTCCGTCAGGGAAATCACATGGCTCATTACCGGCCCCATTCATCGGTCAACACCTCAACTTCGGCGCGCAGGCGGGCCAGCTTGAGCCCCCCTGCGGGAACTTCGCTTTGCCTGGCCCTGCGCTTGCTGCAAACTTGCCGCGTCCCCCACGCCTCCCACCACCATGAATTTCTGTTCCCACTGCGGCGCCCCGGTACACATCAAGATCCCCGAGGGCGACAACCGCCCGCGCCACGTCTGCACGGCGTGCGAGGCCATCCACTACGTCAACCCCAAGATGGTGGTGGGCTGCATCCCGGAATGGGGGGGCAAGATCCTGCTCTGCCGCCGCGCCATCGAACCCAAATACGGGCTCTGGACCCTGCCCGCCGGCTTCATGGAAAACGGCGAGACCACGGACGAAGGCGCAGCGCGCGAGACCCTGGAAGAGGCCGGCGCGCGGGTGGAGATGATCGGCCTGTATTCCATGATCAGCCTGCCGGACATCAATCAGGTCTACATGATGTTCCGCGCCCGCCTGCTGCACCTGGACTTCGTCCCCGGCGAGGAAAGCCTGGAAGCGGCCTTGTTCGACGAGGCCGACATCCCCTGGGACGAGATCGCCTTCCGCACCATCCACCACACCCTGGAACGCTATTACGCCGACCGCAAGGCGGGGAACGGATATCCCTTCCACGAGGGGCGGATTCTGCACAAGCCGCGTTGAGACGGGTGGCGTAGCGCCGGCATCCTGCCGGCTCCTTCAACGTGCCGGCAAAGATGCCGGCGCTACAACCGGCGTCATCGCCCTCAGCATGAAATCCCCTGAACTCCTCGCCCCCGCCGGCTCCCAGACCATGCTGGAAACCGCCCTGGCCTATGGCGCCGATGCGGTCTACGCCGGCCAGCCGCGCTACAGCCTGCGCGCGCGCAACAACACCTTCCGTGACGACGCCGCCCTGGGCGCGGGCATCGCCGCCTGCCGCGAGCGGGGAAAAAAGCTTTATGTGGTGAGCAACATCTACCCGCACGACGCCAAGATAAAGACCTACCTGGCGGACATGGCCCCGGTCATCGCCTCTCGCCCCGACGCGCTCATCATGGCCGACCCCGGCCTCATCGGTCTGGTGCGCGAGACCTGGCCGGAGATGCCGGTACACCTCTCGGTGCAGGCCAACACCCTGAACTCGGCGGCGGTGCGTTTCTGGCAAAAGTTGGGGCTCACCCGCGTGATCCTGTCGCGCGAGCTCTCGCTGGACCAGATCGCGGCAATCCGCCAGGAATGCCCGGACATGGAGCTGGAGGTGTTCGTGCACGGCGCGCTGTGCGTGGCCTACTCGGGGCGCTGCCTGCTCTCCGGCTACTTCAACCACCGCGACCCCAACCAGGGGACATGCACCAACTCCTGCCGCTGGGATTTCAAGGTGCATGACGCCGCCGCCAGCCCCGATGGCGATGTGTTCGTGATCGAGGAACGCGAACGCCGCCAGGGCAGCTACCTGCCCATCGAAGAGGACGAGCACGGCACCTACATCCTCAATTCCAAGGATCTGCGCGCCATCGAGCATGTGCAGCGGCTGGTGGAGATCGGGGTGGATTCGCTCAAGATCGAAGGCCGCACCAAATCGCCGTACTACGTCGCCCGCACCTGCCAGACCTACCGCGAGGCCATCGACGACGCCGTCGCCGGACGCCCGCTGAATCCGCGCCTGATGGGCGAACTGGATGGCCTGGCCAACCGCGGATACACCGGCGGCTTCTTCGAGCGCCACCCGGATCGGGAGTACCAGAACTACCTGCGCGGCCATTCCGAATCCGGGCGCAGCCAGTATGTGGGCGACGTGCTGGGCTACGGGCCGGACGGCCTGGCCGAGATCGAGGTGAAAAACCGCTTCGGGGTGGGCGACCGCATCGAGGTGATCCATCCGCGCGGAAATCTCGCACAGACGGTCGCCGCCCTGACCAGCCCCGCCGGCAGCCCCATGGCGGTGGCGCCGGGGAGCGGCCACCGGGTCCGCCTGGCCCTGCCCGCCGGGTTGGAAGGCGCGTTTCTCGCACGGTTTCTGTAATGCGCGTCGCACACCTGCGCCAGCGCCTGCGCGACCTGGGCGCGAAACCCGGCCATGAACTGCGCATCCTGCAATCCTGGGTGCGAAGGCTGCCGCTGGACACCCGTCACCGCAAGGCCGAAGACTTTCTGCCCCTGCGCGTGCGCGAGGCCTTGCCCGGCCTGATGCAGGAACTGCACGACCTGGCGCAACTGCGCTCCCGACACCCCGGCGCGGACGGTTCCGCGCGCCTGCTGGTGGCGCTGGCGGACGGCCAGACCGTGGAAAGCGTGCTGCTGCCGGGCGATGGCCTGTGCGTCTCCACCCAGGTGGGGTGCGCCGTGGGCTGCGTGTTCTGCATGACCGGGCGCGATGGCCTGATACGCCAGTTGGGCAGCGCCGAGATCGTCGCCCAGGTGGCGCTGGGGCGCAGCCTGCGCCCGGTGCGGCGCGTGGTGTTCATGGGCATGGGCGAGCCCGCGCACAACCTGGACAACGTGCTGGAGGCCATCGACCTGCTGGGCGCGTCCGGCGCGGTCGGGCACAAGAACCTGGTGTTCTCCACCGTGGGCGACCGGCGCGTGTTCGAGCGTCTGCCGCAGCAAGCCGTCAAACCCGCCCTGGCGCTCTCCCTGCACACCACCCGCGCCGACCTGCGCGCGCAACTGCTGCCCAAGGCGCCGCGCATCGACCCGGACGAACTGGTGGAACTGGGGGAGCAGTACGCCCGCGCCACCGGCTACCCCATCCAGTACCAGTGGACCCTGCTGGAAGGCGTGAACGACAGCGATGCGGAGGTGGAAGGCATCGCCCGACTGCTGGCGGGCAAGTACGCGATGATGAATTTCATCCCCTACAACGCCAACGAAGGGATGGGGTTCCGCCGCCCCTCCGGAGAGCGCGCCTCCGTCATGGCCGGCCTGCTGCACCAGCGCGGCATCGTCGCGCGGCTGCGCAATTCGGCGGGGCAGGATGTGGAAGGAGGCTGCGGACAGTTGCGGGCGCGGGGTCTGTAGCGCCGGCATCCCTGCCGGCTCTTTCCGGCCATCAAAGAGCCGGCAAGGATGCCGGCGCTACAACCCCCGGAAGTACTCCAGCGCCTCCGCCAGGCTCGCCACCCCCTTGACCTCCATGCCCGCAATCTTGCCCTTGGGCAGGTTGGCCCTGGGGCACAGGGCCAGGGAAAAGCCCAGCTTGGCCGCCTCCTTCAGGCGCTCCTGCCCGCGCTGCACCGGGCGTATCTCTCCCGCCAGGCCGATCTCGCCGAACACCGCGAGCTTGTGCGGAATGGGCTTGCTGCGCAGCGACGACACCACCGCCAGGGCCACCGCCAGGTCGGCGGCGGGTTCGGTGATCTTGACCCCGCCCACGGCGTTGACGAACACGTCCTGGTCATAACAGGGGATGCCGCCGTGGCGATGCAGCACCGCCAGCAGCATGGCCAGACGGTTGCCGTCCAGCCCCACGGTAAGGCGGCGCGGGTTGCCGCCGTGGGCGGAATCCAGCAGGGCCTGAATCTCCACCAGCAGCGGACGCGTACCCTCCTGCGCCACCACCACGCAGGAGCCGGGGGCCTCGCGCTCGTCGCGGTTCAAAAACAGGGCCGAGGGGTTGGCCACGCCCTTGAGGCCCTTGTCGGTCATGGCAAACACGCCCAGTTCGTTCACCGCGCCGTAACGGTTCTTGAAGGCGCGGATGAGGCGAAAGCTGGAACCCGTATCGCCCTCGAAATACAGCACGGTATCGACGATGTGCTCCAGCACGCGCGGCCCGGCCAGCGTGCCTTCCTTGGTGACGTGCCCCACCAGCAGGATGGTGATGCCCGCCTGCTTGGCGTAGCGCGTGAGTTCCTGCGCGCACTCGCGCACCTGGGCGACGCTGCCGGGGGCGGATTGCAATTGTTCGCTGTACACGGTCTGGATCGAGTCGATCACCGCCACCTGCGGCTGTTCCGCCTTGAGCGTGGCCTGGATCGCCTCCAGGCGAATCTCGGTGAGCAGGGGCAGGTCCGCCTTCAGGCCCAGGCGATTGCCGCGCAGGGCGATCTGCGCGGCGGACTCCTCGCCGCTGACGTACAGGGTCTTCACCCGCGCCGAGATCTCCGCCAGCGCCTGCAACAGCAGGGTGGACTTGCCGATGCCGGGGTCGCCCCCCAGCAGCACCACGCCGCCGCCCACCAGACCGCCGCCCAACACCCGGTCGAACTCCGGCAGACCGGTCGCCAGGCGCGGCGTCTCCTGCGCCTGCACCGCGGACAGACGCACCACCTCGCCGCTCGCCGCAAGCGCCTGAAAGCGGCGCGGCTTGGCTTCCTGAATCGATTCGGAGAGGGTGTTCCAGGCCAGGCAGTGCGGGCATTGCCCCTGCCATTTGCTGGTCTGGCCGCCGCATTGGGTGCAGACGTAGGTGCTTGTGGTTTTCGCCATGGGTGGGGCTTATACCGTGGCCTCCAAGCAGCGGGCAACTTCCTTGCCCTTGGTCAAGGTTTACCCCACAAGCCAGGCCGACCATGCCGAACACATTGCATTTGCGCCACAGCCCCATGACCTCCTTCCGCCCTTACCTGAGCGCCGAACACACCACCTGCGACGAGGCCTTCGTTGACGCGGAAAACGCGGTAGCCGCTCAGGACTGGAGCGCCGCAAATCAAGCCTTCCCCCTGTTCCAGAGCCAGATGCAACGCCACTTCGCGCGCGAGGAAGAGGTGCTGTTCCCGACCTTCGAGGCCCGCACCGGCATGAGCGGCGGCCCCACCTGGGTGATGCGCAACGAACACCAGCAGATGCGCGGACTCATGCAGGACATGGCGGCCAGCCTGGAGCGCCAGGATCGGGACGGCTTTCTCGGGCAGTCGGAAACCCTGCTGATGCTCATGCGCCAACACAACATGAAGGAAGAAAACATCCTCTACCCGATGGCGGAAAACGCCTTGGGCGACGAAGGGGACGCACTGCTGGATCGCATGGCGGCGGTGTAACCTGGCATGGCTTCGGGAGCCGCCCGTACCATGAAACAGCGACGTAGGAGCCGGCTTGCCGGCGATTCTGGCACCTGCGCGAACGCGAAGGCTGTCATCGCGGGCAAGCCCGCTCCTACAACGGCGGCGGTGGTTTCACAGTAACGACTTGATCCGGGCGGAGATGAAACACGAAATCACGGTGGACGCCCGCTGGCTGGAACCGCCCGAACCTCTGGAAAAGGTGATGCTGGCCCTGGACGCCCTGCGCCCCGGCCAGCATGTGCGTTTCCTGATCCACCGAGAACCCCTGCCCCTGTACGGCATTCTGGAAAACATGGGCTACACCCATCACACCCATCAACTGCCGGACCACACCTACGCCATCGTGATCGAGCCCAGAGGATGATCCTGGAGATCTCAGTTGCCAATGACTCAAGTCTTCGCATTTTGTAAGCAGATTCGTAGCCTGGATGGAGCGCAGCGGAATCCGGGGAAGATCGCGGCGCAATCCCGGATTCCGCTGCGCTCCATCCGGGCTACCTCTTTGGTTCCGGCTTAGGATGATCGGCGCCGGCCTGACCATGGAACAGGCGCCGCCCTTCGGCGTGCCCTTGCGTTTCTTCCTCACCGCCCCCCTGTTTCTCGTGGCCGCCGGCCTGCTGGCCGCCTTTTCCCCCGACTGGAGCAGCGCCGCGCAGCATCCGACCACCCTGGCGCTGACCCATTTGCTCAGCCTGGGAGTGCTGGGCATGGTGATGTTCGGGGCCATGACCCAGATGCTGCCGGTGGTGGCGGGAACGCCCCTGCCCCATCTGGCCGTCGTCGCCTGGGTCAGCCACCTCGGTTTTTTTCTGGGTACGCCCGCCCTGGCCTGGGGGCTTGCCGCCGGTTCCGCCCAGGCCCTCCACGCCGGGGCCGCGCTCATCAGTGCAGGCGGCCTGGCGTTTCTCCTCTCCGTCGGCGCGGCCCTGTTGCAGGCGCGGGGCATCCCCACGGTGCGGGCCATGCGGGTGGCCCTGTTCGGCCTCGCCGCCACCCTGGCGCTGGGCCTGGGGATGGCGGCCTGGCTGGCGGGGGACTGGGAGGGCGGCGACCCCATGCGTCTGCTCGCGCGCCACGCCGAAATGGGCCTGGGGGTGTGGATCGGCGCACTGATCATGGGCTCCGCCTGGCAGGTCATCCCCATGCTGCAACTCACCCCGCCCTACCCTGCGGCGCATACCCGCTGGCTGCCGTGGATCATGGTCGCCGGGCTGGCGCTCAATCTCCTGCCCGCCCCCTGGCATCTGGCAGGAAACGGTCTGCTGGGGGCGGGCCTCGTGCTGTTCGCACTCACCACCCTGCGCCTGCTGGGCCAGCGCAAACGCAAGATTCCCGATGTCACCCTGGACTTCTGGCGTCTGGGGCTGGTCTGCCTGCTGGCCAGTCTGGCCCTGGCTCTGGCCGGCGTCGAGCTGATGGCCGGACTGCTGTTCCTGGCCGGTTTCGCCCTCTCCGTGGTGAACGGCATGCTCTACAAGATCGTCCCCTTCCTGGCCTGGTTTCATCTCCAGGCGCAACGCGGATTGATGACGCCAGGCCTGCCGGGCATGAAGGACTACCTTCCGGATCGCCGGGCGCGCAGGCAATTCCGGCTCCATCTGGCCGCCCTGGCCTGTCTCGCCCCCGCCCCCTACCTGCCCTGGATGGCCTGGCCCGGCGGCCTGCTGCTGGCGGCCTCCGGCCTGGCGCTGGGAATGAACCTGCTGCACATCGCAGCGCTGTTCCGCCGCCGCGAGGGACGCTTCAGCTAACCGCCGCTCCCGCCGGAACGCGGGCGGCGAAGCAACGCAGTCTTTCCCGGCACCCCCCGCGCGCTTATCATCCCGGCCTACCTTTCCATGCGCGTCCCTCCGCGACGCCTCTCTTCCTCCCTCCCCATGAAATGCGTTGACGACTTCCGCCTGAAACTCGGCCAGCACGAGTTGGTTCCCATCATGATCGGCGGCATGGGCGTGGACATCTCCACCTCCGCCCTGGCACTGGAAGCGGCGCGCCTGGGCGGCGTGGGCCACATCTCCGACGCCATGGTCACCACCATCTCCGACCGGCGCTACGAGACCCGCTTCGTCAAGGACAAGCTCAAGCAGTACAAGGCCAATGTGCCCAACGCCGACAAGTCCGCGGTGAAGTTCGATCTGGGCCACATCGAGGAAGCCACCCGCCTGCATGTGAGCCGCACCATGGAGGCCAAACGCGGCTCCGGTCTGGTGTTCATCAACTGCATGGAAAAGCTGACCATGAACGCGCCCAGGGAGACCCTGAAGATGCGCCTCACGGCAGCGCTGGACGCCGGCATCGACGGCATCACCCTGGCGGCGGGACTGCACCTGGGCAGCTTCGGGCTGATCGAGGACCACCCTCGTTTCCGCGACGCCAAGCTCGGCATCATCGTCTCCTCCCTGCGCGCCTTGCAGCTCTTCCTGCGCAAGAACGGGCGCACCAACCGCCTGCCGGACTATGTAGTGATCGAAGGCCCCCTGGCCGGCGGCCACCTGGGCTTCGGCATGGATTGGGCGCAATACGACCTGGCCACCATCGTGGCCGAGATCCGCGCCTGGCTGGCGGTGGAAAAACTGGCGATCCCCCTGATTCCCGCCGGCGGCATCTTCACCGGCTCCGACGCCACCGCCTTTCTGGAGCACGGCGCCGGCGCCGTGCAGGTGGCCACCCGCTTCACTGTCACCGACGAGTGCGGCCTGCCCGAGAAGGTCAAGCAGGAATACTTCAAGGCCAGCGAGGACGACATCGAGGTCAACGGCATCTCCCCCACCGGCTACCCCATGCGCATGCTCAAGGGCAGCCCCGGCATCAACGCCGGCACCCACCCCAACTGCGAGTCGTTCGGCTACCTGCTCGACGCCAACGGCAAGTGCGCCTACATCGACGCCTACAACCGCGAAGTGGCGGCCCACCCCGGCGAGAAGAAGGTGGTGGTGCGGGACAAGACCTGCCTGTGCACCCACATGCGCCAGTTCGATATCTGGACCTGCGGCCAGTACACCTATCGCCTCAAGGACACCACGTTGAAAACCGCGGACGGCAGCTACCAGATGCTGACCGCGGCGCAGGTGTTTCAGGACTACCAGTTCAGCAAGGACGGCAAGATCGCCCTGCCTGCGTAATTTGCGGGCGAACCGGGATGAGCGCCCAACAGTCCTTTCTCGATGAACTGTTTCGCGGCCTGAAGGCGCTCGAAGACACTACCTTCCCGCGCAAATGCGCCACCTGCGGACGCACCTACGCCGACGCCGAACAGTTTTTCCGCGAGACGCAAGGCGTAAGCGGCGGCAGGACGGGACTGAAAGAGAGCCGGGACGACGACGGTCAATACATCGTCGAGGTATTCCGCAATTGCGTATGCGGCTCCACCCTCATGGACGTGTTCGGAAACCGGAGAGACGCGTCCGAAGTCGGCCTGAGCCGACGCAAGCGTTTCGACGAACTGATCGCCTTCCTCGTCGCCAACGGCCTGGAGGCTCGTGTGGCGCGCGTGGAACTGCTCGTGGTGATGCGCGGCGGGCGTAGCGAGATCCTGGCGCGCTACCAGCCCCCGGGCGCTACCTGATCCGCGCCGTGCCCTGGGACATCTTCTGCACGGTCATCGACAACTTCGGCGACATCGGCGTGACCTGGCGGCTGTCGCGCCAGCTCGCGGCGGAGCATGGCGTGGCGGTTCGCCTCTGGGTGGATGACCTGGAGGCCTTCCGACGCCTCTGCCCGGAGGTCGATCCGGAGCTGGATATCCAACACCTCCTCCCCTCCCCCGGAGGGAGAGGGAGTCCCGGCGTCGAGGTTCGTCGCTGGACCGCCCCATTGCCCGAGGTCGAACCCGGCGCGCTGGTGATCGAAGCCCTGGCCTGCACCCTGCCGGACGCCTTCATCGAACGCATGGCGCAGCACGACCCGAAACCGGTCTGGCTCAACCTGGAATACCTCTCCGCCGAAGACTGGGTGGAAGGCGTGCATGGCCTGCCCTCTCCCCACCCGCGCCTGCCCTTGCTCAAGCACTTCTTCATGCCCGGATTCACCACGCGCACCGGAGGGCTCACCCGCGAGCGCGGCCTCAGCGCCGCACGCGACGCCTTCCAAACCGATGCGGACGCCCAGGCCGTCTTCTGGGCTGACCTGGGGCTCCCCCCCGCCCAGGCCGATGAACTGCGCCTGACCCTGTTCAGCTACGAAAACCGCGCCCTGCCGGGGCTGCTGACGGCCTGGGCAGAGGGCGACCGGGCGATCCGCGCCTGCGTACCCGAGGGCAAGGCGCTGCCCCAGATCGCCGCCTGGTTCGGCGTGGCCGCGCCGCCCGCCGGCGCCACCCTGCACCGGGGCCGCCTCACCCTGCACGTCCTGCCCATGCTGGATCTCGATGCCTACGACCGCCTGCTCTGGGCCTGCGACCTCAACTTCGTGCGCGGCGAAGACTCGTTTCTGCGCGCCCAGTACGCGGCCCGACCCATGGTGTGGCAGGCCTACCCGCAGGAAGAGGCCGCCCATCTGATCAAGCTCGACGCCTTTCTGAGGCGCTACTGCGCCGACCAGGCGGACGATCTTGCCCGGCTGACGCAGGATTTCTGGCGCGCCTGGAACCGGGAAGCAGCGGCGGACACCCACTGGACGCGCTGGCTGGCCGCGTTGCCGCGACTGGGAAGCCATGCGCGCGCATGGGACAGCGCCCTGGCGAAACACACCGACCTCGCATCCAAGCTGCTGATTTTTTTCAATAAACAGGTAGGGTCGCAGCCTTTTTCCGCAATCCCTTTCTCCCAGGAACCTCCGCAATGAAGGCCGCTCAAGAACTACCGCGCCGGTAGGGGCTGATGAACGGATGGGCTACCATGTGGCTCATCCGTCCAGGAGGATGAATCATGTCTACAAACGCTGTTGTCCGTGCCCGCATTGACGAGCACATCAAGGAAGAAGCATCGACCGTACTCGCGGCAATGGGCCTCACCGTGTCCGATGCGTTCCGCATCATGCTGACCCGCATTGCACGGGAGAAGGCATTGCCGTTCGAGCCTCTGACGCCCAATGAAACCACCATCGCAGCCATGCGCGAGGCCCGAACCGGCGCCCTCAAGAGCTTCAATAGCGTCGAGGCTCTGATGGCGGACCTGCATGCGGAGGATTGAGCACACTGGCCAGTTCAGGCGCGATTACAAGCGCGAGGCGAAGGGCCAACACCGCGCCACGCTTGACGCGGAACTGACGCCCGTCGTGACGGCCATAGCCTGCGATCAGCCGCTGGAACTGCGACACTGCGACCACGCGCTGACCGGAGACTGGAAAGATCATCGAGACTGTCACGTCAAACCTGACTTGATATTGATCTACCGGAAACCCGATGGCGAACTGTTGCAGCTTGTGCGACTCGGCTCACACAGCGAACTTGGCCTGTAGCCAATCAGTATCGAGGCTTGCAGAACACCCCGATCTCGCATCCAAGCTGCTGATTTTTTTCAATAAACAGGTAGAATCGCGGCCTTTTTCCGCAACCCATTTCTCCCAGGAACCCCCGCAATGAAGACCGCTCAAGAACTCCGCGCCGGCAATGTGATCATGGTTGGCAAAGACCCTCTGGTCGTGCAGAAGGCCGAATTTTCCAAGTCCGGACGCAACGCCTCCGTGGTCAAGATGAAGCTGAAGAACCTGCTCACCGGCGCCGGCACCGAGACGGTCTACCGCGCGGACGACAAGTTCGACACCGTGTCCCTGGAGCGCAAGGAATGCGCCTACTCCTACTTCGCCGACCCCATGTATGTGTTCATGGACGCGGAATACAACCAGTACGAGATCGAAGCCGAAAACATGGCCGACGCCCTGCCCTATCTCGACGACGCCCTGCCCGTGGAAGTGGTGTTCTACGAAGGCAAGGCCCTGTCGGTAGAAATGCCCAACTATGTGGTGCGCGAGGTGGAATACACCGAACCCGCAGTCAAGGGCGACACCTCCGGCAAGGTCATGAAGCCCTGCCGCATCAAGCCCACCAATCATGAAGTCCTGGTGCCCGCCTTCGTCGAGATCGGCGACAAGATCGAGATCGACACCCGCACCGGCGAGTACCGCAGCCGCATCAAGTAAGGGCGCGCCGCCAGTAAAAAGGGCGCTTTCGAGCGCCCTTTTGTTTTGTTATCCCCCCTTTGCAAAGGGGGAAGGCGCTCCTGCCAGCACCTGTGCGAATGCCATCAAACCAGGATGCACCCCGCAGGCGCAGGCGGTTTGCGCAACACGAAGATGAAGTAGTGCTCGCGCACGGTGTTGCCCGTGAGGTTGAGGTCAAACTCGAAGTTGTCCGCCGCCAGGATGGCAAACCCGGCCCGCTCGAACAGGCATTTCCACATGCTCAGGCCCAGGATGCTGAAGTGATTGGGGTTGGCCTCATGCAGGCGATCGTTATCCGGCGCGGGCACTTCGATGTACGCATACCCGCCAGGCCTCAGCACCCGATGGAACTCGCGCAGGGAGACAAACGGGAAGATCGAATGCTCCAGGCAATGCCGGCACCAGATCAGGTCGATGCTCGCATCCGCGTCGTCCAGGTCGGAAAAGTCCGACATCCGCGCGTTGAAGCCCTTGGCCTGGGTGGCGCGGAAGTCGTCCTCGCTGAGGGTGACGCCGGTCAACGCGGTGTAGCCCCGGTTGCGCACCTCGCTGAGAAACTTCCCCTGCCCGCACCCCAGATCCAGGATGACCGACTGCCTGGGCAGGTTCAGCGGATCGAAATAATGCGCTACCACCCGTTCGATCAACGTGGTGTGAAAGTTCCCCTCCTCCGGCTCCGAATACACCGAGGAAAAGGCCTCCTGCTGGTACTTGAGAAACTTTTCTGCACGCATGCCTGATCCCTGGGTGGATTAACGCGCGAAGGGGCTGCGCTCGCCCAGGATCACCGCCAGTTCTTCAACCAGACATTCGCCAAAGGCCGCGGCGCGGCCTTCAAACAGGCGCTCCACGCTCTTTTCCTCAATCATCCGCCGCCGCAACGCCTCGCGCTCCTCACGGTTGTTGGCCAGACGCACCACGGCATCGACGTATTCCTCCACGCTCCGGGTCGTGGTCCATTCCGGCATGCCCGCGCGCCGGAACAGCGCCTCGTCGATATGCTCGAACACCTCCGCACCGGAGAGGTTGACGCCCGGCAGGCCGACATGGAAGGCATCGACGATGCCGTTGGTGTTGCCGAACGGGAACGGGCTGATGAACAGGTCAGCGTTGTTCAGGGAATCGAGATACTGCGGATACGGCTGCTGCGCATGCACCACGGCGTTGGGCAGCCAGGCGCGCACCAGACGCTTGGCCTGGGAGTACACCATCCCCGCCCCCAGCCCCATCAGAAAATGGAACTCCACGGGGATGGCGGACTTCTCGGTGATGCTGCGCAGCGCGCCCAGAAACCTCGGGTTGATCTTCATGGTGGTCGCCGCCACCGCGATGCGCAGGGTCTCCCTGGGCGGCGGCAGGGTCGGCGTCAGCCCTTCCGGCAGGCTGCGCGAGGCGATGTAGGGCTGCCCGTCCTTGGGCAGGCGCATCAGCTGTTCGGAGAAACAGGCGGGGTCGCCGACAAAATCGTCTTCCACGCTGATGCGGTCGATCTTGTCGGAATGCGTGGTGGCGGGGTGTCCCAGGGCGGCCACCTGCAACGGCGCCAGGCGCACGTTTGCCATGAACATGGTCAACGCAAACATGCCGACGCTGGGCATGTACAGCACCAGCGGCTCCGTCTTCTCGGCGATATCCCGAATCTGGCGGATCTGGTTGACCAGGCTGAGGTTGGCGTCCAGTTCGATGAACTCGTCGAAGACCTCCTTGCCGATCTCGTCCACGCAGTTCGGGTAGCCGATCGCCACGGTATGAAACTTCTCGCGCGCTGCGAGCATGGTGCGGGAGTGGGTGCGGTAGATGGAATGCCCGCCGGAGAACCATTCCAGCACGATCAGCAGCACCGGCTTGCCCTCCTTGCGCTCCGCCGCGCGCAGCAGGTGCGCCTCGGGGATGTCCTTCACCCATTCCCGCGCCAGGGTCTGGCGGATCAGGACATTGAGCGCGCCCTTGATGGCGTGGCGACCGGGGATGTCCGCATAGCTGCAATGCATGTAGACGTCGTGCAGGATGCCCACCGGCAGGTCGTCCAGTTGGTCCAGCGTCTTCAGCTTCTCGGGCAGCCATTGCAGCAGCGTCTCACGCTTGCCGTGGGCGCTGGGCGAGCCGAGAAAACGCGGCGAAAGCAGCACCAGACACAGGCCGGCAGTGAGCTTGGGGTTGTGCGCCCAGAGCGCGTCCACATCGACCGGGATACTGGAATCGGGGAAATACAGCAGGGAGAACTTCTGCAAATCCTCGTTCTTGAGTTGCAGCTCGGCGCTGGTCGGCCCCATCAGGTTCAGGGTTCGCAGCACATGGTCGGCGTTGCCCATGGGGCTGGCGCAGAAGATCGTGGCCAGCCAGCGTTGCCAGTTCAGCAACTGACCATAGCCTTGCGGCGAAAGGGTGAACTGCGGGTCGGAGAACAGGGCGCTGATCGCCGCCGTGATGCGCGACATCACATGCAGTTCGAGTTCGTCTGGCGGCAGGTTCGCCGGGTGGCTCAGACAGGCGGCGAAATCGAGCACCCCGTAATTCGCATCCAGGTGATGCAGCAACTGCATCAGCATCTGCGCCGCGCTCTCGTACTCCCTGCGGTAGGTGGCCTGCTCGAACGTCTCCAGCACGAAAAAATATCCCTGGTTCTCCTGCTCCATTCCCCGACTCCTGATTGCTCACTCGACGGGTTGAAGCTACTGGTTCCCGCCCGGCCTGACAACCGTTCTTCAACCAGATGGATACGCCCCCGTAGGAGCCCGGCTGTGCCGGGCGAAGCCGTGCCTCTCGTGTGAACGTTTATCGCCCGGCGCAGCCGGGCTCCTACGAGGACTCCCGGCTGCGGGCCGCCTGTTACGGCAGAACCGATTGACAGCGCTTATCCGCCGCCAGACCGCTCGGGCCTCCGGCGATGCCGCACTGGATGATGCCGATCTGGCCGCCACTCATCTTCTCGGCCAGTTCTTCGGTCGCCTCACCCAGTTGCTTCTCCTGGGTTCCGACGATCTCAACCTGTCCACCCCGCTCCACTACGCCGGATGCTGCGGAGGGCAAGGTGTTGGCGGGACTGCTGGGAGCACGCACCACTACGCTGACTGGAACGCTCGCTGAACCAGGCCAGGAGATCAGCACCATGCCTGCATTCGGGCTGGCGGCAGTCGCGGGAACAGTCGCCACGGTCGTGACGGCGGGGGCGGTGGAAACCGGCGTCGTGGCAGGCGTGGCAGGCGTGGCAGGCGTAACCGGCGCGGCAGGCGCGGGAGCGGCCAGGATGCTGGCGCTCAGATTCGGGCTGTTCACCAGATAGTTGGCGGCATCCGCACCGCCGATGCTCAAACCGGAAACGCTGACAGCCTTGGCGCTGCCCACGGCGGGATCGGCAAAGGCGCCGACGGCCCCGCTGGTGACCAGGCTCACGACATCTGCGCCATACACCCCTTGCAGGGCGGGATTGTTCGCGCTCAGCGCGGCGACGGTGGAACCGTCGTAGACCTTGTCCTGAGCGCTGAGGCCACTGACGGTCAGATTGGCCGGCGTGATGCTGCTGTTGCCGCTGCCGCTCACGTTGATCTGGTAGCCGTACACCGTAGCGCTGCCGTTGGTCACGTTGTTGAACGTGCCGGTGACCGAGACGCTGCGGTTGCCCGTCCCCACGTTCTTGCTGTCATACACGCCCGTGGTCGGCGTGGCGCCGAGGGTGTCTCCGGCCAACGTCCCGCTGATGCCGCTGAAGTCGGACGGGGTCAGCATCGCCACTGTCGTGCCGTCGTACACCTTGGTGACCGAGGCCAGCACGCCCGTAATCACCGGCGCGGCGCTGTACAGGAAGCCGCTGTGGCTGGTGTTCGCGTCCGCCGCCGTTGTCGCGCCATAGGTGGCGTTGTACTGCTTGAAGGCGTAGGCGACGCCGCCCGTGGTGGTGGCCGTGGCATAGCTCGCGCCGTTGATGGTTCCGGTGATCGGCGCGGACGACCAGACCAGGAAGCTGCCCGCCGGCGTGTTCAGGGCGGAAGCGCCGACGCTGTTGTTGAAGTCCTGCGAGGCCGCCAGTTCCAGGGCGCGACCCGCCCCCGTGGCGGTGAGGGCGGCGCTGCCGTTGAGGGTGACATTGCCGCCGGTGGCGCGACCGAACAGGCTCTCGGCGTTCACCGCGCTGGAATAGGTGACGGATTTGCCGGTGGCGTTGAACGCGCCCAGCGCCGTGCTTTGCCCCAACGCCGCACTGACGATCACCGCGGCATTGAGCCCGGCGTTGACGGCCAGATTCTTGTTGCCGTTGATGGTCTGGTTGAGAGTGATGAGGTCCGTTGCGTCGTTGGAACTCGCGCCCGTGGTGATGCTGGAATGGCCCAGCAAGGTAATCGGGTCGCTGAAGGTCACGGTATCCGCCCCGGCGGTGCCGTAGGTGGTCACATTGCCTTGCAGGCCGATGCGCACGCCGCCCTGGCCCACGCTGCCGGCGTCGTAGGTCTGCGCGCCCTTGGTCTTCACGTCGCCCACCAGGATCTTGCCGGTGGCGCTGCCATTGGCCGCGCCGCCGGAACCCGTGGCGTTCACCGCCAGGGTGGTCAGGGCCGCCGTGGCATCCCCCGGCGTACCGCCGTTCAAGGTCACCACGCTGGCATTGGAGGCGTTGATGGTGAGTTTGGAAGCCGCGCCGCCGGAGCTTTCGTACAGCGCCCCGGTCAGGGTGACGTTGCCGCCGGTGTGGTTGTTGCCGCCCAGGACATTGATGGCCAGACCCGCCGCGCCCGCGTTCTGCACCACGATGCCATCGCTGGCCGCGAGGGTGACAGCGCCGCCCGCGCCGCTCGCACCCGCGCCTTGCAGGTTGCCGCCCGCCGCCGTCAGGTTGCCGGACAGGGTGACGTTGCCGCTCGTGGCGTTGAGAGTGATAGCGCCGCCGCTGCCGCCCGCGCTGTTGTTGTATCCGGCCTGCCCGGAGGTGATGACATGGGGTACGCGCACACTGGCGCCCGCCACGCTGACGTTGCCGGCGCTGGCGGAAGCGATGCCCGCGCCATCCGAGCGCCCTGCATTGGCGACCACGACATAGGTGGTGAAACGCGTACCCGCCGCGTTGGCGGTAGTGCCGTTGAGACTGTTGTTGGCCAGCAGGTTGGCCGCGCCGGCGCCGGCGTCGATGGTCACGGTCCCGCCCGCGCCGCCCAGGGCGTTCTTGGCATTGCGCCCGGAGGCCTCAATCACCGTGTAGGTCTGATTGGCCGTGGTGCAAACCACCAGGGCCGAACCCAGCGATACGCCCGTGCCCGCAATGGCGACGTTCCCGCCGCTGCCTCCCGCGCTGCTGAGGACGTTGGCGGAAGTATTGAGGTTGGCCTGTCCGCCCGTGGTGGCGATCACGGTGGTGGAACTGCCGGTCACATTGACGGAACCGTTGCTGGCGTTGATGTCCACATTGCCGCCGGACCCGCCGCGGGTCAGGCTGGCCATGGCCCCGTAGGTGGCGTTGTTTTGCAGGGTGTTCGCGGCAGCGCCAATGGTGGAGAGGTTGCCGGTCACATTGATATTGCCGCCCGTGTAACTGACGGCATTGCTCAGGCCCAACTGATCCCGCGCGGCGTTTCCGGTTTTGAGGGTGATATGGCCGCCGTCCTGGCCGCCGATCAGGGTGTTCTGGTTGCCGGTCTGGATCGAAACCGTGCTGATGTTCCCTTGCAACGCCGTAATGGTGACGTTACCCGCTGCGGCCCCGGCGCCCATGCTGCTGCTGGAGGCGGTGACCGCCGTGCGGGGCGTGGTGGTGATGACGCCGCCCACCGCCACATCGCCGGCATCACTGCGCAGATTGACCTGCCCCGGCGCCGCAGTGTTCACGGCATTGGACCCTGCCGCGTTGCGGGCGGTGATGGCCCCGGTCACGTTGATGGAACCGCCGGAGCTGGTGATGTTGACCGCTCCGCCGCTGCCGCCACGCGAGACATCCGGGTTGGCTGCGTTCCAACTGGCGTTCCACACGCCCGCACCGCCGGTGGCGCACAGATAGCCCGCCACCGTGACGTTGCCGCTGGCATTGATGGAAATGTTGCCCGCATCGCCGCCGTGGACGCCCACGCCGGTGGCGTCGTTGGCCTTGGCCGAGGCGGCCTGATAGCCGTCGGTCAGGATGTTGGTGGTCGAAACATTGCGACCGGTCAGGGTCACATTCCCGGCATTGGTTCCGGAAAGGTTGGCCGTGGTAGTGACGCCGCCGGTCGTGGTAATGGTCTTGAGGGTGATATCGCCCAGCGCGCCGTTGCTGGCGGTGGCGTTGACCACCACATTGCCGCCCGCCCGCGCGAAGGCGGCGGAAGAACAGCCGGTAGTGGTGATCGTGCCGGCGTTGGTCGCCGTCACGGTACCGCCGGTCAACAACACGTCACCGCCGTTGGTGCGCAGGGCTGCGTTCAAGTACAGCGTTCCGCCCGAGGCCGTCAGGTTGATGGAGCCCGGCGCCACGCTGCCGTTGCCGTTGGTGGTGATGGAGGCGTTGACGCGAATGCTGTTGTTGGCCAGCAGGCGAATGCTGCTGCCGTTGGCCATGTTCACGGTATTGGCCACCGTGATGTTGTTGCTGGCCTGGAGATAGGCCTCCGACAGGCCGGTGATCTGGCTGATCTGAATCAGCATGGTGGCGGGCGTGGTGGCGAAGGCCACATCCGCCGTGCCGGCGCCCTGATCGACGACGGTGTAGTTGCCCGCAGCGGTTTGCAGGGTGATATCGGTGGGGTCCAGCAGGATCGTGCCGCCACGCCCCATGGGCGCAGCCAGATCCACCGCCCCGCTGAAGTCCAGATTCTTCTTGCCGGAAACCTCGACGAAGCCGCCGTCGCCGCCTGCCGCCCCGCCGCGCGCACTGATCTCGCCGTAATAGCGCGTGGTGTCATCCGCCCAGACAATGACCTTGCCGCCGTCGCCCCGGGTCACCGCATCCGCAACAAGCTGGGCGCCGCTGGCGATATAGGTCGCCGCAGCCGTCGGGGTGGAGCCCCGGCCCTGGTAATCCCCGCCAACCAGGATCGTTCCCGCACCCTGATCGCCGGAGACATTGACGCGCGCATCCCCCGTCAGCAGCACCTTCTCGCCCAGGATCTCGACCCGACCGCCAGTCTGGCCGGCATCCAGCCCGGATGCATCCAAGGCGCCGGCCACCCGCACCACGCCGGAATCCCCGCCATCCAGCAGGATCACGCCGCCGCGATTGGTGACGCGACGGGCCTCAATCAGACCCTCGTTGTTGATCACGGTATTGAGCAGGGCATCCCTGGCCCGCGCGCTCAGAACCACGGAGCCATCATCGGCAAGTACGGCATTGCGGTTGATGATGCTGGCGCTGAGTGCGGCCTCATCCACCTGCACCGACACCAGATTGTTGTTCATGCTGAGGCTGATGGCGTCCCCCGCCGCCATCACCACTGTGCCCTGGCGAGCGGTAATCACGCCCTCATTGCGCACTTCCGGAGCCAGCAGGGCGATGTAGCCGCCATTGGCCGCGCTCAACGCCCCCTGGTTGACCACGCTGCCCGCCCCGCCGTTGTTGCGGAAGGTATGACGTCCCGCCATGAAGTCGTCGGGATTCATGCTCAGAGTGGAGGCCACCAGCCCGCCCACATCCACACGGGAACCTGGGGCAAAAAGGATGCCGTTGGGGTTGACCAGGAAGATCTGCCCGTTGGCCTGGAGCTGACCAAAAATGGCGGAAGGCGAATTCCCCAGCACCCGGTTCAGGGCAATGGCGCTGGAAGAAGGCTGATTGAAGCGAACCAGTTCGGAAGCGCTGATCCCGAACTTCTGCCAGTCCACCGCCATGCGGGCAGTGTCCTGTTGCACGGTCATGGCGGAACCGGATTGGGAGATGACGCCGCTCCCGCCCACGATCTGCCCGCCTTCCGGCAAGGCCCAGGCCAGGGCAGGGCTCAACAGAGCAACCACAGCACTGCGACCACCCTTGCCATGTGCACGCGCGAACTCGCACACGGCAACCCACGCATTGCGGGCGGCGCTCCAAACGAGTCGATAGGCACGGTTCATGAACTACTCCTGTCTTGAACGACGAAAAACGTCCGCCGTTTCCCTCCACGCAAAAACCTGATGGACATCCACACTTCAAGCTTTGCGACACTTCTATCGGCAACTGTCGCCAAAAACTTTAATCCTGTTGACAGATTTCGCTGTGCGTACCCTCACGCCAGCACCGCCACAAACCCGAAACCAACCCACTCCTCATTTCAGGCTAGACCATCAAGCCAACAAATCAGCAGTTTCAGACAAAAAGTCCAATAGGATCAACTGGTTATATGATTCGTGCGATTCCGAGCTGCAAGACGTACAAAACCCCGGTTTTCTCGAAAACCGAGGTCCACAAAATCTGTAGGCATGGGTAGAGCAAGGCGCCGAGATGAAGCTCCTTCCTGACGATGGCGACAAGCACATAGGTGGCGATGGCGCACCAGATCTGCCCCTCTCCCGCTACCTTGTAGGAGCCCGGCTATGCCGGGCGATCAACTGTAGCCATGGCCGGTTGAAACCGGCCCCACATTGAAACCATTCGTGCCGGATCAATAACCCTGAAAAACGCAGTTGACGGATAAATTCATGACGATTCAATGCGTTACGAGTTGTCCGTAGGTGCGAATTCATTCGCACAGAAGTTATTGATTGTGCGAATGAATTCGCACCTACGAGCATTTCAACTGCGTTTTCCGGGATAACAGGAGGAGAGAGCTCCGTGCGTCACCTGACCAGTTCAACAGGCATCCTTCCCGTTGGCGAAGACACCCCCCACCACCACCTCAATCCGATTCAGCACCGCGTCTGGCAGATAGGAGTACTGCCTCCTCCTGTTCTGTGACAGTTTTCCACCGTTGCTGTGGATCATGCGGATCAGGGCGGACAAATCCTTGCGCGGCAGGTCCAGATCGGCATCCAACATGGCAAAGGCGGCGTCGTAGCCTTGCAGCCAAGCCAGTTCGGCGGGAATTTCATCCTGCACCGCAAGGCGAATCATTTCATGGAGAAAGGCCACCTCCTGGTCGGCTTCGAAAAATCGGTAGGGACGCCCCCCCGGCGTGCGCAGGATCATGGGAGCGGCATCGCCACGCTGGTAGTTCCACAAGGCCGTGACCGGGCGGGAAAAGCCTGAAAGAACCGCGTGGTAGGCCGGAATGCGTTTCAGGATGACCGCGGAAACCGGGATCAGCCACTCCCTCCCCAACAAACCCGAGCGGGCCAACACATGGTGGATCAGAAAGCGATGCAGTCTGCCGTTGCCATCCATGAAAGGGTGCAGATAGACCAAGCCGAAGGCGGCACAGGCGGCCTTGACCAAGTTGTCCGGGCAGCGCTGAGTGTCGTTAACGAAGGCTGCCCAGCCACCCATTACGCGACGCAAATCCTCCGGCGGGGGTGGAAAGAAGGTGATGCGCCCAGTAGCGTCCTCCAGCCAATTCTGCCGGGTGCGGTAGCTGGTTTCCTGGCTATAGGCATCGCGCACAATGACGTTCTGCAATTGCACCAACCCGTTCTCATCCATGCGCACATCCTCGCCGGCATGGCGCAGCAGCTCGACAAAGCGCGCCTGTTTGTCGGCGCTAGGCGATTCATGCTCGATACCAAAGCTACCGCGTGTCTCCGAGAGATACAGATATTGCAGCGCACGCTCGTACAGGTCGCTGCCCTGGGTCGCCTCAAGGGTATGGCGCGCCTCCGCCAGCAACTCGGCCAGGTCGGGCATGGTCGGCACGGAAATACGTCGGACGATAGGGCAGAAATCAGCCGTGCCCAGGGCGTTGTCGCGCACGCGAAACCTGGGCATGCGCCTGGGCATGGCGCTGGTGAAGTATTCATCGACGGGAAACAGATCGACATAACTGCCCGTCGGCGCAACGTCAGCCTCCAACGTCTGGCCGGTGAGCCATTCCCAGAGAAAGCAGGCGCGGCGAATCGGGTCACCATTGGGGGTGGCGCGCAGTCGCGCCACCAAGCTGGCAGGCTCGATATGAGCAAAAGCCGCCTCGATCACCTCCAGATTCACACCCTCGTGTCGCAGCGCAAATTCGAGATGGCCCAAGGGTGAATCATCGAGAGCCACCCCCGTGGGAAATAGCACCCGGTCTTCCGCTACCACCTTACGGTTCACTGCGGTGCTGATGACCGCCGGCTTTCGCAAAGCCCGCACAGTCAAGTCAAATTGCGCAATTAGCCGCGCATAACCGATTTGAGACACAGAAATCCCCGAAATCCTGCCAACACCATCGAAATGTATTCATGATTTCGGTAAGCAACAAGAAAAACAAGTAAAAAAACTTACACAGGGTATTTTCAGAACATCGAAAGAACTGAAGCTCGCCGCCTCATGGGGCGCAATTACGACCACGCCCCTGCCCTGGGCGGCACGCGAGAACAGCCTCTCGTGCCGCCCTCTGGCAGGCCGATATCCGTTTGACCCTAAACGTTATTGCAGAACAACCTGACAGCGGGCGTCCGCACCCACCCCGCTGGGGCGATTGGCCATGCCGCACATCACGATGCCGATCTGACCGCCCTTCATGGAACTGGTCAGACGCTCGGTTGCTTCGGATATCGCCAGCTGCGGGCTGGCGCCTGTGCCGATCCCTGCCGCACTCGGCGTACCGGGAAGTCCGCCGGAGACCGTCAAGGTCGATCCGCTCAAGGCGGACCCGCCCGGGCTGCCGCCCGTCGAAGCATTCAAACCAGCCGCGCCAGAAATCGTGCCACCACTGCCCGCCGCCCCAGTAGCGCCGCTTCCACCTGTACCTGCATCAGGCGAGCCCGAAGCAGGCGCCGGCAATGTGCTGAGAACCGGCACAGGCGCACGCGGCGCGGTTACGGCCACCCTCACCGTCGGCGAACCGAAGCCTGGCCACGAAATCAGCGTCTGCCCTGCGGTAGGCGCGTTCACCGGCGCCGGCGTGGACACGGCTGGCGTGGGCGTGGGCGTAGGCGTAGGCGTAGGCGTAGGCGTAGGCGTGGGCGCTGGCGTGGGGGTAGGTGTAGGCGTGGGAGTGGGTGTGGGCGCAACGACGGCAGCGCCATTGATACGCCCAGTACTGCTGGCAGCATTGATCTGGTAGTTCGCAGCCAACCCGCCATTCGTGCCATCCAGGAACGCCAACGAACCTACGTTCAATCCCTGATTCGTGCCGGTAAGAGCCGCATTAGGCACGGACCCTGTACCCGTAATACCCAGCGTTTCCGTGCCTACCCCTGTGATGGTCGGGAAGTGGGCGGAGTTGAAATTGGCGTTTCCGTCTGCGTTTTTCACCCCGCTCAAGGCAATGCTGGCCTTGGTGATATCGGCGGTGAGGCCGCTGCTGACGCCGTTGATCTGGTAGTTGCCCGAGTCCGCGCCGCTGAGGCCCAATCCGCCCAGGCTGGCCGTGACCGTCTTGCCCGTGCCGGCGTTCTTGGCGCCGTGGCCGTGCCCGTGAGGGTGGCGGCGGTGGTGGTGTCATAGACCTTGTTCTGCGCCGTGAGGCCGGAAACCGTCAGGTTGGCTTTGCTTAGGGTGTTGGTGCTGGCGCTGGCATTGATCTGGTAATTGTCCGCCAGACCACCGCCGCTGCCGTTGCCCAACGTCAGGGTGCCGACGCTGGCCATCGTTCCATTCCCGCCCACGTTCTTGCTGGCAATCGTGCCCGTACCAGAGGCCATGTTGAGGCCCTCGCCGGATATCAATCCGGTGAAACCGGTGACATCGCTGGCATTGAAGTTGGTGCTGGCGTCATAAATCCGCGCGCCGGTCACTCCAACACTCTTCTTGGTGACGGTGTTCGTACTGGCGCTGGCATTGATCTGGTAGTTGTCCGCCAGACCACCTCCGGTGCCGTTGCCCAGCGCCAGGGTGCCGATGCTGGTCATCGTGCCGTTCACACCCGCATTCTTGTTAGCGATCGTGCCCGTGCCCGAGGCCATGGTGAGGTTCTCGCCGGACACCACCCCGGTGAAACCGGTGACATCACTGGAGTTGAAGTTGGCGCTGCCGTCGTAGGCGCGCGTACCGGTCACGCCGACGCTCTTCTTGGTGATGGTGTTCGTGCCGGAACCGATCTGGTAGTTGTCCGCCAGTCCGTCGTTCGTACCGTTGCCCAGCGCCAGGGTGCCCGCGCCGGTCATCGTGCCGTTCACACCTGCGTTCTTGTTGGCAATCGTGCCCGCGCCCGAGGCCACCGTAATGGTCTCTGTGCCCACCAGCCCGCCAATGCCGGTAACGTCACCGAAGTTAAGGTCAGTGGAACCGTCGTAGGCCCGCGTCGCCGTTAACACCACACTCTTCTTGGTGATGGTGTTGGTACTGGCGCTGACATTGATCTGGTAGTTGGAGGCCAAACCGCCACCGGTACCGTCACCCAGCGAGAAAGAACCCGCACTGGCCATGGTGCCGTTCACACCGGCATTCTTGCTCCCTATCGTGCCCGACCCCGACGTCATCGTGAGGGTCTGACCAGATACCAGGTTGGTGAAGCCCGTGACATCGGCGGTATTGAAGTTGGCCGTGCCGTCATAGGCGCGCGTACCCACCACGCCCACATTGCGCTTGGTGATGCTGCTGCTGTTGGTGGAAATGCTCGTCGAGTAACCGTAGACGCGGGTGGTGCCATTGGTCACGTTGTTGAAGGTGCTGACCGTAACTGTCCGGTTGTTCAGGCCGAAATTGGCATTGTCATAGAGCCCCTGCGTGGTGAAGGTGGCGTTGACCGTATCGCCTGCCTGCGTACCCGAGACCGAAAGCTCTGCCTGTGTGATGCTGGCGTTGAGAGTGCCGTCGTACTCCTTGGTCACGCCCGAAAGGGTGCCGGTCAGCGTGGGCGCGGTGGTGTAGAGGAAGCCGTTGGTGTTGTTGGATTCCGCCGGAGTAGAGACGCCATAGGTGGCGTTGTATTGCTTGAAGTCCGCCGTAATGCCGCCGATGCTGGTATCGGTGGGATTGGTGGACCAGACCAGGAAGCGACCGGCCCCGTTGGCCAGGGCGCTGGAGCCATTGCCATTGGTGAAATTACCGGAGGCGACCAGTTCAATGGAGGCATTGTTCGTGCCCGCATTGGTGGTGGCATCGAGTTTGCCGTTTGCACCCAGAACCACATCGCCGCCGGTGGCGCGTCCGAAGATGGAGGTGGCGCAGGCCAACGTGTTGTAAGTCACCGTCTTGCCGGTGGCGTTGAACAGGTTCAGTCGCGAAAGCCCGCCGATGGTGGAACTGATGATCACACCGGCATTGGCGCCGGAATTGAGGATCAGATTCTTGTTGCCATTGACGGTCTGGTTGATGGTGATGCTGTCGGTGGCGCCATTGCTCACCGAGCCAGTGGTGATGCTGGAATTGGCCAGCAAAGTGATGGCATCGCCGAAGGAAACGGTATCCGCACCTGCGGTGCCAGTAGTGACGATGTTGCCTTGCAGGCCGATCCTCACGCCCGAGGCGTTACCGGTACTGCCTGCGTCGTAGGTCTGCGCACCCGTGGTAGTGACATTTCCCACGATGATCATGCCGCTGTCGCTGCCGTTGGCGCCACCGCTGCCGGTTGCGTTCACAAACAGGTTGGTCAGCGCATTGGTCGAATCCACCGTGCTGCTTCCCAGGAGGGTGACCACACTTGAATTCGATGCGTTGATATACAGATTCTGGCTCGATCCGGCAGGCGTTTCATATAGCGCCCCGGTCAGTGTGACGTTTCCACCCGTGTGGTTGTTGCCGCCCACCACCTTTATGTAGGTCGAGCTCGAAGAGTTCGAGATGTTCTGCAGGAGGATGCCATTGCTGGCGGTAATCGTAACTTCTCCACCCACACCGTCCGCAGCCGTGCCCGCACGCGCGCCGCCCACCGCTGTAAGGTTGCCGGAGAGGGTAACGTTGCCTGCGGTGGCATTGAGCCGGATATAGCCGGCATTACCACCCGCGCTGTTGTTTGCGCCGATGGCGCCACTGACAAAGACATGCGGCACACGCACGGTCGCGCCGGTGATGTTGACCCCACCCGTCGTACCGCTGGCGGAACTGGCGCCGTCCGACTTGCCAACGCAGGAGGCGATCACGAAGTCCGTGAAACGAGTGCCCGCAGCATTGGCGGTTGTGCCGTTGAGGCTACTGTTGGCCAGCAGATCCACCGCCCCAGTACCACCATTGATGGTGATGAGCCCTGCTGCCCCGCCAGTGGTGTTCTTGGAGTCGCGCCCGGAGGCGTTAATCACCAAGTAAGAATTGTTCGCCGTCGTACAGGCCACCAAAGCCGAACCCAGCGACACGCCCGTGCCAGCGATGCTAACCGCCCCTGCGGCCCCCCCAGGTGCGATGGTGATGTTGGCGTTGGCATTTTGATTGGCCCCGCCGCCTGCGGTCACGATCACCGCCGTGGTGTTGCCCGTGATGTTGACGCTGCCGTTGGTGGCGTTGATGTTCACCGCACCGCCTGCGCCGCCCTTGGTGAAGGTCGAGTTGGTACCCCAGTTCTGGGAGTACCCCACGGTAGCGTCGCTTGAGTTGGCTGTGGTGTTGAAGATGTTGCTACCCGCAGCGCCTGCCAGGGTGGAGATATTCCCCGTGATATTGATGTTGCCGCCGGTGTAACTGGTGGAGTTGCTCAGCCCGTGATAATCACGCGCCGCATTGCCAGTCAGGATGGTCACACTGCCGCTGTCCTGTCCCGCCACCAAGGTGTTCGCACCCGCCGTCGAGATGTTCTTGGTGCTGATATTGCTCGCCAACGCAGTGATGACGACATCGCCGGTCCTGGCGCCGGCCCCGCTGTTCGTCGCATTCGTGCCGTTGTTGTATCTGATGCCAGCGACACCCACGCCCATCGTGACATTGGACACGTTGACGTAGCCGCCAGCGTTGTTCCAATCATTACGGATCGTCACCTTGCCCGGCGTCGAAAGGTTGGCCGCGTTGGTGCCGGGAGAACCAACGGAAGTAATGTTGGCGGTGGCATTGATGAAACCGCCGCTGGTGTAGAGCGTGATGTCACCGCCACGCCCGCCGCGGGACACGTCCGCTGCCGACAGATCCCAGCGCGGATTCCAGAGGCCGGAACCGCCTCTGCTCGCGATGATTGCCGTTGCCGTGAGGTTGCCGGTGGCGTTGACGGTGATGTTGCCGCCATCCCCGCCATGGAAACCAATCCCCGTTGAGGTCAGGTTGGAAAGGTTGGCGGGGCCATAGTCCGCCTGCGAGCCATTGGCGGAAAGAACCCCACTCAGGGTGATATTGCCACCGAGGATGCTGATGTCACCCGCACGACTACCGATAGTGAGATTGGTGCCTGTGGTCGCCCCCCCATCCGCGGTGATGGCCCGCAGGGTCACATTACCCGTGGCGTTCACGCTGACGTTACCGCCGGCCTTGGAATAGCAGGATCCGGAGTTGTTGCTCTCGCCTGAAGTGGTGATCGTGCCTGCTGCAGTGGTGGCGACGGTGGTGGCGTTGATATTGACCGCTCCGCCCTTGGTGGTCAGGGCGGCGTTCAGGTTGAGCGTGCCATTCTGCACATTGAGGTTGATGGAGCCGGGCGTCAGGCTGCTGTTGGCGGTGACCGCCAACGCGCTGTTGACGTTGATGACGCTGCTGGTGTTGCCGCCCAAACCAGCGGTGAGCGTGATGGAACCGGGCGCGGTGGTGAGATTACCGTTAACGGTGATCGTGCTGCCCACCAGGATGCTGTGGTTGGCCTCCAATTTGACGCTGCTGCCACACGCCATGTTCATGGCGGTACTGACGGTGATGTTGTTGCCGGCCTGAAGGTAGAGCAACGAGTAGTTGGCGACCGTGGTGTTGTAAATGTAGGTAGTGGAGTTGCCCACCGTGGTATTGCCGTCGGCGAAGGCGATGTCCGGATTCGCAGGTACGCCGTTATCCGGAATGGCCGTGCCGGTTGTTCCGATGATCAGGTCATAGGGGTCCAGCAACAGGGTGCCGCCAACCCCTGCCCCGGAACCAAGTTCAACCCCACCGACAAATTCAAGAGTCTGCTTTCCAGAGACTTCGACAAAACCGCCGTTTCCGCTGTTTTCCCCGCCACGGGAACTGATATTGCCGAGATAACGAGTCCGATCATCGGCCCAGACCACAACCTTGCCGCCATCGCCATTCTGGATGGCATCGGCATTCAGTCTGACGTCGGCGCCCACATAGGTTTCCCGTGCCGTGGGTACACCTCCGCCGCCATGCAGATCGCCGCCAACCAGGATCGTGCCGCCGCCCTGGTCGCCGGAGGCGTCCACGCGCGCCGCACCCGTGAGCAGAACGCGCTCACCCAGCACGGCGACCTGACCGCCGGTCTGCCCGGCGGCCTTGCCGGAGGCATCCAGTGTGCCGGACACGCTGACCACGCCGGAACTTCCACCCTCCAGGCGGATGACGCCGCCCCGGTTGGTGACGCGCTTGGCTTCGATGACGCCTTCGTTGTTGATGACGGTGTTGAGCAGGGCGTCCTTGGCGCGGGCGCTGAGGATGACCACGCCGTCTTCGGCGCGCACGGCGTTGCGGTTGGTGATGCTGGCGTTGAGGGCGGCCTCGTCGATCTGGATGCCGACCGCGCCGTCATTGAGCGAGAGGGAAACGGAATCACCCGCCGCCATGGCGACAGTGCCCAGGCGCGCGGCAATGACGCCTTCGTTACGGACTTCGGGTGCGAGCAGGGCAACGTAACCGCCATCCGCAGCGGTGATATCGCCCTGGTTGACGATGCTGCCAGCGCTGCCGTCCTTGCGGAATTGATAGCGCCCGGCCATGAAATCCGCCGAGTTGATGTTCAGTGTGGAGGCAACCAAGCCGCCTACATCGACGCGCGATCCGGGGGCGAACAGGATGCCGCTGGGGTTGACCAGGAAGATCTTGCCGTTGGCCTGGAGCTGGCCGTAGATGGCGGAAGGGTTGTTGCCCAGGACGCGGTTGAGGGCAATGGCGCTGGATGAGGGTTGGTTGAAGCGAACCAGTTCGTTGGCGTTGATGCCGAACTTCTGCCAGTCAATGGCCATGCGGGCCGAGTCCTGCTGGACGGTCATGGCGGAGCCGGATTGGGAAATGCCGCCACTGCCGCCCACGATCTGTCCGCCTTCCGGCAAGGCGTGGGCAAGGGACACCCCCAACATCGCGCCGGCAACGGCAACGCCCGCCTTGCGGGCGGTACGCACTACGGAGGAACGGCCATTCTTGCCATGAGCGCGGGCAATCTCACAGACCGCGACCCACGCACCGCGGGCGGCGCTCCAGACGATTCGATAGGCACGGTTCATGGTTGCACTCCTCTCAATACGTCCGGCCCAGCTCGACCCAGAGTCGGTGCGGGCTGTCCGGTTCGGCTTGGGCTAACGAGCCCCCGAGTCGATGGGCGAATATCCCCCGGAACGTGTAGCCAAGGCTGTTGTTCCAGTCCAGGCCAAAACCCAGGGCGCTCAATTGCCGCCTGTTTCCAGTATAGCCAGCCGGGGGGGCGTGCCTGATTTGCGAATTGGCATGGTCAAAGAACAGGAATCCGGTTGCGAATCCACCGCCCATTTCCCCCATGCCATGTTGAAGTTCAACGTTGATCTGATGGACATCGTCCCCGCCGCCCTCTCCCTGCGGATAGGCGCGAACCCCTGTGGACCCGCCAATGGAGAACTGCTCCGAGGAGTCCAGGTTCTTGCCGGCGCGTTGCCCGCTGTAGACGATCTGGAGCGAGTTGGTGTCCCACAGGTGCTGCAAATAGGTGAGCTTCAACTCCTGCTTGCTAAAGAAACCGGAGGTGGAGACCGACGCATCGCTCAACACGAGCCCGGAGGTCAACAGACTGACGTAGCCGATGGAACTACTCAGGGAATAACTGAAATAACGACTGCCATCCTTACTTTTCTCATTGCCAGAGATACCAAAGGTCAGCTTGTTCACCCGGCGCTTCGCTAACGGATCGGATAGAGGGTCTTCCAGGGAGTCGTAAAGCGGGGTGTGGTCCCGCATGGACTTGCTGTCAAACCCTGCCGTTACATAGAAATTGGAAAGGCGGGTCCGTTTGACCGCATGCGTCAGGGACAAACCCAAGACCTGGGCGGAGCCATAGCGACCAAAGCTGGCTCGGTAGTCTTCCATCAGTTGGTAGGTCGAATAGGAGGCCGTGGTGGTCAGACGGGTGCCGTTGTAATTCAGGGGATAGTCGTAGGACGCGCTCAAGGATCGGACGCCTATGCCAGTGGTGAGCAACTGGGCGCTGAAGCGGTCTCCCTTGCCGGACGGATTGCTCAGATTCAGCCCCGCGTTGAAACGATGGCGACCGGTGTACATGCTGCCTTCGTTGTCATATTTGAAGCTGAGCACCCGCAAGGGTTCGTCTTCACGAAGGTCCAGAACGAAATCAGTGGTCCCGGTCACGGAACCTGGTCGCAGCAGGCCACGAGCTTCGACGCCGGGCATGTCCTCAGCCAGATAGGTTGCGCGCTCAACCGCCCACTCGGTCACCGGGGCGCCCTTGACCACGCTCTGGGCCAACGCCTCGGCAGCCTCATCGTTCAAACGACTCTGATTGACGATGTGGGTGCGGTCAAAACTGCCCACCAGCACCGTCACTTCCACCACCCCATCCTTGATTTCCTGTTCAGGCAGGTAGGCGCGGGCCAGCAGGAACCCCTGGTCACGATAAAAGGTGGTGATCTTCTCGACTGTCGCCGTGAGTTCACCCAGGGAAACCTCTCGGTCCAGCACCCCCTCGTAAAGCGGACGCATCTCGGTCGGGGGAAACACCACAAAGCCGCTCAGACGGATGTCCTTGACCGGAATGCGGATGCTGGAATCTTCCTGAAGGGCCGGACGATAGGTTTGGGGCTCGCTTGCCTCGTTGATCTGGACCGGCTTCTTGACCCCCGGAACCGGCGCACGCACCCCTTCCAGCACACGACCGGCATCAGGAAGCGCTTGGGCAAAGCCATATCCGTTCATCAGTACCCCTATCACCAACAGAGACCATTGCAGGTATCGGCCACCAACCCGGCGCCCTTTAACTGCATTTGGTGCATCCACCAGTACGTCTTCGATCACCCGACAGGATCCTTCTGACCCACTCCTGTTAACTGAACGAGCGCAACCTACCGCCCCGGACGGGGGCGTGCAGTGACTGGGGTCACTACGGGCAAGTTGCATTCGATCCTGTTGTCCCATTGTCCTTAACGCAAACCCAGTGCCAATAATAAGTAATCTACATTCTATTAAATTTCAGTGGGTTGGAAAGGTTTCCTAATAAACATATTCAAGTTGAGTGTGGAACCATCAGAGGTCATGCCGAGAAATCAACTGTATCGGGTATCGTTTCTAGCATTTGTAGCGCAATTGCATGGCAACCGGCGTGAGAAACAAATCAGAGGCCAGAAAAATCTCGGGGTGGACGAGCCAGAGGCGAACAACCACTGAAACACACCGCAAGGTATCCATCGCTTTGATGGAAATGCGCGCATTGCGCACGCATCACGGACGGTATTCCCGCTCCATCCGGTTGAGCAGACCGCTCCACAGGCGGATCTGACGGGGCGAGCCCAGGTTGCGTTCCCCCCCCTCCATGCCGCGCACATCCTCATCATTGAAGCTGTACACCGGCGCCAACTCGGTCCGCCGGGATGCAGGCTGGATATCCCCGGTAAGGTTATCCAACACCAGAGGGTCCGCATCCGGGGTGGGGTAATACACCAGCACCATATGGGATTCTTTCAGGGCCAGATGCCGGACATAGGTGATGCGGAGCTTGTCCAGCGGGATGCGCCGCTCCTTCAACGTGAAGTATTTGCCGATGGCATAATCTTCGCAGTCGCCGCCGTGGCTGGAGACGGTTTCCACCGGAGAGGCCCAATAGTCCGACACCATCCAGTGATCGGCATCACGGAAGTAGGGGATCGCATTGAAATACCGGTTGGCCAGTTGGAGTTCGCGCTGTTCGCTTCCTTCCGCCCCCTGCCTGAGAACGCGTTGCCAGCTGGCCAGTCGTTGCGGGACTTCGGGGCCGAATTTCCGGGTCATGGCCTCGATCAGTCGGGCCGGCAGATCATCGAGTCCGGCATGGGCGCCAATCGCAATCAGCATCCCGGCCAACAGGGCGATGCCTGAACCGGTCACACAGGACACTTGGAAATGAGGCTTGCGCATCAACTGTTCATGGGAGTTTCGGTGCTGTTCCTGGTGGCGCTGACCAGCGCCCTCGCGGTGAGTTTCCTATTTACCCGCCAGTATGTCACCACGCAGCTGGCCTCCCATGCCGAGGACGCCGCCACCTCCCTGAGCCTGACCCTGGCCCCCGCCCTTGCCGCCGGCGACACCGTGATGGCCGACACCGTGGTCCGGGCGATGTTCGACCGGGGCTATTTCCTCGACATCCGGGTAGTGGATGCGCATGGCAAGGAGGTGTTGCGTCACCGCCTGCCGCCCACTCTGGAAGGCGTACCGCCCTGGTTTGCCGCTCTGTTTCCGATTGAAGCCCCCTCGGGGCAATCGCTCATCACCGGCGGCTGGAGGCAACTGGGCCGGGTGCTGGTGCAAAGCCACCCCGGCCACGCCTACAACAAGCTGTGGCAGATCAGCGGCTGGCTGATGGGCTTGTTCTCCGCCACCTTCGCGTTCTCCCTGGTGTTCCTGTGGTTCGTGCTCCGCACCATCCTCGCCCCCCTGCGCGATATCGAACATCAGGCGGCGGACATCGGACGTCGCGTGTTCCGCGAAATCAAGCGCATTCCCCGCGTGCGGGAGCTGGCGGCGGTGGTGGGCGCCCTCAACCGCATGGCGGTGAAACTGCACCAGAGTTTTGACGAACAGGCGACCCTCATCGAGCGCACCCGGCGCGAGGCGCGCGAGGATGGCGTCACCGGCCTGCCCAACCGGCGCGAATTCGATGACCGGGCCGGGCACATGTTGCGCGCCGAAGCTGAATTTCCTCATGGTCTGGTGCTGTTGGTGGAACTGGCCCAGTTCCGCGACATCAACGAACGCCACGGCTTCGAGCGCGGCGACGCCCTGCTGCGCCTCACTGCCGAAACCCTGCTGCGGGCCGCCGGCCCCCTGGCCACGGTATCGCGGCTGGCGGGGGCCAGCTTTGTCCTGCTCGCGCCCGGTTTGCAGGATGACGAAATCGCAAGCTGGACCGAAGGCATCCGCGCATCCCTGGCGCGTCTGGCGCAAGGAGAACCGGAGCTACAGGCCCATGGTTACTACCTGGGCGGGGTGCGTTTCGACCGCCAGCGCGGCCTGGGCAGCCTTCTGGGCGCCGCCGACACCGCCCTGGCCGCAGCGCGCTCCTCCGGCCCCAACACCCTGGCCTGGCATACCGCGCCGCTGGAAAAGGGCCATGGCGCGCGCGACTGGCAGACCCTGCTGTCCCGCGCCCTGGCTGACCCGTCCCGCCTGCGCCTGCTGGGCCAGCCCATGCTGAGACTGGCTGACCGCCAGCGGCAGGGCCTGGAAATCACCACACAATTGCTGGACGAGGAAGGCCAGCCCCTGTCCGCAGGGCTGTTCGCCCCGGTCGCGGAACGGCTGGGCCTGGCCATCCAGCTGGATGAGGCCGTCATCACGCGCTGCCTTTCCCTGACCTTGGCCGACACTCTGGCCATCAACCTGTCGGACCAGTCCGTGGCCTCTCCCCTGTTCCATGCCTGGCTGGATCAGGTGCTGGAGACGAACCCGGAAAAGGCCGCCCGGCTCGTATTCGAGGTGGATGAATTGGCCGCCGTCAGCCACGACTCCATGGCCCTGCTGCTCGGCGAGCGACTGCGCGCGCGCGGCGCCGCCATCGCCCTGGATCGCTTCGCCGCACGCCACGGCGCGTTCGGTTATCTCCAGGCGCTGGAACCGGCCTACGTCAAACTGGACGGCAGCGTGATCCGCGAGCTCGACAAACGCGACGACAATCAGTTCTTCGTGCGCTCCCTGGTCTCCATCGCCGGGGTGCTGGACATCCCCGTGGCGGCCCAGTGGGTGGAACGGGAAGAAGAGTGGGAAGCCCTGCGCACGCTGGGAGTTTTTGCAGCGCAGGGGTATTACGCGGGCCGTCCCGAGGCGGTCTGAAGCGGCGTTCAACCGAGGTAGGAGGAAGAGGAAATGATCAGAACAATCATGGCGTTCATCGCGGGCATCGCCCTGACCGGCATCGTGGGCTGGAAGATGGCGGACAAGCTCATGTTCACCGAGCGGGTCAGTCCCTTCGGCATGGAAGAAACCGTCGCCCGCATCCAGCACAACATCGAGAAGACCGGCAACGGCTGGGCCTTGTCCGGCCTGCGCAACCCCGCCAAGGCGGTGCAGAAGGACGGCGGCAACGTTCTGCCGGTGCTGATGATCGAGGCATGCAGCACCAAGTATTCCAAGCCCATCCTCAAGGACGACACGCTGCGGTTCCTGTCCATCCTCATGCCCTGCAAGGTGAGCGTGTACAAAAAGAACGACGGCAAGGTGTACATCGCCACCATGAACGCCGGCCTCATGGGCAAGATGTTCGGCCCCCTGGTGGGCGAGGTCATGGGCCAGGTGGCGGCGGACCAAAAGAAGTTTCTGGAATTCGACCCGCGCGAACCCGCGCCGCAGATGATCCTGCCCAAGGCCGAAGGCGCCGGCGGCCAGGGTGGCGGCGGCGGCGGTTGCTGAGCGGAGGACTCCCATCATGAAACGCATCCTCCTCCTGCTCGCGGGGGTGGCGCTGGGCGGTCTGGCCCTGGCCAACATGCCCGCACCGCCCTCCGCCCCCGCGGCGACGGCTCCCAAGCCTGAACCCAAACCCCTCTCCGCTTCCACCGCGGATCACACCCGCTTCAAGCAACTGGACCGGGCATTCAAGAACGGCCCGGAGGTCACCCAGGCTTGCCTGGAATGCCACACCGAGGCGGCCAAGCAGATCCACACCACCAAGCACTGGACCTGGGAATTCCTGCACCCGAACACCCAACAGAAGCTGGGCAAGAAAAACATCATCAACAACTTCTGCACCGCGGTGCCCTCCAACTACGAGTTCTGCACCGCCTGCCATGTGGGCTACGGCTGGAAGGACGAGAAGTTCGATTTCAAATCCCAGGCCAACGTGGACTGTCTGGTGTGCCACGACACCACCGGCGCCTACCGCAAACTGCCCGGTCTGGCCGGCCACCCGCCTTACAAGGACGTGGAGTTCCCGCCTCACTCCGGCAAGATCGTGAAGGCGCCGGACCTGCGCAAGGTGGCGCAAGGCGTGGGCAAGACCAGCCGCCAGACCTGCGGCGCCTGCCACTTCTACGGCGGCGGCGGCGACGCAGTGAAGCACGGCGACCTGGACAGCTCCCTCAAGAACCCCGGTCGCTACCTGGACGTGCACATGGCCAAGGACGGCCTCAACTTCACCTGCGGCGACTGCCACATGACCGAAGGCCATCAGGTGCCGGGCAGCCGCTACACCCCCGTGGCGGTGGACAAGACCAAGCACATCCGCGGCAAGAAGGATGAGGCGGTGGCCACCTGCGAGGCCTGCCACGGCAACGCCCCCCATCCCAAAAACGACCGCCTCAACGACCACACCGCAAAACTGGCCTGCCAGGTCTGCCACATCCCCGAGTTCGCCCGCGCCCAGCCCACCAAGATGCTGTGGGACTGGTCCACCGCCGGCAGGCTGGACAAGGACGGCAAGCCCTTCAAGCTCAAGGACAGCGGCGGCCACGACGCTTACGACAGCAAAAAAGGGGATTTCAAGTACGAATCCAACGTCATCCCCGAATACGTCTGGTTCAACGGCGAGGTGAACTACACCCTGCGCGAGACCCGGCTGGACCCCTCCAAGGTGGTCGAGATCAACTCCCTGGGGGGGAGCGCCGCGGACGGCAAATCCAAGGTCTGGCCCATGAAGGTGTTCCGCGGCAAGCAGCCCTATGACCTCGGCAACAACCAGCTCCTGGTGTTCCACACCTACGGCAAGGACGACAGCGCCCTCTGGTCCAACTTCAACTGGGACAAGGCGCTCGCCTACGGCATGAAGGAGATCGGCGCGGAATACAGCGGCAAGTACGCCTTCGTCAGTACCGAGATGTCCTGGCCCATCACCCACATGGTTGCGCCCAAGGCGGACGCCCTCACCTGCGCCCAATGCCACACCGCGCCGGGCCGGCTGGACAAGGTTCCCAGCCTCTACATGCCGGGCCGCGACGGCAACGTCTGGCTGGACCGCCTGGGCTGGACCTTCGCCCTCCTCGCCCTGATCGGCGTCATCGCCCACGGCGCGGGCCGCGTCTACATGCACAAGAAGGGAGCGCAAAAATGAGCGAGCGCATCTACGTCTTCAAGCGTTTCGAGCGCCTCTGGCACTGGTCCCAGGCCGCGCTGATCATCACCCTGATGCTCTCCGGCTTTGAGGTGCACGGCAGCTACACCCTGTTCGGCTTCGCCAAGGCGGTGAGTCTGCACACCGTCGCCGCCTGGTCGCTGGTCACGCTCTGGGTGTTCGCCATCTTCTGGCACATCACCACCGGGGAATGGAAGCAGTACATCTGCCAGCCCAGCAAGGACAAGATCATGGCCATGGTGATGTACTACTCCAAGGGCATCTTCACCGGCGCACCCCACCCCTTCCACCAGACCGTCCAGCGCAAGCACAACCCGCTACAACGCCTGGCCTACCTGGGCTTCATGCTGGTGATCTCCCCCATCATCTGGTTCTCCGGCTGGTTCTACCTGTTCCACGACCAGTGGACCGCCTGGGGCCTGGATGCATGGCTCAGCCTGGAAGGCGTGGCGTTCTTCCACACCCTGGGCGCCTTCATGATCCTCATCTTCTTCATCGCCCACATCTACCTGTCCACCGCAGGGCATACGCCCACATCCCACATCAAGGCCATGATCACGGGCTGGGAAGAGGTGAAGTAAGCGGGAGGAATAAGCGGGGGGATCAGCGCTCTCAGTGCTCGCGCATGGCCCGGAACAGGAAGCTGGTCACCGGCTCGAACAAATAGGTGGCGATAGAGCGGCGCGCGGTTTTTACATACACCTCCGCCGGCATGCCCGCCTGGAGATAGAGATTGCCGGCCCGCGCCAACTCCTCCCGCGTCACCTCGATCAGCACCGTGTAGTACGACGCCCCGTTCTGCGGCTCGGTGAACACGTCCGCCGAGACATGGGTCACGCGCCCCGGCGCCACCGGCGTATCCCGATACCGGAAGGCGGTCAGGCGCACGTCCGCCAGCGCGCCGCCCCGTACATGGGTGATGTCCTCGGGCCGCATGCGCGCCTCCACCACCAGATGGGCGTCCCTGGGCACGATCTCCATCAGCACATCGCGCGGGCCGATCACGCTGCCGGCGCTGAACACCTTCAGCCCCACCACTTCGCCCGTCACCGGGGCGAGGATGGCCTGACGCAAGGCCGCATCCTCGGAAGGACGCAGACGCTGCTCCACATCCAGCAGGTTGTTGCCGCTCTCCCGCAGTTCCCGCGCCGCGCCCTCCACGTACTCGTTCTGCTGCGCCACGATGCGCAGTTGCAAGTCATTGATCTTCTGGCGTGAACGCGCCAGATCCGCCTCGTGCTCGCCCAGGCGCGTGACGTAGTCGGCCACCGCGCGCTCCAGGCCGATGATGCGGGTGCGCTGGATGAACTGCTGCTCCACCAGCTTCTGGTTCACCGCCAGCTCCTCCTTCTGAAGCGCGATGGCGGATCGATCCCCCTCGATCTGGCGCTCCAACGCCGCAATCTCGCTGTGGACATCCCCAATCTGCCGCTTGAGCAGGGCAATCTGGCTCTCCAGCGTGCCCCGGCGCGCGGTGAACAGCACCCGTTCCCGCTCCAGAATCTCGCGCATGCCGGGCTGATCGCCGCGCCGGGTCAGCTCCTCGGGGAACGTCACGCGCGGGGCCAGCAGCTTTTCCGCAGTGAGACGGACCGTGCGCGCCAGTTCCGCGTCGTACTGGTTGCGCAACAGATCCGCCCCCGCCGCCACCGCCACATCCGCCAGTTCGATCAACACCTGGCCGGCCTGCACCCGCTCGCCATCCCGCACCCGCACCGCCTTGACCGTGCCGCCTTCCTGGTGTTGCACCACCTTGCGGTTGAGGTCCACCTTCACCACCCCCGCCGCCACCACCGCCCCTTCGATGGGCATGACCAACAGGAAGCCGAAGAACCCGAACACCATCACTAGCAACGTAATCAGGCCAAACCGGGACAAGGCGCGCAGTTCCTGATCCGCCCCCGCCCCGGCAGACAGGCGGGGAAACCCCATGCCGGAAATCCTCATGCCGGCCTCCCCGGCAATGCCGTGGCCGGACGCAGCACCTGCGCCAGCACCTCTTCACGCGGCCCGAAGAGTTCGATCTGGCCGTCCCGCAGCAGCATCACCTTGTCCACCGAATGCAGCAGGGCGGGACGATGCGTGACGATGATCTGGGTGACCCCCTGCTGCTTGAGTCCGCCAATCACCTCCTGCAACGCCGCCTCGCCATCCGTATCCAGGTTGGAATTGGGTTCGTCCATCACCACCAGACGCGGCCCGCCGTACAAGGCGCGCGCCAGGGCGATGCGCTGGCGTTGGCCGGCAGAGATGAGCGCACCGCCCTCGCCCAGATTGGTCTCGTATCCTTGGGGCAGGTTCAGGATCAGCTCATGCGCGCGCGCGCCCCGTGCCGCCGCAATCACCGCCTCGCTATCCACCTCGCCCAGGCGCGCGATGTTCTCCGCCGCCGAACAGGCGAACAGTTCGACGTCCTGGGGGATGTAACCGAGATGAGGGCCGAGGGCGTCTCGCGGCCACTGGCCGATGTCCGCCCCATCCAGACGCACCACGCCGCTCTGCGCCCTCCACACCCCGGTCAGCAAACGCGCCAGGGTGGACTTGCCGGAACCGCTGGGGCCGATGATGGCCAGGGATTCGCCCGCTTCCAGGGCGAACTGAATGCCCTTGATCACCGGATGTTCGCGTCCGGGCGGCGTGAACACGATGCGTTCCGCCGTCAGGCGTCCGCTGGGTGCAGGAAGTTCGGTGGCAGGCCGCGCTTCCTGCTCCGTCGCCAGCAGATCACTCAGGCGCGCCCAGGAGCCGCGCACCCCCACCAGCACCTTCCAGCCCGCCAGGATGCCCTCCATGGGTTGCAGCACCCGGCCCAGCAGGATGGTGGATGCCACCATGATGCCGGGGGCGACATCGCTGCCCAGCACCAGCCATGCGCCCAACCCCGTCATGAAGGCCTGCAATACCTGACGCACCCCGCGTCCGCCCGCAGTAATCCAGGACTGGGTGGTAGACACCCCGGCCTGCGCCTTCAGCACCTTTGCATTGCGGGAATCCCAATGGGCCGTCATCTGTTTCACCATGCCCATGGCCTGAATCGCCTCCACGTTGCGCATGGCGCTATCCATGAAACGGCTGGCGGCCATGGTCTCGCCCTGAGCCTGCTCCAGCCGGGGCTTGGTTACGCGCTCGCTGAACCAGGTCAATGCCACCAGCACTCCGATTCCGACCAGCGCGCACAAGGCCATCAAGGGATGGAACAGAAAGATCACCAGGAGGTAGATGGGCAACCAGGGAGCATCGAACAAGGCGATCACGCCGGGCCCGGCGAAGAAGGACCGCAACACCCCCACATCCCGCAGAGATTGGCCATGATCACTCACCCCGGAGCGGGCGCTGCGCGCCAGCACCCCCGCCAACACCACGGCCCCCAGCCGTTGATCCATGGCCCCCCCCACCGCCGCCAACAGCCGCGCCCGCACCGCATCCAGCAGGAAATTGAACGTCAGGGCCACCAGCACCCCCAGCGTCAGCACCCCCAGCGTCTCCGAACTGCGGCTGGTCAACACCCGGTCGAACACCAGCAGCATGTACAGCGACGGGGCCAGCAGGAGGATGTTCATGCCCAGGCTGAACCAGCCGGCATTCAACAGGTAGGGGCGCAGTTCCTCCAGCATCCCGCGCAGGATGCGGGAAGACCTCGGCTTGCCGCTGCGGGGAGAGGTATTCAGCAAAACAGTCCCTTGTTGGGTGCGAACAGCGGCGATTCTATGGGGCTCTGTCAGCGCCGGGTGTCGAAAACCGCCAGGAGTTCCGCGCTGGGCGCTCTCACGGCGCCGACGGGATCACTGCCGAAATGTCGTTCACATCCAGGGCATGGACCCCTTGCAGCGTAGCCACCAGGAACTTGGCCATGACGCCATTGCCGTCCGGGTCGTAGTACAGCGCTCCGGCGCTCTTCTGGAACAGCAGGTGGTCGTCCGCATCCTGCGCTGCCACGCTCCATTGCCCGCTGCGGAACATGCTGGCGTTCACC
>JACRNB010000016.1 GCA_016219425.1 Betaproteobacteria bacterium | reverse complement strand
CCACGCCAGCCTCAGCTACACCCTTCCGGCGGAAGTCGAACGTCTCGAACTCAGCGGCTGGAGCGTCAACGACACGGGCAACACCCTCGACAACACCCTCATCGGCAGCCAAGGCAACAACCTCCTGGACGGCGGCGCAGGCGCAGACCAGATGCAAGGCGGCCAAGGCAGCGACACCTACATCGTCGACAACGTTGGCGACCAGATCACAGAAAACGCCAACGCCGGCACGGACACCGTCCAAAGCAGCGTCAGCTACACCCTCGCCGCCAACGTAGAAAACCTGATCCTCACCGGCGTAGCGCAACAAGGCACAGGCAACGAACTGGCCAACACGATCACCGGCAACGCCGAGAACAACACCCTACTGGGCGGCTGGGGCAACGACCGACTACTGGGCGGCGACGGCGACGACACCCTGATTGGCGACGACGGCAGCGACACCCTGATCGGTGACGACGGTGACGACACCCTGATTGGCGACGACGGCAGCGACACCCTCACAGGCGGCGCAGGCGCAGACCAGTTCGGCTTCACCGGCGTACCTGGTCACGGCGCGGACGTCATTACCGACTACCAGGCCGGGGTAGACAAACTGGTATTCGACGCCACCATCTTCACCGCCCTGGGCGTAGGCCCGGTGAACGCCGGCATGTTCCGCAGCGGGCAATGGAGCGTGGCAGCGCAAGACGCGGACGACCACCTGCTGTTCCAGAAGAGCGCCGGAGCGCTGTACTACGACCCGGACGGCAATGGCGTCATGGCCAAGTTCCTGGTGGCGACCTTGCAAGGGGTCCATGACCTGGATGCGGCGGACATCCAGGTGATTACGCCGCCGGGGGTGTGAAGCCAGCACGAGAGCGGCAAATGTTTCGGGAACAACCCGTAAAACCATTCAAAAAATAACCAACTAGGTTATAACCAGTCTATGGAGAAGCGCACTCCGCAGTACGCGCTGGCAGTCGCCAAATCCTTGATCAGAGCGGGCAAGGTGCGCACCACGCACGCGGCGCGATCCGGTGCGTGCGAATTGGGGCTTGAGCTTTCCGACATGCTGGCTGTGGTGATGGCTCTGACGCCGACTGACTTTTACAAAAGCATGACCACGCACACCGATCACACGGTTTGGCAGGACGTGTACCACCCGAGCACCCAAATGGGCGACGTGTATCTGAAATTGACGGTCATTGATGACGTGCTGATCGTGTCCTTCAAGGAGCTTTGACCATGAAATGCCCTGTTTGCGGCGCTGCGGAATTGATCCATGACACTCGCGACCTGCCCTATACCTACAAGGGTGAAAGCACCCTCATTTCGGCAGTGACGGGCGACTTTTGCCCAGCCTGCGCCGAATCCATCCTGGATGAGGCGGAGTCGAGGCGCGTGATGCGGGAAATGCGCACCTTTTCCAAGCAGGTCAATGCATCCATCGTTGATCCCGGTTTCATTGCCAGCGTGCGCAAGAAACTTGCTCTTGACCAACGCGAAGCCGCAGAAATCTTCGGTGGCGGCGTCAATGCCTTCTCCCGCTATGAGAATGGCAAGACGAAGCCGCCGCTGGCTTTGGTCAAGCTGCTCAAGGTGCTGGATCGCCATCCTGATCTGCTCAACGAGATCAGAGTGGCTTAAGGAAGTACAGCGCGTCGGATTCCACATCCAGGACGCGGCGAAAACAAACGCCCTCCATCGTGGAAATCCCTACACCGCAAAGAACAGATACGCCGCCCCCACGGCGGCGGCAAACCCGGCCAGATCGGCCACCAGTCCGCCCGCCACGGCATAACGCACACGCTTGATCCCGACACTGCCGAAGTACACCGCCAGCACATAGAACGTGGTTTCGGTGCTGCCCTGGACGATGCTGGCGAGGCGTCCGGCGAAGGAGTCCGCGCCGGACGCCTGCATGGTCTCCACCATCATGGCGCGCGCGCCGCTGCCGGAGAGCGGCTTCATCAGCATGGTGGGCAGGCCGTCCACCCAGGCGGCGTCGTACCCCAGGGTCAGAATGCCGGCGCGCACCGCTTCGACGAAGGCGGGCAATGCGCTGCTGGCGCGCAGCATGGCGATGGCCACCAGCATGGCCACCAGATACGGAATGATGGTGACGGCGGTCTGGAACCCCTCCTTGGCGCCGTCGATGAAGGCCTCGTAGGCGTTCACCCGTTTCCACGCCGCCCCCAGCAGGAACACCAACACCAGCGCCAGCAGCAGGAAGTTGGAGAGGGTGGAGGACTGCGCCGTCATCGCCGCTGCCGGCAGGCTGGCGAAATACCAGGCCAGGCCGCCCACCACGGCGGTGAGGCCCGCCATCCATCCCAGCACCACGGCGTCGATGCGCACCCGCTGCATCGCGGAAACGAACAGGAAGCCCGCCAGGGTGGAGCAGTAGGTGGCCATGAGGATGGGGATGAACACGTCGGTGGGGTCCGCCGCGCCCAGTTGCGCGCGGTAGGTGAAGATGGTGACGGGCAGCAGGGTGACGGACGAGGCGTTGAGCACCAGGAACAGGATCTGGGCGTTGCTGGCGGTGTCCTTGTCAGGGTTGAGTTCCTGCAACTCGCGCATGGCCTTGAGGCCCATGGGCGTGGCGGCGTTGTCCAGGCCCAGCACGTTGGCCGCCATGTTCATGGTGATGGAGCCCAGGGCCGGGTGTCCCTTCGGCACTTCCGGGAACAGGCGCGAGAACAGCGGGGCGAGTCCGCGTCCGAGCAGGTCCAGGTAGCCGGCCCGTTCGCCCACCTTCATGACGCCCAGCCACAGGCACATCACCCCGGTCAGGCCCAGAGCCACTTCGAAGGCCGTCTTGGCGGCGTCGAAGGAGGCCTTCATCACCGCGCCGAAGATGGCGCTGTCGCCCCCCGCAAACTGCAACAGGGAGGCGCCGAAGGCGATGGCGAAGAAGCTGATCCAGAGGGCGTTGAGCATGGCGAAGGCGGCAAGGGGGGGCTGGCGGCGGAGGATACCGGCTCCCCCTTTGAAAAAGGGGGAGGGCGGGGGATTTGGCGACGGCGGCAAGTCGGGCCGGCTCAGAAATCCCCCCTGCCCCCCTTTTCCAAAGGGGGGAACTCCATCCTCTTCGTTCACCAACGTAAAAAAGCCCGGACTGTTGCCAGTCCGGGCTTGGGGCCGGAGCCGAGGGCTTAATGCATGGTCGTGTAACCGATCAGCACCAGGGTCAGGAGCAGGAAGCCGGCCAGGATGAGCAGCGCCGAGAGGATGGTGGCGAGGCTCTCCACGGTGCGGGTCGGGCGCTTGACCAGATACTTCTCCAGTTCGCCGCTGGCCACCAGGCGGTCGTATTCCTGGGTGTGCTCGTACTTGAACTCCTCCAGGGGCACCGCGCCGGTGAAGATGGTGGTGCTCAGGGGGAACTTCTCAGGCCGGAAGTGGACGTTGAAGAAGTGCACCGAGAACAGGAACACCGTGGCCAACAGGGCCTCTTCGGCATGCACGATGGTGGCGAGGTTGAACACCCAACCCGGCAGGTACTGGGAGGTGAAGGTCGGGTTGAACATCATCGCCCCGGAGATGCCGATGGCAGTCGCACCCCAGAACGGCGCCCAGTAGTCGAACTTCTGCCAGTAGGTCCAGCGCTCGAACTTGGGCCGCGAGGTGAAGCCCAGGAACCACTTGTACATGCGCACGATGTCCTTCAGATCCTGCCAGTTGGGGATCAGGGAGGTGGGCCCGAACCAGCGGAAGGTCTTGCGGGTGCGCCAGATGTTGAACAGGGCGAAACCGATGTGGCTGATGAACACCGTGACCCAGATGGTGGCCGCCGTGCGGTGGATGACGCCTTCCACCGCCGGGCCTCCCAGCAAAGTGATGACCGCCTTGGCCCAATCGGTGTGGGAGAACAGCAGCGTGGTGCCGGTGATCACCAGGATCATGGTGCTGATGGCGAACAGCACATGGATCCAGCGCCAGACCGGGCTGAAGCGACGGAAGAACACGGCGTCCGGGTGCTCCACATCTTCCCGATGGCCGCAACCCTTCAGGTGATCCAGCAGCTCGCGGTAGAACCAGAGGATGACGTGGGTCCAGAAGAAGATCATCACGCCATAGATCAGGTACTCCATGAACTTGCTGACGATGAACATGTCCGGATACTTCTTGTAATTCGAAGCGTCGCCGTGGGCATGGAAGGTGAGGAAGCCCGCCTTGGCGTTCTTGTGGCAGGTGTTGCAGGTCTTCAGCCGGTTGTTGAGATGGATGGAGGAAGTGGGGTCATCCACATTCTTGATGTTGTGGCCGCCGTGACAGTCATAACACTTGGCCGTGTTGGTGTAGCCCAGCTTGTTGACCTGACCGTGGTAGGACTTGAAGTACGTCTCCCGCGCCTTTTCATGGCAGTTCCCACAGTTCTTGGTGATGGTCAGCTTCATCGGGTCGCCCTTGGCGGAGCTGATGTTGTGGGTGCTATGGCAATCGGAACAGACCGCGCTCTTGATGTCCTTCTTCTCCAGCAAGGCCTTGCCGTGCATCGAGGCCTTGTACTGGTCCAGTTCCTTCTCGTGGCAGCGTCCGCACACCTCCGGGTTTTTCAGACGGTGTTCGGCCCGCTGCATGCTGCCCAGGGCGCCGATGTTGTGGGCGTCATGGCAGTCGTAGCAGGTGGCGTTGATCTTGGAGATGTCTTTCTTGTTGGGCTGCGCATGGACGGAGTGCAGATAGCCCTCCATCTGCTCCACCACGGTGCTCAGACGCTTGTATTCGGGATCAGGCTTGCCTTTCTGCGCCTCGTGCTTCTTCTTGTGGCACTCGATGCAGCCCACGCTCTTGGGCAGGGGCTTCGGGTGAGGCAGCTTGTTGACGTTGTTGTGGCAGCCGGTGCAAGGCTGTTTGCCATGTACGCTGTGCTCGAACACCTGGGGATCGACGTAGATGAAGTTCTTGCTGCCGTCACGGCGTAGCTTCACCTTTTCTTCCGGGTCGGCGTGACAACGCAAGCATCGGTGATTGGCGATGGCAGGCTCTGCAACCGCCGCCCCCACCTGGGCCGCCTCTCCGGCCACCGTGGCTGTCGCCACACCAGGAAGCCACAGACAGACTGCCAGCAACCCCACAAATACATTCCAGGCATTCCTTGCCATTTATCGTCTCCTCATTGCCGGTTATTTCCCAATCGAGGGTTCCGCACCCCCCGATATTGCAGTGCAAAAACACTGCCCTTTTTGAAACAGGCGTAACAAAAGCCCCAATAGCCTACGGGGAAGCGCGGTGCTTCGCAATCCTCCCGATGCAAATTAATTCGGGCTGGATATATAAGAAAATCAATATGTTTTGATTTTATCGGTCATTAATTCCGCTTGATTAAACGGGGATAGCAGGTTAATAGTTGCGGCCACGGCAATGTCAGGAGAGGGAATCAAATTTCCTGACTAAATCATTACGGTAATGGCTTTGCGGGGGCTTTCCCGTATTTTTGCGAGCGATAAATGGAGGAGACAATGCTCAAGGTAATTCTGGCCTTAACCCTGATCGGCCTGGCCGGTTCGGCCCAGGCGGCGCTGGATATCGAAGTCCTGGCCCGCACCTGCAATAACTGTCATGGCGTGAACGGCGTAAGTGTCGGCGCGTCCATGCCATCCATTGGCGGACTGCCGCGCGACTACCTCAAGACCGTCATGAAGCAATGGAAATACGACGAGCGCGGCGCCGCCACCATGAACCGCATCGTCAAGGGCTTCACCGATGACGAGATCGACGCCCTGGCTGCCCACTTCGCCAAGAAGCCCTGGACGCCCGTGCCGCAAAAATCGCCCCTGGCAGCCAAGGGCAAGTCGGTGATCTCGGAAAACTGCGAGGACTGCCACGGCGCCACCGGCAGCGACCCGGACGAGGACGCCCCCAAGATCAACGGCCAGTGGGCGAAGTACATGGAACTGGAACTCGAAAAATATCGCGAAGAGGAATTCAAGATGCCCCACCGCAAGATGAAGAAGACCGCCCGCAAGATGAAGCCGGCGGATGTCCCCGCCGCCGCCCATTATTTCGGCGCCCAAGGCAAATGAGAGGGGAAACGACCATGCACCGCTTTGATCGCCGCACCTTCATCAAGACCCTGGCCGCCGCCTCCGGCGCTTCCGTTCTGACCATTCCCAACGCCCGCGCCGCCGCCAAGCCCAAGGCCCGCGTGGTGGTGGTGGGGGGCGGCTACGGCGGCGCCACCGCCTCCAAGTACCTGCGCATGATGGACCCCGGCATCGACGTCACCCTGATCGAACGGGAAACCCTCTACACCTCCTGTCCGCTGTCCAACGAGGTCATCTCCGGCGAGCGCGACATCAAGACCCTGCAAGTGGGCTATCAGGGTCTGGCGAAACGGGGCGTCAACGTGGTGCACGACGAGGTCACCGCCATCGACTCGGCCAAGAAGATCGTCTCCACCAAGGGCGGCAAGCAATTCGAGTACGACTTTCTGGTGCTCTCCCCCGGCATCGACTTCATGTACGGCGGCGTACAGGGCCACACCGCGGAACTGGCGGACAGCAAGATTCCCCATGCCTGGAAGGCCGGCCCCCAGACCCTGCTGCTGAAGAAGCAACTGGAGGCCATGCCCGATGGCGGCACCTTCATCATCGCCGTGCCCAAGGGTCCGTTCCGCTGCCCCCCCGGCCCCTACGAGCGCGCCGCCCAGGTGGCCCTGCACTGCCAGCACCACGGCAAGAAGAAGGCCAAGGTGCTGATCCTCGACGCCAACGACTCCTTCTCCAAGAAACCCCTGTTCGAGCAGGCCTGGAAGGAACTGTACGGCTACGGCCAGGGCGGCATGATCGAGTGGATCTCCGGCTCCAACGACGGCACGGTGGCCCGCGTGGACCCCGCCACCATGACCTGCTACACCGGCTTCAACGATTACAAGGGCGATGTCATCAACATCATCCCCGCCCATCAAGCCGGCAAGGCGGCCAAGGATCTGGGTCTGGCCACCTTCAAGGACCGTTGGTGCGAGGTGAAGCCGGAAAGCATGGAGTCCACCAAGACCAAGGACATCTTCGTCATCGGCGACGCCTGCGTCGGCGGCGAACTGGCCAGCAACAACGCCTTCCCCAAATCCGCCCACATGGCCATCACCCAGGCCAAGGTGGTGGTGGCCAGCATCGTCGCCAAGGTCAACAGCCTGCCCGCCCCGGCGCCCATCTACACCAACACCTGCTACAGCGTGGTGGCGCCGGATTGGGGCTTCTCCGTGGTGCACCTGTACCGCGTGCAGAACGGGCAGTGGGTCTACATCAAGGACGGCAGCGGCATCTCCCCGGTGACCTTCGGCACCAAGGAAGCGCCCAAGCCGGTGCCGCGTCTGTACCGCAAGCTGGAGGTGGAATACGCCGACGGCTGGCTGCGCAACGTACTGGCGGACGCCTTCGCCTGAGGCGTTTTGCCGCGGGGAGACACCAGGGCGCCCCGTGTAGGAGCCCGGCTGTGCCGGGCGATCAACCCCTTACGCCACGCAAAGGCATCGCCCGGCACAGCCGGGCTCCTACGGGGTCAGCGCCTGGATGCCGGCGTCGGTGGAACGCCCGCCGGTTGATCGCTCGCGGGGGCCGTCAGGCGTACACCGCCAGCGCCTCCCGCAAACGCTCCACCACGGCCCGACGCAGTTCTTCCGGCGCCATCACCTCCACATCCGGTCCGTACTTGAGGATGTCCATTACCAGCTCGCGCGGGTCAGCATAGGGGACGGCCAGTTCGTAGCGTCCGTCCTCCAGCCACTGCCCCCGCTGTTCCGGGTGCCACAACTCGTCCGCCACCCAGCGCGCGCGTTCAGCGCAAAAACGCAGCACGGCAGTGGCGACGGGCGCACCCGAGAAGATGCCGTAGCTGCGCTTGAAATGGGCGTCCAGCCGCTCTTCCGGAATCTCCAGCGCGGCCAGATCCAGCGCCTGTGCCGCGGCAATGCGGTCGAGCGAGAAGCTGCGAATCTCCTCACGCAGATGACACCAGGCGTCGAGATACCAGTTATCGCGGTAATGGATCAGGCGCTGCGGCGAGAGATCGCGTGAGGTCTCGTCGCCGCGTCCGCGTCCGTGATAGCGGATATGGACGCGCACACGCCGCGCCGTGGCGTCCGCCAGGGTCTGAAACCGACACGCGTCCGGCGTGCGCGCCGCCTGGCGCAGGACGTGCACGCGCCGCGCCAGTTCGCCCTGATCGCGCCCCGAACCCAGCAGTTTCTCGATCCGCCCCTTGAGGGGAGCCAGTTGCCGTTCCAGCAGGCCGGGCTGGGCCTCGTGCAGCAGTTTCTGGGCCGCCACCAGGGCATACAGTTCCGACGGGGTGAACCACAGCCCCGGCAATTCATACGCTTCATGGCTGTAGCGGTAGCCGCCCCGCACGGCGTCGTACTCGATGGGGGCCGCGAGCAGATCACGCATCTCGGCCAGGATGCGCGTCAGGGTGGCGCGGGAGCATTCCAGCTCCTGCATGAGCCGTTCGCGCGAGACCGGATAGCGGCACGAGGCCAGCACCTGATGCAACGCGAAGATGCGGTTCATGCGATCCATGCCGCTCACCCGCCGTTCGCCGGGGACACCGTCACAAACCTCCCAGCCAAAGCAGCGCCAGGGCCGCCAGCCACAACAACAGGGCGCGCCAGATCAAGGCCTCGGCGGCGCTCACCGCCTCCGCACCCGCGGCCTCGTCCAGGCCCAGGTCGGGCCGCGCCAGATCTCCATCCGCCAGATGGATGCGCCCGCCCAGGCGCAAGCCCAGGGCGCCCGCGCCGGCGGCCAGGACAGCGCCCTCCGCTTCATCACCCCAGGCCCGGGCCTGACTGCGCCAGGAGTCCATGGCGTCCTGAAAATTGCCGACGATGGCGAAGCTGAAGGCCAGCATGCGCGCCGGCAACCAGTCCAACCACACCTGGACGCGGGCGGAAAAAGCGCCGAAGGCGGCCTCGCCGTGCCAGCGGCTGCACGCCTCCCGGGTCAGCAAATAGAGCACAGCGCCCGCCGCCCCCAGCAGGAAGAACCAGAACAGCACGCCGAACAGGCGTCCCATGGCCAGACGCAGCAACTCTTCCACGGTCTGGCGCGCCAGACTGGAGACGTCCGCCCCGGCCCGCAGGCCCGGACGCCATTCGTGCAACCGCTGCTGCGCCTCGGCAATCTCCCGCCGCATCAGGGCGCCGGCGATGGCCGCCGCACGACCCATGCCGGGACGGAACCCCAGGCAGAAATACAGCACGGCGACCTCCGCCGCCCACCCCAGCGCCTCCCATCCGCCCTCCAGCCGCCCCTGCAACAGCAGCACCGCCAAAGCGGGGAGGCCGACCCCCAGGGTCCAGGCCAGGACGCCATGCTGCTCCCCGCCGGCGTTGAGGTATTCCAGCAACCAGCCGTGCCAGCGGCGCGCCTGTTGCAAGGGTTGGGGAGGACGCGACGGGCGCGCGTGCTCCCAGGCCAGGGCCGCCAGGGTGGCGAACAGGCTCACGGGGCGTCCATCTCCACCGTCAGCTCGCCCATGCGCCAGACGGAGCCGGTGGGGCGGTAGATCTCCACCGTGGGCATGCGGATGCCCCGGCCCCGCGCCTGCTGATGCCGGTCCAGAGCCAGGTAGACGCGGCTGGGGGCGAGCAGCGGGCTGGCCTGGAGGCGCGCCCGGAGCACCTGGCGAGCGGGGATGCGATCCACCGCCAGCGAGTGCTTCACGGCGACGCCCTCCGGGATCAGATACCCGGTGCGGGCCACGCGCTCCCCCACGTCCACCACCTCCGGGTTGGAATAGAGCACGTTGATGGGCAGGCCCGGTTCGATCTTCTGGGCCAGAAGGGCGGCATGAACCTCCCCGGCCAGGTCCGGCAGCTTGGCGTAATCCCCCTTCTGTTCGAGGTAGGCGTAGGTGTAGGGGCCGCCGCTGGCGGGCTCGATGACCACGGCATTGAAGCCGCCCCACCAGGCGTAGGACAAGACCAGGGGCAGGACGAAGGCGAGCAGGAAAGGCAGGAGTTTGCGGAGCAGGGGGGGCAGGTTCACGGCGGCGGTCTGGTACGAAAGGTGGGACAAAAAGACGGGGCGAAGATACACCATGCGCCGCCTACAATTTCCGCCCCCCGTATCGTTGGTGTCGCCTTCATGCGCCTTCTCGCCGCCCTTTTCTGCCTGCTCTGCCTGACCCTCCCCCTCCCCGGCCAGACCGCCTCCCGTCTGCCGGTCTACCCGCCCGTAACGGTGAAGGTCACGGCGCAGAAGATCGCCCCGCACAGTTGGTACATCCCCGGTCTGGCGGGGGCGGCAAGCACGGCCAACCAGGGCTTCATGTCCAACGCGGGCTTCGTGGTGACGTCGGAGGGCGTGGTGGTGTTCGATACCCTGGGCTCCCCTTCCCTGGCCCAGGCCATGGTGAAGGCCATCCGCAAGGTCACCCGGCAGCCCATCAAACTCGTCCTCATCAGCCATTACCACGCTGACCATTACTACGGCCTCCAGGTGTTCCAGGAGTTGGGGGCCGAGGTCTGGGCGCATGAGGGCGGCAAACCGGTGATCGGCTCCGATGGGGCGAAACTGCGTTTTGAACAACGCAAGGAGATCCTGGGACGCTGGATCAACGACCGCACCCAGCGCTTCCCCCAGCCAGACAAGTGGCTCTCGGGGGATGTGGATTTCAAGCTGGGGGGGATGCAGTTCCGCCTGCGCCATGTGGGCCCGGCCCATTCCGACGAGGATCTGGCCCTGTTCGTGGAGGACGATGCCGTGCTGTTCACCGGCGATCTGGTGTTCAAGGGACGCGTGCCCTTCGTGGGCGATGCGGATTCGCGCCTGTGGCTGGCGGCCATGGACAAGCTCATCGCCTTCCGGCCCAAGGTTCTGGCGCCGGGGCACGGCGGCGCTTCCGATACCCCGATGGAAGACCTGACCCTGACGCGGGATTACCTGCGGGATGTGCGCGAGCAGATGGGCCGGGCGGTGGCGGACATGGTTCCCTTCGACGAGGCCTACGCGAAGAGCGACTGGAGCCGCTACGAGAAGATGCCCGCCTTCCGCGAGGCGCACCGGCGCAATGCCTACAACACCTACATCCTGATGGAGCGGGAGAGCCTGGGGAAATAGCCCTGGATCAGCGCTCGGGCAACAGCACGTTCCACACGCAGACCTTGTTGCGCCCCTGGGCCTTGGCGGCCAGGAGGGCGTGGTCGGCATGTTCCACCGCCTCTTCCAGCGCCTCTTCCCGCGCCATGTGGGTGACGCCAAAGGAAGCGGTCAACGGAATCTCGTGGCCGGATTCGACCCGGATCGGGTTGTCCGCCAACTTTTCCCGGATGCGGTTGAGCAGGCTGGCGGCATTCTCCAGATCGGTATTGGGCAGCAGGATGAGGAACTCCTCGCCGCCATACCGGCACAGACTGTCATAGCGGCGCAGTTCGGTGGTCACCAGGGTGGTGACGTATTGCAGCACCTCATCCCCCGCCTTGTGTCCGTGCTGGTCGTTGACCACCTTGAAATGGTCCAGATCCATCATGCACAGGGCGCAGGTCTGGCCGGTGCGCTGGGTGCGCTCATATTCCTCCGCCAGCTTCATCACCATGGCGTGGCGATTCCAGGTGCCCGTGAGGTGATCCACCGTGCAGACCCGGTTGATCAGGGTGTACTGAAAGGTGCGCACATCCTGTTTGAACTGGATCGCCAGGTCCATGAAGTGCTCGTAATCCTGCTTCTGGATGGCCATCACCGCAGCCCGGCGCTGGAGCATGACCCGCACCGCATCGTGCATGGCGCGGTGCACCTCCTCGATGCGCATGAAACCCGGTTCGGCGTGGAATTTCTCCATCCCCTCGCTGTAGAACCACTGGCCGAAATTGCACCGATGATGTGCGTCCGCCAGCAGATTGGCCGGCGAGATCGGGGTGTCGCAGATCAGGTTGCTATGCAGCTCCTTCAACCAGGCGATGTGGTGAGAGATGGCGATGTCCAGTTCACGCACAGCCGCCAGCGTGTTGCGCGTAAGCCAGGACTGGTCGGTGGGATTGGATGCCATATGCACTCCTTCAAAAGACATTACGGGCTCGCATCAGCGTCGGGCAGGGTGCATCACTACACCAGGAAACCCTCGCCAGCAAGAAGGCCACTCCGGGGCGGCGAGAACTTCGCAACCATCAACGCCTGCCGCCGCCCGAGGCGCGCATCAACACCCAATCCATGGCGCGGATCGGCAACAGGCGTTTGAGCCACCAAAACGCCACGGCAGGCGTGGTCACCGGATAACGCGCCCGCGCGCGGTCGCTTTCCAGTGCGTCGATCAATTTCGCCACCACCGCCTCCGGCCCCAGCGTGAAGGGCGCTGCCGGGCCGGGGGTCTTGAGCCGCGCGATCTGGCTCTCGTACTGGGCGCGGTGCACGCTGCCCTGCCAGTCGATATGGCGCAGGAAGTGCGGCAGGCAGTTGTCGCGAAAGCGCGAGGTGATCGGCCCCGGTTCGATCAGGCTGACCTGGATGCCCGTGTCCGCAAGCTCGTGGCGCAGGGTATCGGTCAGCCCCTCCACGGCGAACTTCACCGCGTTGTAAGCGCCCCGGTAGGCGAAGGCCGCATACCCCAGCACCGAGGAATTCATGACGATGCGCCCATGCCCCTGACGGCGCATCGCGGGGATGACCCGGTTGGTGAGTTCCACCCAACCGAACAGGTTGGTCTCGAACTGCTCGCGCAGGGCGTCGCGCGTGAGGTCTTCCACCGCGCCCACCTGACCAAAGCCGCCGTTGTTGAACAGGGCGTCGAGGCGCCCGCCGGTGCGCGCCAGCACCTCGTCCACGGCGGCGCGAAGGCTGGCGGAATCATCCAGATCCAGGCGCAGGGCATCGAAACCCATGGCCGTGAGACGCTCCACATCGTCGCGCCCGCGCGCCGTGGCGAACACGCGCCAGCCGCGCGCGGCCAGGGTCTGCGCGGCGCACAGGCCGATGCCGGAAGAACAGCCGGTGATGAGGATGGATGGCATGGTCATCAAACGCTCCACAGGGCTCTGAATAGAAAAAGGCGGCTTGCGCCGCCCTTTTCGTCCTGCACCGCCCGGATTACAGGCTGTAGTACATCTCGAACTCGACCGGGTGCGTGGTCATGCGGAAGCGGGTGACTTCCTCGTTCTTCAGATCAATGTAGGCATCAATCATCTCGTTGGAGAAGACGCCGCCGCGGGTCAGGAACTCGCGGTCGCGGTCCAGGTTGTCCAGGGCCATTTCCAGGCTATGGCAAACCTTCGGGATGGCCTTCTCTTCCTCGGGCGGCAGGTCGTACAGATTCTTGTCGGCGGGGTCGCCGGGGTGAATCTTGTTCTGCACGCCGTCCAGACCGGCCATCATCAGCGCGGTGAAGGCCAGGTAGGGGTTGGCGGAAGGATCGGGGAAGCGGGTCTCGATGCGGCGAGCCTTGTCGGACGCCACATGCGGGATGCGGATGGAGGCGGAACGGTTGCGCGCGGAGTAGGCCAGCATCACCGGGGCTTCAAAACCGGGAACCAGACGCTTGTAGGAGTTGGTGCCGGGGTTGGTGATGGCGTTCAGCGCCTTGGCGTGCTTGATGATGCCGCCGATGTAGTACAGCGCGAACTCGGAGAGACCCGCATAGCCGTTGCCCGCGAACAGGTTCTTGCCGTCCTTCCAGATGGACTGGTGTACATGCATGCCGGAACCGTTGTCGCCAACGATGGGCTTGGGCATGAAGGTGGCGGTCTTGCCGTAGCTGTGAGCGACGTTCTGCACCACGTACTTCAGGATCTGGGTCCAGTCGGCGCGCTTCACCAGGGTGGAGAACACGGTGCCGATCTCGCACTGGCCGGCGGTGGCGACTTCGTGGTGGTGCACTTCGACCGGCACGCCCATCTCTTCCAGGGCCATGACCATGGCGCCGCGGATGTCGTGCAGCGAATCGACCGGGGGAACCGGGAAGTAGCCGCCCTTGACGCCGGGACGGTGGCCCATGTTGCCGCCTTCGTATTTCTTGCTGGAGGACCAAGCGGCCTCTTCCGACTCGATGGCGACGTGGGTGCCGGACATGTCGGAGCCCCAGGTCACGGAGTCGAAGATGAAGAATTCGGGTTCCGGGCCGAAATAGGCGGTGTCGCCCAGGCCGGTGGACTTCAGATAGGCCTCGCCGCGCTTGGCGATGGAACGCGGGTCGCGGTCGTAGCCCTTGCCGGTGTCCGGCTCGATCACGTCGCAGGTCAGGATGAGGGTGGGCTCGTCCATGAAGGGGTCGATGTTGGCGGTATCCGGGTCCGGCATCAGCAGCATGTCGGAGGCCTGGATGCCCTTCCAACCGGCGATGGAGGAACCGTCAAAGGCGTGGCCATCGGTGAACTTGTCTTCGCTGAAGCCATTCTTGGAAACCGGCACGGTCACGTGCTGTTCCTTGCCACGGGTATCGGTAAAGCGGAAATCAACGAACTTGACGTCGTTTTCCTGAACCATCTTCATTACATCGGCGACCGCCATTTCAAACTCCTATGAGTTGCAGTTGAGTGGAAATCCACAGGGGGCGTGAGCAGGATTCATGCCATGCGTCTGGCAAAGCCAGGGCATTGTGCCACAAGGGCTTGCGCCAAGATGGTGAAAAAACGAGACCCAAACAAGTGCATTGCGCACCATTTTTGTGCGAAATGGAGGCGTAAATTCGCCCCTACAATTCCGAACATTCGCCCCGAGATTTTTTCCATGCCTGACCGTTACGCCGTCTTCGGCCATCCCATCGCCCACTCCAAATCCCCCCGCATCCATGCCGAATTCGCCCGGCAGTGCGGTCAGAAACTGGTTTACGAAGCCATCCTCGCGCCCAGGGAGGGGTTTTCCGACGCGGTACGGAACTTCCGCAACGACGGCGGACGGGGCTGCAACGTCACGGTGCCGTTCAAGGAGGAGGCCTACTCACTCTGCACCCGGCGCACCCCCCGCGCCGAGGCGGCGGGGGCGGTCAACACCCTCTCCTTTCAGGGGGAGGACATCCTGGGCGACAACACCGACGGCGCAGGCCTGGTGCGGGATCTGACGCTCAACCTGGGCATGGGCCTGGCAGGCGGGGACATTCTGCTGATGGGGGCGGGCGGGGCCGCCCGCGGCGTGATCCTGCCCCTGCTGGAATGCCAGCCGGCCAGACTCTTCATCGCCAACCGCACGGCGGCAAAGGCGGAGGCCCTGGCCGCCCGCTTCCACATCCACGGCGGCGGCTACGCGGATCTCGCCGGAAAACGGTTCGACCTCGTCATCAACGCCACCGCCGCCAGCCTGGGCGGCGACCTGCCGCCGCTGCCGGATGCCCTGTTCGCACCCGGCGCCCTGGCCTACGACATGATGTACGGGCGCGACACCCCCTTCCTCGCCTTCGCGCGCGAATGCGGCGCGCGCACGGCGGACGGCCTGGGCATGCTGGTGGAACAGGCCGCCGAGGCCTTCTTCGTATGGCGCGGCGTTCGCCCCGATACCGCCCCCGTCATCGCCGCGCTGCGGGAGGCGTGATGGGACGCTGGCTTTGGCGCGGCGGCCTGGTCGTCGCCATCCTGACCCTGTACCTCCAACTCGGTTATCTCGCCGGGGTGCTCTGGTGGGGCTCGTTCAACCCGTCCAACACCGCCTTCATGGAGGCGGGCATGGAACGCCTGCACGAAAAGAAGCCCGACGCCGAACTGCGTCATCAATGGGTGGACTACTCCCGCATCTCCATGCAACTGAAGCGCGCCGCAATCGCCGCTGAGGACAGCAAGTTCCTGGAACACGACGGCTTTGACTGGGAGGGCATCGAAAAGGCGGTGGAGAAAAATCTGAAAAAGGGCCGCATCGTCGCGGGCGGCTCCACCATCAGCCAGCAGTTGTCCAAGAACCTGTTCCTGTCCGCTTCCAAGAACCCGTTCCGCAAGCTTCAGGAAGCGGTCATCACGGTGATGATCGAAACCCTGTGGAGCAAGCGCCGCATCCTGGAGGTGTATCTGAACGTGATCGAATGGGGCAACGGCATCTACGGCGCCGAAGCCGCCTCACGGCGCTACTTCAAGACCTCCGCCGCCGCTCTCGGCCACGATCAGGCCGCGCACCTGGCGGCGATGATCCCCAACCCGCGCTATTACGAAACCCACCGCGGCGCGGGGGGATTATTGAAGCGCCAAGGCATCATCGGAGCGCGCATGAATCAGGTGGCCGTACCACGCTAACCCGCCACCTGGGCGATCCGGGATCGCCCGGCATAGCCGGGCTCCTACAAGGGCGGCGGGATGCGCCAGATCATCCGACCGCGCGCATGAATCCGATGGCCGTACCGCGCCAATCCGCCACCTGTAGGAGCCCGGCTACGCCGGGCGATAAGCCGGCCCACCTGGGCGATCCGGGATCGCCCGGCATAGCCGGGCTCCTACAAGGGCGGCGGGATGCGCCAGATCATCCGACCGCGCACATGAATCCGGTGGCCGAACCGCGCCAACCGCCACCTGTAGGAGCCCGGCTACGCCGGGCGATAAGCCGGCGCACCTGGGCGATCCGGGATCGCCCGGCAGAGCCGGGCTCCTACAAGGGCGGCGAAATTCGCCGGATCATCCGACCGCGCGCATGAATCCGGGGCCGAACCGCGCCAACCGCCACCTGTAGGAGCCCGGCTGCGCCGGGCGATGAGCCGGCCTACCTGGGCGATCCGGGATCGCCCGGCAGAGCCGGGCTCCTACAAGGGCGGGGGGATGCGCCAGAGATCCAGCGGTCTCACCTCTACACAGGCATCCACGAAAGCAAGCCGCAACCGCCCCACGCGCCCCCAGCGCAGGCGACGCAGCAATGGTTGCAGCCAGTTCGTTTCCAGGGACGTCCAATCCGGCGGCGCGAAGGCGATAACCTGTCCGCGCAATGCCGGCAGTGCATCAGGAAACGGTTCGTGCGCCGCCCGTGCGGCCAGACGGGCGAGGCCACCCTCCCCGCCCAGCACCCGGTTCGGACTACGCAGCCTCTCCCGCAGACATCCTCCGCCCCAAAACCAGACGCTGTTGATGGGATCGACGCCAGACGCCTCACGTTGCCGGTTGACGGGATGGTCATGCAGGGCCACCTGCACGCCGTTCAACAGGCGCATGAGACGCGGCGCATCACGACCGCCCGGCAGACAGGCCCCCACGCCAAGGTGGAACACCCGTTCCGGCGGTTGGGTGACCAGGTCAGGCGCGCGCTCCATGCGCACATACCAGCGCGAGGGATGCGCGACATGCAGACGGGCGCCGGGCCAGTGCAGAGCCAGCTCTTCCTCCACCGCAGCGGCCAGCAGGGAAGATTCTTCCGTTCCCGGCGCCTGGACCCGGTGCAGAAGCAGGCTGTTCATGCCCGCCCCCATGCGCACCGGGTCGCAACACAGCCAGTAGCCCTCCCCGGTCTCCAGTCCATCCTGCTGCGCCAGCCAGGGCGCCCACGGCCAGTCCTGCTGCCGCGCCAGCCCAAGGGCATCGGCCAGGACGGACTCCGCATCCGCCCCATCCATCCGCCGTCCGCGTTGCAGCAACTTCATCAGCGCCGCAGGCTCCGCATCCGCAACGGGAAGCAGGCCGGGCATAAAGAGGGTCAAGTCATTCATGGCGCGGATTATCCGGGGAACTCACCCACGGGAAACGAGTCCACCCACACGTCTCCTAGCAGTGCGATCCATTTGGCCGGGCTTGTCCCGGCCATTTTTTTTGCCCCAGAGACGGAAACCGCTTCGCCCCTGACTTCCGGGAGCGGCCTCGGTAGACTCCGGCCCCATGTCTTTCCGCACCCTCCCCTACGAACTCCTGATCGGCCTGCGCTACACCCGCGCCAAGCGCCGCAACCACTTCATCTCCTTCATCTCGGTCACCTCCATGGCCGGCATCGCCCTGGGGGTGATGGCGCTCATCGTCGTCATCTCGGTGATGAACGGGTTTCAGGAAGAACTGCGCAACCGCATTCTGGGAGTCGCCGCGCACCTGGAAATCAGCGGCTACAACGGCCAGCTGGCGGACTGGCCCGGCGTCGCCGCCCAGGTGGCGAAGCATCCGGAAGCGCGCGGCAGCGCCCCCTATGTCAACGGCCAGGCCCTGCTCACCACCGGCAGCGACACCAAGGGCGCGCTCATCCGCGGCCTGCTGCCGGAGCGGGAAGGCCAGGTGGCGGAGTTCGCCCGGCGCATGAAGGCGGGCCGGCTCACCGACCTGCGTCCGGGCGAATTCGGCATCATCCTGGGGCGCGACCTGGCCGTCTCGCTGGGGGTCCACGCCGGCGACAAGATCACTGTGGTCACTCCACAGGGCACCCTCACCCCCGCAGGTCTGATGCCGCGCATGAAGCAGTTCACCGTAACGGGCATCTTCCAGATGGGCATGTACGAGTACGACGCCGGCCTCGCCCTCATGCATCTGGCCGACGCGCAGAAGCTCTACCGCCTGGGCGACGAGGTCTCCGGCCTGCGCGTCAAACTGGCGGACATGGACCGCGCCCCCTGGGTGCTGCGCGAGCTGTCCAAGAGCCTGCACGGCGACTACTACCTCACCGACTGGACCATGAGCCACACCAACTTCTTCCAGGCGGTGCAGATCGAAAAACGCATGATGTTCATCATCCTGACGCTGATCGTCGCCGTGGCCGCGTTCAACATCGTCTCCACCCTGGTCATGGCGGTGACCGACAAGCAGGCCGACATTGCCATCCTGCGCACCCTGGGGGCCGCGCCGCGCAGCATCATGGCCATCTTCATGGTGCAGGGCAGCCTGATCGGCGTGATCGGCGCGCTGCTGGGGCTGGCCTCCGGGGTGCTGGTATCGCTCAACATCGAAACCATCGTCCCCTTCCTGGAACGGGCATTCGGCATGAACCTGTTCCCGGCGGACGTGTATTACATCTCCAAGCTCCCCTCCAAACTGATCCCGGCGGACGTGCTCAGCATCGGCGTGGTGGCCCTGGGGCTGTCTTTCCTCGCCACCCTGTACCCGAGCTGGCGCGCCGCCAACGTGCAACCGGCGGAGGCGCTGCGCTATGAGTGAGGCCGTGCTGAGCTGCGCCGGCCTGGGCAAGGGCTATCACCAGGGCGATCTGGACGTGCGGGTGCTGGAAAACGTGGAGATGTCCATGCAGGCGGGCGAGCAGGTGGCCATCATGGGGGCCTCCGGCACGGGCAAAAGCACCCTGCTGCACGTCCTGGGCGGGCTGGACCGGCCCGATGCCGGGCAGGTCCGCATCCACGGACAGGATCTCTGGAAGCTGGATGAAACCGCACGCGGACGCCTGCGTAACCGGACGCTGGGCTTCGTCTACCAGTTCCACCACCTCCTGCCCGAGTTCAGCGCCCTGGAAAACGTCGCCATGCCGCTGCTGATCCGGCGCACGGAGCGCGCCGCCGCCCTGGCCGAGGCGGGAAAGTGGCTGGAGGAAGTGGGGCTGGGACATCGCGTACAACACCGTCCCGGCGAACTCTCCGGCGGCGAACGCCAGCGCGCCGCCATCGCCCGCGCCCTGGTCACGCAACCCGCCTGCGTACTCATGGACGAACCCACCGGCAACCTCGACCGCCACACCGCCGCACGCATCCAGGATCTGTTGATGGACCTCTCCGCGCGCCACGGCGCAGCCTTCCTGATCGTCACCCACGACCCGGACCTGGCCGGGCGCATGGGGCGAACCCTGCGTCTGGAAGACGGACGGCTGGTCCAGACCGCCACCCTGTAGGAGCCCGGCTGCGCCGGGCGATGAACTCCCCGCCGTCGTCGCGACGACTACAAGAGCGTCTTCTGCGCGGCGTTTCGCCGTAACCGCCGCCGCCGCAGATAGGCCAGGATGTACAGCCGCCAGGCCGCCTGCACCGCGAAATACCCCAGCACCCCCAGCCCCAGGGCCAGGATCGCATTGCCAATCAGGAAGGTCTCGCCCAAACCCAGCATCCAGCGCCAGAACTCGGGCAGAAATTCGGACCAACTCTGGTTTTGCCAGTCGAAGTCGAACTCCTGCATCACGCTGCCCTCGGCCCCGGTAACCAAACGCCCGATGGCGAGCGCAGCGACGATGATGAAAGGCCAGGTGAACGGGTTGGTGAGCAACGTGGTCGCCACCGCCACCGGCAGGTTGACGCGGAACAGGATGGCGAGGATGGCCGCCACCAGCATCTGCACCGGGCCGGGGATGAGGCCGCCGATCAGGCCGAAACAGAAACCGCCGGCGACGGAATGGCGGTTCAGATGCCACAGATTGGGGTGCTTCAACACCGGCTTGAAACGGCGTAACCAGGGGTGATCTCGCACCTGGGCGTGGTCGGGCAGATACTTGCGGAAAAATTTGCGCGGCATGGTCAAAGTCTACCCGCTGCCCCGCGCCCGTCGATCGCCCGGCGAAGCCGGGCTCCTACAGGCCGTCTCGCCAGGGTTACACGGAAATTGATCCGCCTTTGCATCCTCCTCTTCGCCCTCGGCTGCGCCGCGCTCCAGACGCGCCCGGAGCTGCCGCCCCTGGCCTGGGCCGGGGCGCTGCCGCTGGCCTGGCTGGCGGCGTGGGGGCTGCCGTGGCGGCGAGTGCGTCAGGCCGCCTTGCTGCTGGCGGCGCTGGCGAGCGGCTTTCTCTACGCCGCCTGGCGCGCCGACCTGCGTCTGGCCGAGACCCTGCCGATGCAATGGGAAGGGCGCGACATCGCACTCACCGGGCGCGTCCTGGGCCTGCCGGACAGCCGCGCCAATGGTCAGCGCATCGAACTGGAAGTGGCCCGGCGGCACACGCCCGGCGCGCAAACCCCGGCGAAAATCCAGGTTTCGAGCTACGCCCCAACCGGCGCGGAACTCCCCCTCCTCCACGGCGGCGACTGCCTGCGCCTCACCGTGCGTCTGCACCGCCCGCACGGCCTCATCAACCCCGGCGGCTTCGATTTCGAGGCCTGGTTGCTGGAACGGGGCATCCGCGCCAGCGGGACGGTCATCGGCGCGCCCGCCCCCGCCGATGACTGCGGCGGCAGCCTCACCGCCCACATCGACCGCACGCGCGAGTCCCTGCGCGCCCGCCTGCGCACGGCCCTGGGCGAGCGCCCCTACGCCGGCATCGTCATCGCCCTGGCCATCGGCGACCAGAACGCCATCCCCTCCGCGCAATGGACCCTGTTCCGCCAGACCGGCGTCTCGCACCTGTTCTCCGTCTCCGGTCTGCACATCACCCTGTTCGCCGCCCTGGTGCTGGGGGCGGTGCGCGCCCTCTGGCGGCGTCTGCCGCGCCTCGCGCTGCGTCTGCCCGCGCGCCGCGCCGGCATCGCCCTCGGGCTGCTCGCCGCCCTCGCCTACACCCTGATCTCCGGCTACGGCATCCCCGCCCAACGCACCCTGTACATGCTCGCGGGCGCCGCCGCCGTGGCCTGGCTGGACCGCACTGCCGCCCCCTCGCGCCTGCTCGCGGCGGCGCTGTTGCCGGTGGTGCTGATCGACCCCTGGGCCGCGCTCGCGCCCGGTTTCTGGCTCTCGTTCTGCGCCGTGGCGGCGCTGCTGTGGTCGGGCATGGGGCGCATCGGGCGGCTGCCGGTCTGGCGCGAGTGGATTCAGGCGCAATGGGCCGTCACCCTCGCCCTCACGCCGCTGCTGCTGGCCCTGTTCCACGAGGTCTCGCTGGTCTCGCCGCTGGCCAACGCGGCGGCGATCCCGGTGGTCAGCCTGATCGCCGTACCGCTCTCGCTGCTGGGCGCGCTCTCGCCCTGGGCGCTCCCGGCCCAGCTCGCACATGGCGTGTTGCAGGCGGTGATGAGCGGCCTGACGGCGCTCGCCGCCCTGCCGCAGCCGGTGTTCCACGCCGCCACGCCTTCGCTCCTCGCCCTCGCGCTGGCGGCGCTGGGCGCACTGCTGCTGTTGCTGCCCGCAGGCATGCCGGGACGCTGGATGGGGGTCTTCCTGTTCCTGCCCCTGTTCTTCCCGCGCCTGCCCGCGCCGGGCGAGGGCGAGGCCTGGCTCACGGTGCTGGACGTGGGCCAGGGCCAGGCGGTGCTGGTGCGCACCGCGCATCACACGCTGGTGGTGGATACCGGGCCGGGCCAGCCCGGCGGCGACGGCAACGACGCCGGCGCGCGCATCGTCGCGCCCTATCTGTGGAGTCGGGGCATTAACCGCCTGGACGGCCTCATCGTCAGCCATGACGACATCGACCATAGCGGCGGCGCCGCCAGCCTGATCGCCAGCCACCGCCCCGGCTGGGTGCTGAGTTCCATCGCCGGCATGCCGCGCGCCGGGTTGAGCGCCACCGGCCAGAACCTGATGCGCCTGCGCCCGGACGCCCTGGCCTGCGCCGCCGGGCAGTCCTGGCGCTGGGACGGGATCGAGTTCAGCGTGCTGCACCCGCCCGCGCACCACTATGCGCTGCCGGGCTTCCCGGACAACGCGCGCAGTTGCACCCTGCGGGTGCAGACGCCGCACGGTGCGGCGCTGATCCCCGGCGACCTGGAGCGGCTGGGGGAAATGAACCTGCGTGAGCGCGATGCGCTGCGCCCGGCGGAGGCGCTGATTGCCGGACACCACGGCAGCAACGGCTCCTCGTCGCCGGAATTCCTCGCCGCCGTACAGCCCCGGGTGGCGCTGATCAGCGTGGGCAGCCGCAACCGTTATGGCCATCCCCACCCGCAGGCCCTGCAACGCCTGCGCGCCATCGGTGCAGAAGTGCATCGCACCGACCGCGCGGGCGCGCTGGAACTGAAGCTGGGGCCGGGCGGCGCACAGGTCGATACGGCGCGGGCGACGTTCCGGCGCTACTGGCATGCCACCCCGGTCGAGCTTTACCCCGGATTGTTCATTAGTCACTTATGACTCAAGTCTTTGCCTTTTGTGAGCAGATTCGTAGCCCGGATGGAGCGCAGCGGAATCCGGGGTCGCACCGCGAAACTCCCCGGATTCCGCTGCGCTCCATCCGGGCTACCTCTTTGGCTCCGGCTCGTTCGGCTTAGGGTGCAGGCGCGATAGCGCCGCCTAATGAACAATCCGGGTTTACTTTTGCCAGACCGCTAACTAAGCTGGCCCGCCCCAGAGCCGCCGCGCTGTCATGAGCATCCCCATCAAAACCCCGGATCAGATCGAAAAGATGCGCGTGGCCGGACGCCTTACGGGCGAAGTGCTGGACTACATCGGCGCGTTCGTGAAATCCGGCGTCACCACCGGCGAACTGGACCGGCTGTGCCACGACCTCATCGTCAACGTACAGCAGGCCATCCCCGCCCCGCTCAACTACGCCCCGCCGGGCCACGCCCCCTACCCCAAATCCATCTGCTCCTCGGTCAACCATCAGGTCTGTCACGGCGTGCCGGGCGACAAGAAACTGAAGAACGGCGACGTGATCAACCTCGACATCACCGTGATCAAGGATGGCTGGCACGGTGATTCCTCGCGCATGTTCTCCGTGGGCGAACCCTCGATCCAGGCGCGCCGCCTCTCCGAAATCACCTACGAATGCATGTGGAAGGGGATCGCCGTGGTGCGTCCGGGCGCGCACCTGGGCGATGTCGGCGCCGCCATCCAGCGCCACGCCGAATCCAACGGCTACAGCGTGGTGCGCGAGTTCTGCGGCCACGGCATCGGCGCGGCCTTCCACGAAGAGCCCCAGGTGCTGCACTACGGCAAGGCCGGAACCGGCCCGAAACTGGAGCCGGGCATGGTGTTCACCATCGAACCCATGATCAACGCCGGCAGGCGCGACGTGCGCGTACTGGGCGACGGCTGGACCGTGGTGACCAAGGACCACTCCCTCTCCGCCCAGTGGGAACACACCATCGTGGTGACGGAAACCGGCTTCGAGGTGCTTACCCAATCGGCGGGCGCACCTGCCGCACCGGCCTTTATCACCCTGTAGCCCCGCGCCAGCACTCGTTTCCCGCCGTGACCCCCGCCCCCAACCCCGCGCCCTGGCGCGACGCCCTGCGCCAGGGGCGCGACGCGCTGATCGCGGCCTACCTGGAAAAACCCAAGGCGCGCGCCCTGCTGGAAGGGCTTTCCCGGCTCACCGACCGGACGCTGGCGGAGATCTGGACCGCGCACCGCCTGCCGGCCCACACCGCGCTGGTGGCGGTGGGCGGCTACGGGCGCGGCGAGCTCTACCCGCAGTCGGACGTGGACCTGCTGATCCTGCTCGACGACCGACTGCCGGAGACCGAACGCGAGCGCTTCAGCCCCTTCGTCACCCTGCTCTGGGACGTGGGCCTGCCTATCGGCCATAGCGTGCGCAACCTGTCGGAATGCCTGGAAGAGGCGGCGCAGGACGTCACCATCCAGACCAACCTGCTGGAGGCGCGCCTGCTCGCGGGCGATCCGGCCCTGTTCGAGGACATGCGCGCGGCGCACCGCGCCCGCCTCGACCCGGAACGCTTCTTCCAGGCCAAGTTGCAGGAACAGCGCGTGCGCCATGGCCGCCACCACGAAACCGCGCTGCAACTGGAACCCAATCTGAAGGAAAGCCCCGGCGGCCTGCGCGATGTGCAGACCCTGTTCTGGCTGGCCCAGGTCGAAGGCCTGGGCCACACCTTCCAGTCCCTGGTGCGGCATGGGGTGATCTGCATCCGCGAATCCCGCGCCGCCGCGCGCGACCTGGACCTGATCGCGCACCTGCGCATCCGCCTGCACCTGCTCGCGCGCCGGCGCGAGGAGCGCCTGCTGTACGAATTTCAGGAGCCCATGGCGGCGGCGATGGGGGTGGTCGCACTGGGACCGCGGCGCGCATCGGAACGTCTGATGCAGCGCTACTTCCGCGCCGCGCAGCACATCCGCCTGCTCAACGAACTGGTGCTGTCGGAATTGCGCGACCGCCTCGCAGCGCCCCCGTCGCCGCGTGAACTGGAGCCCTGGCCGGGTTTCCGCGTGGTGGGCGACCTGCTCGACGCGCCCGAGGTGCTGCTGCAACGCCGCCCCGACCGCCTGTTCGACGCCTTTCTCCTGCTCACCCGCATCCCCGGCCTCAACGGCTGCACCGCGCGCCTGCTGCGCGCCCTGTGGCGCGCCGGGCGGCGCATCAACCCGGCATTCCGGCGCGATGCGGCGAACCAACAGCGCTTTCTGGAACTGCTGCGCCAGCCGCTCGGAGTCATCCTCGCCCTGCGTCTGATGCACCGGCTGGGCATCCTCGGCCAGTGGATTCCGCGCTTCGGTCGCATTACCGGACAGATGCAGCACGACCACTTCCACATCTACCCGGTGGATGAACACATCCTCATGGTGGTGCGCAACCTGCGCCGCTTCGCGGTGCCCGACCTGGCGCACGAATTCCCGCTGGCGCACCGCCTGATGAACGACTTTCCGCGCCAGGACATGCTGCTGCTCGCCGCCCTGTTCCACGACATCGCCAAAGGCCGCGGCGGCGACCACTCCAAGCTGGGCGAAGCGGACGCGCGGCGCTGGTGCCGGGCGCAGAAACTGGCGCACGCGGAAGCGGATCTGGTCGCCTGGCTGGTGGCGGAACACCTCACCCTGTCCAGCGTGGCGCAGCGCCAGGATCTCTCCGACCCCGACGTGATCACCGCCTTCGCCGCCCGCTGCGGCACGGTGGAACGCCTCACCGCGCTCTACCTGCTCACCGTGGCCGACATCCGCGGCACCAGCCCCAAGGTCTGGAACGCCTGGAAGGAAAAGCTCACGCGCGAGCTGTACCTGTCCGCGCGCCGGGTGCTGGAGGGGGGGGCGGCGCAACCGGACAGCGTCGAAGAGAAGAAGGAGCAGGCGCGCGAGCAACTGCGCCTGTACGGCTTTGCGCAAGGGGCGGAAACGGTGCTGTGGCGACGTCTGGACGACCTCTACTTTCTGCGCCAGGACAGCCGCGACATCGCCTGGCAGACGCGCCGCCTGCTGCCCGTGCTGGGCAAGCGCCCCTACATCGTGCGTGCGCGCCTGGCGCCGGTGGGCGAAGGCGTCGAAGTGCTGGTGTACAGCCCGGACGAACCCGCCCTGTTCGCCCGCATCTGCACCTTCTTCGCCCATCTCGGCTACAGCATCCTGGGCGCGCGCATCCAGACCACGCTGGACGGCCACGCCCTGGACAGCTTCTACGCCCTGGACCCGGAGGCCAAGCGGGTGGCCTACCGCGACATCCTCAACTACATCGAGCACGAACTGGAGCGGGAACTGGCCGCACACGGCCCTGAGCGCGGCACAGGCGGCGGGCGCGTGGCGCGCCAGCTCAAGGCCTTCCCGATTGAACCCGAAGTGAACATCCACCCCAACGAGAACGGCCAGGACTACCTGATGAGCCTGACCGCAGGCGACCGCCCCGGCCTGCTGGCAGACGTGGCCTGGGAGGTCTCCGGGCATGGCGTGAACTTCGTCAGCGCGCGCATCAACACCCTGGGCAACCGGGCCGAAGACGTGTTCGTGCTCACCGGCGAAACCCTGCACCAGCCCTCGGCGCGGCTGAAACTGGAACAGGCTGTGGCGGGGATGTTGAAGGGGTAAGCGGTCGCGGGGGTCCGGCCTCCCGTCAAATCCTGCCGCTGTCCACCGCCTCCCGCAGCAGACGGTTCACCTTGGTCTGCCAGCCCTTGCCCAGACCGCGCAGGTGTTCCAGCACCTCGGCATCCACTCGCATGTTGAGGGTGGGCCGCTTCACCGCCGCAGGCGGACGCCCCCGGCGCACCATCTTGGCCTGGGACCAATAGGCCGCCGCTGCCGCCTCATCGTTGGGGTCATAGGGTTCCGCTTCGGCGTCATGAGCAATCGGCGCATCCGCTGCAGCTTCCCGCTTCACCCGTTCCCAGTCAGTCTTGCTTTGCGGCTTCATACAACCTCCTTTCATGACGTGAGGCCCGGCGCAAGGAAATGGCGCGCAGCGACTCGCCTCGTTCCACATACACGAGCACCAACACCACGCCCATCATTTCCACCATGGCGATATCCAGCTTTCGCTCTTCCTCGACGCGGGGAGAGATCAGGGTGAGCTTGTCCGGCGCGTCGTAGACCAAGTAGGCATCCCCCAGAGACAAACCATGCTTGGCCCGGTTGGCCGCATCCTTGGCGGGGTCGAAATCGATCCTCATGAATTTATTGTATTGGCATCAATTATTTGTTGCCAATACAAATAATTGTTCCGCAGGGTGGGCGTACCCGTCCAGCATCTCGATGCGTCGGTCGCAGCGGCCCGCCAGGCGCGGGTCGTGGGTGACGATGAGAAAGGCGGTGCCTTCGTCCTTATTGAAGTCCCGCATCAGGGCAAAGATGTCGTCGGCGGTGTGCGTATCCAGGTTGCCGGTGGGCTCGTCGGCCAGGATCAGGGGCGGGTTCATCGCCAGCGAGCGGGCGATGGCGACGCGCTGCTGCATGCCTCCGGAGAGCGCGCTGGGACGCTTGTCGGCGGCGTCCTTGAGGCCCACCCGGTCGAGCAGCCAGAGGGCGCGGGCGCGCATCTCGGCGTCCACGCGGCCCCGGTCGATCAGGGTCGGCATCATCACGTTTTCGATGGCGGAGAAGCCCGGCAGCAGGTGGTGAAACTGGAAGATGAAGCCCAGGGTGCGCCCGCGCAGTTCGGTCAGGCGCGCGTCGTCCAGGGTGGCGATGTCCTGCCCCGCCACCTCCAGGCTGCCGCCGGTGGGACGCTCCAGCAGGCCCAGGATGTGCAGCAGGGTGCTCTTGCCGGAGCCGGAAGGGCCGATCAGGGCGGCGAACTCGCCGCGCGCCAGGGTGAGGTCGATGCCGTGCAGGATCTCGGTCTCGATGGGGGTTCCGAGGTTGTAGGACTTGCGCACGCCGGCCAGATGCAGGATGAGGCTGCGCGACTCCAGCCCGCCATGGCCGGATGAATCCGGCCCTACAAGCGAGTCTCGATCAGCCATAGCGGATGGCCTCTACCGGGTCCATGCGCGCGGCGCGGCGGGCCGGGGCGGCGGCGGCGAGGATGCCGACGACGATGGAGATGAGCGCAGTGCCGAGGTAGATGCCCAGGTTCACATCGGTCTCCAGCAGGGGCGAGCCGTCTTCCTGGCGCAGGGCCTTGGAGGCCAGCCAGACCATGCCGGCGGCGACGCCGGAACCGAACACCGCACCCGCCGCGCCGACGATGCCGCCCTGGATCAGGAACACCATCATGATGCGGCGCGCCGACGCCCCCATGGCGCGCAGGATGCCGATCTCGCGCTGTTTCTGCACCACCGACACCACCAGCACGCTGGCGATGCCCAGGGCGACGATGAGGATGAGAAAGAGGCGCACGGTGCGCGTGGTCATGGTCTGGTTCTTGAACGCGGTGAGGAGCTGCGTGTTCACCGCCATCCAGCTTTCCGCGAGCAGGCCGGTGCGCGCGGCGATGGTTTGCGCCACGTCTTCGGCCAGGAAGATGTCGTCCACCTTGAGGTCGATGTTGGTGACGCCGCCGGGCAGGTCGAGCAGGGTCTGGCCGGTGCGCAGGGGCACGATGACCCAACGCCGGTTGAGGTCGCGCACGCCGAGATCAAACGTGCCGGTGACGCGGAACACGTCGGTGCGCCCTTCGGTGCTGACCACCTGGATGCGGTCGCCCACTGCCGCGCCCAGGTCGCGGGCCAGTTCCATGCCGATCACCGCCTCGCCGGGGGCGACGCGGAACTGGCCGCTGACCAGGTGGGCGGGCACATCGACGATGCCGGTGTAGAGCGCGGGGTCGATGCCGATGATGGCGATGGATTTGTTGGCCGCCCCGCGCGAGGCGAAGCCGGCGCCGGTGACCATGGGCGACACGGCGGTGACGTGAGGCTCGCCCGGCAGGCTGCGCAGGATGGGTTCCCACTGGTCGATGGAGCGCAGGCGCTGCACGCGCGGTTCGATGTGGGCGGAGACCTGGAGACGGCTGCGGTCCAGCACCGGGGTGGGGGCGTCGTCCGGGTTCTTCACCGTGATGTGCGACTGGGTGGAGAGGGTGCGCGCGGCGAGGCTGGACTGGAGGCCGTTGACGATGGCGGTGATGAAGATGATGACCGCCACCCCCACCGTGGTCCCGGCCAGGATCAGCGCGGTCTGGGCCTGGCCCTCGCGCAGGTAGCGCAGGGCGAGGATCAGTTCAAAGCGCATGACGGGAGGTAGCGCCGGCATCCTTGCCGGCATGTTGAAGCCGCGGACGGAAAGAAGCCGGCAGGGATGCCGGCGCTACAAGACGCCGTCATCGCACCCGCGCGCCTTCCTTGACGCCGGTCTCGGGTGCGATCACCCGTTCGCCGGCCTTGAGCCCGGCGGCGATCTCCACCCGGCCCTGGCCGCGCACGCCCAGCTTCACCGCCCGCTTCACCGCCCTGCCCTGTTCCGCCGCCAGCACCCAGGGGGCGGTGGTGGCGTCGCGCACGAGGCGGTCGGGCAGGGTGAGGACATCGCTCTTGCGCGCGGTCTCGATCTCCACCGAAACGGTCATGTCCGGCTTCACGAAGGCGGGGGGCTGGGGGATGACCAGTTTCACCTCCACCGAGCCCTTGGCGGCGTCCACGCCGGGGGCGATGTAGAACAGGCGCGCCGCGAAGGGCTGGCCGGGGTAGGCGTCGGCGACGGCCTGGGCGGTCTGGTTCAGGGTGAGGCGACCCAGGTTCTTCTCGTCCACGTCCAGCACGATCTGGCGTTCGCCCGCCACGGCCAGGTCGAACAGCTTGCGTCCCGCCGTGACCACGTCGCCGGGTTCCGCCAGCCGGGTGAGGAGGATGCCGTCGGATGGGGCGAGGATGCGGGTCTGATCCAGCTTGGCCTGGGCGAAGGCGCGCGCGGCGCGGGCCTGGGCCAGGCGGGTGTGGAGCACGCGCGCATCGGCGCCGTCGCGGGCGTTGCTGGCGCTCTGGGCGGCGGCGGCCTGGACCCCGGCCTGGGCGCTGTCCAGCGTGCGCTGCGCCTCGTCCAGCCGGGAGGGGCTGTAGAAGCCGCTTTCCACCAGACGTTTGACGCGGTCGAATTCCTGGCGCGCGAGCTTGAGGCCGGCCTCGGCCTGGCGCAGCGCCTGTTGCGCCACCGGCAGGCCGACGCGGTCAAGCTGGATAAGGCGCGCCTCGGCCTCGGCGATGCTGCGTTCGGCCTGTTCCAGCGCGGCGGCCTGTTCGTTGGCGATGAGCCGGGCCAGGGTCTGACCGGCCTGGATGCGGTCGCCCTCCTTCACCTTGATCTCCGCCAGCGTGCCGGCGATCTGGCTGCCCAGGGCGACGCGGGCGGGGGTGATGACGCGCCCGGTGGCGATCACGCTTTCGATCAGGTTGCCGCGTTCCGCCGCCACGGTGGCGACCGGCTTGCCCAAAAAGGCGCGGACGGCCAGGAAGACGGCCAGCGCGGCGAGGAGACCGAGGAGGAGGATGCGAAGCTTGGGTAGACGCAAAGTCATGGCGGTCATCCTGTAGCGCCGGCATCCTTGCCGGCTCGGCTGGCTCAAAGAGCCGGCAGGGATGCCGGCGCTACGAGCGGCAAGGGTTATTCAACCGGCGCTTCCTCGGGCGCACCGGGATCTTCCGTACCCTCGTCTTCCGTATCCACCATGCGTTGCAGGCCGGAGAGCTTGTCGCCGTCGTCCACGTTGATCAGGGTGACGCCCTGGGTGGAGCGGCCCGCTTCGCGGATCTCGTTGACGCGGGTGCGGATGAGGACGCCGCTGGTGGTGATGAGCATGACCTCTTCGTCCGGCTTCACCAGCACCGCCGCCACCACCTTGCCGTTGCGGGCGGAGGTGGAGATGGCGATGACGCCCTGGGTGCCGCGTCCGGTCTGGCGGTATTCGCCGACCGGGGTGCGCTTGCCGAAGCCGTTTTCGGTGGCGGCCAGCACCTGTTCCTCGTCGTGCTCCGCCACCAGCAGGGCGATGACGCGCGCGCTTTCCGGCATCTTGATGCCGCGCACGCCGCGCGAGACGCGGCCCATCGGGCGCACCTCGGATTCGTCGAAGCGGTTGGCCTTGCCTTCGTCGGAGAACAGCATGATCTGGTGCGCGCCGCCGGTGATGGCGACGCCGACCAGGTGGTCGCCCTCGTCCAGGTTGACGGCGATGATGCCGGCGCTGCGCGGGCGCGAGAAGTCGGAAAGCGGGGTCTTCTTGACCGTGCCGTAGGCGGTGGCCATGAATACATAGTGGTTCTCGTCGAACGCCTGCACCGGCAGGATGGCGGTGACCTTTTCGCCCTCTTCCATCTTGATCAGGTTGACGATGGGCTTGCCGCGCGCCGCACGTCCGCCCTGGGGCACTTCATAGACCTTGAGCCAGAACATGCGCCCCAGGCTGGTGAAGCAGAGGATGGTGTCGTGGGTATTGGCCATGAAGAGGTTGTCGATGAAGTCCTCTTCCTTGGTGCCGGCGGCCTGCTTGCCGCGCCCGCCGCGCTTCTGGGTGCGGTATTCGTCGATGGGCTGGGCCTTGATGTAGCCGGTGTGGGAGATGGTGACCACCACGTCCTGCGGGGTGATGAGGTCTTCCAGCGACATCTCGCGCGCGTCCACCACGATCTCGGAACGGCGCTTGTCGCCGAACGCGGCCTTCATCTCGGTGAGTTCGCTGCTGATGATGGCGGTGACGCGCTCGGGCGTGTCGAGGATGTCGAGCAGGTCGGCAATGCGCGCCATGACGTCGCCGTATTCGCCCACGATCTTGTCCTGCTCCAGGCCGGTGAGGCGTTGCAGGCGCAGGTCGAGAATGGCCTGGGCCTGGATCTCGGTGAGGTAGTAGCCCTGGCTGTGCAGGCCGTATTGCGGGGCCAGGTCGAGCGGACGGAAATCGTTGGCGCCGTGGACCTGCTGGCCGCCGGCAGAGCGCGCCAGCATCTCTTCCACCACGCTGGAGCGCCAGGGTTTGGCGAGCAGCCCGGCCTTGGCCTCGGGCGGGTTCGCGGAGCCCTTGATGAGGGCGATGATCTCGTCCACGTTGGCCAGCGCCACGGCCAGGCCTTCGAGGATGTGGCCGCGGTCGCGCGCCTTTTTCAGCTCGAACTGGGTGCGCCGCGTGACCACCTCGCGCCGGTGCTTGAGGAAGGCCTCCAGGAACTGCTTCAGGTTCAAGAGACGCGGCTGGCCGTCGAGCAGGGCCACCATGTTCATGCCGAAGGTGTCCTGCATCTGCGTTTCTTTGTACAGATTGTTGAGGATGACCTCGGGCACTTCGCCGCGCTTCAACTCGATCACCACGCGCATGCCGGACTTGTCCGACTCGTCGCGGATCTCGCTGATGCCTTCCAGGCGCTTCTCGCGCACCAGTTCGCCGATCTTGGCGCACAGGTTGGCCTTGTTCACCTGATAGGGCAGTTCGTCGATGATGACCGACTGGCGTCCGCCCGCCTTGTCGATGTCCTCGAAGTGGCACTTGGCGCGCATCACCACGCGCCCGCGTCCGGTGCGGTAGCCCTCTTTCACGCCCACGGTGCCGTAGATGATGCCGGCGGTGGGGAAGTCGGGGGCGGGGACGATCTCGATCAGGGATTCGATGTCGATCAGCGGGTTGTTCAACACCGCCATGCAGGCGTCGATGATCTCGCCCATGTTGTGGGGCGGGATGTTGGTGGCCATGCCCACGGCGATGCCGGTGGAGCCGTTCACCAGCAGGTTGGGGAACTTGGCCGGCAGGATCAGGGGTTCGTGTTCGGAGCCGTCGTAGTTGGGGCCGAAATCGACGGTTTCCTTGTCGATGTCCGCCAGCAGTTCGTGCGCCAGCTTGGCCATGCGGATCTCGGTGTAACGCATGGCGGCGGGGTTGTCGCCGTCCACCGAACCGAAGTTGCCCTGGCCGTCCACCAGCATGTAGCGCAGGGAGAAGCTCTGCGCCATGCGCACGATGGTGTCGTACACCGCCGTGTCGCCGTGCGGGTGGTATTTACCGATGACGTCGCCGACCACGCGCGCCGACTTCTTGTAGGCCTTGTTCCAGTCGTTGGAGAGTTCGTGCATGGCGAACAACACGCGCCGATGCACGGGTTTGAGACCATCGCGTACATCCGGGAGGGCGCGGCCCACGATCACGCTCATGGCGTAATCGAGGTAGGAGCGGCGCATCTCCTCTTCCAGACTGACGGGCAGAGTCTCCTTGGCGAACTGATTTTCCATTGCGGAACGGCCTTGTTATGGGGGGTGAAAGAACCGCGCGATTTTAGCAGCGACGAGCGGCTCTCGGGCTTGTGGGACCGGATTTATCCGGCCTTGGCGCAGACGTAAAAAAGGCGGGCCTTCAGCCCGCCATGCAGGCGAGGCGCCTGCGCTACGTCGCCACCGGCACGGTGTCCTTGAACGCCTGGCGTTGCATCAGGCGGTCGTACAGCTCCGACAGGTTGGGCTGCTCGCGCCGCCAGTCGTATTCGGGGAAGCGGAACTCCAGATAGCCCAGGCAGCAGCCCAGGCAGATGTCCGCCAGGGTGAAGAATTCGCCGGTGCACCAGGTCTGCATCCCCAGGTCGCCGCTCATGGCCGCAAGGCCGGCGCGAATCTTGCCCATCTGACGTTCGATCCACTTCGGGTCTTGCTGGCGCGCGGGGCGCTTGCGCTCCAGAAAGATGGCGGCGGCGGCATCGGTGACGCCATCGGCCAGGGCCTCCCAGCGCTTCACGTTGATGCGCTGACGCGCGTCCTTGGGCAGGACGTGGCCGGCGGGGCTGACGCCATCCAGGTATTCGACGATGACGCGCGAATCCATCAGGGTCTTGCCATCGTCCATGACCCACACCGGCACCTTGCCCAGGGGGTTGAATTCCGGCACGCGGGTGTCCTCGTTCCAGGGGATGTCGAGGACGAAGTCGTAGTCGATGTGCTTTTCCGAGGCGACGATGCGCACCTTGCGCACAAACGGGCTGGTGAGGGAACCGATGAGCTTCATACGTTGCGATGTGACAGTGGTTTTCTTGGCCTTGTGCGCGCCGGCGCGCGCGGAATGGGTTGCGCTCATGCCAGCCCCGCGAGGGCGTGCGGCCAGGCGGCCCGGAAGCGGCGCAGGGTTTCCGCGCGCCCCATCAGGGTCAATACCTGGTCGATGGAGGGGGTCTGCGCCGTGCCGAACAGCACCAGACGTAGCGGCATGCCGATCTGGCCCATCTTGAGTCCGTGCGCCTGGGCCGTGTCCTTGAGCAACTGGTTCAGGGCCGGGGCCTCCCAGGCCACGCTTTCAAACTCCGCCAGCAGGCGCTCAAACGCGGGCGCGGCGGCGGCGTTCAGCTTGGCCTGAAGCTCCTCCACCGCCGGCAGGGCCTGGCGGTAGTAGATGTGCAGGGCGTCCGCCAGTTCTTCCAGGGTGGACACGCGCTCCTTCACCAGGGCGATCAGGGCCGTCAGGTCGGGGCCGGAGTGCGGGGCGATGTCCTGCGCCGCCAGGAAGGGCTGCACCAGCTCCGCCAGACGGGCGTTGTCCGCCTCCTTCAGGTACTGCTGGTTGAGCCAGGTGAGCTTGGCGCCGTCGAAGCGCGCGGCGGCATGGCTGACGTGGCCGATGTCGAACCATTCGACGAACTGATCCTGGCTGAACTTCTCGTCGTCGCCGTGGCTCCAGCCCAGGCGCGCGAGGTAGTTGAGCAGGCCCTCGGGCAGAAAACCCTCGTCGCGGTATTGCAGCACCGACACCGCGCCGTGGCGCTTGGACAGGCGCTCGCCGTCCTGGCCCAGGATCATGGGCACATGCGCATACACCGGGATGGGCGCGCCCAGGGCCGCCAGGATGTTGATCTGGCGCGGGGTGTTGTTGACGTGGTCGTCGCCGCGGATGACGTGGGTGATGCCCATGTCCCAGTCGTCCACCACCACGCCGAAGTTGTAGGTGGGCACGCCGTCGCCGCGCACGATCACGAGGTCGTCCAGTTCCGCGTTGGCCACCGTGATGGGGCCCTTGATCATGTCGTCGAAGGTGACCACGCCCGTAGTCGGGGTGCGAAAGCGGATCACCGGGGTGACGCCCTCGGGCGGCGGCGGCAAGGTCTTGCCCGGCTCCGGACGCCAGCGCCCGTCGTAGCGGGGCTTGTCGCCGCGCGCCTTCTGCGCCTCGCGCATCACCTCCAGCTCTTCCTTGCTGGCGTAGCAGGGGTAGGCGTGGCCGCTGGCGACGAGCAGGTCGAGCACCTCACGGTACCGGGCCAGACGGTCCATCTGATAGACGGGGCCTTCATCCCAGTCGATCCCCAGCCAGGCCATGCCGTCGAGGATGGCCTGCACCGAGGCCTGGGTGGAACGCTCGCGGTCGGTGTCTTCGATGCGCAACACGAACTTTCCGCCCATCCTGCGCGCGAAGGCCCACGAGAACAGGGCCGTGCGAGCGCCGCCGATATGCAGGTAACCAGTGGGGGAAGGGGCGAAACGGGTGCGGATCATGGAGCGACTGCCGTGCGAAAGTGGCGGCGATTTTACCGGAGAGCCGGCATGCAGCCCGCCGAAAAAGCCTTTGACCCGGCGCTGGCCGCTTCATTAGAATGCGCGCCTCTCACGGGCAGGGCAGTTAGCTCAGCGGTAGAGCACCGCCTTCACACGGCGGGGGTCACTGGTTCGATCCCAGTACTGCCCACCACCTCCTGCCCACCACCTCCCTGCCCCCTCCCCAGACAGCCGGCTCCTGCAGCCGGCTTTTTGTTTCTGCGCCGGCTTTCCCGCACACCCCCTGCACCTTCGTCTATGTGTGTAGTGAACGCCCCGTTCGCACCGGATCGGCTTCCCAATGCGCCCACTGCTCATCGCCTGCCTGCCCCTGGTCATCGCCTGCGCCACACCGCATCCCCCGGTCGGCGACGACCCCGACGCGCGCCGCGAGGTCGGGCGCATCGTCAGCAAACGCCCCCTGGGCGGCGACATGGGGGGTGCAACGCGCCGTTTCGTTCCAGTGACCGTGGGCAACCGGGTGGTGATGGTCGATACCGCGCAGTCACCCGCCCTGCCCGGCCCTCCTTTCAATACCTATGTCGTGAAGCTGGAGGACGGGACGCTGGTGCAGGTGTTCGGCGATTACCCCGGCTATCGCACGGGGGACTGTGTGAAGGTGCTGATTTCCAGCAACCCGACGTACCCGCGCTTCGATCTCGGCGGGCAATGCAGCCCGTAGCCCGGATGCAGCGCAGCGAACCGCATCAACCTGGAAAACGCAGTTGACGGATAAATTCATGACGATTCAATGCGTTACGAGTTGTCTGTAGGTGCGAATTCATTCGCACAGAAGTTATTGATTGTGCGAATGAATTCGCACCTACAAACATTTCAACTGCGTTTTCCAGGATCAATCAAGGCCAGCGACGGGGTACGGTTCGGGTGGGTGGGCGATGCGGTTCGCTGCGCTCACCACATCCTACGCGGGCTGGGCCGCCCCAAGCAGCCGTAGCCCGGATGCAGCGCAGCGGAATCCGGGGGGTTTGGCGCATCCAGCCCCCGGATTCCAACCGCGCCAGCGTCAACACGAATTCAACGGCCAGCGGGGGCGGTTTCCATCCGGGCTACGGTTCTCCGAAGCCTTGCGATGGGGTGGAGGGAGGCTCACGGGCGCCCCAGTCCTGGGCATAGACGCCCCGCTCCCAATAACGATGGAAGGTGGAATGGGGCCAATCGGCGGGGCGGAGGGCGTGGCCGTGTTTGACCGGGTTGTAGTGGATGTAATCGCAATGGGCGGCGAAATCCCGTTCATCCCGCACCGTGTGTTCCCAGAACCGGCGTTGCCAGACCAGGGCTTCGCCGCGTTCGTTCCGGGCCAGGGCAAGCGAGCGTTGGGCCAGACCCCGCACAAAGCCAGATTTGATCGCCCGCCAGCGGCCCGAGAAATCCCCATCCCCCTCCGGCAAGGTCCATAGGGCATGCAGATGATCGGGCAGCACCACCAGGGCATCGGTGCGAAACGGACGACGACGGGCTGTATCGGCATAGACGGCGCGGAGCAGATCGACGTGTTCCACCAGGGTGCGGGCCGCGCGGTCCCGCAGGGTCACGGTGAAGAAGAACGTACCGCCGGGCAGGGCATTGCGCCGATAGAGCACCAAGAGCATTCCCCGATCAAAGGACGGAAATCATCACCGATCCCACCACCGCCGTAACCCGGATGCAGCCGTAGCCCGGATGCAGCGCAGCGGAATCCGGGGGGGGTTGGCGCATCCAGTCCCCGGATTCCAACCGCGCGGGCGGCAGCGCGTAATTCAGCGGTCGGCGGGGCGGTTTCCATCCGGGCTACGCAAAAAAACGTCGGGGGCCAAGCCCCCGACACCCCCGCCGCATCGCGTTTTTCCACCGTTTCATGCAAGGGGTAAAGCAGTAAAGGGGCAAGGTTTAATCGGTCCTGGCCGAACCCACAACCACGCGAAAGCCGTTGTCGTCGTCCCGCCTGGCGGTGGTGCTCCTGTAGCGGTTGGCCGCGCGGGCGTTCTCGGAACCGTCGTTCCAGGAGCCACCCCGCAGGACACGCTCGGAGCAATTCCCCCTCCAACAATCCTGCTGCCACTCCCACACATTGCCCGTCATGTCGTACAGGCCGTACCCATTCGCTTGCTTCTGGCCTACAGGGTGGGTCTTGCCGCCCGAGTTGCCATTGTACCAAGCCACCGCATCCACATTGCCGCTGCCACAGTATTCCTGGCTGCTGCCTCCGTCGCAGGCATGTCTCCACTCGCTCTCCGTCGGCAGGCGGTACTGCTTGCCGGTCATCTGGTTCAGCTTGCTCAGGTATTCCTGCACGTCGTCCCAACTCACCTGCTCCACCGGACAGTCATCGCAGCCCTTGAAGTGGCTTGGGTCATTCCCCATCACCGCCCGCCATTGCGCCTGGGTCACTTCGTATTTGCCCATCGCATAGTCCTTGCCCGGTATCGCCACCATCTCCCCGCGATATTGCCTTTCCTGTCTTTCCTGTCTTTCCTGTCTTTCCTGTCTTTCCCTTTCTTCCTCCGTCAAAAACTGCCCAGCCCAATACCGCCTTTGACTGCCATCCATCTCGTTGACCAGATGCACCGCCGTCACCCCCGCCTTTGTCGTGGCTGACACCTCCACGCGCACCAATCCAGCGCTCCACTGCTGTTTGAACTGACGCGCGGATTCCGGCGCCAGCGGCAACACCCCATTGAATGCCAGCTTCGCGGATGAGGATGCGCCCCCCTTGGCAGGCGCTCGCGGATGCACCCCCACCAGGAAGACCCCTTTGTCCGCATCGTAGCCACCCAGGTCCACCTGATAGCCGGAACCGATCTGGTACGTCCGATCTGCCAGCGCCTGGATGCGGGCCTTCAGCGGGGCGACCTCCTCGGCAGCCACCCGGCCCGTCTCCAGCCGCTCCAATTCTTCTCTGCGCTGACGTTGCAGCACGCCGCGCTGCTGTTCCACGCGCGACTTGAAGCCGCTCTGGGTTTCAAACTCGTCCTTCTTCTCCGCATCCAAAGCAGCCAGTAGGCCGGCATACCGTTGCTCCACCCGTTGGCGGCTAACCGCCAGCTCCTTTTCATAACCGGCTTCAATCTGACGAATCTGCTGCTCCAAGCGGCGTATCTCCGCCACAGCGGAATCCAGGGTGGGGAACTCTCCGCCGGTCTGGGTGGAGACACTCTTGCGCCGCGCCTCCGCCGCCGCCTTGAGTTCCGCCAGCCGCTTTTCGTCCTCGCCCCGGGCGGCCAACAGGCGTTGCCGTTCCGCCGCCGCCGCGTCCCGTTGCGCTTGCTCGGCTTCGAGTTGCTGCTGTTTCAATTGCTCGGCCTTGAGCCGACCTTCCGCCGCCCGGCGCGCGGCGTCCGCTTCTTGTTGCCGGCGCTCCCGTTCAGCCCGGCTGGCGGCGGTCTTGGCCCGGGCCTCGGCCTCGGCGATGGCCTTCAGTTCCGCCTCCAGGCGGGCGATCTCGGCGCGGTTGTCGCTGACCTTGCGCTCCAGGCTGGGTACGAAGACGAAGTCGCCGCTGCCGGAAAGCGTGCCGTAGGCGGGGGTCTGGGTATGGTTGCGGGCGCGGGCGTCGCCGTAGACCCGTTCGCGCAGGATGGCCTGGATCTCGTTGGCGGTGATGAAGTCGCCGGCCTTTTCCAGCACTTCGATCAGGCGTCCGGTGAAGACGCTGTGGCCGTTGGGGCCGCCGTCCAGGACTTCTTCGCCCTTGCCGCCGGCGGTGAGCACCTGACGCACCGGTTCCCTGGCGATTTCCTTGAGGTAGGCGAGGTCGCGGCGCGGGGCCTTGTCGATGGCGCGGGTGGCGGTGAGCTGGCCGCCGTAGCAGGCGTCGATGACGTAGAAGACGTGTTTGGCGGGGATGGCCTTGGAGACGGTGTCGCGCAGGTCGGCCATGGAGAGGACGCTGGAGAGCTTGCCCACCTGGCCGTCGTGGGGGATGAGGTAGCCAACATCGCCGTTCCTGGATTTGAGCTGGTCGCCATGGCCGGCGAAGAAGACGAACAGGGCGTCGTTTTCGCCCATCTTTGCGGGCAGTTCTTCGGTGAGGACGTCGAGGATGCGGGCGCGGGTGGCTTCCTGGTTGTAGAGGCTGACGATGTGGTCGAACTTGTAATGCCGCTTGAGGGTGGCTTCCATGCCCTTGGCGTCGTGCACGGCCAGCTTGAGTTGGCGGTCTGCTGGCAGGTGTTGGTAGTGGTCGATGCCAATGATGACGGCGTAGCTCTTGTCGTAGAGCTTGACCTCTCCCTGCTGCTGGGTGGCCTTGTCCAGGGCAATGGCCTTGAGGCCGCGGGCTTCGTCGGCGTGGGCCAGCGGGGTCAGCAGCAGGCTGAACAGCAGGAACAGGGCGGCGCGCATGGGGGAACCTCTCGGGGATGTTTTGCGTATTTTGCCCGATGAGGCGGGGCGGGGGGCTGCTGCGGTGTACCCCGGATTCCGGCCTGCATCCAGGCTACGGCTGTAGGTGCGAATTCATTCGCACAGAAGTTATTGATTGTGCGAATGAATTCGCACCTACACGCATTTCAACTGCGTTTTCCAGGATCAATCAGGGCCAGCGGCGGGGTACGGTTCGGGTGGGTGGGCGATGCGGTTCGCTGCGCTCACCACAGCCTACGCGGGCTGCGGTGTACCCCGGATTCCGGCCTACGGCCTGCTGCGCTCACCACATCCTACGCGGGCTGCGGTGTGCCCCGGATTCCGGCCTGCGGCCTGCATCCAGGCTACGGCGGGTCGGGAGGCGGTAGCCCGGATGCAGCGCAGCGGAATCCGGGGATGCAGCGCAGCGGAATCCGGGGATGCAGCGCAGCGGAATCCGGGGATGCAGCGCAGCGGAATCCGGGAGAGGCGGGAACGGTGCATCCCGTCCCCGGTACGACGAAGACCCCGTCTCAACCCTTGCCGAAGACCTTCTTGCGCCGCCGCTGGTTGCGTTGCGCCGTGCGTTCCTGGCGCGGGGTGATGGACTTGGGCTTGCGGTCTTCGTAGGGGTTGGAATTGGCCTTGAAGTCCACCCGAAGAGGCGTGCCTTGCAGCTTGAAGGCGTTGCGGAAGGTGTTTTCCAGATAACGCTTGTAGGTATCCGGGACGCCTTCCAGGTGGTTGCCGTGCACCACGATCACCGGCGGGTTGCTGCCGCCCTGGTGCGCGTATTTGAGCTTGGGCCGGAACAGGCCGGACTTGGGCGGCTGGTGCTGGTTGACGGCGTCATGCAGCACGCGCGCAAGGCGCGGCGTGGAGAGCTTGGTCATGGCGGCGGCGTAGGCCTCGTCCACCGATTTCAGCACGCCGGCCACGCCCTGCCCCTTCAATGCGGAGATGAAGTGGAAGCGCGCGAAGGTGAGGAATTCCATGCGCCGCGCGAGTTCGCGCTTGATCTGTTCGCGCTGGTAGTCGTCCAGGTCGTCCCACTTGTTGACGGCCACCACCAGGGCGCGGCCCGCCTCCAGGATGAAGCCGGCGAGGTGGGCGTCCTGGTCCGCGATCTCCTGCGCGCCATCGAGCACCAGCACCACCACGTTGGCGTCCTCGATGGCCTGCAACGTCTTGATTACGGAGAACTTTTCCACCGCTTCCAGCACCCGGCCCTTGCGCCGCACGCCGGCGGTGTCGATCAGGGTGTAGGCCTTGCCGCCGCGTTCGAAGTCCACATAGATGGAGTCGCGCGTGGTGCCGGGCTGGTCGAAGGCGATGACGCGCTCTTCGCCCACGAAGGTGTTCACCAGGGTGGATTTGCCCACGTTGGGGCGTCCGACGATGGCGATCTTGGGATGCCCCGCATCGCCGTCGTCCTCCGGTTCGACCGGGAAGGCGTCCAGCACCAGTTCCATCAGTTCGCGCACGCCCTCGCCGTGGGCGCTGGAGACGGCGAGGGGCTCGCCCAGGCCCAGTTCGAAGAATTCGGCGCTGACCACGCCCCGGTTCATGCCCTCGGTCTTGTTCACGGCGATGAAGATGGGACGCCCGGTGCGGCGCAGCTTCTCGGCAATGATGCGGTCCTGCGGGGCGAGGCCGGAACGGCCATCCACCATGAACACCACGGCGTCGCTCTCGGCCACGGCTTGCAGGGTCTGCTTGGCCATCTCGGCGAGGATGCCGGTGTCCACCACCGGTTCGAAGCCGCCGGTATCCACCACCAGATAAGGCTTGCCGCCGACGCGACCATGGCCATAGTGGCGGTCCCGCGTGAGGCCGGGAAGGTCGTGCACGAGGGCGTCCCGCGTCTTGGTCAGGCGGTTGAACAGGGTGGACTTGCCGACGTTGGGACGGCCAACCAGGACGATGGTGGGTTTCATGAAGGAGGCGTCTGCCTTACTGGATCTTGAAGGCGTACACGCCGCCGTTGGCGGTTTGCACCACCAGGCCGGACTTGAGCGGGATCATGACGCCTTGAATGGGGCTGCCGTCCGTGGATACGCGGGCGACGAAGGCCCCGTCTTCGGCGGTGAGCAGGTGGACATGGCCCTGGTAGTCGCCCACGGCGACGTACTTTCCGGCCACGGCCAGCGGGCTGGAGAGCTTGCGGTCGCGCAGTTTGTCCTGCTTCCAGGGGTTCACGCCGCGACCCTTGGTGTAGGCATACACCATGTCGTGCTCGTCCACGGCGAAGACGAAGCTCTCATCGCCATCGACCCCGCGCAGGGTGGAGATCTCGCGCGCCCACAAGGGGCTGCCGGAGATGCGGTTGAAGCAGGCCACCCGCCCCTGATAGCTGGCGGCGCAGACGCGCTGTTCGTCCAGGGTCAGGGTTCCGTTCACGTCCACGATGCGTTCCAGCTCGGTGGCGCCCTTGGGCAGGGCGACGCTGCCTTCCCATACCGGTGCGCCGTTGTTGAGGGCAAAGGCCACCAGACGCCCGCCGGGCATGCCGGCATACAGGGCGTTGTGGGTCAGGATCATGTGGCCCTGTTCGCGCAGGGTCAGGGCGGGCAGGGCGCGGCTTTGCACCCAGCGCACCTTGCCGGTGGCGGATTCCACCATCCAGACCTTGCCGTCATTGCCGCGCGCGGCGACAACGCCCTCGCCCGCCACGGCGGGGGACAGGATCTCGCCACCCAGTTTCGCGTTCCAGGCTGGGGAACCATCCGCCGCTTTGTACGCCAGCAGGACGCCCTTGATGGTGCCGACCAGGACCAAGCCGTCGCCAACGCCGACGCCGCCGGAAATGGGCTGACCCGCTTCGATCTGCCAGGTCGTTTTGCCCGTGGCCAGATCCAGGCGGCTGATGCGGCCTTCGGCGCTGGCGACGTACACCGCCTGACCGTCCGTGGCCGGGGTGAAAACGTGGCTGGAGGCCTTTCCTGTCTGGGCCTCCCACATGCGGGTGAGGCTGGCGAGCTGTTTGAACTCGGTCAGTTCGGCTGGCTTGGTCACCGCCTTGGACGGGCCGAACCAGTCGCTGACGGTGGAGCAGCCCCCCAGGGCGAACAGGAACAGCAGGGTCGCGTATTTCATGATGTCAGCCTCCCATCGCGTCCAGGCGCACTTCCAGCAGGGCCTTGAGCGGGCTCTTGCCGTCCAGCTTCTCCAGGGCCTGCTTGTAGGCAATGCGCGCCTCGGCGGGCTTGCCCTGCACCGCCAGGATGTCCCCCTTCAACTGCCCCGCCAGGCCCTGGAAAGCAGGGGTGAAGCTCTCTTCCAGCAGGGCCAGCGCGCCGGCATGGTCCTTCTGTTCAAGACGCAACTGCGCCAGACGCAGCCGGGCGATCTGCCGCACGCCGTCGTCTTTGGCATGCTCCAGCGCAAATTCGTACTGCGCGCCCGCGCTCTTGATATCGCCGTTCTCGTAATTGAGGCGACCGATGAGCCAGGCGGCGGGGGTGGCGTAGGCGCTGCGGGAATGGTCTTCCATGATGCGGGCGGTGGCTTCCTTGGCCCCCTTGGCATCGTTGTTGGCCATGGCCTGCACGGCCTTCTCGAACAGGACGGAGGCCTCCGCCGTCTGGTTCTGGTTCCAGGTCTGCCAGCCGCGCCAGCCCGCTGCCAGCAGCAGGAAGGCGGTAACGCCCCAGATCACCTTGTTGCCGTGCTTCTTCCACCATTCCCTGGCTTCGTCGAGCTGTTCCTGTTCTTCCAGATCAAGCGCCATGTTCATCCCTTCAAGAGTTCGGCTGCACGGGTGAGCGCCACCCGCTGTTGTTCACCTGCCAGGCGCAGGGGCTTGATGGCCACCTCGCCCACCGCCGCCTCGTCGTCGCCGACGATGATGGCATGGCGGGCGCCGCTGGCATCCGCCTTTTTCATTTGCGATTTGAAACTGCCGCCGCCGCCATGCAGCAGTACCTTGAGCCCGGCATCGCGCAGGGTCTCGGCGACCTCAGGGGCGAAACGCTTGGCGGCCTCGCCCACGTTCACCAGGTAGACGTCCGGCGCCGGGACGGCAGGGGTCAGACCCGCCTCCTGCATCATCACCAGCAGGCGCTCCACTCCCATGGCGTAGCCGCAGGCGGGGGCGGGTTTGCCGCCCAGTTGCGCCACCAGGCCGTCGTAACGGCCCCCGGCGCAGACCGTGCCCTGCGAACCCAGACGATCCGTGACCCACTCGAACACCGTGAGGTTGTAGTAGTCCAGGCCCCGCACCAGACGCGGGTTGACGCGGTACGGGATGCCGGCGTCGTCCAGCCCCTGCTGCACCGCGGCGAAGTGGGTGCGGGCGCTGTCATCCAGCTCGTCCATAAGCTGGGGCGCGGCCTCCACCAGGGTCTGCATGGCGGGGTTTTTGGTATCGAGGATGCGCAGGGGGTTGGTGTGCAGGCGGCGTTTGGCGTCCTCGTCCAGTTCCGCCTCGTGCGCCTGGAAATACGCGATCAGTTTCTCCCGGTGCCGGGCGCGGGCATCGGCCCCGCCCAGGGAGTTGATCTCCAGGCGAATGTGGTCGGCCAGGCCCAGCAGCCGCCAGAGCCGGGCGGTCATGAGCAGGTGTTCGATGTCCAGGTCCGGCCCGGCGTAGCCCAGGGCCTCGATGCCGACTTGGTGAAACTGGCGGTAGCGGCCTTTCTGCGGGCGCTCGTGGCGGAACATGGGGCCGGCGTACCAGAGGCGCTTGCCGCCTTCGAACAGCAGGTTGTGCTCGATCGCCGCGCGCACACAGGAGGCGGTGCCTTCCGGGCGCAGGGTGAGGCTCTCGCCGTTGAGTTCGTCGACGAAGGTGTACATCTCCTTCTCGACGATGTCGGTCACCTCGCCGATGGCGCGCTTGAACAGGCCGGTGTGTTCCAGGATGGGGGTGCGCACTTCGCTGTAGCCGTACAGGTCGAGCCAGCCGCGCACGGTGCGCTCGAAATACCGCCAGAGGGGGGAGTCGGCGGGCAGGATGTCGTTCATGCCGCGCACGGCGCGTAATACGTTACTCATGGGCGCCTACTTCTCTTCCGCGCCGTAGGTGCGCTTCACATAGTCAAGGACGATGGCCTGGAACTCTTCGGCGATGCGCTCGCCCTTGAGGGTGACGGTCTTTTCACCGTCCACATAGACCGGGGCCACCGGGGTTTCGTTGCTGCCGGGCAGGCTGATGCCGACGTTGGCGTGCTTGCTCTCGCCGGGACCGTTCACCACGCAGCCCATCACCGCCACGCTCATGGTCTCGACGCCGGGATACTGGCCGCGCCAGACCGGCATCTGGGCGCGCAGCCAGGACTGGATGCTTTGCGCCAGTTCCTGGAACACGGTGCTGGTGGTGCGCCCGCAGCCGGGACAGGCGGTGACCAGAGGGGTGAAGGAGCGCAGGCCCATGGTCTGCAAGATTTCCTGCGCGACCTGGACCTCGGTGGTGCGCGATTCGCCGGGTGCAGGCGTGAGCGAGACGCGAATGGTGTCGCCGATGCCTTCCTGCATCAGCACCGCGAGGGCCGCGGTGGAGGCGACGATGCCCTTGCTGCCCATGCCCGCCTCGGTCAGCCCCAGGTGCAGGGCGTAGTCGCAGCGGCTGGCGAGGTCGCGGTAGACCCGGACCAGATCCTGCACGCCGGAGAGCTTGCACGACAGGATGATGCGATCCGCGCCCAGGCCCAGTTCCTGGGCGCGCTGGGCGGAGTCCAGGGCGGAGGCGATGAGGGCGTGGCGCATCACGTCGCCGGTCTCGATGGGAGCGGCGCTCCTGGAGTTCTCGTCCATCATGCGCGCCAGCAATTCCTGGTCCAGGCTGCCCCAGTTGACGCCGATGCGCACCGCCTTTCCGTAACGCGCGGCGGCCTCGATCATGGCGGCGAATTGTTCGTCCTTCTTCGCCCCGCGTCCGACATTGCCGGGGTTGATGCGCAGCTTGGCGAGGGCCTGGGCGCATTCCGGCACGGCCTTGATGAGACGGTGGCCGTTGAAATGGAAGTCGCCCACCAGGGGGACGTTGCAACCCTGGGCGTCGAGCTTTTCACGAATGGCGGGAACGGCGCGGGCGGCTTCCTCGGTGTTGACGGTCAGCCGCACCAATTCCGAACCGGCGCGCCAAAGTTCATAGGTCTGGGTCGTCGTGGCCGCGATGTCTGCGGTGTCGGTGTTGGTCATCGACTGCACCACCACCGGCGCGCCGCCGCCCACCGGGACGTGGGCCACCATGACGCGACGGGTCGGCCTGCGCACGATGGGGTTGAGCGAGGTCAACGCATCACTCCAGCGTCAGGCGCGCGACCTTCTCGCCGATGAAGGGGAGCAGGTCTACCGAGTGGCCGTTGTAGCTCATCTTTACTTGCGCGGCCTCCCCCACCACCAGCTTGAAGGGCGGCTCGCCGCTGAAGGTTTCCACTGCGCCGGCCTTGACCAGCTTGGAAAATCGTTTGCCCTTGCCATCCACCACCTGAATCCAGGCGTCCGTGGCGGCGGCGAAGCGCAGACCCTGGGCGGCCACGGGCTTCGCGGCGGGCGCGGCGGTCTCCGCAGGTTTGGCGGGCGGTTTGGCGGCGGCGGGCGGCGGGGCGGCGACAGGTGCGGCGGCTACCGGCTTGCCTGCCGCAGCGGTCGTCGGCGTGGCAGCAGCGGGCTTGGCCGGAGCGCTGACAGGAGCGGCGGGCGGGGGAACGGGTTTGGCGGCAGGCGTAGTGGGCGCGGGGATGGATGCCGCCGGCTTCAACGGCGTCGCGGCGGGGGCCGGAACCAGGGCGGCAGGTGCGGATGCCGCCGCCGGCTTGGCGCTGGCGGGAGCGACGACAGGCGCCACGGGCGCGGCTGTGGGCGCCACCGCGGGCGCCGCTACGCCCGCAGACGGAGAGGTGGCGGGCAATGTGATGGAGGTGGTCGTGGAGGTCGCCCCTGTCGCCGCACCCGGAACGGGGTTGGCCGTGCCGGGTTCGCCGCCGGGGCCGACGGGGGCGGCGCCCTCCGCAGGCGGGACGGCGGGCTCAAGCGGCGCGGGAACCACGGGCGCCGGTACGGGTTGCACCACGACAGGCTGCACCACCAGGGCGTCCTCGCCTTCTCGCAACCAGTGGTAGAGCAGGGCCACCAGACCCATGAACAGGGAAGCGACCAACACCGGCAGCACCACCCAGCGCTGCATGCCGGGCTTTCTGAAGGTGAGGCCCTCGCTCGGGGCGGTGATGGTCTCGGAGACCGTGGCGATGGCATCCATCGGGCTCAGCAGGTCATCCGGGTTGATGCCCACCAGCCGGGCGTAATTGCGCACGAAGCCGCGCACAAACACCTCGCCGGGCAGATGCTGAAAATCCTCGGCCTCCAGCGCCTCGATCTGGCGGGCGGTGAGTTTGAGTTTGGAGGCGACATCCACGGTGCTCAGACCCGTGGCCTCACGTCCGGCCTTGAGTTGCTGGCCAAATCCGGGCTGGAATACGTTGCTCAAATCAGACTCCCGTTCTGGTCGAATTGACCGCTCGTCAACCAATGCGTCTGGGCGGATTCCGGATAGCGCCTGCGTAGTTGCGCTGCGGCGGAAGCCTCCCCGTCCTTGTCTCCCAGGCCTCTTTCGACCCGCAGGGAAAGCCACAAGGCTTGCGGCGAAAGTTCGCTGACATCGGCCAGGAAGCGCAGCAGGCTGCGCGCGGCCAGCAGGTGCGACTGGCGGAAGCGGATCTCCGCCATGCCCAGCAAGGCCAGCGGCTGCCGGGGCTGGCGCTTGAGGGAGCGGGTGAAATAGGTCTCCGCCGCAGCGATGTCTTCCATCATCAGGCTACAGGCGCCGGCATTGGCCAGGGCCTTGTCAGGGGTGGGGTAGAGCGGGTTGGTCAGCGCCGATTCGAACAGATGCAGCCCTTCCTTCTGGCGTTTGCGCTGGCAGAGGAACAGTCCGTAGTTGTTGTTCGCCTCGGAGTAGTTGGGCGACAGGTCGAGGGAGCGACGGAAATTCTGCTCCGCCTGGGCGTCTTCCCTGAGTTCCGCATGCACCAGGCCCAGCACGTTGTAGGCGGGCGCATAGGCGGCGTCGAAAGAGATGGCCTTGCGCAGGTCATCCAGGGCGACGGCGTATTGGCCGCGGGAGTAATAACCGGCGCCCAGTTCGGTGTAGATGCGGGCGCGCTGGTCCGCGCCGGGGGCATTCGCCGGATCGGGCGCGGGGGTGGCGGCCTGCTGGGCGCAACCGGCCAGCAGCAGCGCCAACAGGAAGGCAGTCAGCGATTTCACGCCGTCGCCTCCATCCTGCGCACCACGCGGCGCGTCTTGTCCTGCACCTGCCCGGCAAGCTGGCCGCAGGCCGCGTCGATGTCGTCGCCCCGTGTTCTGCGCGTGGTGGTGATGACCCCCGCCGCCATGAGATGGTTGGCAAAACGCCGTACCGCGTCCGAGGGGGAACGACGGAAACCGGAATCGGGGAAGGGGTTGAACGGGATCAAATTGAACTTGCAGGACACCTCACGGGTGAGGGCCAGAAGCTGTTCGGCATGCTCGGGACGGTCGTTGACGCCGTCGAGCATGACGTATTCGAAGGTGATGAAGTCACGCGGGCCGTCCTGCACATAGCGTTGGCAGGCGGCCATGAGTTCCTTCAGGGGGTATTTGCGGTTGATCGGCACCAGTTCGTCGCGCAGGGCGTCGTTGGGCGCGTGCAGGGAGACCGCGAGGGCTACGGGCATGACCTCGCGCAGGCGATCCATGGCCGGCACGATGCCGGAGGTGGATACGGTGACGCGCCGTCTGGACAGGCCGTAGGCGTGGTCGTCCAGCATCAGCGAGACGGCGGTGACGACGTTTTCAAAGTTGAGCAGCGGCTCGCCCATGCCCATGAGGACCACGTTGGAAATGATGCGGTCGCCCTTGGGGTCGCGCCCCAATGCGCGGTTGGCCCACCAGAGCTGGCCGATGATCTCGGCCACGCTGAGGTTGCGGTTGAAACCCTGGCGTCCGGTGGAGCAGAAGCGGCATTCCAGGGCGCAGCCCACCTGGGTGGAGACGCACAGGGTGCCGCGATCCGATTCGGGGATGAAGACGGTTTCAACCCGGTTTTCCGGGCCGACTTCCAGCAGCCACTTGCGGACGCCGTCGTCGGAGACCTGTTCGCTGAGGAGTTGGGGGGGGCGGATCTCCGCCACCTCCGGCAGTTTCGAGCGCAGGGTCTTGGCCAGATCGGTCATCTGCGCGAAATCGTCGGCGCCGTACTGGTGCAGCCAGCGGATCACCTGCCGGGCGCGGAAGGGCTTCTCGCCCAATTGGGCGAAGAAGTTTTCCAGTCCGGGGAGATCGAAATCGAGCAGGTTTTGCATCGTGAGGTGATGGCGCGAGGCGGGTTGGAAGGCATCCGCCCCGCGCCCCGCTCCTCTCCCGATTCAGCGACCGGAATAGACTTCCATGGCGGGGAAGAAGTAGGCGACTTCCACGGCGGCGGTTTCCGGGGCGTCGGAGCCATGCACGGCATTGGCGTCGATGCTGGCGGCAAAGTCGGCGCGGATGGTGCCGGCTTCGGCCTTCTTGGGGTCGGTGGCGCCCATCAGTTCGCGGTTCTTGGCGATGGCGCTCTCGCCTTCCAGCACCTGGATCATCACGGGGCCGGAACACATGAACTCGACCAGATCCTTGAAGAAGGGGCGCTCGCGGTGCACGGCGTAAAAACCTTCGGCCTCGGACTTGGACAGCCAGGCCATCTTGGCGGCAATAACCTTGAGGCCGTTGGACTCAAAGCGGGAATAGATCTTGCCGATGACATTCTTGGCGACGGCGTCGGGCTTGATGATGGACAGGGTACGTTCGATGGCCACGCGTTTCTCCGGAAACAGGATGTTGGATGGTGTGAAAACGAGCTTGAAAAGCGGGAAGAGGGGATGCTTCAAAGCGCGCGGAAGTTATCACGAAACGCCCCTAGAATAAAGGCGATACGCCCCATTCCAGGGCATTGAGGAGAGTTCGAAATGACGCAGGAAAGCGGCTTCGCCACGCCCGATGAGATGCGCAACAAGGCGCTGCAACGGCTCGCGGTGGCGGCGGTGGTCACGACCGGCGCGCTGGCTGCGCTCTGGTGGCTGGACCAGTCCGGCGCGCCACGTCAGCCGGTGCGCAAGATGGCGGTCAAACCCGCTCCCATCACCTCTGCACCGGAGATCAGCCCGCCCGGGGTGACGGAACCCGCGCCCGCTCCCCTCGAAGAAACCGGTAAAGCCGAGGCTCCGCCCGCTGCCGCCGTGCGTCCGGAAGCCCCGCCGCCGCCCAAGGTCAACAACGCGCCGGTCGCGCCGGCGACTCGCCCGGAAAACGCAGCGCCCAGCGTCCCGGCGACCCCGCCCGCCGCGCCGCCCGCGCCCGCACCCCATGCCGCAGCCGGGGGCGCGGGATTTGTGATTCAGGTGGGGCTGTTCAGCAACCCGAAAAACGCCCAGGAACTGGTTCAGAAACTGGGCAGGATGGGTATCAAGGCTCACACGGAAACCCGCGTTCAACTCGGCCCGTTCCAGACCAAGGCCGAGGCCGACAAGGCGCAGGCGGAACTGCGCAAGCGCGGTGTTACCGGGGTGGTGGCGGGGGTGATGTCGGGCTCGGCTCCCAGTCGATGAGCCAGCCGGGTTCGCCCGGTCTTGCCAGAAAGTCTGCCTCCGCCCCCAGGTGCGCGACCCAGGCCAGCCGGTCGCGCACATAGACCAGGGGCAGGTGGGCCCGCAGCCAGGAGGGGATGCCGGATTCCCGCAGCAGGTTCTTCAGGGTGCGGCCAGGGGCGTCGGGCCGGAGATGCAGGCGTTCGCCGCCGCGCCGCCGTTGCACCCGGGTGCGCCCGGGTTCCAGCCGCACGCCGGCCCCCACGGCGGGATGGAAACGCAAGCGCCCGGACGGAGGCAGGTCCAGTTCGGACTCGCCAGACCAGACCGGCTCTTCCCAGACCGGCGCATCCATCAGGGCGCGAGGCGCCACCTGCACACGCTCGTGATGCCGGAACAGGCTGACCGCGCCAAAGTCGATCCGGGGGGTGGCTGCGGGGACGGCATGGAGCAACTGCTCCAGCGCCTCGTTCAGGGCGTGCTGCCGTATCGGGACTCCGCGCTGCTCCAGAAAGAAGCGCAGGAGGTTGGCGGCGCGGGGGCGGGCCAGCGCAGCAAGGCGCGGCAGGGACAAGCCTTCTGCGTCCAGGGCGCCGAGGGCGTCCATTGCGGCCAACTGGTCCAGCAGCCCGGCCCATTCCGCAAACTGTCCGGCCCGGGCCGCCAACGATGCGGCGATGCCGGGGGAGTGGCGTTCCAGTTCGGGCAACAGTTGATGGCGCAGCCGGTTGCGGGTGAAGGACGGATCGTTGTTGCTCTCGTCTTCGATCCAGCGCAGCCCCTGGGCTCGGGCCCAGTGCTCCAGCTCCGCCCGCGTGCATTCCAGAAGGGGACGCAACACGGTGATGCGGCCCCATTGCGCCTGGGCCGGCATGGCGGCCAGGCCCCGCAGGCCGCCTCCGCGCAGGCATTGCAGCAGCACGGTTTCCGCCTGATCGTCGCGCTGATGCGCCAGCAGCAGCAGGTCGGTTTCGAGCATTGCGAAGGCTTGGTAGCGCGCTTCGCGGGCGGCGGCTTCGATCCCCTGCCCCGCCGGGATGACCCGGACCCGACGTTCTTGCAGGGGGATCTTCAATTCCTGGCAAATCCGCCGGCAGTGGGTGGCCCAGGCATCGGCGTGGGGCGACAGTCCATGGTGCACATGCACCGCCTGGAAGACTCCCGGGAGGCCGGAGCGGGCCAGCAAGTGCAGCAATACGCTGGAATCCAGGCCGCCGGAATAGGCGACGGTGACGCGCGCGGACGCAGCAAGGTGAGGGCCAAGGACGGCCCTCAGGCGGTCTTCAGGCGCGACCTTCCTTGAACTTGCCATAACCCATCAGACGGGCGTACCTGTCGTTGAGCAGTCCGTTGAGGGGTTGCTGGCGGGCCTCTTCCAACGCTGCGGCAAGGGCGCCGCGCAGCTTCTCCATCAGGGCCTGGGGGTTTCTGTGGGCGCCGCCCAGGGGTTCTTCGACGATTTCGTCGATCAGGCCCAGAGATTTCAGGCGGGGGGCGGTGATGCCCAGGGATTCGGCGGCCAGGGAGGCCTTGTCGGCGCTCTTCCACAGGATGGAGGCGCAGCCTTCCGGCGAGATCACCGAGTAGGTGGCGTATTGCAGCATGATCAGGCGATCCCCCACGCCGATGGCCAGGGCGCCGCCGGAGCCGCCTTCGCCAATCACGGTGCAGAGGATGGGGGTCTTGAGTTCGGCCATGACGAAGAGGTTGCGGGCGATGGCTTCGCTCTGGCCGCGCTCTTCCGCGTCAATGCCGGGGTAGGCGCCGGGGGTGTCGATGAAGGTGAATACGGGCAGGCGGAATTTCTCCGCCATGCGCATCAGCCTCAGCGCCTTGCGGTAGCCCTCGGGCCGAGGCATGCCGAAGTTGCGGTACTGGCGCTCTTTGACGTCGCGCCCCTTCTGGTGGCCGATGACGATGACCGGTTCGCCATTAAATCGGGCCATGCCGCCAACGATGGCGGGGTCGTCGGCAAAAGCGCGGTCGCCATGCAGCTCTTCGAACTCGGTAAACAGGCCCCGAATGTAGTCCAGGGTGTAGGGCCGCTGGGGGTGTCTCGCCACCTGGGAAACCTGCCAGGCGTTGAGCTTGGCATAGGTGGACTTGGTGAGCGCAGTGCTCTTCTTGCGCAGGCGTTCGATCTCAGCGGTGATGTTGACGCTGGAGTCGTCGCCCCCCATCTCGGACAGCTCTTCGATCTTGGTTTCAAGCTCGGCGATGGGTTGTTCGAAGTCGAGAAATGAGATTTTCATGAGTGCAACCGTTGCGAAATCGGCGGCATCTTACAGGACGCCGCCGACCTCTCTTTCATGTGCGTCACAGTGCGCCCCCATGGCGGGGCGCGCCCCGGTCAGTGGTCGTGGTGATGGCCGTGGGCGCCGTGCACATGGCCGTGCTCCACTTCCTCGGCGGAAGCGGCGCGTACGTCAAGCACCTTGCATTGCAAGCGCAGCGTCTGGCCGGCCAGGGGATGATTGCCATCCACCACCACCTTGCCATCGGCGATATCGGTCACGGTGTAGAGCATGACGTGATGACCATCCTCGCTGGCGCCTTCCAGTTGCATACCCACATGGATCTCCGCCGGAAACAGGTGCGCCGGTTCCATCCGCACCAGTTCGGCGTCGTACTCGCCAAAGGCGTCATCCGGCTCCAGCGCCAGATCGAGTTCCACTCCGGCGTCCTTACCCTCCAGCGCCGCTTCCACTTTCGGGAAGATGCCGTCGTATCCGCCATGCAGGTACTCGGCGGGGGCGTCTCCGGCAGCCTCTTCCAGCAGGTCTCCGGACAATGAGGTCAAACGGTAGGTCAGGCTGACCACCGTGTTCTTCTCAATATTCAATCAAAGCTCCTTGATCAATTGCAGAACGGTTTCGGCGTGGCCCTTGGGGACCACATCGCGCAAGATGTGGCGAATCACGCCCTTGGCGTCGAGGATGAAGGTGGTTCGGGTGACGGACTCACGCGGCACTCCGTCCACTTCCTTTACCGAGGCGACCCCGTAGGTTCGACAGACTTCGCCATCCTTGTCCGCCAACAACCGCACGGTAATGCCGTGTTTATCCCGAAACGCGCCATGGCGCAGGCAGTCATCACGCGAAACGCCCACCACAGCGCATCCAAGCCGTGCGAACTCGCCTTCCAGGTCGCTGAACCCGATCGCTTCGGCAGTGCAGCCGGGCGTATCATCCCGCACGTAAAAAAACAGCACGAGCGCCTTGCCCAAGTAGTCCGTAAGGGAACCGATGGTGAGATCCGCATCGGGCAGTTCAAAAGCAGGAGCCTTGCTCCCTTCGCTCAGTTGGACAGGCCGTGTCACTGAAATCCTCCACACTCCGCCACTCAGATATGCCGAAGCCTAACACCCCGCCCTTTTCCATGAAGGCGTTTTCCCTGAAGAATTTGCTGGGCGGCATGTCCACCACAAAGTTCCTGCGGGACTACTGGCAGAAGGAACCTCTGCTGGTGCGCCAGGCCCTGCCGGGCTTCGGCGGTTGGCTGGATCGGGCCAGTTTGTCGGATCTGGCATGTCGCGATAACGCGGAGAGCCGCTTATTGCGGGTTCGCAAGAATCAATGGCAGCTTGATTACGGCCCTTTTGAGCGGAAACAACTGGACCGACTTCCCGCCAAAGGCTGGAGCCTTCTGGTCTCCGGCATGAATCATCTGCTCCCGGAGGGGGACAGGCTGTTGCACAGCTTCGACTTCCTCCCCCAGGCTCGCCTGGACGATCTCATGGTCAGTTTCGCCCCTCCGGGCGGCGGTGTCGGGCCGCATTTCGACTCGTATGACGTATTCCTGATCCAGGGCCAGGGGCGTCGTCGCTGGGAAATCAGTTCCCAGGACAATCTGGAATTGGTGGAGGGAGCGCCCACCCGCATCCTCAGCAACTTCGTGGCGGATCGCACTTGGGAGCTGGAACCCGGTGACATGCTCTACCTGCCCCCCAGGTTCCCTCACAACGGCGTGGCCCTGACCGATTGCATGACCTGGTCCGTCGGCTTCCGCGCGCCCAAGGCTCAGGAAATCGCCACGCAATTTCTCATCTACCTCCAGGACAAGCTGGAAATGGAAGGGCTGTATGCCGATCCCGACCTCAAAACCACGCGCCATAGCGGCAGGATTCCGGATGAGCTCACTGCCTGGGCGGTAGAAGCAATACACAACATTCGTTGGGATGAGCGGGATGTCGCAGATTTTCTGGGCAGATACATCAGCGAACCGAAGGCCCATGTCTTTTTCGAGCCGCCTGAACGACCGCTCGGGAAGACTTCATTTGCCAAAGCCGTGGTCAAGAAAGGTATTCGACTCGATCCTCGCAGCCAAGTGCTGTACGCCCACAAGTCCTTCTATATCAACGGAGAGGAAATAAATACTTTGCCCGGAACGGGAAAGATTCTTCGAAATCTGGCCGACTCGCGCCAACTCCCCCCTGGCAACTTAGACGATAACGTATTGTTTTTACTGCACTCTTGGTACGAGTGCGGCTATATCACGCTCGCCCCTTCCTAGTCAGAACGCGTGAACCACATTGAATCGGTAACTCGCGCAGGTTCAAGGTACTAGCACAGCTAGTTTTTTTTGTTAGAATTTTCCGGTCGATTGGCTGGTTACCCCCAACCCGATTGATTTTTCGACATGTTGATCAACTTCGTAAGGAAACACCAATGAAATATTCCGTTCTGCTCGCCGCCCTGCTGGCCTTCTCCCTGACCGCTTGTGGCAAGAAGCAAGAAGCCGCTGCTCCCGCTCCGGCTCCCGAAGCTGCTGCTCCCGCTCCTGCTGCTCCCGCTGCTCCGGCTGACGCTGCTGCTCCTGCTGCTGCTCCCGCCGCTCCGGCTGACGCTGCTGCTCCTGCTGCTGCTCCCGCCAAGTAATCGGCTCGCGGCAAAGAAAACCGGCCTTCGGGCCGGTTTTTTTATGCACCCAACCATAGTCGGCGATATTTCGTCAGCCGGAATGAAACCCTGACAGTTTCAATCAAGACCGAAACTACAGATGCAATGAAATCCGTGGGTAAGCGCAACATTCCACTGGCACGGGAGTTGCTTATAGAACGATGGCTGCTAAATGGAGGCAATGATGAACCGCTGGACTCTTTCACTCGCACTCGGGATTGGTCTGCTTGGCGCAAGCAGCGCCAACGCCATTGTTGTAGATGGAAATTTGGCTGACTGGGGGGTTACCCATACTGGTAGCGCGTCTGACTGGAACGGAAGCAGTTTCGCCGTCAAGAGTGTCGAGGATCAAACCGGGGGCGGTAGCGTCTATCTGAACCCCGGCTACGGCGGACAAGCCTACGATGCCGAGGCCATGTATGTGACGTGGAGCGCAAGTACGCTGTACATCGCTTTCGCCACCGGCCAGAACCCCAACGGCAGCAACACCTCCTACGCTCCTGGCGACATTGCCATCGACATCGGCAACAACGGGACGTGGGATTACGGCATTGAACTTCAGGGCAATGGCGGTTTGACTCAAGGTCGTGTGTACGCCTCTCCGACATGGACCGGTTTTGGCCTTTGGAGCACGAATGACCCCACCTCTCTGGCTAGTGGCACGGGGGTTGGCTCTGTTGGTCAGGTTGCCTATACCACTACCGGCCAAACCAACTATGGTCAGTACACCACGGATCAGCACTACTTCTACGAAGTCGCGGTGCCTCTGAGCGCCTTTGGCTCCAGCATGAATGTGGGGGCTCAATTCAAGGTTCATTGGACCATGGGTTGCGCGAATGACGTGATGGTCGTGAGCACTACCCGCAACGTCACCAGCAAGGTTCCGGAGCCCGGCACCCTGGCGCTTCTGCCTCTCGGCCTGATCGGCATTGCCGCCCTGCGCCGCCGCGCACGCTCATAACCAGCCAGTCAGGCGCGCTACCGCCTCCTGTATGCGCGTCTGACTGGTGGTGTAGGCAAAACGCACGTTTCGGCTCGCTTCATGCGAGCCGAAGTCGTTTCCGGGGGTCAGCGCCACCCCCGTTTCCAGCAGCAGGCGCTCTGCGAACCATTCGGCAGTCATGCCGAACCGGCTGATGTCGGCGTACAGGTAGAACGCGCCGTCGGGCCTTGCGCCTAGATCGAATCCCGCCGCTTTCAACACCGGAAACATCGCGTCCCGGCGCTGCTTCAATTCCGCCTTGCAGCCTTCCAGGATCACGCGGGTTTCCGGGGCGAAGGCGGCCAGCGCGGCGTGCTGGGCCACGGTGGGCGCGGCCAGGAACACGTTCTGCGCCAACCGGTCGAGCGCTGGCATCAAGCTCGGAGGAGCCAGCAGCCAGCCCAGTCGCCAACCGGTCATGAGCCAGTATTTGGAAAAGCTGTTGATGACGATGACCTCCTCGCCCAATCCAGCGGCGCTGGGCGGCGACTGGTCGTACACCAGCTCGTGATAGATCTCGTCCACCAACAGCCATCCGCCCCGCTCCCGCACCAGGGCATGGAGGGCGCGCAGTTCCTCCTGCGCGATCAGGGTTCCGGTCGGGTTGCCCGGGTTGGCCACCAGAACGCCGCGAGTACGCGGCCCCCAGTGGCGCGCAACCAGTTCGGCTGTGAGTTGAAACCGGGTCTCCGGCCCGACCGGGATGCCTACCCCGCGCGCCTCGACCAGACGGGCGAAATGACGGTTGCAGGGATAGCCGGGGTCCGCCATCAACACCTCGTCGCCGGGGTCGAACAGGGCGGCCATGGCGAGCAGCAACGCACCGGATGCGCCGGGCGTGACGCACACCCGCGCCGGATCGACCGCCACACGATGACGTTCGCCGTAGTACGCAGCAATGGCTTGGCGCAACGCAGGCAGGCCCAGGGCCGGGGTGTAGCGGGTGAGGCCCGCGCGCAGGGCCGCGATGCCGGCCTCGACGATGGGTTGCGGGGTGGCGAAATCCGGTTCGCCGATCTCCAGGTGGATGATGTCCCGTCCCTGCGCCTCCAGTTCACGCGCGCGGGCGAGGATGGCCATGACGCGGAAGGGCTCGATCTCTCCCGCGCGCCTGGAGATGGGGGGCATGGTCAGCCCAGGTGCGCCTCGATGAACTCGCGCACGAAATGCTCCGGCTTGGCGCCGTGGAAGCGAGCCACTTCCTCACCGTTCTTGAACAGCAACACGGTGGGGAAGCCACGCGCGCCGTAGCGGCCGGCGATCTTCATGTTGTCCTCCTCGTCCACCTCCAGCTTGGCCAGCCGTACCCGGTCGCCGTAGGAAGGGATCACCTTCTTCAATACCGGGGTGAGGAAGTGGCACGGCCCGCACCAGTCCGCCCACATGTCGAGCACGATCAGGCGGCTTTTCGAGGCCTCGATCACATCGGCTTCGAAATGGTGCAAATCGGTATCGAAGATGCACTGGTCGCACACCTGCGCATCGTGCTTGTGGTCATGAAATTGCAGTGTCATGAAAGCGCTCCAACGGGTTCTGCCGGAAGAACCGGCGCATCTGTTCGTACACCGCGGGGTAGCTGGCGACCAGCACCTCGGGCAGTTCAAAGAAATACTCGGAGAGCACGGCGAAGAACTCCGCCGGGCTTTCCGCCGCATACGGGTCGATCTCCACCTCGGCATCCTGCTCCGCACGCCGCCGGAAATCCGCGTAGGCGGGGGTGAACGCCGCCGCCCATTCCGCCGCGGTCATGTCGCCATGCAGGGCGGGCAGGCCGTCCACCGCGCCGTTCGCCATATCGAGCTTGTGGGCGAATTCGTGGATCACCACGTTGTAGCCCTCGGCGCGCCCGGACCAGCCCAGGTCATCCAGCGACAACACCAGCGGCCCGCCCGCCCAGGCCTCACCGGAGCGCACATGGCGCATGTGATGCACCACCCCGGCCTCATCCACCTCGTCCATCTCGTGGATGAATTCCGCCGGATACAGCACCACCTCGCGCCAGCCGTCGTACCAGGAAGCGCCCAGGTTGAGGATGGGTAGCGCCGCCTGTGCCGCGATGGCGGCGACATCCGCGCCGCTGGGGGCCGCCCCGCCCGCCGGGGTGAAGGTCTTGCCCGCCAGCAACTGCTCCGCCAGCAGGCGCAGGCGTGCACGTTCGTCTGCATTCAAACCGTGAAAGACCGCCAGATCGAAGGCCGCCGCCCAGTCCTCCCGCTCCGGCGCGGGCATCGGCGCGGGCCTGGCGAACAGGGTGCGCAGCAGCCCGACCATGGGCGCGGGCTTACACGCCTTCGCGCGAGGCCTTCTTGCGCTCGTGTTCGTTCAGGTGGCGTTTGCGGATGCGGATGCTCTTGGGGGTGATCTCCACCAACTCGTCGTCGGCGATGAATTCGACGGCGGCCTCCAGAGACATCAGGATCGGCGGCACCAGACGCACGGCCTCGTCGGTGCCGGAAGAGCGCACGTTGGTGAGCTGTTTGCCCTTGATCGGGTTGACCACCAGGTCGTTGTCGCGGCTGTGGACGCCGATGATGATGCCTTCGTACAGCGGGTCGTTGTGCTTCACGAACATGCGACCGCGATCCTGCAACTTCCACAGGGCATAGGCGACGGCAGCGCCGTTTTCGCCGGAAATCAGCACGCCATTGCGGCGCTCCGGCATGTCGGGACGGATCGGACCCCAGTCATCGAAGACGTGGCTCATGATGCCGGTGCCGCGCGTCATGGTCATGAAGTCACCCTGGAAGCCGATCAGGCCGCGCGCCGGGATGCGGTATTCCAGGCGCACGCGGCCCTGACCGTCCGGCACCATGTCGATCAGGTCGCCGCGACGGCGACCGATCTCTTCCATGATCGCGCCCTGGTGATCCTCTTCCACGTCGATGGTAAGCAACTCATAAGGCTCCTGCTTCTCGCCGTCCATCTCGCGGGTCACCACGCGCGGGCGTGAAACGGCCAGTTCAAAGCCTTCGCGCCGCATGTTTTCCAGCAGGATGGTGAGGTGCAGTTCGCCGCGTCCGGAGACGATGAAGACGTCCGAGTCTTCCGTGTCTTCCACGCGCAGGGCGACGTTGACCAGGAGTTCCTTTTGCAGGCGGTCGCGGATGTTGCGGCTGGTGACGAACTTGCCTTCCTTGCCGGCGAAGGGCGAGGTGTTGACCATGAAGTTCATGGTCAATGTCGGCTCGTCGATGGCGATGACCGGCAGCGCCTCGGGCCGTTCCATATCGGCGATGGTGGCGCCGATGGCAACGTGATCGACGCCAGAGATGATGATGATGTCACCGGCTTCGGCCTCTTCCACCGGCACGCGATCCAGGCCGCGGAAACCGAGAATGGTGCCGATCTTGGCCCTTTCCTTGAACTCATCGCCCAGCAGCACCATGACTTCCTGGTTGACCCGCATACGCCCACGCTGGATGCGGCCAACGCCGAGACGTCCCAGATATTTGGAGTAATCCAGCGCCGCAATCTGCATTTGCAGCGGCTCGTCCGGGTTACCGCTGGGAGGCGCGACATGCTTCAGGATGGCCTGGTACATGGCCTCCATGTCGGTAGCCGGGTTTTTTGCGTGTTCTTCCAGATCCAGCGTCGCCCAGCCTTGCAGGGCGGAGGCGTAGACCACCGGAAAATCCATCTGCTCATCGGTCGCGCCGAGCTTGTCGAACAGATCGAAGGTCTCGTTGATCACCCACTCCGGGCGGCTGCCGGGGCGGTCCACCTTGTTCACCACGACGATGGGCTTCAAGCCGTGTTGCAGCGCCTTGCGCGTCACGAACCGGGTCTGCGGCATCGGACCTTCCACCGCATCCACCAACAGCAGGCAGCCATCCACCATGCCCAGCACCCGCTCCACCTCGCCGCCGAAGTCGGCGTGACCGGGGGTGTCCACGATGTTGATGCGATGGCCCTGGTAATCAATGGCGGTGTTCTTGGCCAGAATGGTGATGCCCCGCTCCTTTTCCAGGTCGTTGGAATCCATCACCCGTTCGGTCACCTGCTGATAGGCGGCATAGGTGCCGGCTTGTTGCAGGAGCTTGTCCACCAGGGTGGTCTTGCCGTGGTCGACGTGGGCGATGATGGCGATGTTGCGGAGGGCGCGTGACATATAAGAATCTTCTGAAATAGAGCCGCGGGATTTTACATGCCCGGCCTGCCCCAACCGTGACCATATTGAATTCGCCGGAAAATAGTTGTACTGCCCTGCGCCCGACACCCAATCGACCTCGGCCTCCTGTTTTCCGCCGATAACAGTTCTCATCTGATGGACAATACGGGCTCGACCATGAGCCCTGCCCAACCGCCCCTCCTCGCCAACCTGCTGCGCACGCTGCCGGAAGCGCGCCTGATCGAGACCCACATTTCCTGGGTCATCGTCGCGGGCGGCTACGCCTACAAACTGAAGAAGCCCGTCAACCTCGGCTTTCTCGACTTCAGCACCCTGGACAAGCGCCGCACCTGCTGCAAGGAAGAGATTCGCCTCAACCGCCGCCTGGCGCCGGACATCTACCTTGCCGCGATTCCGATCACCGGCAGCGCCGACGCACCCGTGCTGGGCGGCAAAGGCGAGGCGATCGAATGGGCGGTGCAGATGCGCGCCTTCCCCGCCGACGCCACGCTCGACCGCGAAGCGCAGATCACGCCGCAACAGATTGACGCCCTCGCCGACCGCATCGCCGCCTTTCACCTCAGCCTCGGCCCGGCATCCGGATACGGCGCACCCGCACAGATACAGGCCCCGGCCCTGGAAAACCTCGCACAGCTCGCCGCCCTGCCCCTGCCTGACGACCTTTGCGCCCGCCTGACGCGCATCGAGGCCTGGACCCGGAACACAGGCGCGCGCCTCGAACCCGTCTTTCTCCAGCGCCAGAAAGACGGCTGCATCCGCGAATGCCATGGCGACCTGCACCTGGGCAACATCGCCTGGGTGGACGACGCCCCGCTCATCTTCGACTGCATCGAATTCAACCTTGCCCTGCGCTGCATCGACGTCCAGAGCGAGATCGCCTTCCTGGTCATGGACCTGACCCATCGCGACCAGGAAGCGCTCGCCTGGCGCGCCCTCAACCGCTACCTGGAAACCACCGGCGACTACGCCGGACTGGCCGTCCTGCCCTATTACCTGGTCTATCGCGCCCTGGTGCGCGCCAAGGTCGAGGCGATCCGCGCACATCAGGCGGGCGACGACTTCGCCCTCTGCCGCGCCTACCTGGACCTGGCCGAACGCCTGGCCCGCCCGCGCCGGGCGCAGCTCCTTCTCATGCACGGCGTCTCCGGCTCCGGCAAAAGCTGGCGCTCGCAGCACGCGCTTGAAGCCCTCGGCGCGATCCGTCTGCGCGCCGACGTGGAGCGCAAACGCCTGTTCGGCCTCGGCCCGCTCGATTCCAGCCGCGCCATCCCCGGCGGCATCTACACCCGCGAGGCCGGCGCGCGCACCCTGGCGCGCCTGCTGGAATGCGCCGAAGCGCTGCTGGCGCAGGGCTGGACGGTGATCCTGGACGCCACCTTCCTCTCGCGCTCCTGGCGCGAACCCTGCGTCCAGATGGCGCAACGCCAGGGCGCGCCCTGGCGCATCCTCAGCCTGGAGGCCGCCCCGGACACCCTGCGCGCGCGCCTGCACCAGCGCACGACCCAGGGCGGCGACGCCTCCGAGGCCGACCTCGCGGTGCTGGAAAGCCAGCTCGCGCACCAGGACGCGCTGACTCCCGAAGAAGCAGCCCACACCCTGAACGGCGCAGCGCCGCTCGACTCCCTGCTGTCCTCACTGAGCGTTTCATCATGACCCCGTCCGACCTCGACCTCCCCGGCCTGGATGCCACCGGCCTTGATGCCACCGGCCTCACGCGCCTGGACGCCTACCCGACGGGCCGATGCGGCACCGTGGTGCGCATCGACGCCGAATTCGACCTCACCGCGCGCATGAAGGCTCTCGGCATCACCCCCGGACGCCGCCTGCGCGTGATCCGCCGCGCCCCCTTCCGCGGCCCCATCCAGGTGCGCTGCGGCCAGACCGACCTGATCCTGCGGCGCGCCGACGCCAGCCATATCCAGGTCTGCCCCTACATCCCGCCGCAGGAATGATGACGCGCCCTGTAGCGCCGGCATCCCTGCCGGCTCTTGAACATGCCGGCAAGGATGCCGGCGCTACCTGCCTCAGCCTCTGACCATGTCCAAAAAACGTCTCGCCCTCGTGGGCATGCCCAACACCGGCAAATCCACCCTGTTCAACCGCCTCACCGGCGCCGGCGCCCACGTCGGCAACTGGCCCGGCATCACGGTGGAACTGCTCTCCGCGCGCCTCCTGCTGGGCGACAGCATGGTGGAACTGGTGGACCTGCCCGGCCTGCACAACCTGCACGGCTTCTCGGAAGACGAAAAGGTCGCGCGCCACTTCATCGAAACCCAGCCCGTCAACGGCCTGTTGGTAGTGCTCAACGCCAACCAGCTCGACCGCCAACTGGGCCTGGTGCTGCAACTCAAGGACATCGGCCTGCCCCTGTTCCTGGCGCTCAACATGGCGGACGAGGCCGCCGCACGCGGCATCAAGGTGGACGCCGCGCGGCTGTCCGAAGAACTGGACATGCCGGTACACATGATCAGCGCCAAACACGGCCAGGGCATCGCGCAACTGCGCACGGAACTCACCGCCTGGCTGCGCCAGCACCCGGCCCCCATCGCCGTGCGCTCCGCCGCGCTGGAACACGACGACCAGCTCGAAATCCGCCTGGAAGACCTGGTGCACAACACGGTGCACGTCCCGCGCGAACTCCCGGAAACCCTCACCGACCGCATCGACCGTCACCTGCTGCACCCCTGGCTGGGCATCCCCCTCTTCTTCCTCCTGGTGCTGACGGTATTCCAGCTCGTGTACGGCATCGGCAAACCCATGCAGGACGGCCTGGCCTGGGGGCTAGGCGCTCTCAAGAGCGCCTGGCTCGCCCCCGCCCTGGCCAGCCTGCCGGCCTGGGCCTCCAGCTTCCTGCTCGACGGCCTCTATGACGGCATCGGTACGGTGCTCACCTTCCTGCCCATCATCGTCGTGTTCTTTCTCGCCATGGCGGTGGTGGAAGACAGCGGCTACCTCACCCGCGCCGCCTTCCTGGTGGACTCGCTCATGGCGCGCATGGGGCTGGACGGACGCGCCTTCGTGCTGCAACTCATGGGCTTCGGCTGCAATGTCCCCGCCATGCTGGGCACGCGCGTCATGCGCAGCCGCCCGCAGCGCATCCTCACCATGATCACCATCCCCTTCTCACTGTGCTCGGCCCGGCTCCAGGTCTTCCTGTTCTTCACCAGCGCCGTATTCACCCCCGCCGCCGCGCCCTGGGCGCTGTTCAGCCTCTATGTCCTCAGCTTCCTCATCGCCTTCCTCACCGCCTTCATCTGGCGCGGCCCGGCGCAACACGCGCGCGAACCCATGGTGATGGAGATGCCGCCCTACCGCCTGCCCACCCTCGCCTTCCTCGTGCGCCAGTCGTGGCGCGACGCCACCCACTTCCTGCGTCAGGCGGGAGGCTTCATCGTCCTCGGCGTCGCCCTGGTGTGGTTCCTCACCCACTTCCCGCTCGATGCCGTCCCCGCCGGCCCCGACACCCTGGCCGGCATCGCCGCGCATTGGGTGGAACCCCTCTTCTCCCCCCTGGGCATCGAATCCCTGTTGTCCGTGGCGTTGCTGTTCGGCTTCGTCGCCAAGGAAGTGGTGATCGGCTCACTCGCGGTGATCTACGGCGCCGGCCCGACCGAACTCTCCGGCGTGCTCGCGCAGCGCCTGGACTGGGTGCAGGCCTACAGCTTCATGCTCTTCACCCTGATCTACACCCCCTGCCTCTCCGCCCTCGCCACCCTGCGGCGCGAAGGCGGCGTCGGCCCCATGCTGCTCTCGATGGCCTGGTCCCTCGCCCTGGCCTGGACGGCGAGTTTCGCGTTCTATCAGATCGCCAGCCGCTGGTAGTTTTTGCAGCGCGCCGAGCGCGCGGAAGTTGGCTACTCTTCCCCCGCCGCCCGTCTCCCGCCCGTTCATGTCCGTTCGCGCCCCCCTCCTCGCCCGCAAGCTCATCTTCACGGTGGGCACGGGCTTCGCCCTGGCCTTGGGCCTGATCATCACCCTGGCGGTGGTGGGCCTGCTGCAACTGGCCAAGACCCAGTCCTACCTGGAAGCCATCGCCCAGGAAAACACCGTGAAGACGCGCATGGCGACGCAAATGCGCGACCTGCTGCGCGACCGCGCCGTCTCCATGCTCAACATCGCCGTGCTCTCCGACCCGTTCGACAAGGACCAGGAGATGCTGCGCTTCTACCAATACGGCTCCGCCTACCAGCAGGTGAAGCAGGAACTCACGCCGCTGATTCATCGCCCGCGCGAAAAGGCCGTGATCGCAAGCCTGGACCGCATCACCCGCGCCAACCAACCGGTGATGGTGCGCACCGTCGAACTGGCCATGAGCGGCGACCGTCCGCTCGCCTTCCGGCGCTTGCAGGAAGAGGCCATCCCGCTCCAGCGCCAACTGGTCAAGGAACTGGACGCCTTCATCGAGATCCAGCACGACATGACCAACCGCGCCATGGAACAGGCGCGCACCGGCTACGCCCAGACCCGCGCCCTGATGCTGCTGCTGGGCATCGTCGCAGTGCTGACGGCGGCCCTGGTGGCCAACCGGGTGGTGCGCCGCACCGTCGCCCTGGCGGCGGAGACCGAACGCGAGCGCACCAAGTTCGAAACCCTGTTCGAGACCAACACCGACGGCATCGTCATCCTCGACCGGCGCGGCTTCCGTCAATGCAACCCGGCCACCCTGGAGATGTTCCGCATGGGCAGCCAGGAAGAATTCCTGCAAAAACGCCCGGAACACCTGGGCGAGGCCATCCAGCCCGACGGCCAGCGTGGCGAAGCGCTGGCCCAGGCCCGGATTCAGGAAGCCATGGAACATGGCCACGCCTTCTTCCAATGGCAGGCGAAGCGCCCGGACGGCAGCGCCTTCCCCGCCGAGATCGCCCTGCACGCCATGACCCTGGACGGCGAAACCGTGCTCCAGGCCATCCTGCGCGACGTCACCGTGCAAAAAGAGGTGGAAGTCCTGCTCAAGATGGCGCGCGACGAAGCCATGGCCATGGCGCAGATGAAGTCGCAGTTCGTCGCCAACGTCAGTCACGAGATCCGCACCCCCATGAACGGCATCCTGGGCATGTCGCAACTGCTGCTCAACTCGCCGCTCAACGCACGCCAGAAGGAATATGCCGAGGCGGTCTCCACCTCCGCCCAGGCGCTCATGCGCATCATCAACGACATCCTCGACTTCTCGAAGATCGAAGCGGGCCGCCTCACCCTGGAGATCGCCGACTTCAACCTGGGCGACCTGGCGCGTGAAGTGATCGCCCTGTACACGCCGCGCGCCGAGGCCAAGGGGCTGGCGCTGCGCCTGGAATGGAGCGAAGGACTGCCCGCCTGGGTGCGCGGTGACGCCCTGCGCCTGCGCCAGATCCTGCTCAACCTGCTCGACAACGCCCTCAAGTTCACCCAGGAAGGCGAGGTACGCCTGCGCGTGGACACCGCGCCCGACCCGGATTACCTGCGTTTCTCCGTGCAGGACACCGGCCTTGGCATCCCGGAAGAACAACGGAGCCGCATCTTCCACGCCTTCGCCCAGGGCGACGGCTCGGTCAGCCGCCGCTTCGGCGGCACCGGCCTGGGGCTGGCCATCTGCCGGCAACTGGCGGAACTCATGGGGGGCGACCTGGAACTGGAAAACCTGCCCCCCCAGGGCAGCGCCTTCCACCTCACCGTACCCCTGCCCCCCGGCGCGGCCCCGGCGCCCCTCCAGCAGAGCGACGCCCGCCCCGCCCTCGCCTTCCCCGGCGTGCGCGTCCTGGTCGCAGAAGACAACCCGGTCAACCAGAAGGTGGTCGCCTACCTGCTGGAAGACCTGGAGGTGGAGGCCGTGATCGCCGATGACGGTCGCCGCGCCTTTGAACTCCTGGCGCAAGAGCAGGTGGACCTGGTGCTGATGGACGGCCAGATGCCGGACTGGGACGGCCTCACCGCCACCCGCGCCATCCGCGCACGGGAACGGGAACAGGGCCTGACGCGCCTGCCCATCATCGCCCTCACCGCCAACGCCATGCCCGGTTTTGCCGACACCTGCGCCCAGGCCGGCATGGACGACTGCCTGCTCAAACCCCTCAAGGAAGCCGCCCTGGCCGCCGTGCTGGAACGCTGGCTACCGGGCCGCAGCGTATCCCGCACGCCGCCGCAGCCAGCCCCCATCCCCGCCGAAAGGTCCGGCCTGATCGACCTGCCGCGCCTGCACAAACTGTGCCGCGGCAACCCGATGCAGATGCGCGAGACCCTGGACCTGTTCGTTTCCAGCACGGAAACCCTGCTGGAGGCCCTGAGTCAGGCCATCGTCAACCGGGACGCAGCCCAGACCGCGCGTCAGGCGCACCAGATACGCGGCGCCGCCGCCTACCTCGGGGCCGAAGCCGTGGCCGAACAGGCGCAACGCACCGAATCCGCCGCCAAGGCAGCGGACTGGGACAGCGTGAACGAAGCGCTGGAAGACCTGGAAGCCGCCTTCATCGCCGTAAGGCTGGAGATCCTGGCCCTGTAAAGCCCGGCTCGCCATAGCGACACGAGACCGCCCCTGTAGGAGCCCGGCTGTGCCGGGCGATCCCGTGTCGCCATGGCGAGCCGGCTTATCGCCCGGCACAGCCGGGCTCCTACAGGGGCCGTAACGCACGAAAACCGCATTTCCGGCCCGCTTCCCCCCGTAAAATCCGCCCTTTCCGACCCGCACCCCCCGCCCCCATGCTCGACATTCAACTCCTCCGCAAGGATCTGGCCGGCGTCGCCCAGCGACTGGCTACCCGTGGCGTCACCCTGGACACCGCCCGCATCGAGGCGCTGGAGGCGGAACGCAAGGCGATCCAGACCCGCACCCAGGATCTCCAGGCCCGGCGCAACCAGTTGTCGAAGCAGATCGGCATGGCCAAGGGCAAGGGCGAAGACGCCTCCGCCCTGATGACCGAGGTGAACGCGGCGGGCGACGAACTCAAGGCCTCGGAAGACCGGCTGGCAGGCATTCAGGACGACCTCTCCGCCCAGCTCATGGTCATCCCCAACCTGCCGCATGAAAGCGTGCCGGTGGGCAAGGACGAGAAGGACAACGCCGAGGTGCGCCGCTGGGGCGAGATCCGCGAATTCCCCCTGCCCCCGCGTGACCACGTCGAGATCGGCGAAGACCTGCAACTGCTGGATTTCCCCACTGCGGTGAAGATCGCCACCAGCCGCTTCGTACTCATGCGCGGCGACCTCGCGCGCATGCACCGCGCCCTGGCCCAGTTCATGCTCGACACCCACACCCAGGAACACGGCTACACCGAGGTCTACGTGCCCTATCTGGTCAACGCCGACTCCATGCGCGGCACCGGCCAGTTGCCCAAGTTCGAGGAAGACCTGTTCAAGCTCTCCAACGGCATGTACCTGATCCCCACCGCCGAAGTGCCCGTCACCAACATCGTGCGCGACGAGATCATCGCGGCGGAACTGCTGCCGATCAAACTGGTGGCGCACACCCCCTGCTTCCGTTCCGAGGCCGGCTCCTACGGCAAGGACACCCGCGGCATGATCCGCCAGCACCAGTTCGACAAGGTGGAGATGGTGCAAATGGTGCGCCCCGAACAGTCCTACGCCGCCCTGGAAGAACTCACGGGCCACGCCGAGAACATCCTGAAAAAGCTGGAACTGCCCTACCGCGTGGTCAGCCTGTGCACCGGCGACCTGGGTTTCTCCAGCGCCAAGACCTACGACCTGGAAGTGTGGCTGCCGGCGCAGAACACCTACCGCGAGATCTCCTCCTGCTCCAACTTCGAAGCCTTCCAGGCGCGCCGCATGCAGGCGCGCTACCGCGACGGCAAGCCCGGCAAACCGGAACTGATCCACACCCTCAACGGCTCCGGCCTGGCGGTGGGCCGCACCCTGGTAGCCATCATGGAGAACTACCAGCGCGAAGACGGCGGCATCGACATCCCCGAGGCGCTGCAACCCTATATGGGCGGCAAGACCCGCATCCCGGCGGCGGGCTGATCTCAGGTAGCAGGTAGCCCGGATGCAGCGCAGCGGAATCCGGGGCTTCAGGTGGGACGCCCCCCCCCCGGATTCCGGCCTGCGGCCTGCATCCGGGCTACGGCCTGAGATTCAGCCCCGCACCCCCTGCCGCGCCATCGCCCGGCGCAACCAGGCGAGCTGGGTTTGCAAGGACAACTGCTTCGGGCACACGTCCTGGCAGCCCAGCAGGGTCATGCAGCCGAACACGCCGCTGTCATCCCCCACCACCTCGTACCAGTCGGCATCGTCCCGCACATCGCGCGGGTCCAGGCGGAAGCGGGCGACCTTGTTCATCCCCGCCGCCCCCATGAAATCAGGCCGCGTCTGCGCCGTGCCGCAAGCGGCGATGCAACAACCGCACTCGATGCAGCGGTCCAGTTCGTAGATCGCATCGGCCAGATCCGGGTCCATGGCGGCCTCGATCCGGTCCAGATCCGTCTCGCCCGCCGTGTGCACCCAGGTTTGCAGCCGCTGCGCCAGACCGTGCATCCACTTTCCCGTATGCACCGAGAGGTCGCCGATCAGCTCGAAACCCGGCAGCGGCAACAGAGTGACGTCGTCCGGCAACGCGGTGGTGAGGGTGCGGCAAGCCAGACCGGGGCGACCGTTGATGACCATGGCGCAGGAGCCGCACACCCCGGCGCGGCAGACGAAATCGAAGTTGAGGCCGGGATCGTGTTCCTCGCGGATGCGCGTCAGGGCGATGAACAGGGTCATGCCCGGCGTTTCCTCCAGCGTGTACGTCTGCATGGAAGGCGCACTGGCGGCATCGCGCGGGTTATGACGGAAGACGTGGAAGCGAAGCGAACGGCTCATGAGGTAGCGCCGGCATCCTTGCCGGCTCCTTGTCTGTCGTCGGAAAGAGCCGGCAGGGATGCCGGCGCTACGCCAGGCAACGGCTCATCCAGGCGCTCGTTCCTCCCGCGATAGCGCTCCGGCAGAAAGTGCTTGAACGACATCAGGTAGGACTGCGCGGCGTGGCGGTCCAGCTTGGCGGCGTGCATCTCGTCCACCTGGGCCTGGCGCGCTGCGGCCTCCGGGTGCTCGATGAGGTTCTTCACGCCGTAACCACGAAAGGCCGGCGGCAGTTCCATCTGCATCACGTCCAGCGGGTCGTGTTCCAGGCTCGGCGCGCAGCCGCCCTCCGGCCACCAGGCCAGGGTGCGGTTGAGCCAATCGCGGTCGTTGCGCGCGGGATGATCGTCGCGGAAGTGCGCGCCCCGGCTCTCGGTGCGCACCAGCGCGCCCAGGGTGATGGCGAGCGCCACCTTGAGCATGCGCGGCAGGCGATAGGCGGCCACCAGTTCCGGGTTGGCGTCCAGGCCGTGATGCCGCATGCCCAGCCGCTGCGCGCGCTCCAGCAGCGTTTGCAGTTCCGTCACCGCCGCCTCCAGGTCCGGCCCGTTGCGGAACAGGCCGACCTGGCGCGTCATGATCTCCTCCATGCGGCGACGGATCAGCGTCGCGTCTTCCGCGCCGCGCCCGGCGGCAAGGGCGGCGAGAGCGGCCTGTTCCCGCGCCACGAACTCGCGCGCGAGGGAGGGGGAGAGATCCAGCTCGCCCAGGTCCGACTGGCAATAATCGGCCACGTACTCGCCCACCAGCATGCCCGCCACCATGGTCTCCGCCAGCGAATTGCCGCCCAGGCGGTTGAAGCCGTGCAAGTCCCAGCAGGCGGCCTCGCCGCACGCGAACAGGCCGGAAAGCGTGGTGGATTCGCCGCGGAAATCGGTATGCACGCCGCCCATCGAGTAGTGCTGCGTGGGGCGCACGGGAATCCAGTCGCGCGTCGGGTCCAGCCCCAGGAAGTAGTGGCAGATGTCGCGCACCTCGCGCAGGTTCTTCTCGATGTGGGCGCGACCCAGCATGGTGATGTCGAGCCAGAGGTGATCGCCGTAGGGCGAGGCCGCGCCCTTGCCCCGGTTCATGTGCTCGGCCATGCGGCGCGAGACCACGTCGCGCGAGGCCAGATCCTTCTTCTCCGGCTCGTAGTCGGGCATGAAGCGATGCCCATCCGCGTCACGCAGCACGCCGCCATCGCCGCGGCAGCCTTCCGTCACCAGGATGCCGGCGGGGACGATGGCGGTGGGATGGAACTGCACCGCCTCCATGTTGCCCAGGCGCGCCACCCCGGTCTCCAGCGCCAGCGCCGCGCCCATGCCCTGGTTGATGAGGGCGTTGGTGGAGACGCCGTAAAGACGCCCATAGCCGCCCGTGGCGATGACCGTGGCGCGCGCCAGATGGGCGGACAGTTCACCGGTGACGAGGTCGCGCACCACCGCGCCGTGGCAGCGGAAACCGTCGTGGATCAGGGCGATGGCCTCCTGGCGTTCGAGCACGGGGATCGCCTCGGCGACGGCGCGATCCGACACCGTGTAGAGCATGGCGTGGCCGGCGCCGTCCGAGGTGTAACAAGTGCGCCATTTCTTGGTGCCGCCGAAGTCACGCGCATGGATCAAGCCGTGCGCCGCATCGCGCTCGGTGAGCAGGACCGGCTGGCCGCCCATCACCGCCTCGTGCACGCCGCGCCGCACCCGGCTCCAGGGCACGCCCCACGCCGCCAGCTCGCGCGCGGCCTTGGGCGCCATGTGCGCGAACATGCGCGCGACGCGCTGGTCGCAACCCCAGTCGGAACCGCGCACGGTGTCCTCGAAATGCACGTCCTCGTTATCGCCCTGGCCTTTCATCGCATTGCCCAGGCTGGCCTGCATACCGCCCTGAGCCGCCGCCGAATGCGAACGCTTGGCCGGAACCAGCGACAGAATCGCCGTCTCCAGCCCGCGCCGGCGCGTGGCGATGGCGGTGCGCAACCCAGCCAGACCGCCGCCAATGATGAGGACGTCAGTGGTGTGGAGCTTCATGCCGCAACCTCCGTAACCCCGTTACGAAGAGTGAGGTTTTCCCCCCTTTCCCAAAGAGGGAAGGCGCGCGTGGAAACGTCTGCGCAAACCCAACGGTGTTCCCCCCTTTCCCAAAGGGGGGCAGGGGGGATTCCTGCGCCGGCCCGCCTGGCCACCGTCGCCAAAGCCCCCTCTCTCCCCCTTTTCCAAAGGGGGAAGGCGCGCGTGGAAACGTCTGCGCGGACCCAACGGGGTTCCCCCCTTTCCCAAAGGGGGGCAGGGGGGATTTCTGAGCCGGCCCGCCCAGCCACCGTCGCCAAATCCCCCTCACTCCCCCTTTGGAAAAGGGGGAAGGCGCGCGTGGAGACGTCTGCGCGGACCCAACGGTGTTCCCCCCTTTCCCAAAGGGGGGCAGGGGGGATTTCTGCGCCGACCTCGCTCACGGGGCGGTAACGCTCTCCCGCGTTGGGTTCGTGGGCGATGCCCAGGCGGACATACGCGCCCAGCGAAGCCGCTCCCAGGAGCAGGGAGACTCCGATCAGCCCCCAGAGCAGCCTCCGCAGCCAGCGGCGCGCGCCGGCCACGTCGCTGTATCCCAGCCATTTCAGCGCTAGGCGGTAGAGGCCGATGCAGGCGTGCACCTCCACTGTCAGCAACAGGGGCAGGTCCAGCAGCCACATGCGCCCGCTCCATACCCGGTCGGCGGATTCGTAGGGGCCGATCAGGTCGGGGTGGGTGAGCAGCATCCACAGATGCGCCGGGGCGAGGAAGAAGAGCAGAAAGCCGGTGACGGCCTGCACATACCAGAGCGTGGTGTCGCCGTGGTGCAGGCCGCGCAGATGCCGCCAGAACGCCGCATGCTGCCGCGCCGGCAGCCGCCGCAGGGCCAGGGCGGCATGCAGCACGACCAGGGCGAACACCGCCGCGACCATCAACGCCACCAGCCCCGGCAGCGCGCGCCCGAAGACGAAGTAGCCCTCGAAGAAGCGCGCCACCGTCCACATGGCATCCAGGCCGAACAGGATGGAGGCGACCAGCGCCATGTGCAGCGCCATGAACAGCGCCAGGGCCAGTCCGCTGGCGCTCAGCAGCAGATCCAGGCGCGCGGGCCAGGGGCTGGAGGGGGCGGGAAAAGTGGATGGCATCGTGCGGGTGATTCAGGACGGGCGGTGTCCACGCAGGATACCCCTGGGCGAAGACCGTTGCCTTGGTCCGGTTATTCCAGGGTGCGCATGGTCGCTTCGATCCACGCTTGGGTCTCGGCCAGCACCTCGCCCGCCTTGCGTCCGGCGGTGGGGATGGGTGGGCCGATCACCACGGTGATCTCGCCGGGGCGCTTGATGAAGGCGTTCTTGGGCCACAGGCGTCCGGCGTTGTGCGCCACCGGCACCACCGGCACGCCCGCCTTCGCCGCCAGGAACGGGCCGCCGATCTGGTAGTTGCCGGTCTCGCCATGCGGGATGCGCGTGCCTTCGGGGAACACCAGCACCCAGAAACCCTGCGCCAGCCGTTCCCGGCCCAGGGTCTCGACCTGTTTCAGCGCCTCGCGTCCAGCGGTGCGGTTGATGGCGATGGGCGAGAACACCGCCAGCCCCCAGCCGAAGAACGGGAGCCAGAGCAGCGACTTCTTCAGCACGAAGGAGATGGGCGGAAAGATCAGCTGGAAGGCGATGGTCTCCCACGCCGACTGGTGTTTGGACAGCACCACCGCCGCGCCGGAGGGCAGGTTTTCCAGGCCGATGACGCGGTGGCGGATGCCGAGGATGACGCGCGCACCCCAGACCACGCCGCGCGCCCATAAGGTGATGACGCGATACCGCGCCAGGCGCGGCAGCGGCAACATGAGCCAGCCCAGCGCGCCGAACGGCAGGGTGAGCAGGGTCTGGTAGAGGAAGAAGAGGAGGGAGCGAAGCATGGGAAGAAGGGGTAGGAGCCCGGAAAAGACATCGCCCGGCGCAGCCGGGCTCCTACAGGGGCCTCCCGGCGATGATGGCCCGCGCCGCCGCGCGCAGGTCGTCGAACACCGGCAGGCCTTCCGGCAGTCCGCCGGCTGCCAGGGTGCGCTGGCCCTTGCCGGTCTTCACCAGCATGGGGCGACAGCCCACGGCGATGGCGGCTTGCAGGTCGCGTGCGGCGTCGCCGATGGCGGGTACGCCTTTCAGATCCACATGCAGGCGCGCGCCGATCTCCTGGAACAGGCCCGGCTTGGGCTTGCGGCAGTTGCACTTGGAATCCGCCGCGTGCGGGCAGAAGAACACGGCGTCGATGCGTCCGCCGGCCTGGCCCGCCAGCTTGTGCATCTTGGCGTGGATGGTGTTGAGCGTGGCCATGTCGAACAGCCCGCGCCCGACGCCGGACTGGTTCGACGCCACCACCACGCGGTAGCCCGCCTGGTTCAGTTCGGCAATGGCCTCCAGGCTGCCGGGGATGGGCTTCCATTCCTCCGGGCTCTTGATGAACTGGTCGGAGTCGTAATTGATGACGCCGTCGCGGTCGAGGATGACGAGTTTCATGGGCGGTTCCCTTTGGGCGCCGTCATTCCCGCGTAGGCGGGAATCCAGGGCGGAGCTAGATCGGGCGTAATGAATGGATTCCCACTTTCGTGGGAATGACGGGGATGGGAGGCGGCGGTGCGCATCACGCCGCCAACCGCGACAAATCCGCCACCCGGTTCATGGCGCGGTGCAGGATGGCCAGCAAGCCCAGGCGGTTGGCGCGCAGTTTCGCGTCTTCGGCGTTGACCATGACGCCGTCGAAGAAGGCGTCCACCGGGGCCTTGAGCGCGGCCAGGGCCTTGAGGGAGGCGGCGTAGTCGCCCGCCGCGAAGGCGGCGTTGGCGACGGGTTCCACCTCGTTCAGGGCGGCGTACAGGGCGCGCTCGGCGGCCTCTGCGAACCGGGCAGGGTCCGCCGTCGCGGCCATCCCGTCTTCCGCCTTCTTGAGGATGTTGCCCACGCGCTTGTTGGCGGCGGCCAGACTGGCGGCCTCGGGCAGGGCGGCGAAGGCGCGCACGGCGGCCAGACGCTTGGGGATGTCGCCCAGGCGTTGCGGACGCAGGCTCACCACGGCATCGACTTCCTGGGCGGAATAGCCCTGCTCGCGCAGGCTGTTGGCGAGGCGGTCGTAGATGAAGTCGGCGATCTGGGCGCGGGCGTCCGTCACCCCCGCCACGCTGGCGAAGGCGCCGGCGGCAGCGTCCAGCAGGACGTTCAGGGTGAGGCCAAGGTCGCCTTCGATCAGCATGCGGATCACCCCCAGGGCATGCCGCCGCAGGGCGTAGGGGTCTTTGTCGCCGGTGGGGATCTGGCCGATGCTGAACATGCCTACGAGCGTTTCCAACTTGTCCGCCAGGGCCACCGCCAGCCCCACCGGGTTGCGCGGCAGGGCGTCGCCGGCGAAGCGGGGCTTGTAGTGGTCTTCGATGGCGTCGGCGATGTCCGCGGACAGGCCGTCATGCAGGGCGTAGTAGCGGCCCATGGTGCCTTGCAGTTCCGGGAATTCCCCCACCATGTCGGTGAGCAGGTCCGCCTTGGCCAGGCGGGCGGCCTGTTCCGCCTGCAACGCCAACGCCTCGCCGCCCAGCGCCCCGCCGATGCCTCGGGCGAGGACGCAAACCCGCTGCACCCGCTCGCCCTGGCTGCCCAGCTTGTTGTGATAGACCACCTTGTCCAGCGCCTGGACACGCGCCGCCAGGGTTTTCTTGCGGTCCTGGTCAAAGAAGAATTTGGCGTCGGCCAGACGCGGGCGCACCACGCGTTCGTTGCCGCCGATCACCGCCGAGGGGTCGGCAGGGCGGATGTTGGAGACGATGAGGAACTGGTTGGTGAGCGTGCCCGCCTTTTCCACACTCGTGTCCAGCAGGGGGAAGTACTTCTGGTTGGCCTTCATGGTGAGGATGAGGCACTCCTGCGGCACGGCCAGGAACTCCTCCTCGAAGCGGCACAGGAGCACGTTGGGGCGCTCCACCAGGGCGGTGACTTCATCCAGCAAAGCATCGTCTTCGATGGGCTTGCCGCCAGCGCGGGCGGCGGCCTCGGTCAGTTGCCGCACGATCTCGGCGCGGCGCCGGGCGAAGCCGGGGATCACCGCACCTTCGTTCTCCATCTGGCTGGCGTAGCTGTCGGCATCGCGGATCGTGACGGTCGGGCTGATCGCCTCGAAGCGGTGGCCCTGGGTGGTGCGACCGGCGTTCAGGCCCAGGGCGGAAACCGGCACGACCTCAGCGCCGTGCAGGGCCGCCAGACCGTGGGCGGGGCGCACGAAGTTGACGCTGGTCCAGCCGTCGGCCAGTTGGTAGGTCATCACCTTGGGGATGGGCAGCCTGGCCAGGGCCTCGTCCAGCGCCTTTTGCAGGCCGTCCTGCAACGCAGCCCCCGGCGCGACCGTGTCGAAGAACAGGGCTTCGGCCTTGCCGTCGGGCGCGCGCCGCAGTTGCGGCAGCACGGCGGCATCCAGCCCCATCGCGCCCAGCCGCTTCAACAGCGCCGGGCTGGCCTGGCCTTCCGGCGTCAGCGCCACGTTCACCGGCATCAACTTGTGCGACACCGGCTTGTCGGCGGCGCGTTCCGCCACCTGGGTCACATGCACCGCCAGCCGGCGCGGCGAGGCGTAGGGGGTGACCGCCGCATCGGCGGCGGCCAGACCCTGGGCCTTGAGGCTGTCCGCCAGGGTGGCGGCAAAGGCCTCGCCCAGCTTTTTCAGGGCCTTGGGCGGGAGTTCTTCGACGAAGAGTTCTACCAATAGGTTTTGATTAGTCATGACAAATACAGCGCAGATAAATGGCCCGTAACAACATATTTCGGACCACTGGTTGAAAGTGGCTCATGCAGACCGCCTGGCCTGCCCATGAACTTCGGCAATGGCGTCAAGAACCTTCGAAACCTCAGATTCAATATCATGCAGGGGTTGATAGGAAATCAATTTGTAATAGTCACCTTTTCCGGACGGCACCCGAACATCCGGGCATTGATCCAGGTAACGCGCGAAGATCGGAGGCAGCACTTGCTCACTGGCTTTACGATCAGGCGACCACAAATCTTCGCCCAATATCTGAGTCGCCTGTTCTACCTGATTGATGGCAAACCGCATGGCCTCGACCCGCTTTTCCGATTCGGTCAGTTCAATCAGGTCAAGTTGACTCAGGTCTCCACCCTTTGCAAATGCCAGCAACATTTCCGGGGTGGCAAAGTAGTTCTCAATCTCTCGCCTTTGCCATTGCAGCTCTTGTAGCCCGTCGGGCGACGACGTCGCTCTTTGCAAACGGTCAAAAATGGCCAACCCGAGTACATCGGGTCGCGCCTCTTTTATGGCGTTGAAATGGTCCCGTGCAACATTGGGCACATTGCAATTAAGGTAATGCACAAAAGGCCTGGCCAGCGCTGCTTGCGCGGGATGTGCCATTTTTTCAGCCCAGGTGCGCAGGATCGCCAGGTCGGTACTGCCCTCAAGATACAGAACCCAGCCGGTTTGCTCCGCCTGCATGTAGTGCTCAAAACCCCAATCGCGCAGGGCCTTGAGGACTTGCACACCCTTGTTGCCGGAAACCAAATGGGGCTTGCCGACAAAGGCCACTACCGCATCGCGCTCAATGGCCTCACCCAAAACCACTTCGGAGTGACTGGCGCAAACGATCTGACTGTCGTTGCGCGTCGCCATCTCGACGAGCCGGTTATAAATTTGGCGCTGCCGCAATATTTCCAAATGCGCGTCAGGCTCATCCAGCAGCAGTAATTGCCGAGGCCTGAGAGAGAGATAGGTCAGCAACAACAAGGTTTGCAGCATGCCCAGGCCAGCGGAGGTGAGTGGCAGAACGACACCGCGGTGGTTTTTGTACTCCAGTTCAATGGAGCCTGTTTGCTGCACAAACACCGGCGTTTGCAAACTCACTCCGAATAACTGTTGCATGGTTACTTCAATATCATTCCAGCGCCCGATATCTTTCTGGAAAACGTCGTAGCACAAATTGCGCAAGGTCTCGCCGCTACGACCACTCCCCAGCAGCACGTTTATTCGACCCGATTGCAATAATGGTTCTTCCATCAACAATCCCGTCATGGGCGGAAGAAAAGCCAGGTCCAGGAATTGAATGGCTTCTACCGGTACGGGCATGCGCTGCGGCTTTTTGCCTTCGGTAAGCCGCAGGGGGCGGCAGTAAAAAAAATCTTCACTAGCGTAATCAAATTCAAAACCGCATTCCCAGACGCCCTGCTCGTTCTGCCCATGAACCAATATGTCGATCAGGATGTTTCGCGTTTTTATCTTGCCATCTTCCCGATACGATTCACGCACCTTCATGTCCCGCCACAGTGCATCGGCAGCGGGCAGAGGCAAGTGAACCAAATCCTTACGGACAATAGTGACGCCCTTGGCGGAATTGCTGGCGGAAGCCCCGGCACGCTTATCCAACCATTGTTTACAGCCCGCTTCCCACAGCGCCAAAGCCTGCAATGCCGTCGTTTTTCCTGAATTGTTTGGACCAATAAAAACAACCGCTGAGGCCAAGTCAATCTGGACGTCATCGAACTGCTTGAAATTGCGAATGATCAGCTTGGTCAGCATGGCTAGTCCCTTGCGAACGATTAGGCGGCCTTCTTCTCGATCTGCGCCAGCACTTCCTCGGCCCAGGCCCTGGGCGCCATGGGAAAGCCCAGGCGCGCGCGCGAATCCAGGTAGCTCTGCGCCACGCTTTTGGCCAGATTGCGGATGCGACCGATGTAGGCGGCGCGCTCGGTCACCGAGATCGCCCCGCGCGCGTCCAGCAGGTTGAAGGTGTGGGCGGCCTTGAGCACCTGTTCGTAAGCCGGCAGGGCGAGTTGGGCCTCCATCAGCTCCCTGGCCTTGCGCTCATGGGCGTTGAAGGCGGTGAACAGGAACTCCACATCGCTGTGCTCGAAGTTGTAGGTGGACTGCTCCACCTCGTTCTGGTGGAACACCGCGCCGTAACTCACGCCGGGCGCATATTCCAGGTCAAACACGTTATCCACGCCTTGCAGGTACATCGCCAGACGCTCCAGGCCGTAGGTGATCTCGCCGGTGATGGGCTTGCAATTGATGCCGCCGACCTGCTGGAAATAGGTGAACTGGGTGACTTCCATGCCGTTCAGCCACACCTCCCAACCCAGGCCCCAGGCGCCCAGGGTGGGGTTCTCCCAATCGTCCTCGACGAAGCGGATGTCGTTCTGTTTCAGGTCGAAACCCAACGCTTCGAGCGAGCCCAGGTACAGCTCCAGGATGTTGGCGGGGGCGGGCTTGAGCACCACCTGGAACTGGTAGTAGTGCTGGAGCCGGTTGGGGTTTTCGCCATAGCGCCCGTCCTTGGGCCGGCGGCTGGGCTGCACATAAGCGGCCTTCCAGGGTTCCGGGCCAAGCGAGCGGAGGAAGGTGGCGGTATGGCTGGTGCCGGCCCCCACTTCGAGGTCGTAGGGTTGCAGGATGGCGCAACCCTGTTCACCCCAGAACTTCTGGAGCGTGAGGATGATGTCCTGGAAAGCGGGCATGAGAAGGCAGGTCGTTGAAAAGGTGGCGGATTTTACCTGCTCGCCGGGGCGTCCTTCCGGGGAAAACGACCGCAGCGAGCGTAACGCCTGCATCGTTCCCGTGGCGCAGGCAGCGCCATGGCCGCATCATGGTCGCCCCCGCCAGCCCCTCTGGAAAAACATGATCCACCGCCTTCTCCTGGTGCTGTACATCGCCGCAATCTGGGCGCCTGCGGAAGCGAACGGGCGCTACCCCTGTGACCGTGGCGCCGGAGGGGTATCGCACTGCCGGGGTGAAAAGTTCATCTGCAACAACGGTACGGTCAGCCGATCAAAGAAGGTCTGCACCGGCGGTGCAGGAGAAGGCCGAACCACCCGCCCACGCTCGCAAGCGCGGCAGGTAAACCTGAAAACGGCGCAGAACCTGACCGCCGGAGAGCAGAGGGCCTCGCGCCCGTAACGATCTGGTGAACGGTTTTTTGTAGCGCCGGCATCCTGCCGGCTCTTGTTGGCCCGCTCAAAAAAGCCGACGCCCGTTTCTCCAAAACTCATCGTCCCGAAGCACACACTTCCTGGATGTGTTCGGCGCGGACATGGAGCATGGTGCGGTATCCACCGATGCGGCGGGCAGTCCGGTGGCCGTCACCAAGGCGCTCTCTGAGGATGGAAAGGGGGAACTCAAGTGGCTCGCCAACCCCGACAAGGCAGGGCGGATGGAATACATCAACCTGCTGGCCATGTCCTTGGTAGAACCCGATGAAATCTGGTGGAACCGGGAGAAGTCCAGAGGCGAGCCCGGATGATGGCTTCTAGAGCGCCGCTATCTGCGGGCCTTTGTTCTTGACCTCATCTCTATTCCCCTCGCCCGGACTGGCTCTATTCAATTCCCTTGCCACCGCATAGCTCGCCGGTACTCGTTCACGGTATCCGGGTAGTTCCTGCAACAAACGTGCGATGGCCCAATCCCAGTTTTCCTGGTCGAAATCATGGTGCAGACAGCCCAGGAAAGCGGGCTTGGGTTCACCCGATGTTTGCCTTGCTTTCCATTCGACGAAATCTCCCAAGAGCAGCCCAATTCTGCTGATGGCCTCCTCCTGACTGGCGCGTGCGAGGTAATGCGCGCGGGCATGATGCAGCAAGGACTCAGCCTGGCGTTCTGGAGACTGCCAAAGTCTGACCATGACCTCCGCCGCGTTACGGGCCTCCGCTTCGTCCACTGCCACGAAGGCATCCAGGAAGCAGCCGCCAACCAGGAGCAGGACGATCCATTCGGTCTGACACTCGGGGTCGGTCCAATCTTCACGATGGTCTTCGATCTAGGCGGAGACTCCAGACGGCGTTTCGGCGTCGAACAGGACGAAATCGCCCAAACGGTAGTTATTGAGCACCCTGGCGAATTGCTTGCTCTGTACATCCAAATTCCGGCCCCGGTCCTGGATGTGGAAGGTGTCGAACATGCCCATGCAGGTCTCCTATTTGTTGTTCAGGTCAGGGTCTCAGAAATGGCCCGGGGCGTCGAGACAGGGAATACATGGACGGATTGTCACCACCCCCCATGCTCAATACCTGAGCCCGCCCCGCGAAAAATTCCACCGCCCCGCCCCCCAACTCAGGCTGACGCGCCGCTGCCGCGGGCTATCCTGAAACTGGCGATCCGGCCCCCTCTGGCAGGTTTGGGCGGGCTGGGTGGTGCAGACCGGGACAACCGGCGGCAAAGTTGAGAGATGGATGTCAGTAGCGGCAGCAGGCGTGCGCTCTTCCGCGCGGATTTGAAATGGAGGAATGCACCATGAACGCCCGCAGATTGGTGGTTTCGTTGTTTGTCGCCGGGCTGTGCGTCGGCGTTTCCACCCTGGCCCGGAGCGCCGGCAATATCGCCGCCGGGGCGGCCAAGGCCTCGTTTTGTCTCGCCTGCCATGGCGCGGACGGTAATTCGCCCTGGGTTTCCACCCGGCTGGCCGGGCAGCATCCGCAAGCACTCATCCACACCATGAAGGACTATAAGGCCGGCAAGCGGTTCGCCCACCCCATGATGAGCATCGTCACCCTGGGCCTGAACGAGCAGGACATCGCCGACCTGGCCGCGTTCTACGCCAGCCAGCGCCCGGTCAGTCTGGACAAGGCCAGCCTGTATTGGCGACTGGGCGGCAAGGAGGCCATCACCGCTGCCGTGGACCAGACCATCGCGCTTTCCAGGGCCGACCCGCGCTTGGCCGGACGCCTCTCCGGCGCCTGCCGCGACAAGCTGATCGACCAGCTCTGCATGGCCACGGGCGGTCCCTGCGAATACACCGGGCGCGACATGAAGAACGCCCACACCGGCCTGGGCATCACCGCCGCCGAGTTCGGCGCGGTGGCGGACAATCTGACCAAGGTGCTGGACAAGTTCGCCGTAGCCCCGCGCGAGAAAAACGAGTTGCTGGGCATGCTTGCGCCCATGCAGAAAGAGATCGTGCAGAAATGACCTCATCCCCGCCCCGATCCCTGCATCGGGGCGTTTTCATTCAAGGAGCCGCCCATGTCAGTCCGAGTCCTTTCCCTTTCGCTCCCGCGCGGTCTGCTTTTGGCAGCCATTCTTGCGACCCAGCCGGTCTGGGCCGCAGGGCCTGGAGCTGAGTTTTCCTGGTGGAGCGTGAGCGAGACCACGCCCGGCCTGTACCGGCTGGAGTTCAACCGTGACGCCTTGCGGGTCGCACGTCAGGGCAACAACCCCGGCGGCACTCAGAACGGCGGCCTCAGCCTCAGCCTGCCCCGAACCGTGACCGAGGATTTCGAGGCGCGGGTGGCGTTTTCCGATGCCCGCATCGAAGGCGGCCTCAACCAGATCGAGCTTCAGGCCGGCTTTGCCGATGGTTCCATCTTCTACGCCGTGCGCGACCGGGAAGGCCGCGGCAGCCACGTCTGGACTCCGGGCATCCGGGGCGACGCCCCCTGCGGCAACAACGGGGTGCTGATCCTGCGGCGCAGTCAGGGGCTGGTTACCGGGCTGTGCGATGACGTGGTCATCCACTACGAACAGCGGCCCGCCGCCCTCACCAGCCTGCGTTTCGTGCTCCAGAACAACGGCGGCAATGACCCCGTTTCCGTCACCTTCAGCGACTGGCGCTTCAATGCGGCCATGACGCAGCCGGTTTATTCCGGAGGCGGGCGCTCCTACACCGCGGATCGCGCTCCCCGGGGGGGACGCAGTTACACCTCCGCCCCGCGCGCGCCGACGCCCCCGGCCCCTGCCGCAACGCCTGCCGAGCCGGCGCGATCCGGTGAGGAAGGGATGATCGACGGCGCTCTGAAGAAGCTCAAAGACCTGTTCAAGTTCTGATGCCGTGCCCCAGGCCGCACCGGACGGGCCGATGTGCCGATGGATCAGGTGAAAAACAGGAAGAAGGCGATCAAGGGCTTGCACAAGTGAGACCGACATGAACGCCCGCCCCGCCACGCCCCGCTACGGCTGGATCTTTGCCGCCGTGCTGCTGGCCTACCTCAACGCCCTGCCCGCCGCCTTCCAGTTCGACGATTACAAGGTCATCGTCAACAACCCCGCCGTGCACGGATTCGCCGCCTGGGCCGAAGGCATGCCGGGCATCCGCCCCCTGCTCAAGCTCAGCTACGCCCTCAACTGGGAGATCGCCACCGGCCCCTTCGGCTTCCACGCGGTGAACGTGCTGCTGCATCTGGCCAACGTGGCCCTGGTGTGGCGGCTGACGGCCTGGTTCCCTCTGACTTCCCCTCCCCTTTCCAAAGGGGGGCAGGGTGCGCCGCATACCCAGGTTCAGGTGGGTGTACCTCTGACTTCACCCCCCTTTCTTAAAGGGGGGCAGGGGGGATTTGAGGGAGTCGAATACGCCCGTCTGATCACCACCCTGCTGTTCGCCCTGCACCCCATCCAGACCGAAGCGGTCACCTACATCACGGGCCGTTCCATAAGCCTCATGTCCCTGTTCGGCCTGGGCGCGCTGCTGTGCTGGCTGGCAGCGCCGACCCGCGCGCGTCCGGCCCTGTGGCGCGCCGCCGCCCTGGCCCTGTTCGCCGCCGCCGTGGCGGTAAAGGAGGTGGCCGTGGCCCTGCCCCTGGCCCTGCTCCTGCTGGATCGCCGCCTGCGCGCCTCCCCTGCACTGGTGGCCGGACTGCTGCTGGGGCTGCTGGCCCTGCTCTGGGGCCTGGGTTATGCCTACCTGCTGCACGAAACGCCCTACCGCAGCCTGCTCGCCAACCTCGCCTCGGAGACCAACGCCCTGTTCTGGCTGGCGGGGCAGTTGCTGCAACCCTGGGCGCTCAACATCGACCCGGACCTGCCCGAATACGCCAGTTTCATGGGACTGCCCGGACTCCAGGCCGCCCTGCTCGCAACGGCCCTGGCCCTGGCCTGGCGCGAACGGGTGCGCCGCCCCTGGCTGGGCTTCGGCCTGCTCTGGACCCTGCTCCTGCTGGCCCCCATGTACAGCCTGGTTCCGCGCCTGGACCTGGCCAGCGAGCGCCACCTCTATCTCGCCGGACTCGGGCTGTACTGGATCATCGGCGCAGCAATGGCCTCACTGCCCCTGGACAGCCCGCGCCAGGCCGGGCTGATCGTCGGACTCACCCTGGCCGGGGTGCTGCTCACCACCCAGCGCAACCAGGACTACCGCGATGAAGTGAACCTGTGGCGCGCCACCGTGCAACGCTCGCCGAACAAGGACCGCGCCTGGAACAACCTGGGCTACGCCTGCGCCCTGGCGGGCCGCGCGGACGAGGCGCGCGACGCCTTTCTGCACACCCTGCGCCTGAATCCGCAACACCCGCGCGCCGCCGCCAATCTGCGCGCGCTGGAGCGGGGTGACTTCGGGAACCGCCCTGCCCGGTAGCGCCGGCATCCCTGCCGGCTCTTTTCGTCCAAACCGACGTGCCGGCAGGGATGCCGGCGCTACATAAGGAACTTGCCATGAGCGCCTCCGCCAAGATCGTCTGGGATACCGACCTCAAGCTGTTCAGCCCCCTCATGCTGGGCCGCTGGACCTGGGCCATGGTCGTCACGCTGGGGGTGATGCTGCTGATCATGGGCGCGGCGCTGGTCCCGAACGAAGGCTGGCGCGCCCTGGCGGGCATCGCACCCATGTTCGCGGCGGTGACGGGCGGGCTATGGCTGCTGGGCCTGATCATCATGGCCGTGGTGTTCCGGGGGCGGTACGCGGTGCGGTACACGGTGTCGTCCGCCGGCATCCGCCTGGAGACCATGAGCGCGGCGGCGAAGACCTCCAACCGCCTGGCCATCGTCGTCGGCGCGCTGGCGCGCAAGCCCGGCGTGGCGGGGGCGGGCCTGATCGCGGCCTCGCAGGAGACGCAGGAAGTGAAATGGGGCGGGCGCTTCCACGCCGCCTACAACCCGGACACCCGCATGATCGAGATCAAAGGCCCCTGGCGCACCCTGTTGCTGGTGCAGTGCACGCCGGAGAACTATGCCGAGGTGGCCGCGCGAGTGGAGGCTGAGTTGAAGCGCCATCGCACCGCCGCCCGCATCCCCGCCAAGTCGCCCCTGCCCGGCTACCTGCTGCGCACGGTGGTGACTGTGATCGCCTGCGTGCCGATGTTCGCCCTGGCGGACGAATACCGCCTGGACATCTTCATGCCCATCTTCATCCTCTGCTTCGCCCTCGCCACGGTCTGGCTGCTGCCGGTGCTGGCCTGGGCGGTGCTGGGGGGCATGGCGCTGTTCGCCATCGAGTTCATCGTCGCCATGCTGGAAGAGCGCACCTCCCTGTTCGACCCCGGCGAGACCTACCTGCGCTACACCGTCCTCTCCGGCGACGACTGGGCCATGCTCGCCGTGGTCGGCGCAGGCATGGCCTGGCTGGGATGGCTGTGCGTAAGCGCCCTGCGCGGGCGGGTGGGCTCCGCCCTGGCGGCGGATCAGGGGGATATGGAGGGGGGAGGGTCGTAGATCGTGGATGCGGTGGGGAATGAACCGCGTCATCCCAAGCTGCGCGGCAAAGCCAAGGTGGACGGGCGGTGGAAGCTGTATTGCCTGGTTCACAACATCGAAAAGCCAGCGCATCATGGGTATGCGAGTTGATCGGTGAGGGATACCCCCAGGACACTCTGGGACGCCTCGAAAAACCCGTCATTCCCGCGAAAGCGGGAATCCAGGTTGTTGATTTCACTGGGTTCCCGCTTTCGCGGGAATGACGAATCCGGGATTTTTCGAGGTGCCCTCTGCTTGGGACCGCACAGACGGCCTGGAGTCAGTAAAACTGAGGTTTGGGATGCGGTGCTTCAGAAACTTTATGCGTTGCGGTAGGGCCTTGAACGGCGCTCGAAAAATTCCCGGTTTTGGGGGAGGCGGGGGGGGTTCTACGGCGTCGTTAGATTTGCCATGAAACACTCTCGCGGTCCGCAGATCGGCCTTGACTCGCAGAGCCTGTCGTATCTGCTTGACGCCATCGCTGGGATTGAAGAACCGACCGATATCTTGGCAACTGAGAAGAAGGCTCTCGTCCGCTCCTGGTTCTACCGACCGGGCAGCTTCGCTTTCACTCTCACTGCGACTGTCATTGCTGAAGTCCGCCAGATTCCTGACGCTACTCGCCGAGAGTTTCACGAGAGCTTTATTCGCACATTGTTTCTTGACTACCCGGTCGTCAACCTCGTAGCTGTCCAAGCCCGTGCTGACCAGTTTGCCGCTGCACATCCTAAGCCGCGTGACTGTCGAATCCTTGCCGAGGCTGAAGAACTTGGGCTTGATGTCCTGCTCACATACGATCACGACTTCTGGAAGCGCCTACGTGAAAGTTCCCCAACCACGAGGCTCCTCAAGCCATCTGAGTATTGGGCCGGCCTTGGCGTTCCTGCGGGAGCTGTGCCACAAACCGTGCCACACCCTACAAATCCATTCTGTACACAATCATGGTGGCGCTGGTAAGCAAATCTCTCAAGTCGTTCGCCGGGCCGCCCCAAGAACAACTTGGCCCCCACGGGGGGCGGCTCGGGCGATTTTCCCGAGCCGGGGGCGCTGCTAACCATCTCGGTCGAGATGGACCACTGAGAGGCTGCGCTTCTCGGTACCCTCTGCGGCTTCGCCGCTCCGGCGCTGCGGGCGGCTTGACCCAAGTGACCACTCGGGTGCGGACGGTTATCGAGCCTTGCGCCAGTTGCTCAGTAGCAGGCCAGGGACGCGCTTGAATTCTGCGGTGCTGTCGATAACACAAGTGGCCTTCATCGCCAGGGCGCGCGCTGCCGACTTGCTGAACGGGAAGACCCGGAAGGCGTTCATGTAGAACTTGAGCCGGTCCACGTTTTCCGCATTGACCTTGCTGGCCCGGATCATGCGGAACAGTTCAATGGCGGAGATGGCAGAGATGCCCACGCTTTTTGGGTCGTGCTTGCTGATGTGCCTGACGATGGAGCCATGCCCTGCGCCTTGTTGACCAGATGCACCCGGACATTGGTGTCGAGCAGGTATCTCAAGGGATTTTCTTGAACACGCCATTCATCGCAAATGCGGCCTTGGCGATGCGGCGCGCATGAGGCCGAACGGATGCAAGCAACACGTCTTCCGGGAGGGAATCCAGTTCTTGCGCGGTGAGCTTGTCGAGATTGATGGGCGTGGGCGGCGCTTTACGCGCGGGGCGGCGGGTGGCGGTGGCCTTCATGGCGCTTCTCCCAAGATCGAACAGCCACATGCTAATGCCTCAGCGCTTCTTGATGAAACGCCCGGCCTTCTTGCCGCGGACAGGCTTGCGCTTGCGGTGCATGCTCACGGTCTTACTCCTCGTGGTCGTAGACGCGGCGAGGAACGAACCGCATCCACGTCAACCCACCCCCAGCCCCAGCACCACGCTGTATTGCAGCAGCCGGTTGGCCCCATCCAGATGAGCGATCTCGCCATTGCCGTAGAAGCCGATGCAGGGCAGACCGGGGAGAGCCTTTGTCAGCGCCTTCAAGTCACGGTCCTGGCCGCTGTAGAAGCCGGGGCCGCGCCCCATGCAGGGGAACAGGAGGGCGAATTCGGGCGCACCGGCGGCATCCGCCGCAAGCCGCCGGATCAGGGCGCGCATGTCCTGTTCGGCGGCCTGCGGCTGACGCTGCGCCCAAAACAGGTCCACGCCGAGCGGAACCTCTCCCGCCAGAAGGACGGAACGCGCCTCGGCGTTCACCTCCAGCACCGGCAACAGGTGGAAACGCCCTTCTTCCAGCGCACGTTCCGGCGCGCCATAGGGCAGGCCGGCCATGAGCAGGTGGGTGGGGATGCGCCCCGGCGCGCGCATCCCCAGGGGCAATTCACGCACCAGGCCGGCCAGGGCGCTGTCGCCGCCCACCTCGAACACCTCCTGCCCGCACGCGCGGCGCACCTCGGCGGGCGCGCACAGGGGCCGCACGCCCTGGGATACGCCGATGCGCAGATTCGCACCGGCCAAGGCCATCTCGCAGCGCCCGCTCTCCGCCACCCGCCCGTGCGACCACACGCAATACGGCCCCTGCCCGCTGGCATCGCCCGCCACGCCGCCGAAGCGCGCGCCGCCGCCTTGCAGCCAGTGCAGATCGAGGGCGTTGGGGGCGGCGAAGGTGAGCGTGGGGGCGAGGGCATCGGCGGCGCGCAACGTGACGCCCTCGCCCAACACCAGGGCGGCGGCGGCGGGGGCGTCCAGCACCCAATCCTCCTCCGTCAGCACCCCGGCGGCGGCGCAGCCGGCGATTTGCAGGCAACTGGCGGCGCGCGCGGCGGCGGTAAGGGCAGGTTGCGGGTCGCGCGCGAAGTCGGCGGTGAGGTAGAGCAGCACCGCATCGGCGCGGGTGAGGCCGGCGCGGGTCATGGCCGTTTCCACCGCACGGGCGGCCAGGGCGGGGTCAGGACGGCGGCCCTGGGCGAGGCCGGTGGCGGCTTTCATGGGCGGGGTGCGGGGACGAGCGAGCGATGGAGGAGATGGATGCGCCGCTCCCTCACCCCGGCCCTCCCCCAAAGTGTGAGGGGGAAAGGCGGGCGCTTCATGCCGTCTTCTCCTTGTGGTCGCACAGGTCGCGGATCACGCACCCGCCGCACTCCGGCTTGCGCGCCTTGCAGGTGTAGCGGCCATGCAGGATCAGCCAGTGGTGCGCATCCAGGCGGAATTCGACGGGGGTGTGACGCATCAGGCCCGCCTCCACCGCTTCCACGGTCTTGCCGGGGGCCAGGCCGGTGCGATTGGCGACGCGGAAGATGTGCGTGTCCACGGCGATGACGGGCTGGCCAAAGGCGGTATTGAGCACCACGTTGGCGGTCTTGCGCCCTACCCCCGGCAGGGCCTCCAGGGCGGCGCGGTCGGCGGGGACTTCGCCGCCGTGCTTGTCCAGCAGGATCTGGCAGGCGGCGACCACATTCCTGGCCTTGGTCCGGTACAGGCCGATACGGCGGATGTGCGCCTCCAATCCCTCTTCCCCCAGCGAGAGCATGGCCTCGGGCGTGGGCGCGGCGGGGAACAGGGTGGCGGTGGCCAGATTCACGCTCTTGTCCGTAGCCTGAGCCGAGAGCATCACCGCCACCAGAAGCTGAAACGGGGTGGCGTAGTGGAGTTCCGTCGTCGGCGCGGGATTGGCGGCGCGCAGGCGCGCGAAGATTTCCCGGCGGCGGGCGGGGTTCATGGGGCGGAAGGCGCGCGGTTCAGGGCGTTTTCCAAGCCAAGAACACGCATGACCGCAGAATCCAGCAGCATTCCCGAGGGCAAGTTGGGGCCGGATATGAATCTTTGCGCAAATTCATCCAGCGATACGCTGATTTCACGCTCGGCAAGCAATGACCTTTGCTTGCCATGTCCCATGGCGGGAGAAAGCGAATAGGTATGAATGGTGATGATGTCAGGTGCGCCGCCAGCCACGATCTGGATATCCGCACCAATTATTTCTTCAAATTTTCTGTAAACAATTTCCGGAACAACAAAATGCAGACCCGATTTGACCATTTCAGATGAGGCATAAACACGCCCTTTTCTGATAATCTGAGGAATAAGACGCTTATGTACGTTAGCCCAATTCAGCCCATGACCAGAGGATGGAATGGATTCAATAACACCAGGCTTTGCATTCCTGTAGGCGTGCCAACCATCCCTGTAGTTTCCAGTAATATCAATGCTTTGCACCTCAATTCCGGCATACTCAACCAGCGCCCCATTGCATACCTTTGCCAGCACCCAGTCCATGGAAAGATTCTTGCCAATTTTTACTTCCCGCCCGGAGTTTTGCCCAAGCGCAACAGCAAAAATCCCCGCTTCGTCCCGGCGGCGAACATATTCCTCAAACAACACAAATTCAGCATCATCACCAAATACATTGGTTGCTATGCGCCGTAGTGCGGCGTAATTATTTTCATAGAGCCGATTCGGACAAATAATGCAATCTCCGTAGGCGGAAGTAACACTGCAAGTCCCATACGTTATGGAGCCATCATGATTGGCCTTGGTGCACGCCTTGTTAGTAAATGGACACGCCCCTAGCCGCCAAAGAGATCGTACTGATGACGTGGTATCGTCAGGCTCGTAGCCAAACACCTCAACCAAGTCCTTTGATTTTGCACGCCCCACCATTTCACCCCTCCAGCATATTTGCTATCTCTAGCCCGATGGCCCTTCCAAGAAGTGGCGGGACGGCATTTCCTATTTGCTCATATTGCTGCGTCACGCTACCAGAAAACTGATAGTTATCTGGAAAAGACTGAATACGCGCCGCCTCCCTTACCGAGATCACTCTATCCTGAGTTGGATGAAAGAAACTCCCCCAATGTGGATCGCATTTGGTCAATACCGTGGAGCAGATGGCATCGGGGTGCAGACGGCCATAGCGCTTCGTGTGGTCGCTTCTGCGCGCCCGCTTCAGCCCTGCGGGAAGAAGTTCATGCGGGATATCCCGCCAACTTCCGCCCTGCGGAATGTATTTGAGCCGTTCAAGATTGATCGTGGAAATTCTTGCGCAGTGATGCTGCGTAAGAATTTGACTTTCCCTTCTGAGATATCTCTGATAATCGTTTTGTGCGGAAGCGATATAATTACCCGGGTCACTGGATTGTCCGTTTCTGATTTCCGGCAGATCGGATAGCGCCTCCAACACGGTGGTGTGAGGTTTCAACAGTTGCGCAAAGATCGGGGGAACAAATATGCAGAGTTCCTGCGCCCCTGTGAAATTAGTCGATGCTTTTGCGTGGTACTCAGGTTCTGGAAACGTGATGCCTTGCCGGCGATTGCGAATACCGATAAACACCATTCTGAACCGCATTTGCGGAACCCCATAGTGCGCCGCAAACAATATCCGATGCTTCACGTTATAACCAAGCGCGTGAAGCTCCTTGTAGATTTGTTCGATGACGGTGCCTTTTCCCAGTGAAACCATTCCCGGCACGTTTTCAATCAAAACCGCCTTGGGCAACAACGCCGATACCACTCGGATAAAATCCTTGAAAAGATGATTTCGGTCATCATCCAAAGAACGGATAGGCGCATTGATCGAAAACCCCTGACAGGGCGGCCCTCCAGCGACCAGATCCACTTCACCCGCCGACACACCAAGCAGCTTTTTAATATCCGCCTCACTGACCTGGCGAACATCCCCAACGATCACACGAGCATTCTGATGATTTCTTTGGTAGGTCTCGGCAAATTCCGGCGCCAGCTCGTTCGCCAGCAGCGATTCAAATCCAGCCTGCTGGAGCCCGCAGGACAACCCTCCAGCTCCGGCAAATAGATCGACACATTTCATGTTTTTCTCGTGGACAACGTGGAGCTAACCGGCCTGCACGGCTTTTTGCGCAGGCCGGTTAAGCGCAGGGTCAGCCCCCTGCTGTTCATGTGGTTTCCTTAACGAAAGAGAACACTTCAATGTTCTCCTTTGCGGCTCTTGAGTTGGCGATTAGCACGCGCGCTGACGAATGATGGCAAGTAACGATTCTTACGGTCGTTAAGCGTGACAATAGCATGTGCGCACGCCTTGCAGCGCCACCAACCAGAAAGATGCAGCGCAGGTTTTGCATCGCGGAAAGCAGCAATTCGAGGTACTGGCTTCCGGCGCGAATGTCGTTGCCGTTTGCGGCACGGATCGCCGTGCCCGCCGAATTTCCGATGTACCAAGGAACGACGTTCCAAATTGCAATTTCTTCTCGCGTAATGCCTGAAGCCTCCAACTGTTCACGAAAGTTTCGAGCAGATGGATCGGGGTTTTCGAAAGAGACCCGACCGGACTGAACCGCCTTGGGGCCAGGTGCTTCAAACAGAAAGAGATATTTCGCTCGCTCGTTCCCGTTCTTCGGATCGAAACCGGGAACGGTACTCGTAAGGTTCCGCTCCACACGAATTCGATTTACGAGATCAGCGCAATTCATTGGATGCAGGGGGCTAACACGGTTATTTACGCGCGCCGCGCCTCGATCACGTTGCGCAAGGCGATCAGCAGCCCCAGGCCGATGAACGCGCCGGGCGGCAGGATGGCGATGAGCAGGCCGTCGTAGCCGGGCGCGAGGTGGACCACCCAGTCCTTGGCCCAGGGGCCCAGGGCCATGTCCAGGCCGGCGAACAGCGTGCCCTTGCCGATGGCCTCGCGCAGCGCGCCCAGCACCACCAGCACGGCGGTCAGGCCCAGGCCCATCATGGTCCCGTCGAGCAGCGAATGCAGCGCGGAACGCTTGGAAGCGAAGGCCTCCACCCGCGCCAGGACGATGCAGTTGGTGACGATGAGCGGGATGAAGATGCCCAGCACCAGATACAGGCTCAGGGCGTAGGCGTGCAGGAACAGGTCCACCGCCGTCACCAGCACGGCGACCAGGAGGATGAACACGGGGATGCGGATGGCGTGGGGGATGAAGTTGCGCGCCAGCGAGACCGCAAGGTTGGACAGGGCCATCACGAACACCGTGGCCAGCCCCAGCGAGAGGGCGTTGACCACGTTGTTGCTGATCGCCAGCAGCGGGCACATGCCCAGGATCTGCACCACGCCGGGGTTCTGTTTCCACAGGCCGTTGACGATGATTTCGCGGGTTTCTGTGGAGATCATGGTTGGGACGCCTCCGTGGGTTGCAGCAGTTCCGCCCGGTGCGCCTCGAAATAGCGCAGCGCGCCATACACGGCCTTGACCACGGCGCGCGGGGTGATGGTGGCGCCGGCGGCGTAGTCGAAGCGTCCGCCGTCCTTCTTCACCTTCCAGCCTTCCGCGCCCGGTTCCTGCGCGGATTTGCCGACGAACTGGGTGATCCAGTTGCCCTTGGCGATGTCGATGTAGTCACCCAGGCCCGGCGTTTCGCGGTGCGCGGTGACGCGCACGCCGCCGATGCGCCCATCCGCCAGCACCCCCACCAGCAGGCGAATCTCGCCGCTGTAACCGTCCGGGGCCACGACCTCCAGCACCACCCCGGCGGGCGCGCCGCCGAGACGCGCGGGGTAGGCCAGACCAGGGCGCTTCAGCCCCAGCAGGGGGTCGGCGGGCACGGGCCGCGCCGCGCGCACCAGGTCGTTGTCGAACCCGCCCTGGGGCAGGGTCTGGGCCAGCAGGGCCTGCTTGCTGGCGGTCTCGCTCGCCTCGATGGCTGCGTGGGTGGCGTTGTAGGCCAGCACCAGCAAGGCCGCGCCAATCACGGAAAACGCCAGCAGGTTGAGGGAGGTGGTGAGCGACTCGCGCAGGAGGGTCTTCATTTGGACTTCTGCCCGAACACGCGCGGCTGGGTGTAGGCGTCGATGAAGGGGGCGGCGATGTTCATGAGCAGCACCGCGAACGCCACCCCGTCCGGGTAGCCGCCGAAGGCGCGAATGATGACGGTGAGAAAGCCCGCCAGCCCGGCGTAGATCAGTTTGCCGCGCGGGGTGCTGGCGGCGGTGACCGGGTCGGTGGCGATGAAGAACGCGCCCAGCAGGGTTGCGCCCGCGAACAGGTGGAACAGCGGCCCGGCCTGATGCGCGGGGTCGATGCCGTGCAGCGCGGCGGCGGTGAGGGCGACGCCGCCCAGGAAGGCGGCGGGGATGTGCCAGGTGATGACCCGGTTGACCAGCAGCGCGAGGCCGCCCGCGAGATAGGCCAGGGCGACGAATTCCACGCCGCGCGCGCCGAAGCCGCCGAACGCGGGCAGCGCCAGGATCTTGTCCGGCGACAGGCCCAGCCGCGTCTGCGTCTTCCAGGTATCGAGCGCGGTGGCGGCGGTGTAGGCGTCGGGGCTGATGGAGCTTTGCCCGGCGAACACCAGATCGAACGCGTCGGCCAGGCTGATGCTGTGCAGCGCCACCCCCGCCGGGCCGGGCCACTGCGTCATGTAGACCGGGAAGCTCACGATCAGCGCGGCGTAGCCGACCATGGCCGGGTTGAACGGGTTCTGCCCGAGCCCGCCGTAGAGGTGCTTGGCGATGAGCACGGCGAACACCACGCCCAGGGCGTACAGCCACCAGGGCGCCAGGGTGGGCAGGGAGAGCGCCAGCAACATCGCGGTGAGCAACACCGAACCGTCGCTGAGGAAGGGCTTGGCGGGCAGGCCGCGCATCAGCAGCACCAGGTATTCCAGGCCGAAGGCGACGGCGGCGCATACCAACAGGCTGACCCAGATGCCGGGGCCGAACAGCCAGGCATGGACCAGCACACCGGGGATCAGCGCGATCATGACCTTGGTCATGACTACGCTCACGGAGTTGTTGGCGCTGCGGATGAAGGGGGAGCCGATCATGGATGAACGTCAGACATGAGGGGTGAAACGGGTGGAGGCGCCGCCATGCAGCTTGAGGCCCAGGGCCTTGATTACCTTCATGATGGTGGTGAACTCCGGGTTGCCGTCTGCGGACAAGGCCTTGTAAAGACCTTCCCGCGCCAGACCGGTATCCCGCGCCAGTTGGGTCATGCTGCGAGCGCGGGCAATGTTGCCCAGCGCGGCGCGAATCAGGCTGCCATCGCCGGGGTCATCCTCGATGCAGGCCTGAAAATACAGTTCGATGTCTTGCTCGGTCTTGAGGTAGTCGGCGGTGTCATAGCGGGTGAACGTCTCGGCCATGCTCAGTCCTTCCATTCCTTGGCGATCTCGATTGCGCGAACGATGTCCGCCTCCTGGGTGCGCTTGTCGCCGCCGGCCAGCAGCAACACCAGCCGGTTGCCGCGCCGCTGGAAATACACCCGGTAACCGGGGCCATGATCAATACGCATCTCGGAAACCCCTTCTCGCAAGCCCTTCGTGTCGCCCAGGTTGCCCAGAATCATGCGATCCAGCCGCGACTGGATGCGCGCGCGGGCCATGCGATCCTTGAGGCCATTCAGCCACCCGGAAAAGGTGGCGCTCTGAACCAGCTCAATCGCGGCCAAGTGTAAACCATGAACCACAAACGTTACCCATGGTTTACATCACTAGGGGGTTCGGCCTGCTCCCGCCGCGCGTCAATCTCGGCAATCTCGCGCTGGACGGCGGGCGGCAGGTTTTCCGTATTCTTGGGCGTGACGCCTTCCCGCGCCTTGGCGGCGCGCGCCAGGGCGGCTTCGAGGATGGCCTTTTTCTTCGCAGCATCAGGGTCGTCGCCAGCGCCTGCGCCTTCGGCCTTGGCCTTGCTGGCTTCCGCCGCCTTGGCGAACTTCTCGGCCTTTTCCTTCTTCTCCCGCTCCAGGCGGAAGGTCTTGAACTCGTGCCGGCGGCGCGCCTCGTCGCTGGCGGTCTTGTCCCGCTCGCGCTCCCAGATCTCGCTCTTGGCGAAGCGGAAGTAGTCCACCAGGGGGATATGGCTGGGGCAGACATGGGAACAGCAGCCGCACTCGATGCAATCGAACAGGCTGTAGCCCTGGGCCTTGCCGAAGTCGCGCACGCGGCTGAACCAGTACATCTCGAACGGTTGCAGGTCCGCCGGGCAGGCGCGCGCGCAGGCGCCGCAGCGGATGCAGGGCAATGCAGCGGGCTTGGCGGGGAACAGCGCCGGGCTCTTGGCCAGGATGCAGTTCACCGCCTTGGTGACGGGGGCGGCGCGGTCCATCAGTTCGAAGCCCATCATCGGGCCGCCCACGATCTCGCCGCTGCATCCCTCCAGCGTCCCGCCCGCCGCCGCCAGCAGGTCGGCCACCGGCGCGCCCAGGCGCACCTCCCAGTTGCCGGGACGGGCGACATGGCCGGTGCAGGTGACGATGCGGGAGATCATGGGTTCGCCCAGGGCCAACGCGCGCCATAGTGCGTAGGCGGTGCCCGCGTTGAAGACCTGGATGCCGGCGTCGGTGGAACGTCCGCCGCTGGGGACTTCGATGCCGGTGAGCAGGCGGGTCAACTGCTTGGCCGCTCCGCTGGGGTAGAGGGTGGGGACCGCCACCACCTCGGTGTTGGCCGCTGCCGCCGCGCGCAAGGCCTGGGCGGCCTCCGGCTTGTTGTCCTCGATGCCGACCAGGATGGCGGCGGCGCCCAGCAGGGTGCGCATGACCTCCGCGCCTTCCAGCACCTGGGCCGCCCGCTCGCGCATGAGGCGGTCATCGCAGGTGATCCAGGGCTCGCACTCGGCGGCGTTGAGGATCAGGGTGTGGACCGCGCTCCTGCCGGGGTTGAGCTTGATGTAGCTGGGAAACACCGCGCCGCCCAGACCCGCGAGCCCCATCTCGCGCAGGCGGTTGCGCAGGGAGGAGGCGTCCAGCTCGCGCCAGGGGACGGGCTGGAATTCCACCGCGCGGTCCTCGCCATCCGCCTCGATCACCACCGCCAGGTCGTACAGGCCGGAGGGGTGCGGGGTGGGGCGCGGTTCCACGGCAATGACGCGGCCCGAGGTGGGGGCATGCACGCCGACGGAAACGTAGCCCTCCGGCGCGCCGATCATCTGGCCCTTGAGCACCGTGTCGCCCGCCGTGACCAGCGGGCGGGCCGGTGCGCCGATGTGCTGGCTCAGGGGGACGACGTAGCGCGCCAGCAGGGGCATGGCCTGGATCAGGCCGGCGCTGGATTCGGCCTTGTGGTCGTCCGGGTGGATGCCGCCATTGAAGGGGTGGAGGGTGCGGCTCACGCCACCCTCCGCAAGGTATGCACCGGGTAGCGCCATTTCCAGGTGGCGAGGTCTTCCTTCACCACCACCATATGGATGCAGTCCACCGGGCAGGGCGGCAGGCACAGCTCACAGCCGGTGCACTGCTTTTCCAGGATGACGTGCAGTTGCTTGGAGGCGCCGACGATGGCGTCCACCGGGCAGGACTGGATGCACAGGGTGCAGCCGATGCAGGTGTTTTCGTCGATCACCGCGACGGCGCGGGGCTTGTGCTCCATGTCGTCGGCGGCGGGCGGGTCCACGCCCAGAAGTTCCGCCAGGCGCTTGACCCCGTCCGCGCCGCCGGGCGGGCACTTGTTGATGGGGGCCTCGCCCTTGGCGATGGCCTCGGCGTAGGGCTTGCAGCCGGGAAAACCGCACTGGCCGCACTGGGTCTGGGGCAGGATGGCGTCGATCTTTTCCACCAGGGGGTCGTCCGCCACGCGGAACTTCACCTCGGCCCAGCCCAGTACCGCCCCCAGCACGAGTCCCAGCCCTCCCAGCACCAGCAGCGCCGACAGCATCAGCGGATCAACCCCGCGAAACCCATGAAGGCGAGACTCATGAGGCCGGCGGTGATCATGGCGATGCTCACGCCGCGGAAGGGTTTGGGCACGTCCGCCGCCTCCAGCCGCTCGCGCAGGGCGGCGAACAGCACCAGCACCAATGTGAAGCCAAGCGCGCCGCCCAGGCCGAACAGCAGGGATTCGATGAAGTTGCTCTGCGCCTGCGCGTTCAGGAGCGGAATGCCGAGAACGGCGCAGTTGGTGGTGATGAGCGGCAGGTAGATCCCCAGCACGCGGAACAGCACCGGCGAGGTCTTCTTGATGAACATCTCGGTGAACCCGACGATGCCGGCGATGACGACGATGAAGGTCAGGGTGCGCAGGTAGGAAAGATCCGGCCCGAGCAGGTAGACGTCGATCAGATAACTGGCGCCGGAGGCCAGGGTGAGCACGAAGGTGGTGGCGGCCCCCATGCCGATGGATGTTTCCAGTTTCTTGGACACGCCGAGGAAGGGGCAGAGTCCGAGAATCTTGGACATCACGATGTTGTTCACAAACACCGTGCCGATGAGGATCAGGAGGTAGTGTTCCATGGAGGCGGGGCTGGGGGGCGCGCGATTATCGCGCCGGGGGCGGGGCGGCAACAACCTTGGCGTGACCGGAGTCTGTATCCCGTCACCCGTCCGCCGGGCGGGATGCCGGCGCTACACGTTGCTGAATCCGCCACGGTCCTTCTGCCCCGCCTCAATCCAGCAAATCGTGCGCTCCATCGCAGAACGGTGCATCGGTGGTGTGCTTGCAGGCGCACAGGAAATATTTGCCCGCGCTTTCCACCTTGAACTCGTGGGGCGTGAACTCGGTTCCGGCATGGGAGCCGTCGCACCAGGGCTGGTTACGGGAGCGCCCGCAGGCGCACCACCAGTAACTTTTGCCAGCTTCAAGTTCGCATTCGAGGGGGATCTTGCTGGCGATGACGGGTTCGCTCATGGGGTTTCCTTTTAATCCGACAAAATTAGTCGGATTTGGATGCTACCCGCAAGCGCCTACAGCAGGAAGACCGTGGCCATGCCCAGAAAGATGAAGAACCCCATGCTGTCCGTAATGAAGGTGGTGAGCACGGCGGAGCCGAACGCCGGGTCGCGCCCCAGGCGGTCGATCAGGGCCGGGGCGAAATAGCCCGCCAGGGCCGCCACCAGCAGGTTGAGCAGCATGCTGGCCGCCATCACCGCGCCCAGGGCGGCGTTTTTGTAGAGCAGGAAGGCGACCACGCCCATCACCCCGCCCCAGACCACGCCGTTGAGCAGGGCGATGCCGATCTCCTTGCCCAGCAGGCGGCGCGCGTTGTCCTTGTTGATGAGGCCCAGGGCGATGCCGCGCACCACCAGGGTGGAGGTCTGGTTGCCCGAGTTGCCGCCCATGCCGGCGACGATGGGCATCAGCGCCGCCAGGGCCGCCAGCTTCTCGATACTGCCTTCGAACGCCCCCACCACACGCGAGGCGATCAGCGCCGTGCACAGGTTGATCGCCAACCACATCCAGCGGTTGCGCGCCGCCTTCCAGACCGTGGTGAACAGGTCTTCCTCCTCGCGCAGACCGGCCGCCTGGAGCATGTCCGCCTCGGTCTCGTCGCGGATGTAGTCCATCACCACGTCCACGGTCAGCCGCCCGGTCAGGCGGCCCCTGGCATCCACCACCGGGGCGGAGATCAGGTCGTAACGCTCGAACGCCTGGGTGGCGTCGGAGGCGTCGTCGGAGGGGTGGAACAGCACCGGCTCGTCCGACATCACCGCCGCGACGTACACCTCCGGGTCATGGATCAGCAGGCGCTTCAGGGGCAGCACGCCGACCAGATGGCCATCGCGCTCCACCACGAACAGCTTGTCGGTATGACTGGGCAGGTCGCCCAGGAAACGCAGGTAGCGCAGCGCCACCTCCAGGGTCACGTCGGCGCGAATGGTGACGAAGTCGTAATCCATCAGCGCGCCCACGGAATCGTCGTCGTAGGACAGCGAGGACTGCACCTGGGCGCGCTTGGCCTCGTCCAGGGACTTCATCAACTCCTGCACCACATCCTTGGGCAGGTCGGGGGCCAGGTCGGCGATCTCGTCGGTATCCAGGCTGGCGGCGGCGGCCACCAGTTCCCGGTTGTCCATGGTCTCGATCAGCGATTCCCGAACCGCGTCGGACACCTCCAGCAGGATCTCGCCGTCGCGCTCCGCCTTGACCCGATCCCACACCAGCAGGCGATCCTCGATCGGCAGCGCCTCCAGGATGTAGGCCACGTCCGCCGGGTGCAGGCCATCCAGCTTCTTCGACAGCTCGGCCAGGTTCTGCTTGTGTACCAGCGACTCCACCAGGTCATGCCGCGGCATGTCCTGTTTATGGACGAGCGCCTCCACCACCTTGTGGCGGGTGATGAGGTCCATCACCTGTTTCAGGCTGTCCTCGACATGCTCGTGGGGCTGGGATTCGTGCTGCTCGGTCATAGCGGGCGATTCTAGCCGCGCATGGCCTGCAACTTGCTAACCTCCGGGCATGCACCGAAACGAACCATGACCCACCCCAACACCACCGATCTCCTCGCCACCGCCGTGCTCATCGTCGATGAGGCCCGCGCCGTGGGCTATCTCAACCCGGCGGCGGAGAACCTGCTGGGGGTTTCCCAGGCCCATGCGGTGGGGCGCGACCTGGCCACCCTGGCCCACGGGTGCACCGATCTGGTGCGAGCTGCGGATCACGCACTGTCCGGAGGCGCGAGCTTCACCGAGCACGACATCACCCTGGGCCTCAACGGCCACAGCGTACAGGTCTCCGTCACCGCCTCGCCCCTGGAGAACGAGCATGGCGCGGTGGTGATCGAACTGCACGCCGCCGCCGGCAGTGTGCGCATCGCCCGCGACGAGCAGGTGATGGTGCAGACCCAGGCCAGCCACGCCCTGCTGCGGCAACTGGCGCACGAGATTCGCAACCCGCTGGGGGGCATCCGCGGCGCGGCGCAACTGCTGGAAGCGGAACTGGAAGAGACCGAACTGCGCGAATACACCCAGGTCATCATCCAGGAGGCGGGGCGTCTGCAAAGCCTGCTGGACCGCATGCTCACGCCGGCCAAACGTCCCGTGGTGCAGCGACTCAACCTGCATGAGGTGCTGGAACGGGTGCGCAGCCTGCTGCTGGCGGAATTCCCCCGCCTCGCCATGCGGCGCGACTACGACATCAGCCTGCCCGACCTGGAAGGCGACCCCGAACAACTGATCCAGGCCGTGCTCAACATCGCCCGCAACGCCGCGCAGGCCATGGGGGGCGAAGGCATGATCCAGCTTCGCACCCGCATCGCGCGCCAGGTCACCCTGGTGATGAAGCGCTGGAAGCTGGCCATCCGCCTGGACGTGATCGACAACGGCCCCGGCATCCCCGAAGAAATGCTGCCCAAAGTGTTTTTCCCCCTGGTATCCGGGCGTGAGGGCGGCTCCGGCCTGGGGCTGACCCTGGCCCAGGGCCTGATCCAGCGCCACGACGGCGCCATCCATATGGAAAGCCAGCCGGGCCGCACCTGCTTCTCCATCTACCTACCGATCAAGTGAGCGAAACCCCATGAAACCCGTCTGGATCATCGACGACGACCGTTCCATCCGCTGGGTGTTTGAAAAAGCTCTGGCGCGCGAAAACCTGGCCCACCGCATCTTCGAATCCGCCGAAGCGGCGCTGGCGGCGCTGCAAAAGGAAACCCCCGGCGCGGTGCTTACCGACATCCGCATGCCCGGCATCAGCGGCCTGGAGTTCATGGAGCGCCTGAAAGAGGCCCACCCGCGCCTGCCGGTGATCATCATGACCGCCTACTCGGACCTGGATTCCGCCGTCTCCGCGTTCCAGGGCGGCGCGTTCGAATACCTGCCCAAACCCTTCGACGTGCCCCACGCCCTGGAACTGATCCACCGCGCCCTGGAAGAAAGCGGTCGCGGCGAGGAAGTGCACGGCATGGAAGCCGGCCCCATGGGCCAGGCCATGCTGGGCCAGGCCCCGGCCATGCAGGAGGTGTTCCGCGCCATCGGTCGCCTGGCGCAGAGCCATGCCACCGTGATGATCACGGGCGAGACCGGCACCGGCAAGGAACTGGTGGCGCACGCCCTGCACCGCCACAGCCCGCGCAAGGAAAAACCCTTCATCGCGCTCAACACCGCCGCCATCCCCAAAGACCTGCTGGAGAGCGAGCTGTTCGGCCACGAGCGCGGCGCGTTCACCGGCGCCACCGCCTCGCGCCGGGGCCGCTTCGAGCAGGCCGACGGCGGCACGCTGTTCCTGGACGAGATCGGCGACATGCCCTCCGACCTGCAAACCCGGCTGCTGCGGGTGCTGGCCGACGGCGAGTTCTACCGCGTCGGCGGCCACCAGCCGGTGCGGGTGAACGTGCGCGTCATCGCCGCCACGCACCAGGCGCTGGAAGACCGGGTACGGCAAGGCCTGTTCCGCGAAGACCTGTTCCACCGCCTCAACGTCATCCGCATCAAACTGCCCGCCCTGCGCGAGCGACGCGAGGACATCCCCCTGCTGGTGCGCTATTTCCTGCAAAAGAGCGCCGCCGACCTGAGCGTGGAGATGAAGCAGGTGAGCGAGGAGGCCATGCGCCAGCTCGCCGCCCTGCCCTACCCCGGCAACGTGCGACAACTGGAGAACCTGTGCCACTGGCTCACGGTCATGGCCCCCGGCCAGGTGGTGGAGGCCAAGGATCTGCCCGCCGAAGCCCACGAACAAGGCGTCAGCGCCGCCCAGGACTGGGCCGAGGCCCTGGGCCGCACCGCGCAACTGCTGCTGGCGCGGGGCGAGGCGGGCATCCTGGACAACCTCACCGCCCAATTCGAGCGCACCCTGATCCGCGTCGCCCTGGCCCACACCGGCGGACGCCGCATCGAGGCCGCCAACCTGCTGGGCTGGGGGCGCAATACGCTGACACGCAAGATTCAGGAACTGGGGATGGAAGCGGGGGAGGAGTAGGGCATCTGCCGGACCACACCCCTTCAAATCGTGCGCCGGGCCAGGGGACGCTGACGCTCCGCCTCTGCGTCGTCCGGGTCATCGCAATAGAACCTGGCCAGGATGTTGCTATCCACGGCAATCATTTCGCCCCCGGCTTGCCCGATCTCAACAGGCTCGCCGCATCAAAATCCGCCAGATTCCGGGGGCGGCCTCTCGGCTTCACCTTGATCAACCCATATCCCGACGCAAGGTCTGCTGGTTCGCTGAGTGCGGCGTGGAGAAATCCGACTCCCAGGGGGCCAGATGAAGGGTTTGAGGGAGCTGGAACCCTGCCTCGCCCCGCGCCCGGAGGGTACGGACGCGGGACTTGCGAGCGGCGTTAACCCGACTTTGCCGCGCTCCGCTTCTGCCGCCGGGCCATCAGGCCCAGACCCAGGAACATCAAGGCCCAGACCGGGGGTTCCGACACGTTGACCGGGCCGCCAAAGCCGCCGCTCAGATCGGTGATGGTCAGATTGTCAAACTGGGGATAGGCCGTGCCGGTGCCAAAGAACAGGCGGCTGTTGCCGGTATTGAGGAAGTTGTAAATGGGCAGGCTGAGGTCGTAACTGGCCCAGGTGTGGTCCACGGAAAATACGCCGCTGAAGTTCTTGTCCACGGAGAAGGTCAGCAGGTTGCCCACCTTTTCCAATTGCAGACGGTGTGTGCCGCTTCCCAGCCCGTACCCGTCATTGTTGTAGCTGCCAGCCCAAGCGCCATTGTTGATGCCCAGGATGCCGTCGGCACCCGCGTTGCTGGGGTTGTGGGCGCGGAAGTAGATGCCGGTATTGGGTTCTCCCGGACCGAACGTGCCGGGCGCGCCATCGCCCAGACCGATGAAGATCAGGCTGTTCGGGTCCGAGCCGCCGGTGGTGAGGGTCAACTGCATACGGAAGTCGATGGTGTTGTAGTCGCTGTCCGTGGTGCGGATGTAATTACGGCTGACGCCGGAGCCGGCCTGATGCTGGATCACATTCTGGCCGGTCAGTGCGCCCGTGCCGGCGACGCCGGAGGTCCAGGCCACCGAACCGCCATTGGCTTGCAGGCCGCTGTTGAAGGTGGAGGCATTGAAATTTTCGGAAAAGAGCAGGGAGGCGTGGGCGTTGCCAGACGCCACGCCCATCAGACTCAGCGCGCCTGCAATGCCGGCGATAACGCCAGCCTTTGCGCGGCGGGTATTCCTGATGCGAAGGGGGTGGTTCATTGCAGGTCTCCTGAAATGGGTTGGAACAGGCTGGGACGGGGGCGGCAAAGCAAGACTTGTTCCAACGTCATTTAGTTATTTAAAAACAGTTAGTTACGTCGAGTTTTGTGGGTTCAATGTCGCTGTTTGTAAAAAAATCTGACATGGAGATAGATCACGGCGACAGGCTGAGAATCCACCCACGCATCGCCTTTCATGGCGGCGATACGAACCAGGTGGTGGAGACCAGGAACCCGCCTGCCGAGACCCTGGGCCGCAACGCACGCACGCGCAAGATTCGGGAACCGGGGATGGGGGGGGAGAGGAGTAGCGCCGAGCTGCCGGCAATCACCACAAGATTGTCGTGAATATTTACACCCCCCCCGAACCAAACGCCCAACCCATTGAAATCATTGGAATAACCATCGTGGCTTGGTTATTGCTTGATCGCCCCGGACTCTTTCAATCACCCAGCATCGAGCCCCTCATGAATCAGAAAAACGCCTCCGCCACCGCGCTTTCGCTACTTACCCTGACCCTCTTCACCGGGGCGCAACCGGCGCAGGCAACGGCGATCCTCGATGTCGCCGAGATCGGCTCCTATTCCCAGATCTACCAAATCAACGTTCCCAACGCAGCCGACTACAACGGCGGCACTCCGTCGTATGGCGTCAACAACGCGGGCAGCCCCATCGCCGGCGGCATCAATCGCATCGGTTACTACCTGGAGTTGCAAAAGGCGGGCGGACCCAGGCAGTGGGTGTGGGCGTCCATGGACGCCTTCACGCAAAACCTCGGTCAGATCGGCGTCCCGGTCGCCAACACCGGGGCCGTCTGGCAGCAGAACATCAACAACCTGAACGTGGCTTCCAACGTGGGTTCGATCTTCACGGGCAGTGGCATCAGCACCGGCAATATCGAGTTCTGGCACAACTGCTACGCCACGGACAACGAGGTCGGCGTGCCCGGGGCCAACGGCGGCAACTATGACTTCGGCGACAACAACAACTACACGGGTTCCTGCTACGGCTCCATGCAGGTACACAACTACGGCGCGGGTCAGACCCTGTTGGCCTGGAACCGTTGGGATGGCGGCGGCAACGGAGATCTCGGCATCGGCAACAACCCCAGCGGCCACCCTGACTGGACCTTCGCCGGCAACGCCGGTCAGTACACGCTGAAAAGCATGGAGATCTGGGTCCAGGCCACCAATCACACCGTTCCCGAGCCCCTTTCCCTTGCCCTGATGGGTCTCGGCCTGATCGGCATGGGGTTCTCCCGACGAGTCGGCGCACGCTGACGTCCACCGCACCCCCCAACAAAAAACCCCGCGCTGCGGGGTTTTTTGTTGGGCCTCGCCCGGACAAGCGCCCTCAATCCGGCAGCTTCTTGCCCGGATTCAATATCCCCGCCGGATCGAACAGGCGCTTCAGGTCGTACATAAACCCCAGCGTCTCCGGCGTCAGTTCACGCGCCACATAGCGGCGCTTCTCGGAGCCGATGCCGTGCTCGCCGGAAAGGCTGCCGCCCAGGCTCAACACCACGTCGATCAAGGCGTCGCGGCAGGCGCCGGCGCGGGCCATCTCTTCACTGTCGTCCTCGTGCACCATGATGTTGACGTGCAGGTTGCCGTTGCCGGCGTGGCCGAAGCTGACGATGGGTACGCGGTAGCGCTCGCCCAACCCGTCGATGGCATGCACCAGGTCCGCCAGGCGTCCGATGGGAACCACCACGTCCTCGTTGATCTTGCGCGGGGCGATCTTCTTCACCGCCATGGAGAGCGATTTGCGCGCGGTCCACAGGCGCACGATGGCGGCCTTGTCAAAGCCGCTTTGAATCTCCAGCAGGCCGTCGCCGTGAAGCGCAGCCTCCAGCGCGGCGATCTGGCGCGGCACGTCTTCGCGCGCGCCATCCGCCTCCACCATCAGCACCGCCTCGGTGCCCGCCGGCAGGCCTTCCGCCCCGCCGTATTCGCGGATCGCCGAAAGAGAACGGCGGTCCATGAACTCCAGGGCGCAGGGCGTCACCGGCTGCGCCATGATGCGTTGCACAGCGGCGCAGGCGGCGGCGTTGCTGCCGTAGCACACGCGCAGGGTGGCGACGGTTTCGGGTGCGGGAACCAGGCGCAGGGTGGCCTCGGTAATCAGGGCCAATGCGCCTTCCGATCCCACCAGCAGGCGGGAGAGGTCGAAGGCGGTGGCGTATTTGCTGGTGCGGCTGCCGGTCTTCAGTTCACGTCCGTCCCCCGCCACCGCGCGCAGGCCCAGCACATGGTCGCGCGTCGCGCCGTACTTCACGCAGCGCGGGCCGGCGGCGTTCATGGCCAGATTGCCGCCGATGCGCGAGTAGGCCCCGGAACCGGGGTCGGGGGCGTACATGAGGCCGGCGCTGCGGGCGATGCGGTCGATCTCGTCGGTGATAACGCCGGTCTGCACCACGATCAGGCGGTTGACCGGGTCGAACTCCAGCACCTGATTCATGCATTCGAAGCTGACCACCACGCTGCCGGGTACCGGCATGGCCCCGCCCACATTGCCGGAACCGGCCCCGCGCGCCACCAACGGCAGGCGGTGCGCCAGGGCGAGGCGGACGATGGCGGCGACCTGGTCATGGCTGACAGGAAACAGCACGGCCAGGGGCGGGCAACTGCGCGGGGTCTCGTCACTGGCGTAGAGGGCCAGGGTGTCGGCGTCGGCGCGGGCGCGCTCTTCGCCCAGGAGGGCGCGGAATTGGGCCAGAAGTTCAGCGTTCATCAAACCGGAACCCCCCTTTGCAAAAGGGGGGCAGGGGGGATTTCTGCGGCATCACTCTGCCCGCCATTACCCGAGACACGGCTCCACCACCTCCGCCACCTGCACCAGGGCGTCGGTGTCGGCGTAGCGGCCATGCACTTCCTGCACGGCGGCGTCGTAGAGCAGGCGGTTGAAGGCGCCGGCAGCCTGCTCCTGCATGACGTGGCGCAGGGCCTGGGTGACAACCTTGTCGAGCGAGACGATGTGGCGGGCCAGGATCAGGCCGGAATCGGCATCCACCAGGGTCAGCTTCAGGCGCGCGCGTTCGCCGGCGGGTTCGCTCGGCACTGCCCGCTCACCCTCCGGCAGGAGATGCAGGTTGAAGGCGGCGTCGGACCACTCGCACACGTTCTGGATGCGATAGAGCAGGAAGGCGGCGGGGCCGTGGGTAAACAGACCGACCTCCACGGGCGCCTGCTGCAAGCCGCGCACCTCGGCGGCGGTGGGGCCGCGCCAGAACAGGGTCAACTCGTGCGCGCCGTAGCGGTAGACGTAGCGCACCCCTTCGTCGTACTCGCTGTGCAGGGCCGACCAGGGCTCGCCGATGGCGGGCTCCGCCGACACGAAATCGGGGCGTTCGAAGGTGTGCATTACTCGTTCTCTTCCGGCATCAGGGCCGCGAGCATGGCCACCATGTCCGGATCGAAATCAAAGCCCAGTTCCAGGCCGGGGTTGAGGGCAATGCCGAGATCCGCGCCCATGCGGCGGATGATCCAGGACACCTCGGTGAGCAGACCGCCGGAATGGCCGGGGTATTCGTGCAGAAAATCCTTGGCATGCTCCGGGGCGGTAAACAGGATGAGGACGCGCGCGCCGTCGCCGTCCTCGATCACCAACGGCTGGGCCTTGGTAGAGGCCTGAAAACCGGCGATCTGGTGTTTCTCGTCCTTCACCGGCATGAATACCTGGAGGTCGAGCAGGCGGCGGGCGAAGTCTTCGGGTTCGATACGCTCGGCCTCAAAGTCGGCAAGCAGGCGTTCCACATCGTTGCGGGGGGTGAATCCGTTCATCCTAGAAACCTCGGTTGGACGCGCCCGAGTGTGCGGTTTTCGGGTCGTCTGGCAAGGCGCGACGACGCGGCGGGGCGGGCCCCGCAAGGAGGAGCAACGCCGCCAGATGGCGCGAAAACCGTGCAATCGGGCGCGTAGCGGCCCCAACCAATGGGTGAGGGTGAGCGGAGGCGCAAACGTCCGCATCCATGCGCCCTTACGAGGGCAAAGGAGCGGTCAACTGAGGGTTCTAGGATCATGGCGGGAGGGAAAAAAATGGTGCGGCGCAGGATACCACGCGCCCCTCCCCGCCTTCCTTCGCTATGCTCGCGCCGACCCATTTCCGGAGACCTTCCATGCCACGCATCGGCATTGACCTGGGCGGCACCAAGATCGAGATCGCCGCCTACGACGCTTGCGGCGTCGAACGCCTGCGTCGCCGCGTCCCCACCCCTCAGGGCGACTACCGCGCCACGCTGAACGCGGTGGCCGCCCTGGTGACGCAGGCGGAGGCGGAACTGGGCGGTGCGGGCACGGTAGGCGTGGGCATGCCGGGGGCGGTTTCGCCTTACAGCGGCCTGGTCAAGAACGCCAATTCCACCTGCCTCATCGGCCAACCCCTGCAACAGGATCTGCAAACCCTGTTGCAACGCGAGGTGCGCCTGGCCAACGACGCCAACTGCTTTGCCCTGTCCGAGGCGATAGACGGCGCGGCGGCGGGGGCGGAGGTGGTGTTCGGGGTGATCCTGGGCACCGGCTGCGGCGCCGGCGTAGTGGTGCACGGGCGCGCGCTCACCGGGGCCAACGCCATCGCCGGAGAGTGGGGCCACAACCCCCTGCCCTGGCCGCGCGCAGAGGAACTCCCCGGCGCCCCGTGCTACTGCGGCAAGCGCGGCTGCATCGAAACCTGGCTATCCGGCCCCGGTCTGGCGCGCGACCACGGCGGCGGCCTGAAGGCGGAAGCGGTCGTCGCCGGCGCGGCGGCGGGGGATGCGGGCTGCGAAGCGGCTCTGGCGCGCTACGAAGACCGTCTGGCGCGGGGTCTGGCCCACGTCATCAACGTGCTGGACCCGGACGTGATCGTGCTGGGAGGCGGCCTATCGAACATCGGGCGGCTGTACCGCAACGTGCCGCGCCTGTGGGGGCGGTACGTCTTCTCCGACCATGTCGCCACCCGGCTGACGCCGCCGCTGCACGGCGACTCCAGCGGCGTGCGCGGCGCGGCGCGGCTGTGGCCCCCAGGCATCTAGCTCCTGGTTACGCCTTTCCCGCCCGGCACGGCCCGCAGAAGCGCTGCTCCACATAGGTGCGGAACTCCGCCGCCACTTCGGGGTGTTTGAGGGCGTATTCCACCGTCGCCTCCAGATACCCCGTCTTGCTGCCGCAATCGAAGCGCTTGCCGTCGAACTCGTAGGCCAGCACCTGCTGTTCTTCCAGCAGCGCCGCGATGCCGTCGGTGAGCTGCAACTCCCCGCCGGCGCCGCGTTCGATGTGGCGCAGGTGGTGGAAGATGCGCGGCGTCAGGACGTAACGCCCCACCACCGCCAGGTTGGAGGGGGCCTCTTCCGGCTTGGGCTTTTCCACGATGCGGGTGATGCGGGAAAGCTTGTCCGCCATGCGCTCGGCGGCGACGATGCCGTAGGCCCCGGTCTCGGACGGGTCCACGTTCTGCACCCCCACCAGGGAACACTGGTAGTAGGTGAACAGGTCGCACATCTGCCGGGTGACGCCGGGTTCGGCGTCGATCAGGTCATCCGCCAGGAGCACGGCGAAGGGTTCGTCGTTCACCGCCGGCTGCGCGCACAGGACGGCGTGGCCCAGGCCCAGCGCCTCCGGTTGGCGGATGAAGATGTAGTTGACGCTGGGGGGCAGCATCTCGCGCAGTTCTTTCAGGGCGCGCAGCTTGCCCTTGGTCTCCAGTTCCACCTCCAGTTCGTAGGCCTTGTCGAAGTGGTCGGCGATGGCGCGTTTGGTGCGCCCGATGATGAAGATGAGGTCGGTGATGCCCGCCGCCGCCGCCTCTTCCGCCGCGTACTGGATCAGCGGTTTGTCGACGATGGGCAGCATCTCCTTGGGGTTGGCCTTGGTGGCGGGCAGGAAGCGGGTGCCCAGGCCGGCGGCTGGAAACACGGCTTTGGTGACTTTCTTCATGATTCTCCCTTCAACAATTGAAGCAACTCCGCCTCGTCCAGGATGGTAATGCCCAATGCGCGGGCCTTCTCCAGTTTCGTGCCGGCATCAGCCCCGGCCACGACGTAATCGGTCTTCTTCGAAACGCTGCTCGCCGCCTTGCCGCCTGCCGCTTCGATCAGGGCCTTGGCCTGGTCCCGGCTCAGGGTGGGCAGCGCGCCGGTGAGCGCCAGGGTCCGGCCTGCCAGAACCCCGGCGCGACGGGGGGCGGCCACGCCGTCCTCCCAGGCGCAGGCGGCGCGCAGGGCTTCGATCACGGCGCGGTTGTGGGGCTCGGCAAAGAAGGCCAGGAGGGAGGCGGCCACCACCGGGCCCACGTCTTCCACCTGGATCAGCGCGGCCTCGTCCGCCGCCATGAGGGCGTCCAGGCTGCCGAAGTGGCGCGCCAGATCCTTGGCGGTCTGCTCGCCCACGTTGCGGATGCCCAGGGCGAAAAGGTAGCGGGCCAGGGGGCGCGCACGGCTGGCCGCAATGGCCGCGATCAGGTTCGCGGCGGACTTCTCCGCCATGCGCTCCAGCCCGGCGAGCGCTGCCTGCGTCAGGGCGTAGAGGTCGGCGGGCGTGGCCACCAGGCCCTTGTCCACCAGTTGTTCCACCAGCTTGTCGCCCAGGCCTTCGATGTCCATGGCGCGGCGGCTGGCGAAGTGGATCAGGGCCTGCTTGCGCTGGGCCGGGCAGGCCAGGCCGTTGGTGCAGCGGGCGGCGGCTTCCCCTTCCAGGCGCAGCACGGGCGCGCCGCATTCGGGGCAGGCGGTCGGCAGCACATAGGGCGGATGCAGCGGCTCTACCAAATCCTTCATGGGGCGGCGCTCCGGAACCACCGAGACCACTTCCGGGATCACGTCGCCGGCGCGGCGCACGATGACGGTGTCGCCCACGCGCACGTCCTTGCGCTCGATCTCGTCCTGGTTGTGCAAGGTGGCGTTGGTGACGGTGACGCCGCCTACGAACACGGGCTTCAAGCGCGCCACCGGGGTGAGCGCGCCGGTGCGGCCCACCTGCACGGCGATGGCCTCGACCACGGTGAGTTCTTCCTGCGCCGGGTATTTGTGCGCCACGGCCCAGCGCGGTTCGCGCGCAACGAAACCCAGTTGCCGTTGCAGGTCGAGCCGGTTGACCTTGTAGACGACGCCGTCGATGTCAAAGGCGAGGCCATCCCGCTTTTCGGCGATGCGGTGGTGGTAGTCCGCCAGGGCCGCACCGCCCTGCACCACGGCGCGCTCGGCGTTCACCGGCAGGCCCCAGGCGGCGAGCTGGTCGAGGATGGCGCTGTGGGTGGCGGGCAGCGCCCAGCCTTGGGTTTCGCCCAGGCCGTAGGCGTAGAAGGAGAGCGGACGACGTGCGCACAGGGCGGGGTCGAGCTGGCGAATGCTGCCGGCGGCGCCGTTGCGCGGGTTGACCAGCGGGGTTCCCCCCTGCTCCCGCTGGCGCGCGTTGTAGCGCTCGAACGCGGCGCGGGTCATGTAGGCCTCGCCGCGCACTTCGAGGATGGCGGGCGGTGCGTCCGTGGCAAGGCGCAAAGGCACAGCGCGGATGGTGCATACGTTCCGGGTCACGTCCTCGCCAGTCTCGCCGTCGCCCCGGGTGGCGGCCTGCACCAGCACTCCATGTTCGTAACGCAGGTTGATGGCAAGGCCGTCGAACTTGAGTTCGCAGGCGTATTCGATGGGCGGGTCGTCCGCCCCCTGCGCCAGTTCCTTGCGCATGCGGAGGTCGAAGTTGAGCGCGCCGGCATCCTCAAAATGGGTCTCGGTGCGGATGGAGAGCATGGGGACGGCGTGGCGCACCGGGGCGAAGGCGTCCAGCGCCTGGCCGCCTACCCGGCGCGTGGGGGAATCCGGCGCGGCAAGTTCCGGGTATTCCGCTTCGAGGGCTTGCAGTTCCCGGAACAGCCGGTCGTATTCGGCGTCGGGCAGGGTGGGGGCGTCGAGGACGTAGTAGCGGTGGTTCGCGTCGTCGATCAGGCGGCGCAGTGGGTGGAGGCGCGCCTCCGCCTCACGCTTCACACGAACAGGCGCAGCGCCCGCTCGCTGCCCGCCGGGATGCCGCGTTGCTGCATGCGTGAGAAGAATTCAGACAGGCGCGCGCGGTCGCGGTTGAGGCTGTCATCGCTGACCTGACGTCCGTTGTCGTCCACCAGACGGCCATCCAGGCGCGCAGCCAGTTCAAAACCCAACTGGGTCATGCGGTCAAACACGGTGAGCCCGTCCGCTACGCGGGGCACATCGAACAACAGGGTCACGCCGTGGGTGGTGAGGCCGCGACCTTCCGCGGGGATGGGTTCCTCGTCCTGGTTGGTGAGGGTGAACAGGGACTTTCCTGCGGCATCACGGGCGTGGTACGCGCCGCCTTCGAGCACCAGACCCGCTTCCCGCACGACCTGATGGATGGCCTCGCCGGTGAAGGGGCGGGCGTCCCCCGACACCACGTTGAGTCCGATGAGCACATCCACATCCATGCAGAACAGGTCCAGATCCTTGGCTGTGCGCAGGGGGATCTCCTTGTCCGGGCAGGTGACGGCGCCGCCCTCTTCCGCGGTGAAGCCATACAGGGCGCGACAGAAGGTGTCGATCTGGTCGCCGCTCAGGGCGCCGCTGCGGTCCACGCATTGCAGGCCGATCTCCACCAGGGCGTACTGGGCGCCTCGACTCGCTCCCGCCGCCAGGGCCTCCCAATCGCCGACGCTGCGATAGCCGAAGGCGCGCACGGGCTTGCCGATGCGCCGCAGGGTGGTCAGCAGGGGGGTGAAATTCACCCCGGCGCCAAGCGCCAGACGCAGGCGGGCGATGTATTCGGTCTCCGGGTCAAGCGGGCTGGGCCGGTCAGGCTGGATGTCCGACAGGACCGGGGAGGAGGACCGGGCCGGGCTGGGGGTGGGGCGTGCACTCGATGGCGGCGTTGCCGGGCGCGCGGCGGGGGGCGGCGCCGGTTCCGGCGTCTTCAGCACGACCGTGTCGTCCAGCGCAGAGACCTCGTTGTCCTGGCCGGGGATGACCAGGGGGGAGAAGGAAGGAAACTCGTGCGCCTCGGGGCCGGAAACCTCCGGCGGGTCCAGATGGATGCGGCTGGGATCGTTGCGCCCGGAGGCGGCGGCGTGAACCGATTCCCCCAGCATGATGTCGTCCTGCTTGTAGGCGAACATGCGGTCGGCTTCCTTGCGGAAGCGACGCTCCTGGATGATGTTGTAGATCAGTACGCCGATGATCAGGAGCACCCCAGCAACGGCCAGGATGATCTGAAAGGTGGTCATCATGGTTTTTTCTCCGGACGTGGGGGATTACCGGGTTCGATCACGTGAAAAAACACCTCGTTGCTGCGCACCATGCCGATCTCGAAACGGGCTCGTTCTTCCAGGGCATCGTAGCCGGAATGCAGATCCCGCGCCTCGGCGCCAAGCTGCTGATTACGCGCCTCCAGCGCCTGGTTGGCAACGCGCTGGGCGCGGATATCCCGCTCCAGTTCCCAGACCCGCAGCCAACTGCCCTTGGCAAACCACAGCGGGTATTGCAGCAGGAGGATGAGCACGCCGAGGGTCCAGGCCAGGGGCTTCATGTCGGCGCGTCAGCGCAATTGGTAGAACGCCTCTTTGCCGGGGTAGCGCGCCCGTTCCGCCAGTTCTTCCTCGATGCGCAGGAGCTGGTTGTACTTGGCCATGCGGTCGGCGCGGGAGAGCGAGCCGGTCTTGATCTGGAGGGCGTTGCTGCCTACCGCCAGGTCGGCGATGAAGCTGTCTTCGGTCTCGCCGGAACGATGCGAGATCACCGAGGTGTAGCCCGCGCGCTTGGCGGTCTCGATAGCGTCGAAGGTCTCGGACAGGGTGCCGATCTGGTTCACCTTGATCAGGATGGAGTTGGCGATGCCGCGCGCAATGCCTTCCCGCAGGATCTTGGCGTTGGTGACGAAAAGGTCGTCGCCCACCAGTTGCACCCGGTCGACCAGCTTGTCGGTCATGATCTCCCAGCCGTCCCAGTCGTTCTCGGCCAGGCCGTCTTCGATGCTGATGATGGGGTACTTGTCCACCCAGGCGGCGAGGTAGTCGACGAACTCGGCGGAGGTGAGCTTGAGGCCTTCGGCCTCCAGCACATAGCGGCCATCCTGGTAGAACTCGGAGGCGGCGCAATCCAGACCGATCAAGACGTCGGAACCGGGGACGTACCCGGCGGCGTCGATGGCGTCCATGATGAATTTGAGCGCTTCTTCGTTGGACTTGAAGTTGGGGGCAAAGCCGCCTTCGTCGCCCACTGTGGTGGGGTGGCCGGCCTTGTCGAGCAGCTTCTTCAGGGTGTGGAACACCTCGGCGCCGCAACGCAGGGCCTCGCGGAAGGACTTGGCGCCGGCGGGGATGATCATGAATTCCTGCATGTCCACGCTGTTGTTGGCGTGGGCGCCGCCGTTGACGATGTTCATCATGGGCACGGGCAGGTGCATGGGGCCGGCCCCGCCCAGGTAGCGGTACAGCGGCAGACGCGCGTCTTCGGCGGCGGCGCGGGCGCAGGCCATGGATACGGCGAGCAGGGCATTGGCGCCAAGGCGGGATTTGTTCTCGGTTCCGTCCAGGTCGATCATGGTCTGGTCGATCAGGTGCTGGTCTTCCGCATCCAGCCCGAGGATGGCTTCGGTGATCTCGGTGTTCACGTTCTCCACCGCGCGGAGCACGCCCTTGCCCTGGTAGCGGGCCTTGTCGCCATCGCGCAGTTCGATGGCCTCGCGGCTGCCGGTGGAGGCGCCGGAGGGGACGGCGGCGCGGCCCAGCACGCCGGATTCGAGGAGGACATCGGCCTCAACAGTGGGGTTGCCGCGGGAGTCGAGAATTTCGCGGGCGATTACATCAACGATTGCACTCATTTCTTTCCTTTGATTTACAGGACGGCTGTTGGCCGTCGATCACATGCGGGCTTCGATAAAGCCCTTTTGCTTCACCAGGGCGTCAATGTCCCTGAGGGTTTCCAGCAGTTCTTTCATGCGCGCCAGCGGCCAGGCGTTGGGGCCGTCGGAGAGCGCCTGATCCGGGTCCGGGTGGGTCTCGGCGAACAGGCCGGCGACGCCCGCCGCCACCGCCGCCCGCGCCAGCACCGGCACATGTTCGCGCTGGCCGCCGGAACGGTCGCCCTGGCCGCCGGGCTGCTGCACCGAGTGGGTGGCGTCGAACACCACCGGGCAGCCGGTCTCGCGCATCGTCGCCAGACCGCGCATGTCGGAGATCAGCGTGTTGTAGCCGAACGAGACGCCGCGCTCGCACACCATGACGGTGTCCGCGCCGCCGTTGGCCTGCTTGGCCTTGGCGACCACGTTCTTCATGTCGCCGGGGGCGAGGAACTGGCCCTTCTTGATGTTGACGGGCTTGCCCGAGGCGGCCACGGCCTGGATGAAATCGGTCTGGCGGCAGAGGAAGGCGGGGGTTTGCAGCACGTCCACCACGGCGGTGACGGCGGGGATCTCGTCGATGGCGTGGATGTCGGTGAGCACCGGCACGCCGATCTGTCGTTTGACTTCAGCCAGGATGCGCAGACCTTCTTCCATGCCCAGCCCCCGGAACGACGTGCCGGAGGAGCGGTTGGCCTTGTCGAAGGAGGATTTGTAGATGAAGGGGATGCCCAGGTCGGCGCAGATCGCCTTGAGTGCGCCGGCGGTGTCCAGCGCCATCTGCTCGGACTCGATGACGCACGGGCCGGCGATGAGGAACAGGGGGTGATCGAGGCCGACTTCGAAGCCGCAGAGTTTCATGTCCTGTCCTGTATCTGAAGAAACTCCATCGTATCTGCTTGGCATTCGGCCCAATGCCGGTCCGCCTCTTCATGGGTCTTGTAACGAAACACCCCGCGCGGGAAACGTAGGCAAGAACGCCATTTCTGCATCTCGGAGTTGAATATCGCACCCTCCCGCAGCAATTCGCCGGAGGCATGCCAGGCAATGGCCCGCTCGATGCGCTGACCAACCACCCTCATGCGCTGCCTTTCCGAACCAGCGCCGCTTCCACAAACGACTTGAACAGCGGGTGCCCGTCGCGCGGGTTGGAGGTGAATTCGGGGTGGAACTGGCAGCCGACGAACCAGGGGTGTACGTCGCGCGGCAGTTCGACCATCTCGCACAGGTTGGTGCCGGGGGCGCGACCGGAGACCACCAGGCCCTGGGCTTCCAGCTCGGCGAGCAGGGTGTTGTTGACCTCGTAGCGGTGACGGTGACGCTCGGTGATGCTGTCCTTGCCGTAGATCTGGCGCGCCAGGGAATCCGTCTTCAACTGGCAGACCTGACCGCCCAGACGCATGGTGCCGCCCAGGTCGGACAACTCGTCGCGGCGTTCGATGTGGCCATCCGCCGCCAGCCATTCGGTGATCAGGCCGATCACCGGGTAGGGCGTTTCCTTCTCGAACTCGGTGGAATGGGCGCCGGCCATGCCGGCCACGTCGCGCGCGTATTCCACCACTGCCAGTTGCATCCCCAGGCAGATGCCCAGGTAGGGAATCCGGTTCTCCCGCGCGTAGCGAATGGCGGCGATCTTGCCTTCGGTGCCGCGCTTGCCGAAGCCGCCGGGAACCAGGATGGCGTCCATGCCCGCCAGGGCGGCGGAGCCGTCGCGCTCGATGTTCTCGGAATCCAGGTAGTGGACGTGGACCTTGCTGCGGGTGTGGATGCCGGCGTGCACCATGGCCTCGGTGAGCGACTTGTACGACTCGGTGAGGTCCACGTACTTGCCGACGAAGGCGATGTTGACTTCGTGCGCGGGGTGTTCCAGGGCGTCGATCAGGCGGTTCCACACCGACAGGTCGGCGGCCTTGGCGAGCAGGCCCAGCTTGTGGCAGACGATCTCGTCCAGCATCTGGTCGTGCAGCATGGCCGGGATCTTGTAGATGGAGTTGGCGTCCAGCGCCTCGATCACCGCTTCCGGCATCACATTGCAGAACAGGGCGATCTTGCGCCGCTCTTCCGCCGGGATGGAACGGTCGGCGCGGCACAGCAGCACGTCGGGCTGGATGCCGATCTCGCGCAATTCCTTGACCGAATGCTGCGTCGGCTTGGTCTTCAGCTCGCCGGCGGTGGGGATGTAGGGGACCAGGGTGAGGTGGATGTAGCAGCAGCCGGTCTTGCCTTCCTCGATGCCCATCTGGCGGATGGCCTCCAGGAAGGGCAGGGATTCGATGTCGCCCACGGTGCCGCCGATCTCGACGATGGCCACGTCCGCGCCCTCGGCCCCGCGCTTCACCGAGGCCTTGATCTCGTCGGTGATGTGGGGGATGACCTGGACCGTCTTGCCCAGGTATTCGCCGCGGCGCTCTTTCTTGATCACCGACTCGTAGATCTGGCCGGTGGTGAAGTTGTTGCGCTTGTGCATGCGCGCGCGGGTGAAGCGCTCGTAGTGGCCCAGGTCAAGGTCGGTCTCGGCGCCGTCCTCGGTCACGAACACCTCGCCGTGCTGGAACGGGCTCATGGTGCCGGGATCGACGTTGATGTAGGGGTCGAGCTTGAGGTGGGTGACTTTGAGACCCCGGGATTCCAGGATCGCCCCGAGCGACGCGGCGGCGATGCCCTTGCCCAGGGAGGACACCACACCACCGGTAACGAAGACGTAGCGAGTCATAAATTTGGCTGATGCAGGGATGCGCGATGATACCGGAATGCCCCTCCCCCCTCCAAGGCGGGGGCGAAAAAACCGCGTGGCAGAGCCCGCCGGAACGCTCATGTTTTGCATTTTCCAGACCGATAAGGGGAGGCCTGCCAACCTTCCTGCCCAATCATGTCCAGCCCCCTTGCCATCGACGGTCTGATCCTCCTCGACACCCTGGGCAGTTGCGTGCTCGCGCTGGATCGCGGCGGAATCTGCCGCCACGCCAGCGCCCCGCTTCTGCGTCTGCTCAAGCTGGATGCCGCGCTGGAACGGCCCGTGGAAGAGATCCTGCGGCGCGGGGCCAACCGCCATCTCCCGCCCTGGGAGGAAATCCTGGCCCGGCTGGATACAGGCGCAGAAACCGCTTTTCACTCCGACCATGAAACCTTCCTGCGCGGGGACGGGCCGCCCCTTCCTGCCGAGGTGCATCTGCATCGCCTGGAGGGGAGCGAGATCCGCTTTCTGGTGCATCTGCGCGATCTGACCGAGGTCACGCGCCAATCCAAGGCCTTTCACGCCAGTGTGCGCAGCTTTCGCTCGCTGCTGGACGGCGTCACCGATGCCATCTTTTTCCTGAACTCGAAGGGCAAGGCGCTGGATGCCAACCAGGGCGCGCAGCGCATGTTCGGCCACACGCCGGACAAGTTCCTGGGCAAGGGGCTGGCCGGACTGGCCGCGGACGCGGGGCTCGATCCGCTCGACTCGATCCTGCAAAGCGTCCTGGGGGGCAAGGCGCAACGGCTGGAGTACCTATCCAAAGGCCGGGCCGGCGCGCGCTTTCCCGCGGAGATGTATCTCTACCCCGCCAACTATTTCGGCCAGGACGCGGTCATGGTCATCGTCCACGACATCAGCGAACGCAAGGCGCACGAGGCGTCCCTTCTGGCCGCCAAGGCCCAGGCGGAGGAGGCCAGCCGCCTCAAGAGCCAGCTCATGGGCAACATGAGCCACGAACTGCGCACCCCCATGAACGGCATCCTCGGCATGGGAGAAATCCTGCTGGAGACCCGCCTGGATGAGGAGCAGCGGGACTATGCCCAGACCATGCTGGATTCGGCGCGGCAGTTGCTGGGCATTCTGGGGGACATCCTCGACTACTCGGCCCTGGAGTCCGGCAAGGCGCGCTTGAACGATGACCTGTTCTGCCCCTTCATGCTCATCGAGCAGATGGAGGGCGAGTTTGGCCGCCGCTGCCGGGAGAAGGGCCTGACCCTGAAGCTGGAACTGGAGGAGCTGCCGGAGCTGGCTCAGGGCGACATGGAGGCCCTGACCAAGACCTTGCGGCGCGTGCTGGACAACGCGGTGAAATTCACCGAACAGGGGGAAGTCACCCTGGCGGCGGGGGTGGCGGAGACGCGACCGGAAGGGCCGGTGTTGCGCTTCGCCGTGCGCGACCGCGGCATCGGCATCGCCCCGGAGCAACAGGGCAAGGTATTCGACGCCTTCCATCAGGTGGACGGCGCCATCACCCGCAAATACGGCGGCGCCGGCATGGGCCTGGCCACCGCGCGCGCCCTGGTCAATGCGCTGGGCGGAAGCCTGACCCTGGAAAGCGCCCTGGGCGAGGGCAGCTGTTTCACCCTGACCGTGCCGTTGCGGTACGCGGATTGAGCATCTTTGCAGCACGGGCGCCCTCGCCCGCCCTGTGAATGCAGGCAAGAAACCTGCGCTACGAGGTGATACGCCGGTAGATGTCCGACACCTTCATGGGCAATTGCCGCACATCGTCCAGGATGATGTAGCGGGCCGCGCCGTACATGTGGGGCAGGTAATCCCGCGCTTCCCGGTCGATGGTGATGCAGAAGGGATGCACCCCGTTGCGTCGCGCCTCCTGCAACGCCATGCGCGTGTCTTCGATACCGTAGACGCCGCGATACCCGTCGAAGTAATCATCCGGACGCCCGTCGGACAGCGTCACCAGCACCCGCGTCTTTGCCTCCACCCCCTTCAACAGTTCCGTCAGGTGGCGGATGGCGAAACCCATGCGCGTGTACTCCTGGGCGCGAATGCCGGAAATACGCGCCTTCACGGCATCCCCGTAGGGCTCGTCGAAGGTCTTGACGCGGAACAACTCGCAGCGTTTGCGCGTGATGCCGGAGAAACCGTAGATGGCGTACCGGTCACCCAGCAGCTCCAGCGCCTCGCACAGCAGGATCAGCGCCTCCCGCTCCGCCTCGTTGATCCAGCCGCGCGTGCTGCCGCTCATGTCCACCATGAAGGCCACGGCGATGTTGCGCTCGGCCCGATGCGGACGGATGAACAGGCGGTCGCTCATCTCGCTGCCGTCGCGCGCATCGGCCAGGGCCTCGACCAGGGCGTCGAGATCCACCTCATCGCCCTGGGTCTGGCGCTTCTCGATGCGGTTCTCGTCGCGCATCGCCTCGAACGCCTTGCGCAGATGGCGCACCAGCCCGGCGTACTTGTCCAGGGTGGCGCGGGGGAAATCGTCGTACACCGGGACCACCTCCTTCTCCCGCATCACCGCCCAGTTCTTGCGGTAGTGCTGGCGGCCCGCATCCCACTCCGGATACAGGCAGGCGCCTTCCTCGTGGTACACGCCCTGCCACACCGCATCCGGATCCGGCGCCGCCTCGCCCAGCAGGCCGGGGTCGTATTCGCCGTCTCCGGCGGGGACCAGGTACTCGGGGGGGATCGCGCCGAAATCGAGAAACACCGAAGTGAGCAGTTGCTTCACATCCTCCGGCGGGGCGACCGGGGCGTCGCCCAGGGTAAGTTCCAGTTCCAGGCGGCCTTGTTCGTCTTCCGCCCGCACCTTGAACTCCCCCGGATTCCGCTCTGCTGCATCCGGGCTGCGGCGCTGGGCGTGTTCCTCCAACAACTCGGCCAGCTTCACGCGCAGGCGCGCCTTTTCCTTCTCCTGGCGCAGGGCGCGGCTGGCCGCCACGGCATCCGGGCGCAGTTCGCCCTGGAAGCACCAGGGGACGAAATCGGGCAGCGCCAACGCGCGGGGCAGACAGGCAAGGCTGTCGTGCACGCGGGCGTCTGGCCGGGCCAGTAACGCGGCCAGCGGCTCCCAACCGGGGGGCAGGCCTTCGCCCAGCTCGGCCTTCAGGCGTTCCATCTCCCGATGCAGCCCCGGCAGTTCCTGCGCCAGCCGGGCCGACAGACGCAGGGTCTCCAGGCCATGAAATTGCTTCAGCGCCCGCGCCGGGTCAGGCTGGACGGCGCAAACCGCAGCGATATCAAACAGAAAGGAACCAAAACGGGTCTGCGCCCAAAGCAGGGCCACCGCCGCCTTGGCGAGCTTGAAGTTGTCCTCCGCGCTGGGCAGGCGGGCGATCACGGCGGGCAAAAACAGGTGTTCGGTATCGGTGTGGATCACCTCCGCCTGCACCACGCCCAGCGTGCGCCCCGACAACCCGCGCACGAAATTGGCCAACACCCCGGCGATGTCTTCAAACAGCACACCGGCAGTCATCTCCAGTTGCCTGGCGGCGAAGTCCTCCACCTTTTCCACCGCTTGCAGCGCCGAACGCAGACCGGCGCGGTCGTACACATCGCAGGCGAACAAGGCCCAGGACTCCATCTGCCGCCGCCCCATGCGCGCCAGCAGACGAGGAGCGCGCTTGCCGAACTGCCAGCCCAGTTCCAGATGCACGCTGGCAACGCGCTGGACCCAGGACAGGATGAAATCCGCCTCGTCCAGTTCCAGAGCAGCCAACTCCGCCGCCAGCCCTTCCACGCGATAGTGGGTCAGGTCCGCTTCGAGCCAGAGTTCCAGAAGATCGGTGATGGCGGCGGAGGTATGAGCGGCGGCATGCATGGGATCAAGTGTATCGAGTTCAATCGCGTTGCCCGCCACGCGTTGCCCACCACGCGTTGCCCACCACTAGGGCTTTCTGGATAATGCGCCACCCACCCAGGCCGGGATGGCGGAATCGGTAGACGCAGCGGATTCAAAATCCGCCGCCGCAAGGCGTGGGGGTTCGAGTCCCCCTCCCGGCACCAACGTGCTGTACATCACTGGAGAAGACGCATGGGCCTTGCCCGCGTTGTCGGTCCCCGTCACCCCATTTCCCTTCGTAGGAGCCCGGCTTTGCCGGGCGATCACCTGGCAAAGCCGGGCTCCTACACGCTCACGCAACCCCTGGCCTGATGAATCGCGGCTTCTACGTCATCCTCGCGGCGCAGTTCTTCTCCGCGCTGGCCGACAACGCCCTGCTCTTCGCCGCCATCGCACTGCTCAAGGAACTGTCCGCGCCGGATTGGCATATCCCGCTCCTGCAACAGTTCTTCATCTTTTCCTACATCGCCCTTGCCCCCTTTGTCGGTCCCTTCGCCGACTCCATGCCCAAGGGCCGGGTGATGCTGATCTCCAACACCATCAAGATCGTCGGCTGTCTGGCCATGCTGGCGGGAATGCAGCCGCTCTACGCCTACGCCATCGTCGGCCTCGGCGCGGCGGCGTACTCGCCCGCCAAGTACGGCATCCTCACCGAGTACCTGCCTCCCGCCCAACTGGTGAAGGCAAACAGCTGGATGGAGGGCGCGACAGTGGCGGCCATCGTCCTGGGCGCGGTGGTGGGCGGCCTGCTCATCAGCCCCACGTTGATCGGCAGCGCCCTGAAGTCCTGGCAACTGGCGGGCTGGGTGACCGTGCCGGAGTTCGCCATCGTCATCATCCTGGCGCTGTACCTGGTGGCGGCCTGGATCAACCTCTACATCCCGCGCCTGAACATCGACCACCGCACGCCCAAGAAGAACCCGGCGTTCCTGCTGTATGACTTCTGGCACGCCTTCAAGCTGCTGTGGAAAGACCCGCTCGGGCAGGTGTCGCTGGCGGTGACCACCCTGTTCTGGGGCGTGGGCGCCACCCTGCGACTGGTAGTGCTGGCCTGGGCCGCGTTCAACCTGAAGTTCGATCTGGCCCATGCCACCCAGCTCACCGCCATGACCGCAGTGGGTATCGCCGTGGGCGCGGGCGTCGCCGGCAAGTGGGTAAAGCTGGAGGAGTCGGTGCGGGTGCTGCCCGCCGGCATCGCCTTGGGCGCCATTGTCATCTCCATGATCTTCGTGACTGACTGGCGCATTGCCATGGTGTTGATGTTCGCCATCGGCGCGCTATCGGGCTTTTTCGTGGTGCCGCTCAACGCCCTGCTGCAACACCGCGGCCACTTGCTCATGGGTGCGGGACATTCCATCGCCATCCAGAACTTCAACGAGAACATCGGCATTCTGGTGCTGCTGGGGGCCTACACCTTCATGGTCGGCCACGGCGTACACATCCACTGGGTGATCGTCAGCTTCGGCGTATTCATCAGCCTGGCCATGACGGTGATCTGGCGTCGCCACCGGGATGACGAGGTGCATTGATCCCGAAAAGCGCAGATGCAATGCCTCTGTAGGTGCGAATTCATTCGCACAATCAAAGAGTTAAGTGCAAATGAATTCGCCCCTACAAGCGACTCGCGACGCATTGATCCGTAGCGCAGGCGCTACGAGAGAAACAACTGGCAGACCCGTCCGCGTTCGCGCCAGTATTTCGCCGCTACAAGAAACACCTCTTCCAGCGTCTCCCGCACCTTCTCCGGCAACGCCTCGGCGTGGGCCAGATGCAGCACCAGCGGCCCTGCGCGCCAGGACAGGTCGGTGAGGCATTCCTCCAGAGCGTCCCAGTTCGCGCCGTAGTAGTCCGGGAAGGACAGGGCCTCGCCGATCGCTGCCAGCAACGCCTGTTTGTCCGCCAGGGTGCGCGCATCCAGGGTCGGGACGATCTCCTCGCCTTCGGGGAGCGGGTGGATGCCGTTGTCGGAGGGGGTCATTCCCGAATCCGCCGGAAGCTGCGGTAGTGGTCGGTGGTGTACCAGTAGTCCCGGCCTTCTCCCCCCATGACGATGCGACGCGCACCACGGTCCCGCGCACCGGGCGTGGACACGGTGAACTCGCGGTAAAAACCGCGCGTCTGCTTGGGCAACAAGCCTTCGCGATTCCCGAACACCGTGCCGTCCTTGGCGTGCGGGTAGGGGCCGCCGCGTTGGATCAGGGCCAGGGTCTGTTGCGCCTCGGGCGGCAACTGTGCGACCGGGATCTCGCCGTAGCCGGCAGCCTTGAAGCCGAGAAAGGCCTGCGCGCCGAAGGGCAGCAGGGCGAGCAGGAAGAGGAGGAGAAGTCGCTTCATCGGCAGAGGGTCAAAGAGCCGGCAGGGATGCCGGCGCTACAGGGGGTCAGTCGTCGGCGTGGCGGGCGATGTAGGCCTTGATGGCGTCGGCGTCGGCGTCCATCGCCACCACCCGGCGCGGCAGGGATTCGATTGCTTCCAGCCCGGCGGGACGCTCGGGCTTGCGCCCGATGGCCTCGACGATGGTCTCTTCGAACTTGGCGGGCAGGGCCGTCTCCAGACACACCAGGGCGACGCCCGCCTCGCGCTGCTCCAGGCCCACTTTGAGGCCGTCGGCGGTGTGGGTGTCGATCATCGTGGCATAGCGTTCCCAGGCCATGCGGATGGTCTGAAGGCGGTCGGCGTGGGTGCTGCTGCCGGAGACGAAGCCGAAATCCCGCACCCGGTCGAATTGGCCCGTGGCGTTCAGATCGAAGCTCGCGCCCCCTTCCACCGCGCGCCACAACCCCGCCACCTGGGCCGCATCGCGCCCGGTCAGGTCGAAGATGAAGCGTTCGAAGTTGGAGGCCTTGGAGATGTCCATGGAGGGGCTGGAGGTGTGCAGCGTTTCCGCCGCGCCGCGCGGGCGATACACGCCGGAGCGGAAGAACTCGTCGAGCACGTCGTTCTCGTTGGTGGCGACGATCAGCTTGCGGATGGGCAGGCCCATCATGCGGGCGATGTGGCCGGCGCAGACGTTGCCGAAATTGCCCGAGGGCACGGCGAAGTCCACCGGCTGGGTGTCGGAAGCGCTGACCGCGAAATAGGCCTTGAAGTAGTAGATGACCTGGGCCGCGATACGCCCCCAGTTGATCGAATTGACCGCGCCCAGGCGGTACTTGCCCTTGAATTCCAGATCGTTGGCGGCGGCCTTGACGATGTCCTGGCAGTCGTCGAACACGCCGCGCACGGCGATGTTGAAGATGTTGGCGTCTTGCAGGGAATACATCTGGGCCTGCTGGAACGGCGTCATGCCGTGTTCGGGCGAGAGCATGAACACGCGCACGTTGCGCTTGCCGCGCATGGCGTATTCGGCGGCGGAACCGGTGTCGCCCGAAGTCGCCCCGAGGATGTTGATGTCCTGCCCGGCCTGCTCCAGGGCGTACTCGAACAGGTTGCCCAGGAGCTGCATGGCCATGTCCTTGAACGCCAGGGTGGGGCCGTTGGACAGTTCCAGGAGGTAGACGCCCTCTTCCAGCCGGCGCACCGGGGTGATCTGGCTGAAGTCGGAATCAGGGCGACCGTGGCTGTAGGCGGCGGTGGTGTAGGTCTTGTCCACCAGGGCCTTCAGATCCGCCGCCGGGATGTCGGTGGCGAGACGCGAGAGCACGGCAAAGGCCAGTTGCCGGTAATCCATGCCGCGCAGGGCGGCCAGATCGGCGGTCTCGAAATGGGGATAGGCCTCGGGCAGGTACAGGCCGCCATCAGGAGCGAGACCGCCCAGGAGGATTTGCAGGAAGGTTTGCTGGGGGGCGTTGCCGCGGGTGGAGAGGTAGTTCATGAGTCAGGCATACATAAGCCGGCCTTTGGGCTCGGGAACATCCCGGCCCAGCGCCTTGGCGGTTTCTATCCATTCACGGATAACGATTTCGGCATTGCGCAGGGCCTCGGCATAGGTGCCGCCGTCCGCCACACAGCCTGGAAGTTCAGGCACTTCGGCGAGGTAGGCGCTGTCGGCCTGGCTCCAGTAAATAATGATTTCGTAATGGAATGAGTCACTCATCGTTGAACCTCGCCATCCGGTATTTCAGGATCACATCTCTCACTTGCCGTACCTGATAAGGCTTGGCCTTACCGCCGCGCTCTTGCAGATTAAGAATTTCGGCCACGTCGGGGCGGCTGAAGATGTGGTGACTGCCGCGCACACGCTCTTCGAAATCCAGCCGCAGCAACAAGCCCCGCAAGTCGGAAAACGGCAGGTTGGAGTCGGATGCTCCCGACAGCACGGCCAACAACCATTTTTCCAGCTTGCTCACGCAGGATCAGCCGTTCAACGCTTCCATGCGCAGGCGCGTGACCCGGCCATGGATGCAATCCAGCGCTTCGATCTTGTGGATGGCGGCGTTGATGTCCCGCTCCAGCGCCACATGGGTGAGGATGACCACGTCGGTGCGGTCTTCGCCCTCGGCGGGTTCGCGCTGGATCATGGCGTCGATGGAGATGGAGAGGTCGGCCAGGATGCGGGTGATCTCGGCCAGCACGCCGGGTTTGTCGTGCGCATGCATGCGCAGGTAGGCGGCGGTCACGACCTCGTCCATGGGCAGGATGGGCAGGTCGGAGAGCTGATCCGGCTGGAATGCGAGGTGCGGTACGCGATGCAGCGGGTCGGCGGTGGAGAGGCGGGTGACGTCCACCAGATCGGCGATCACGGCGCTGGCGGTGGGCTCGGCGCCCGCGCCCTTGCCGTAATACAGCGTGGCGCCCACGGCGTCGCCCCAGACCAGAACGGCGTTCATCGCGCCCTCCACGTTGGCGATCAGGCGCTTGGCGGGGACCAGTGTGGGATGTACGCGCAGTTCCACGCCGTTCTCGCGGCGCTTGGCGATGCCCAGCAGCTTGATGCGGTAGCCCAGTTGTTCGGCGTATTGGATGTCGGTGGCTTCCAGCCGGGTGATGCCCTCCACATGGGCCTTGTCGAACTGGACGGGGATGCCGAAGGCGATGGAGGCCATGAGAGTGGCCTTGTGCGCGGCGTCGATGCCTTCGATGTCGAAGGTGGGGTCGGCCTCGGCGTACCCCAGGCGCTGCGCCTCGTGCAGCACGGCGTTGAAGCCGTGGCCCTTGTCGCGCATCTCGGAGAGGATGAAGTTGGTGGTGCCGTTGATGATGCCGGCCAGCCACTGGATGCGGTTGGCGGAAAGCCCTTCGCGCAGCGCCTTGATGATGGGGATGCCGCCCGCCACGGCGGCCTCGAACGCGACCATCACGCCCTTCTTTTGCGCGGCGGCGAAGATCTCGTTGCCATGCACGGCGAGCAGGGCCTTGTTGGCGGTGACGACATGCTTGCCGTGGGCGATGGCCTCCAGCACCAGATCCTTGGCCACGGTGTAGCCGCCGATGAGTTCCACCACGATGTCGATCTCGGGATCGCGCACCACGGCGTAGGCGTCATCCGTGAGCCTGGCCGCGCCGCCGGTGATCTGGCGCGCGAGTTCCAGGTTGCGGTCGGCGACATGGGTGATGGCGATGGGGCGTCCGGCGCGGCGGGTGATCTCTTCCTGGTTGCGGTTGAGGACGGTCCAGACGCCGCCGCCGACGGTGCCGATGCCTAAGAGGCCTACTTTGATGGGATTCATGTGTCTTGCTCGGGAGGGTAGGAGCCCGGCTATGCCGGGCGATCAGAGGTTGAATGGGGCGTCATGTCAGCCCCCGTGCCGCTTGCGGTAATGCTCCAGGAAACGGGCGATGCGGCCCATGGCCTCGCCCAGGTCGTCGGCATTGGGCAGGAACACCACGCGCAGGTGGTCCGGGTGCGGCCAGTTGAAGCCGCTGCCCTGCACCACCAGCACCTTCTCCTGCAACAGCAGATCGAGGATGAACTGCTGGTCGTTGGCGATGGGGTAGACCTTGGGGTCCAGACGCGGAAACAGGTACATGGCGGCCTGGGGCTTCACGCAACTCACGCCGGGGATGTCATTGAGCATCTGCCAGGCGATGTCGCGCTGGCGCGAGAGGCGTCCGCCGGGGGCGACCAGATCGTCAATGCTCTGGTAGCCGCCCAGCGCGGTCTGGATGCCGTACTGCGCCGGCACGTTGGCGCACAGGCGCATGGAGGCGAGGATGTCGAGGCCTTCGATGTAGTCCTTGGCGTGGCGCTTCTCGCCCGAGACGATGGCCCAGCCGGCGCGGTAGCCGCAGGCGCGGTAGTTCTTGGACAGGCCGTTGAAGGTGACGAACAGCACGTCGTCGGCCAGCGAGGCGATGGAGGTGTGCTTTACGCCGTCGTACAGCACCTTGTCGTAGATCTCGTCGGCATAGACGATGAGCTGGTGCTGGCGCGCGATCTCGACGATTTCCTTCAATACTTCAACGGGATACAGCGCGCCGGTGGGGTTGTTGGGGTTGATGACGACGATGGCGCGGGTGTTCTTGGTGATCTTGGCGCGGATGTCGTCCAGGTCCGGCAGCCAACCGGAGCCTTCGTCGCACAGGTAATGGCGCGGCACGCCGCCCCCCAGGCTCACGGCGGCGGTCCACAAGGGGTAATCCGGGGCCGGGACCAGCACCTCGTCGCCGCTGTTGAGCAAGGCCTGCATGGTCATGACGATCAACTCGGAGACGCCGTTGCCGATGTAGATGTCTTCCACGCGCACCCCGGGAATCCGCTTCTCCTGGGTGTAATGCATGATCGCCTTGCGCGCCGCGAACAGGCCTTTCGACTCGGCATAGCCGGAGGCGTGCGGCAGGTTGTGGATCACGTCCTGGACGATCTCTTCCGGCGCTTCGAAACCGAAGGTGGCCGGGTTGCCGATATTCAGCTTGATGATGCGGTGGCCGTCCTCTTCCATCTGGCGGGCTCGCGCCATGACCGGTCCACGGATGTCGTAGCAGACGTTGGCGAGCTTGGCGGATTTGAGGATGGGCTGCATGGGGCGAAAACGGCTATAAACGGCGCGCAATCTTACCCGAAATGCCCCATTTCCCGGCCTTGCCATGAAACTGCACCGCGATCAACCTGACCTCGCCTACACCATCACCGGCCACGGGCCGGGCTACATCCAGGTCAACGCCACGCGCCACGCCACCGGCCTGGTGGTGCTGCCGGACGAGGTGGTGACGGACTGGGCGGCAAGCCTGGCGGAACTCGTCCCCGCGCACTTCGACGTCCTGCTGATCCGCGCCCCGGAGATCGTGCTGCTGGGCACGGGCGCGCGCCACACCTTCCCCTCTCCCGCGCTCTATGCCGTGCTGCTCAAGGCGGGCATCGGCGTCGAGGTGATGGACACCCCCGCCGCCTGCCGCACCTACAACGTGCTGGCGGGCGAAGGGCGGCGCGTGGCGGCGGGGTTGATCCCCATCGGGTAAGACCGGGTTTGTAGCGCCGGCATCCTTGCCGGCTCTTTCAACTTGCACGTCAGCATCAGGTAGCCCAGATGCAGCGCAGCGGAATCCGGAGGCGCGCGCGATACGCCCCAAGTCCCGGATTCCGGCCTTCGGCCTCCATCCAGGCTACGCATGGGTCCGTAGATGTGGTGAGCGGAGCGAACCGCATCCCCTGCAACTACCAAACCGTCAGCACCGGGTACTGGGTGATGAGCGGGTCTGGCGTCAGGATGGTCATCTGGTTGGTGATGGCCTGGCAGATGAGCATGCGGTCGAAGGGGTCGTGGTGCAGCAGGGGCAATTTGTCCAGCACCAGGGTGTCGGGCTCCCTCAGCGGCAGCGACGCAATGCCGTGTTTCTCCCTTTCGGCAGGCACATAGCGCACCGGCACATCCCCCAGCGGCAGCTTGCCCAGGCGGTGCTTGACCGCGATCTCCCAGGCGGAAACGGAGGACAGATACACCTCGTTGTCCTTGTCGCTGAACAACGCCTTGGCCATGGGCGTGGCCTGGGGTCGATCACGGATGATCCAGAGGAAGGCGCAGGTATCGAGGAGGAGCTTCACTTCTTGACCGAGTACTTCGTTGCGGGCTCGGCGACTTTCTGTTCCATCGGTTCCGGATGGAGGTCATCCAGAAACGGGTCCGGCGATTCCCCGTTGAACGCCTTGAGCAACTCGTCGGGGAGGGGCTCGAAGAAACTGTCCGGGATGTCATGGCCCGCATCACAGGCCAGTCCGATGGGGCGCGGCTCCTTGCGCACGGGACGCAGCGGCACGATCTCCGCCACCGGCACGTTGCGGCGGCAGATCACCACCGTCTCGCCGTTCTCCACCGCAGTGAGGTACTCGGACAACTTGGCCTTGGCTTCATGCACATTGATGTTCAACATGGCGCGCTCCTGTTCAACTACTTGACCAAGTCTATGACCATAAACAGGCACAAGTCCATCAAAAAACAGAGGACGACAGCTCCTGGATCGCCGCCAGCATGTCGGCATCGTCCGTCACCGCCTGGGCCACGGCGCTGCGGCAGGCGGCCACCGGCTCGATGCCGCCGGCGATGAGCTTGCCGGCGTGCACCAGCAGACGGGTGGAAGCGCCCTCCTCCAGGCCGCTGCCTTTCAGGTTGCGGGTCATGCGCGCGAATTTCACCAGTTGTTCCGCCAGACGCGCCTCCACGCCGGATTCGTTGGCGACGATACGAGCCTCCAGTTCCGCCGCCGGGTAGTCGAACTCCAGCGCGACAAAACGCTGGCGCGTGGACTGCTTCAAATCCTTCAGCACGCTCTGGTAGCCGGGGTTGTAGGAGATGGCCAGACAGAACTCGGGCGTCGCCTCCAGCAACTGGCCCAGTTTTTCCATGGGCAGGGTGCGGCGGTCGTCGGCCAGGGGGTGGATCACCACCATGGCGTCCTTGCGCGCCTCCACGATCTCGTCCAGGTAACAGATGCCGCCCACGCGCACCGCGCGGGTCAGGGGGCCGTCCACCCACACCGTCTCGCCGCCCTTGATGAGGTAGCGCCCCACCAAATCGGAGGCGGTGAGGTCGTCATGGCAGGACACGGTGATGAGCGGGCGCTGGAGACGCCACGCCATGTACTCCATGAACCGCGTCTTGCCGCAGCCCGTCGGCCCCTTCAGCAACACCGGCAGATGGTTGGCGTAAGCGGCTTCGAAAATGGCGATCTCGTTGCCGACGGGTTCGTAATAGGGCTCCCGGCGGATGAAATGCTCTTCGGGGATGAGGGCTTGGGCGTTCAAGGGGGCTTCCTGGCGTGGGGGTGACGGGGAATGTCGCCCAGGTTGTCGCCTGAAACAACCCTGTTGCCAGCTGCGGCTTGGGCAGATGCCTTGTGCGAATGAATTCGCACCTACATGGCGCTTACAAAACAAAGAACGGCCCCGCCTGGGGGCCGTTCGTGTTGCAGCGGAGGCTTACTTGCAGCCCATCGCGCCCTTCATCTGCTTCATGCGCTCGGCCTGGACGCCACCGGCGACGGCCTTGGCTTCGGCGACCTTGCCGGCGTAGACGTTGGGGATGATCTCGCCTTCGCGCGTGTTCTTGAAGGCCTCCCACACCGGCTTGAAAGCGGCTGCCTTGCCTTCGTTGTCGGCGTTGTAGCTCTTGGCCATGGCGGCGAGTACGCCATCCAGCTTGGCGCTGGCGGCGTGGATCTTGCCCTTCAGGTCATCTTGAACGGCCTTGTCGCCGCTACCGATCATGGCGACCAGATGGCCGCGGGCTTCCATGAGGGCGCCGCAGGCGTCATCCGCAGGGGCGGCGAGGGCGGGTTGAGCAGCGAACAACAGGGCGGCGAGGGTTACAGCGATGGACTTCTGCATGACGATCTCCTTACGGACGTGTGGGAACCCGGCCATGCTGGGCGCAGGGTCATGGGCCTGCTTTGACTCTCATCAATCCGGGAGAAGCGCCGTTGGCATGAGGCGTTTGCGCCTCAGCCACGATGCGCAGCAGCGCCTCGCGCTCGAAGGCGTCGCCCCGGCAGTTCTTCAGCGCCGCATGCAGGGCGCGGGCGTGCGGGTTGCAGAAAGCATATTCGGGGCCGCAGGAGCGGTTCAGGTCCGGGCGGATGAGGGGCTCCGGCGAAGCTGCGACGTCCAACCCGGTGAAACGCGCCAACGCCCCGGCCACCTCGCTCGCCCGGCTGAACCAGTCTTCGTACTGCACGATGTGGCAGTCCGCACGGGTATGCCGCAGGGCGTCGCATATGCGTTGCAGCCAGACCTGCTCGGCGGTTTCCGCCGGGGTTTCGTAAGCGGCCATGAAGGAGCGAAGGATGCTGCCCGGCTCACGCAGGGCCAGGATGTAGCGGGGGGCGATATCCAGTTCGACGAACAGCCTCTGCCACAAGGGCAGAAAGGAGGCGGTGCGGGGGTCTTTGAACCCCCAGACGCCCTCTCCCCCCGCAAGCCGCTCCTCCAACACGCAGCGCAAGGCGTCCCCGGCGGCGGCGGTTTCCGGGCGCTCCAGCCAATCCGCCGGCAAAGGGTGATAGGGCCAGGCCCCCAGAGCACGCAGCAGATCGGCCTGGATGCGCACGATGCGGGCGTCCTCGAAGAAACCCTCCGGGTTGTCCGGGCGCGTGGCGACCATCTCCTGCGACACCCGCATGCCCATGCCGGCCAGCGCCTGCATCAGCAAGGAAGTGCCGCTGCGGCCCGAACCCAGGACCACCACGATGGAATGTGCTTTGGTTGTTGGCATATCGAGATCAGATTGAGAGTGCGCCTCGCCATGATTGGAGCGGGACCAGCCCGCCCCAATCCGCATGGCGGCAGCCGATAGTAAGGCCGGTGCAGCCTCCCCTACCCCCATGACGCCAAGTCAAGCGGTAAAAGCCGGCGCTGGAGCGGCTCCCCCCCTTTCCCAAAGGGGGGCAGGGGGGATTTCTGAGCCGGTCCGCCCAGCCACCGCCGCCAAATCCCCCTCACTCCCCCTTTGGGAAAGGGGGAAGGCGCTCGTGGAGGCGTCTGCGCGGACCCAACGGGGTTCCCCCCTTTCCCAAAGGGGGGCAGGGGGGATTTCTGAGCCGGCCCGCCTAGCCACCGTCGCTAAATCCCCCTCACTCCCCCTTTGGGAAAGGGGGAAGGCGCTCTTGCCAATGTCCCGCATGGATTCATGCGTCCATCGTTTTCAGCGCTCTGGCAGATGGGGTAGTGGAACGCTTTCCGGTTCCCGCCCACCCCCGTCTTGTGCTCCAATTCCACCCCTTTTCCGCGCGCCGGCCTGGCGTATGGCGGGCGCGCCCCGCCGCCATCCCAATGAAAATCTCCGTCAGCGAATTGATCGTCCGTTACCTGGAACGCCTGGGTGTCGAAGTGCTCTTCGGCATGCCGGGCGCTCATGTGTTGCCGATCTACGACCGCCTGCACGGCTCCGGCGTGAAAAGCGTGCTGGTGAAGCACGAGCAGGGCGCGGCCTTCATGGCGGGGGGGTATGCGCGGGTGTCGCACCGGGTTGCCGCCTGCATCGCCACGGCCGGGCCGGGGGCCACCAATCTGGTGACGGGCATCGCCAACGCGCACGCGGAACGCCTGCCGGTGCTGGTGATCACCGGCGAGACCTCCACCTACATCTTCGGCAAGGGCGGTCTGCAGGAAAGCTCCGGCGAGGGCGGCGCCATCGACCAGTGCGCCCTGTTCGCCGGCATCACCCGTTACCGCAAGCTGATCGAGCGCACCGACTATCTGGGCCAGGTGCTGAACCAGGCCGCCCGCGCCCTGCTGGGGCCGGACCCCGGCCCGGTGCTGTTGTCCATCCCCTTCAACGTGCAGAAGGAGCTGGTGGACGCGGAGGTGCTGGAACAGGCGCATCTGCCCTCCTCCCTGCCCGCCCTGCCCCTCCAGGCCGCGCCTGTGCCGGAACTGGCGCGGCTGATCCGCGAGGCGCGCCATCCGGTCATCGTCGCCGGTTACGGCTGCATCCGCGCTCGCGCCAAGGGCGAGGTGGCGCGCCTGGCCGAGGCGCTGAACATCCCCGTGGCCACCAGCCTCAAGGGCAAGGGCGTGGTGGCGGAAGGCTCGGAACTCTCTCTGGGCTGCCTGGGGGTCACCTCCAACGGCGCGGCCTACCGCTACATCGTGGAGCAGGCGGACCTGGTGCTCTTTCTTGGGGCTGCGTTCAACGAGCGCACCAGCCATTTGTGGGATGCGCGCCTGCTGGAAGGCAAGCGCGTGGCCCAGGTGGACCGCGACGACGCCCAACTGGGGCGCGTGTTCCGCCCGGATGTGGCGGTGCACGGCGACATCCGCGAGGTGCTGGCGGAACTGCTGGAGCGGCTGCAAGGTTGCGCCCCCAAGGGCCTGGACCGGCTGGCCGGACATCGCCAGTCCCTGCCGGCGGCGGCGACGCCGGCCCATCCGTTCATGCTCATGGAGGCCTTCTTCACCGGCCTGGCGCGGCGCTTCCCGCAGGACGCGCTGATCTTTGACGACAACATCGTGTTCGCGCAGAGCTTTTTCGACGTCTCCCACGCCAACCACTACTTCCCCAATTCCGGCATCTCTTCGCTGGGCCATGCCATCCCGGCGGCCATCGGCGCGAAGTTCTTCCTGCGCGACGCGCCCGCCTTCGCGATCCTGGGCGACGGCGGTTTTCAGATGTGCTGCATGGAGCTGATGACCGCCGTGAATTACGGCATCCCCCTCAACGTGGTGCTGATCAACAACGGCACCATGAGCCTGATCCGCAAGAACCAGTTCCAGCTCTACGGCGAGCGCTACATCGACTGCGATTTCGTGAACCCGGACTTCAAGCTGCTGGCGGCGGCCTTCGGCATCCGCCACCTGCGCATCGAGACCGAGGCCGACCTGGAGGCGCTGTTCACCCAGGCGGACCTCACCGGCGGCATCAATCTCATCGAGATCCTGCTGGACAGGCATGCCTTCCCCAGCTACCTGTCCGCGCGCTGACCTGGACGCACAGATCGCCGCCCAGCGCGCCGCCATCGCGCATTGCGAGGCGGCGTTGTGGGAGGGCGGCTGCAACGAGCCGTTGCTGGCCTCGTACCAGGCCGCCTGGCGTCGGCTGGAGACGCTGATCCAGGCGCGGGGCGAGGCGGATCGCCGCCACGGCTTCGTCCTCGTCATCCCCGTGGCGGACAGCCCGCAACACTTGCAAACCTGCCTCGCCAGCCTGCTCGACCTGTGCCGCGCCTATGGCTACGGCGGCCAGCAGGAAGGCCGTTGGCGCAAGGTCTCGGTGCTGCTGGCGGACGATTCCGCCGATGCAAACGTGTTGGCGCAAAACCGGGCGATTGCGCGGGCGTTCGCGGCTCAGGGCCTGCGCATCCATTACTTCGGCCCGGCGGAACAGGCGGCGTTGCTGGACCGGCTGGCGGGGCTCGACCTCGCCCCCATCGTCGGCGTCCACGCGCGCCCCGCCTTCGCCCACAAGGGTCAGGCCATGATGCGCAACATCGCCTACCTGAAGCTGGCGGCGATGCAGGCGGAGGAGGCCCAGGCCCTGGGCGGCCCCCTGCTCTTCTATACGCTGGACGCGGACCAGTCCTTCCAGGTGAAGGTGGCCACGGCAGCGGGCGAGGCCAACGTGGCGGCGGTGAGTTTTCTGCACCATCTCGACGAAATCTTCCGCCGCGACGAGGTACGGGTGCTCACCGGCAAGGTGGTGGGCGACCCGCCCGTCTCCCCGGCGGTGATGGCGGGCAACTTTCTGGAAGACGTCATCGGCTTTCTCACCGAGATGGCCCATACCGAACCGGGGCGGCCTTACCCGCGCCACATCGCCAGCACCCGAGGCTCCGGCGAGGCGGCCTATCACGACATGGCGAATCTGTTCGGCTTCAAGGCGGCGGGCGACACCTACCGCTTCCGCTGCCCCCTGGCGGGCGCACCCGACAACGCCGCCTGCTTCGCCGACTTCGCCCGTCGCCTCAATAGCTTCTTCCACGGCGAGCACCCGACGCGCATTACTTATTACCGGAATGACGGCAGAAGCCCCCCTCCCCCAGGGGGGGAGGGGCCGGGGGAGAGGGCGGTTTCAACCTCCCCGGCCCGCACCGTCTACACCGGCAACTATGTGTTCCGCCCCGAGGCCCTGGACCAGTTCATCCCCTATGCCCCCCTGCGCCTGCGCATGTCCGGCCCCACCATGGGCCGCCTGCTCAAGGCCGACCTGGGCGCGGGCTTCGTCTCCGCCAACCTGCCCATGCTGCACCGGCGCACCCTGGAGGCCACGGGCCAATCCGAATTCCGCCCCGGCGTGGTGGAGGCCGCAGACCGGGTGGACCTCTCCGGCGAGTTCGACCGCCAGTTCCACGGCGACGTGATGCTGTTTGCCATGGAGCGCCTCACCGCCCTGGGCTACCCCGCCCGCGCCCTGACGCCCGCGGAGGTGACGCAGACCCTCGATGCCACCCGCGCCGAGATGCGCCAGCGCTACCTGGAAAAGCAGCAGGCCCTGTTGGCGCGGCTGGCCCATCTGGAGGCCCTGCTGGACGACCCCGGCCACTGGTGGAACCAGCGGGCCGAACACGCCGGGGCGGTGGCGCACTTCCACGCCTTCCTCACCAACATCCGCCGCAACTTCGGCGCGGATGCGCCCTGCCAACGCCGGCTCGACGCGCCGGGCCACTGGGAAGACTGGCGCGCGCGGCAGGCCGCGGCCATCCTGGGCCTGCCCGTCCACCGCGAAGTTTGGGCGCAAGCGTTGGCGGCCCTCTCTCCCCTCCCCCTCCGGGGGAGGGGCCGGGAGGTGGGGGCGCTTGACTCCCCTCCCCCCCCGGGGGAGGGGCCGGGGGTGAGGGAGCCACGGTGAATTTCCCTCTACCGCCACAGCGAGCGTTGCTCCCTCACCCCAACCCTCCCCCGGAGGGGGAGGGAGCATGATCCCCAACATGCGGCTCTGGCTCCACCGTCGGCGCTACCCCGGGCGCTACGCCCGGCTCGAATCCCTGCTGCACAACCAGGCCCTCAGCCCCGAAGCCCTGGGGGACTACCAGCGCGAGGCTTTTGCCGCCCTGGTCCGCCACGCGACAGCCCACGTCCCCTACTACGCCCAGCGCCTGGGCGGATGGGAGGACCGCCCCGAATCCCTGCCCCTCCTCACCAAGGAAGCTGTCCGCACCCATCTGGACGACCTGCTCAACCGCCACGCCGAGCGCAGCCAGACCGGCCTCGGCCACACCGGCGGTTCCACCGGCCAGCCTCTGGCCTTCTGGTACGACGAGATCAAACACGAGGAGATGCGCGCCGGGATGATGCGCGGCTTCATGATGTCCGGCTGGCGACCGGGCCAGAAGGTGCTCTACCTCTGGGGCGCGCGCCAGGATGTGGGGAAAGGCGGGGTCTTCGGCCACCGTCTGGCGGACGCCATCGCCGGCGAACGCACCGTCGCCGCCCTGGAGTACAGCGAAGAGCGCCTCGCCGGCTGGACCCGCCTGATCCGGCGCTGGCGACCCGTGCTGCTCTACGGTTACGCCTCCGCCCTCACCCAACTGGCCCGCCACGTCATCGACCAGAGGCAGGCGATGCCGGACAGCCTGCTGGGCGCCTACTCCACCGCCGAGATGCTGCACGACGACCAACGCGCCCTGATGCGCGAAGCCTTCGGCTGCCGGGTGTTCAACCAATACGGCTGCCGCGAAGTGCCCAACATCGCCTGGGAATGCAGGCACGGCGGCATGCATGTCATGAGCGACCTGGTGCAGCTCGAATCAGCGCATGAAGATGGCGAAAACCGCCTGCTGGTGACCTCGTTAACCAACCGCCTCATGCCCTTCATCCGCTACGACCTGGGCGATTCGGGCCGCCTGCTGGAAGGGGAATGCCCCTGCGGCTCCCCCTTCCCCCTCATGGAGATGGGGATGTGCCGCCAGAACGACCTGATCCTCACCCCTGGCGGCAGGCGGCTGCACCCGGCGGCGTTCAATCGCCTGCTCTACGGGCTGACCCAGATACGGCAATACCAGTGGCGGCAGGAGACGCCGGAGCGCATGGTGCTGAATCTGGTATGCCCGGAACGGCTGCCGGATGCGGTGGCAGGCGAACTGCACGCCGCCCTGCGCCGGGAGGCGGACCCGGCCATGACGCTGGAGGTCCGCTATGTGCAGGAGATCCCCCGCACCGCCTCCGGCAAGCACCGCTTTGTCATTGGGCTGGGGTAGCGCCGGCATCCTTGCCGGCTCGTTGCGAACGTGCCGGCAAGGATGCCGGCGCTACAAGACCTCTCAGGCCGGCGCAGCCTCAAACCGCCGAATGTGGGCCAAGGTCTCTTTCATGGTTTCGCGGGCCATGGCCATTTCGTAATCCACTTGCAAGCCCATCCAGAATTCCGCGCTGACGCCGAAGTAGGCCGCCAGTCGGAGGGCCGTGTCGGGGGTGATGGCCCGTTTCTCGCGCACGATGTCGTTGATGCGGGGAGCCGGCACTTGCAGGGCCAAGGCCAAGGCGTGAGCGGTGAGCCCGTAAGGGATCAAAAACTCCTCCCGCAAGACTTCTCCCGGATGGATGGGGCGCATGCCATTGGTGACGTTCATTGCCTGCTCCTAGTGGTAATCGACGATCTCGACGCCATGGGCTTGATCGTCACGCCATTCAAAACACACCCGCCACTGATCGTTGACGCGAATGCTCCACTGTCCTGCCCGATCTCCGGTCAGTTTTTCCAGCCGGTTGTTGGGCGGCACACGCAAATCTTCCAGCCGCGTGGCCCGATGCACCATGGCCAGCTTGCGTTCCGCCACCGTGCGGATGTTCACAAACCGCGCCACCGTCCGTCCTTCGAAGAGGGCTTGGGTGTCAGCACATCGGAAGGACTGGATCATGTCCGCAGCATATAACGCATGGCGTTAAACGCCAAGCGTTACGAATGAGACAAGTGCTGGATTCCCGCTTGCGCGGGAAGGACGGCGGGGGTGTGGATTACCCCGCCGTTTCTGCCATCAGCCGCAGTCCTTGGACCCGCAGCTCAGATCTCCAGGACGGCCAGGGTCGGAGTACTTCTCGTCTTCCAGCTTTTCCCGGTTGCTTTCGTATTCGGCGCGGATGGCTTCGGTGCGGGACTTGAGGCGCTCCATGCGGGCTTCGTAAGCGCCGGGCTGTTCTTCCAGGAAACGTTCGCCGAACAGGGTGTGCTTGAGGAAGTTGTAGCCGAAGTCCATCAGGGCCTCGTCGTCCGCCAGCAGGATGGCCATGACGTCCAGGGGGACGTTGTAGGTGCGGTTGAAGGATTCGCTGGAGCCTGGCGTTCTGTCCCGGCTGGAAGCGGGCCTGAAATCCCAGGCGGACCCGGCGATGACGCTGGAGGTCCGCTATGTGCAGGAGATTCCCCGCACCGCCTCCGGCAAGCACAGCTTTGTCATCGGGCTGAAATAAGCGCGTAGCACGGGTTAGCCGACCTACCGCACTCTTCAGCAGAAGCAAGCCGGTTCTCAGCACACTCACCGGCTGATTCATCAAGAAACGCTGAGGCGTTACCATGTGGCCGTTCGATCCTGGGAGACCAACCATGAAAACCACCGCCGCAAAGCCTACCCCCCAACAAGCCGCCTATGACGCTTGGCATGACGAGCAGGTCAGGCTAGGCCTGGAAGACATCGAAGCGGGAAACGTAATCAGCCATGAAGACGCCATCCGGCAGATGGATGCCTTCATGAAGAAGCTAGAAAAAAAGCACCGTGTCAAAGCGGCTTGAATGGTCGGCAATGGCTCTCGCCGACCTGCGCCGCATTGCCACCTTCTATTCCGAAACCGCTGGACCAGACGTATCCGAAAACGCACGGGCCTTCCTTCAAAAGGCCATTGGGCGTCTGGTAACCGATCCCGTTACCCATCGCCCAGGTAAGCGCGGGACGCGGGAATGTATGTTGACGAAATACCCCTACGTTCTGATTTACCGGACCACTGCCCACACAGTCCGCCTGGTGCGCATCCTGCACCAGGCCCGCGACTACTTCAGCAGGTAGGTCGGTTCCAGGCTGCCATCAGCCGCAGTCCTTGGACCCGCAGCTCAGATCTCCAGGACGGCCAGGGTCGGCGTATTTCTCGTCTTCCAGCTTTTCCCGGTTGCTTTCGTATTCGGCGCGGATGGCCTCGGTGCGGGACTTGAGGCGTTCCATGCGGGCCTCGTAGGCGCCGGGTTGTTCTTCCAGGAAACGCTCGCCGAACAGAGTGTGCTTGAGGAAGTTGTAGCCGAAGTCCATCAGGGCCTCGTCGTCTGCCAGCAGGATGGCCATGACGTCCAGGGGGACGTTGTAGGTGCGGTTGAAGGATTCGCTGGAGACGAAGGCGCGGAAGCGGTCCACGTCGTAGCTGGCCATGAAGAAGAGCTGGTTGGAGATGGCGGGGGGCTTGCCGATGGCGGGACCGGCGGACTTCTTCTTGAGCACCAGTTGACGCCAACCGCGACCCTTCTCGTCGTAGACATCCACGCCCTGTTCCTGGCGGTATTCGTCGATGGTGAGGGAGCGGGGTTCCTGATGGCCCAGGCAGTGTTTCTCTTGCACCAGAGCGTAGGAGGTGCGGTCGGTGTATTCGTCCTGGTTGCGCATGGAGAGCAGCGCCACCGGGTAGTAGCGGCAGGCGGTGGGGCGGTCTTCGTAGACGCCGCAGCCTTCCGGCTTCATGAACTGGCAGGCAGTGCCGCCTTCCACCGGGCGGAATTTGACGCCGGGGGTGCCGTCCTGGTCCATCTCGTAGGGCACGGTGTAGCGCTTGAGGAAGTCGCCGGAGGACATCTCCAGCCGGTTCTTCAGGCGCAGGATGTCGTAGGGGGTGAGGGTGATGTCGATGTTGGAGCAGCAGGCGTTCCAGCAGCCCACGTCGCGGTGACAACGGAACTGGATGACCTTGTCGCCCGGCAGCATGTTGGGCATGACGGGGCTGAGTTCGAAGGGGGCGTCTTCGGCCAGGTTCTTGAATTGCTTGTCTTCCATGGGGGGCTTTCGTTACCGGAGTTGAGGGGGGGATATGGGGATGCCGTGGCGTAACGCAAGCGGTGAGGTTCAGCGCCAGGCTCGGGTGAAGAGCTCATCGAGTGCGGCGAGGAGGACATCGCTCTCTTCGTGCAGGGTGGCGACTTTTTCGCCCAGGGCGTCGAGCGGCACGGAGACGATCTCCAGCGGGTTCAGCACCACGTCCTGATCTTCGATCCTGAACACGGGGTTGATTGCCGTGGCAGGCAGCAGAGTCAGTTCGTTGCGCGCCACCAGGGGAACCACCACACGGCGTTTGGCCTTCTCGTAGAAGGAGGATTGGACGATGACAACGTAAGGGATGGCGGCCTTGTGCCTCCCTGTGTTGCGGTGCACGTCGAACTGGGCCATTACAGGGTGGAGTGTTCGTCGGCGAGGGCGCCGTGCGCGGCGTGAAAACGGTTCCAGGCGTCCGCCACTTCGTCGGCCTGGCGTTGCCGGGCTTCGCTAGCGTGTTCCTGGCGGGCCACGTAGTCGGCCAGCAGGCCTTCCACCGTGGCGGAGAGATTGGGGGTGAGGCGGCGTGCGTGCTGCACGGTTTCTTCATTGAGCAGGAGGTTGACGGGGCGCTTGCGCGAGGCGGAATTGACGTTTGGACTCATGGCGAACTCAACAAAATCAGGCATGCGCATGTTATGCGCATCGCCCAATGAGCAGGCAAAAAAAACCGGGCGCCTTGTGAGCGCCCGGTTTCTTTAGCTACAGCGCCCGATTAGTGGGGGGCGGCTGCCTTGAACAACTTGGACTTATCCACCAGGTCGACATGGCGACGCTTGAAGTTGGTCCACTTCTTGGTGGTCTTGTCGTAGATGGAGTTGCCGAAGACCTTCCAGTTTTCCTCATCGACGAAGTTCTTGTCGGTGCGGTAGTAGAAGCCGGGGTAACGGCTTTCTTCGCGGAACTGGATGTGCTTCATGTGGGCTTCCGCCGTCAGAATCCGGTGGTAGTTTTCCCAGGCGCGCAGCAGTTCGTGCAGATCCTTCGCACGCATCTTCATGGCGTCTTCCTTGAGCATTTCCAGCTTCTGCTCGGCGACTTCCAGCATCTTGTCGTTGGTGTTGTAGTAGGTAGCAACACCGGCAACGTACTCGTCCATGATCTTCTGCAGACGGAATTGCAGCATCTTGGGGGTGATGTAGTTGGGGTTGACGTCGATGGCGGTGGAGTAGTCCTTGAACTCCAGGTAGGTACGGACAGGACGGTAGATCTCTTCGACCAGGGCATCGACGGGGGTGTCGAGCTCGACCTTCAGATCCTTGTTGTCCAGGCAGTACTTGACCATGGCGCGGGCGGCCAGACGGCCTTCCGTGTGGGAGCCGGAGGAGAACTTGTGGCCGGATGCGCCCACGCCGTCGCCGGCGGTGAACAGACCCTTGACGGTGGTCATGCCACGGTAGCCCCAGCTCCAGCCCTTGGGCAGGTGAGCGGGAACGCCGTCGATCTCGGGATCAGCCGCGGTGGGGGCGCCCAGGTCGGTAGGACCGGAAACCCAGATGCCGCAGCAGCCGGAGTGGGAACCCAGCAGGTAGGGCTCGGTGGGCATCAGCTCGGAGTTCTTCTTCTCGGGCTCGATGTTTTCGCCAACCCAGATGCCGCACTGGCCGATACACATGTCCAGGAAGTCTTCCCAGGCTTCGGCTTCGAGGTGCTTCACTTCGCGGGCGGACAGGGTGTTGCGCAGGTTGCCCAGGGCGGTCACGGTGTCCATCCAGATCGGACCGCGGCCTTCCTTCATTTCCTTCAGCATGACGTGGTTACGCAGGCAGGAAGCGGGAACGGCGGCCTGACCGTACGGGGGGTACTGGTCCAGCATGGCCTTGTTCTTGGACAGGTAGTCTTCGCCGTAACCGTTGGTGGCCTTGGCCTTGAACAGCAGGAACCAGGCGCCGACCGGGCCGTAACCGTCTTTGAAGCGGCAGGGCACGAAGCGGTTTTCCATCATGGTCAGCTCAGCGCCAGCTTCGGCGGCCATGGAGTAGGTGGAGCCGGAGTTCCACACGGGGTACCAGGCGCGGCCCGTACCTTCACCCACGGAGCGGGGACGGAAGATGTTCACGCAACCACCGGCAGCCAGCAGGATGGCCTTGGCCTTGTAGATGTGCAGGGTGTGGTTACGGGTGGAGAAGCCGACAGCACCGGCGATGCGGTTCTTGTCGTTGGCGTCGTTGATGAGCTTGACGATGAAGATGCGCTCTTCGATGCGGTCCATGCCCAGGGCCTTCTTGGCGGCCTCAGCGACGATCCACTTGTAGGATTCGCCGTTGATCATGATCTGCCACTTGCCGGAACGCACGGGCTGACCGCCGTCCTTCAGGGTGGGCAGGCCTTCGCCGATGGCGGCGGCGCCGTCATGACGCTCGCCGTTGGCGTCCAGTTTCCAAATGGGCAGGCCCCACTCTTCGAACAGGTGCACGGAGTCGTCCACGTTGCGGCCCACGTCATACGCCAGGTCGTCACGGGTGATGCCCATCAGGTCGTTGGAGACCATACGCGCGTAGTCGGCGGGGTCTTGCTTGTCGCCGATGTAGGTGTTGATGGCGGACAGACCTTGAGCCACGGCGCCGGAGCGGTCCATGGCAGCCTTGTCGACCAGCTTGATCTTCAGGTCCACGCCGGCTTCGGCCTTGGCCACTTCAGTCCAACGCATCACTTCATAGGCAGCGCCACAGCAGGCCATGCCACCACCGATCATCAGGATGTCGACTTCTTCCTGGATGACGTCCGGATTTCCAAATTCAGCCATTTCTCTTACCTCTCTCGATTACTTGCGGATCAGTTCGGCGGGGTTGCCGGCGCGGAAACCGCCCATCATGCCAGCGGTGAAGTTGCCCACGGCTTCGATGTCGGCCAGGGTGGGCACGGGCTTGCCACCGAAGCAGTCGATGGAGCCTTCCGGGGTGGTGCGGATGGGGAACTTGAAGCGCTTCAGCACGCCGTTACGGAACTTGATGGTCCACATGATGGAGTCGGAACCGCGCAGGGGCTGCACGGAACCGCCCAGGGGCACCACGTCCGCGTAGTGGCGGGCTTCGATGGCCTGCTGCGGGCAGATCTTCACGCAGGAATAGCACTCCCAGCACTGCTCGGGTTCCTGGTTGAAGGACTTCATGGCGTGACCGGTTTCGGAACCATCACGGTCCAGCTTCATCAGGTCGTGCGGGCAGATGTACATGCAGGCGGTCTTGTCCTGACCCTTGCAGCCGTCGCACTTGTCGGTACGGACGAAAGTAGGCATTCAATTCACTCCTTGTTAGCTAACAATCCGCGTTTCAACGCGGCCCATTCAAAAACCGAGCCCAACCTTGGCCGGGGCGTATCGCGAATCCGCTTCCGGCGGTCTCGGGTCCTAAATTCCTTGCAGTCGCAGGTCGGGTTGGCGGCTTTATCGCGTAACCCGACGTCCGACTGTCGGGTTACGGCGCAAAAACCGCGCCTAACCCGACCTACAGCCTCAAGCGGCGGAATGGCCCTTGAGTTCGATCTTGACGTTCTGCTCGGCGGAAAGCCCGGCGTAGTACTTCTGCAGAACCTTGGCGACCTCGGGGCGGCTGAACTCCACCGGCAGATCCTGGCCTTCGGAGAGCATGGAGCGGACCTTGGTGCCGGACAGCAGGATGCGGTCATCCTTGGTGTGCGGGCAGGTGCGCTGGGAGGCCATGCCGCCACACTTCTTGCACCAGAAGGTCCAGTCGATGTTCATGTTCTTGGTCTCCAGCGAGCCGGCGGGGATCTCGTCGAAGATCTTCTGGGCGTCGAAGGGGCCGTAGAAATCGCCCACGCCGGCGTGGTCACGACCGACGATGAGGTGCGAGCAGCCGTAGTTCTGGCGGAACAGGGCGTGCAGCAGGGCTTCACGCGGGCCGGCGTAGCGCATGTCCAGCGGGTAGCCGGCCTGGATCACGGTGTTGGGGGCGAAGTAGTTGTCCACCAGGGTGCTGATGGCCTCGGAACGCACCTCGGCGGGGATGTCGCCCGGCTTCAGAGCGCCCAGCAGGGAGTGGATCAGGACGCCGTCCATGGTCTCGATGGCGATCTTGGCCAGATACTCGTGCGAGCGGTGCATGGGGTTGCGGGTCTGGAACGCGGCGATCTTGGACCAGCCGGCCTTTTCGAAGGCGGCGCGGGTCTCGGCGGGGGTCATGAACTGGTCGCCGTACTCTTCCTTGAACGTGCCGGTGGACAGCACCTTGACCGGGCCGGCCAGGTTGATGGGGCCCTGGTCCATGACCATCTTGACGCCGGGATGCTCGGTGTCGGTGGTCTTGTAGACCATCATGCACTCGTGGCCCTTGTCGATGCCGTAGATCTCGGTGACCTTCATGGTGCCCATGATCTCGTCGCTGTCGCAGCTCACCAGAGCGACGTCCTGGCCCAGGGTCAGGGTCTGGGCGGTGTTGGCGTCGGTGGAGAGGGTGACGGGGATGGGCCAGAAGGTGCCGTTGGCCATCTTGTAGCCGTCGCACACGCCCGCCCAGTCGGCGTGGGTCATGAAGCCTTCCAGGGGGGTGAAACCGCCGATGCCCATCATGATCAGGTCGCCGGTCTCGCGCGAAGACATCTTGACCTTGTGCAGGGTCTGAGCGCGGGCCAGCTCGGCTTCACGAGCCGCTCCTTCGAGCAGCAAGGGCTTGAGTTCACCGCCGCCGTGGGGTTTCACCAGTCGGGACATGGGGGCTCCTAGATAGGGGGTTGAATGGAAGAACGTGAGAGGACGGACCTCGAATGGGCCGCGAGAGTAGCACCGGCCTATCCCCCCTTCTAATCAGAGTTATTTGTTTGTAAATAAAAAAAACTTGGGGACTCCGGTGTCCGGTTGTGCGGCCCGCTTTGCGGCGGCGCGTAACGTTCCCGCCACCCGTCGCTGGGTACAATCCGCAGCACTCTCCGAGGCGCCCCATCATGCTGCGATTCATCCTGATCCTTCTGCTTCCATCCCTTCTTGCCGGCTGCGCCGGGCAGGAAATCCAGCGCAAGGACGGCAGCAAGAGCGCGCGCGAGTTCGCCCTCTCCAGCCTCGCCAAGAGCGACATCGACAGCGTCACCGAGTTCAGCCAGAAAGAGGCGGTCAAGAGCCTGCGCCTGCTCACCGAAAAACTTTACAAGCGCAACCCGCGCGAGTTCCGCAAGGGCGGCCATGAGTCCGCCGAAGCGGCCACAGCCAAGCTGTTCGACAGCCTGGTCAACTGGCAGGAATCCCCTCTGGGCCGCTCCAACTGGGAGGACAACTTCAAGCTGGCATTCCAGGAAGACCACTCCGGCGACCGCGTCCATACCTTCATGGGCGCCCTCACCGCCATGATCCTGGCCTCCTACAACCACAAGACCACCTTCTTCGTGGTGGATGAGTTGTCGGCCCAGAAGCTCTACAACAGCGCGCGCAACATCGAATCCGCCGTCTGGAAACTCTCCACCGCCAAACTGTCCACGGGGGAAAAGACGCTGGTCACCAACAGTATCGAGGGCGACTTGCAGAATCTCAGCTTTGAGCGTGAGTTCGGCAAGCTCGTCGCCATCCAGGATCTCATGGCCCTGTTGATCGAAGACAAGAGCAACCGCGCCATCTCGCGCGTGTTCCAGGGCGTGGCGAGCTTTGTCTTTCTTCCCATCTGACATTACAAATCAATGAGTTGTACGAGGTAATGGATGGGGATACGCACTGGCTCTTCATCCGCCTGTCACGCCGGAAGGCTAGAGTCCTGGGATTTGATGGAGCCTGTTATGGACCTGATTCTCTGGCGTCATGCCGATGCGCGTGACGGCGATCCCGATCTGGAACGCCCCCTGACCGACAAGGGCCTGCGTCAGGCCGAACAGATGGCGGCCTGGCTCAACCGGCAACTGCCGGAAGATGCCCTGATCCTGACGAGCCCCGCCCTGCGCACCCGGCAGACTGCCGACGCCTTGCAACGCAAATACAAGATCGTTCCCGACCTGGCGCCGGGCGGAGATGTGGCCCATGTATTGGCCGCGTCAGGCTGGCCCAGGCACAAGGGCAGCGTGCTGGTGGTGGGCCATCAGCCCACCCTGGGAGAGACGTTTTCCTTCTTGCTCTGGGGGGAGGCGCGCCCCATGAGCATCAAGAAGGGGGCGGTGGTCTGGCTGACCAACCGGGTACGGGCGGAGAAGGCCCTGGTGTTGCTGAAGGTCGCGTTGACGCCGGAGATGCTCTGACGCCTTCCGCCAGGGTGGATTCAGTCGATCCCCAGTTGCTCCACCCAGGCCAGGGCGCGCATGTGCGCCGTGCTGACCTGTTTGGGCGTCAGCATCAGGGCAAGGGTCTTGGATTCCATGGCGGCGTGTTCGCCGCTTTCCATGGCCTCGGCCAGGGCCAGGAAGGGGCCGTAGATTCCGCCATGGTCGCGCAGGGCGTCGGCCACCGCCTCCGGCACCGCCACCCGTTCCAGCACCTCATTCATGTTCATCTCCAACATGGCCGGCAGGAGTGAGAACACCCCCGACAGGAACAGCGAATCCGCATCCCCGCCGGGCATCGCTTCCTGGCCGGCAAGTTCGCAGAAGCGCCCGCGCGTGATGGCCATGCGCGCGAGCACCGGGGCGGAGGGGTGGGTTCCCGCGGTGACCAGCAACAGGGTGAGCCAGCGATACATGGGCTGGAGCCCCACCAGGCTGACGGCATGGCGGATGGAGTGGACCTCGCAGGAGAGGCCGAACCCTACGGAATTGATGTAGCGCAACAGCTTGAAGGTCAGCGCCACGTCATGCTTGAACAGGGCCTCCAGTTCGGCCAGTTCCGCACCGGCGCGCACCCGCGCCATGAGTTGCAGCACCGTGGACTGGGAGGGGTTGATGACCCGGGTGGAAAGGTTTTCCGGACGGGCGAAGTAGTAGCCCTGGAAATAGTCGAAACCCAGTTTGCGGCAGGCCTCGAACTGGGCCTGGCTTTCCACCTTCTCCGCCACCAGCTTGAGGGGGTGACGCTTGAGGCGCGCTACCTTGCCCGCGAGTTCTTCGAGGGAGTTGTGCTGGAGGTCGAACTTGACGAAGTCGGCCAGGGGCAGCAGCGGCTCCGATTCCGGGAAATAGTGGAAATCGTCCAGGGCGATGCGGAACCCTTCGGCCTTGAGTTCGCGCAGCCGCTCCAGCACTTCGGGGTTGGTCTGCACCGTCTCCAGGACTTCGAACACCACATGGGGGCCGGGCAGCAGGGTGGAAAAACTGGACTGCAACATGGGGGTTTCCATGTTGATGAAGGCCAGCTTGCCCTTGAGCAGCCAGTCCGTGCCCATGTTGCACAGGGTATTGGTGATGATCGACACCCCGGCATCCAGGTCCGTCTCCACCTCGGCGGTTTCCGCCGCGGCGGAGCGCCGGAACAGCAACTCGTAGGCGATGAGGCGATGTTCGGTATCGACGATGGGTTGCCGGGCGATGTAGGCGTGCTGGCTCATCCGGGGCGTCAGATCCTGGCGAACAGGTTGTGGGCGGATTCGGCGGGCATCTCGGACAGCAGTTCTTCCATGTCCAGCACCAGGACGATGGAGCCGTCGCCGGACAGGGTTGCGCCGGCAACGCCCTTGGGCTTGATGTCGGACAGGGGCTTGATCACCACGTCATCGCGCCCGACAAAGCCGTCCACGGCCAGGATGAAGGTGGAATCCGCCGCATGCATGAGTACGCCAAAGGCGGGCGCCTGGCGCGGCTCCCACCCCAGCAGGCGAGCCAGGGAGCGCACCGGGAGCACTTCGTCGCGCACCACCATGGTGGCGCGCCCGGACACGCGCTGCACTTCTTCCACACGGATCGGGATGATCTCGCGCACCATGGAAAGGGGCACGGCAAAGGACTGGGTATTCAGGCGCACCACCAGCACCGGCAGGATGGCCAGGGTGAGCGGCAGGGAGATGGTGAAAGTGCTGCCCTGGCCCGGCACGGAGAGGACATCCACCTTGCCGTTGAGCTTGCCGATATTGGTCTTGACCACATCCATGCCGACGCCGCGCCCGGACACGCTGGAGATCTCGTCCTTGGTGGAGAAACCGGGCAGGAACACCAGTTGCAGGCTCTGGCGATCATCCAGGCCGTTGGCCGTTTCGCCGTCGATGATGCCTTTCTCCACGGCCTTGCGCCGGATCACGTCGGGGCGCATGCCCTTGCCGTCGTCGGAGATCTCTATATAGATATGGTCGCCCACCTGGCTGGCGGTCAGGGTGACGATGGCCTTGGAGGGCTTGTTGCTGGCGGCCCGCTCTTCCGGCAGTTCAACACCATGGTCCACGGCGTTACGCACCAGATGCACCAGGGGGTCGTTCAAGTCCTCGATCATGGTCTTGTCGAGTTCCGTCTCTTCCCCGGTGATGACCAGTTCCACGTCCTTGCCCAGTTGCCGCGCCAGATCCCGCGCCAGACGGGGGTATTTCTGGAACAGGCGACCGATGGGCTGCATGCGGGTCTTCATCACCGCGTTTTGCAGGTCGGACACCAGCAGGTCAAGCTGGCTGACCGCCAGATCCAGGGCCTTCAGCGTGCCCTGGTCCTGGGCGCCGTGCAGGATCTGGGTCTTGAGGTTGGCAATCCGGTTCTTGGTCAGGCCGATTTCGCCAGACAGGTTGAGCACCTGATCCAGCCGCGCCGTGTCGATGCGGATGGTGGTTTCCTTTTGCAGGTTCTGTACCGGCGCACCGGCGGCGGTGGCTGCACGGGAAGGGGTGGGCAGATCCTGCACGGGGGCGGGGTGCTGCGCGGCAGGGGCTGCGCCCAAGGCAGGTTCTTCATGCGTAGCCGCACCAGGCGGGGATACCGGCGCGGCGACCGCAGGCGGGGGAACGGGAGCGCCGGTCAGCACGGCGTGGAGCGCATCCCAGTTGATGTCTTCTTCCGCCGCGCCGGCAGGTTCCGCGGCCAGGGCGGCCAGGGGTGCGGGGGCAGCCGCCCGCGGCGCGGGAGCGGCCTTGGCCGGGACCGGCTGGCCGTTCAGGGCCGCCTCCAGCGCAGCGATCAGCGCGGGGTCCGCGGCGCTTGGCAGCACCTTTTGGGATAGGGCGTCGAACATGGTGCGCACGCTGCCGGTGGCGGCCAGGATGGAATCCATCAGCTCCGGGTTCAGGGTCAGCTCACCGTTGCGCAGCTTGTCGAACAGGTTCTCGGTGCGATGGCACAGGGACACCAGGGCATCCACGTTGAGAAAGCCCGCGCCCCCCTTGATGGTGTGGAACCCGCGAAAGATGTCGTTCAGCAGATCCTTGTCGCTGGGACGCTTTTCCAGTTCGACCAGTTTGTTGTCCACCTGCGACAGCAGTTCCCCGGCCTCCATGAGGAAATCCTGCAACAGCTCTTCCATTCCGGCGAAATCGCTCATCTCACTCTCCTTTGGAAGCCCCGGCTAGAAGCCCAGGCTCTCCAGCAAATCATCCACCTGCTCCTGGCTGGTCACCACATCGCTGCGGTGGGCGGAATTCACCACCGGGCCATTGAGCAAACCCGTGTCCACGGCATGACGCTTGTCTTCCGGCGTGGTCTCGATCAACAGGGCCAGCAACTGGGATTCCAGCTTCTGCGCGGCATCCAGAATCTTCTTGATGACCTGGCCGGTGAGATCCTGGAAATCCTGCGCCAGGATGATTTCCATCAACTGCGCGTTGGTGGTCTCGGTCTGCTGCGGCACCTGCGCCAGATAGGCGCGGGTGTCGTGCACCAGGGTCTTGAACTCCTGCACGCCCAGTTGCTTGTTGAACAGGCGCTCCCAGTTGTCGGAAAGGACGCGGGCCGTTGCCCCCATGTTTTCCTGGAGCGGCTGCGCGACTTCCGCCGCAGTAAGGGTGCGCTCCGCCGCCTTGGCAGTCATGGCGGCGATGTAATTGAGCCGGTCGCGGTTGTCGGGCAAGCCGTTGGCCACCTCTTCCAGCGCCTTGTCGAAACCAAGTTCGCGCAACAGGTTGTGCAGATTGCGCGTCATGTGCCCCAACTGCGCAAACACGCGCTGCGGACAGACGCCGTCGTCATTTGGATCGCTCTCGCCCACGACGGCATCGGAGATGCGGTCGAACAAGGCTTCCAGTTCGGGGGTGTCCCCCAACTCGGGGACCGATGCGGGCCTGGCCGGGGCCATGCTTTCGGAAATGCTGTCGAACAGGGCTTCCAGTTCGGGGGAGTCGTTGCTGCCGCTCATCTTCGCTCCTTGGTCTGTCCGGTTACATCCCGTACTTCTCGAAGACCTTGTTCATCTTCTCTTCGAGCGTGGCGGCGGTGAATGGTTTGACGATGTAGCCGGAAGCGCCGCTCTGGGCGGCCTCTATGATGTTTTCCTTCTTCGCCTCGGCAGTGATCATGAGCACCGGCAAGTGCTTCAGAGCGGCGTCGGCGCGCACCGCCTTGAGCAGTTCAATGCCGGTCATGACGGGCATGTTCCAGTCGGTGATGACAAACTGGAAGTTGCTGCCCTTGAGTTTTTGCAAGGCCACGGCCCCATCCTCGGCTTCGTCCACATTGATGTAGCCCAACTCCTTGAGCAGGTTGCGCACGATGCGTCGCATGGTGGAAAAGTCGTCCACCACGAGGAATTTCAGATTCTTGTCAGCCATATCAGATCCTCGTCATTGCTTGCGGCGCGATTCTGGTTGCCCTGCCGCTCATCGCTTCAGGAACGCCACCAGCGTGTCGGCCAGCACACTGGCATCAAACTTGGCCACATAGGCGTCCACCCCCACCTGCTGCCCCATGGTGCGGTTGGCCTCGGAGGAAAGGGAGGAATGCATGATCACGGGGATGCCGGCGAAACGTTTGTCCGATTTGACGTTGCGGGTGAGTACATAGCCGTCCATCTCGGGCATCTCGGCATCGGTCAGGATCAGGTTGATCTGATTACGCAGGGGCGTCTGCTCGGCGCTGGCGCGGTTGGCCATGTTCTGGAGCTTGTCCCAGGATTCCCTGCCGTCGTTGGCCTGGACGTACTTGACCCCCAGCTTGTCCAGTACGGAAACGATCTCCTTGCGCGCCACCTGGGAGTCGTCGCAGAAAAATATGGTGGCCTCACGCCCCGCCTCCATCTTCGGCAGGGTGGGCAAAGCCTTCTCGCCCAGCACCTCCACCAGCACACGCTCGACATCCAGGATGGAAACCAGACGACCATCTTCCAGCTCGGTGATGGCGGTGATCATGCCGTCCTGCCCCGCCAGCATGTTTTCCGGCGGTTTCACCTTGTCCCATTCCACGCGGATGATGCGATCCACCTCCTCCACCAGGAAACCCTGGGTGTGGCGCGAAAACTCCGTGACGATCATGGTCTGGCCAATCCCCCTGGGGGCGCCTTCAAGACGGATGAAGTGGGCCAGGGAGATCACCGGGATGATGCTGCCGCGCAGGGAGATCACGCCCTCGACGCCGGTCGGCATGTTCGGCGTCATGGTGATGGGCGGGGTGGGAGATACCTCCCGCACCTTGAACACGTTGATGCCGAAGATCTCGTGCGTACCCAGCGAAAACAGCAGCAACTCCATCTTGTTGGAGCCGGCCAGCTTGGTGCGGGCGTCAACGGCTTCCAGCAGCTTGGGGGATTCCAGCGGATTCATGTAAGCGGCCTCCTGTGCAGGGTTACTTGATCAGACGGCTCAACACTTCCGCCAACCGGTGCGGCTCGAACTTGGGCACATACTCATCCACCCCCACCGACAGACCCAACTGCCGGTTGGCGTCCGACGACAGGGAAGAATGCATGAGCACGGGGATGCCCTGGAACCGCGGATCAGACTTGATGTTCTTGGTGAGCACATAGCCATCCATTTCCGGCATCTCCACATCCGTCAGGATGACCTGCACGAAATCAGCAACGGGACGCCCGGCGGAATCCGCCTGGGTGGCGATCTTCAATAGCTCCTCCCACCCCTGGCGTCCATTCACCGTCGCCACGCCGTTGACGCCGATGGCCTCCAGGGTGCGCTCGATCTGCTTGCGCGCCACCGAGGAATCATCCGCATACAGAACGGTACGGTTGGGACGGTCAATCGGCAGGAGCCCAGAAAACAGGTGGCTGTCGTCGATCTGGGCGGTATCCGCGAGTATCTTTTCCACATCCAGCATCATCACCAGACGCTTGTCCTTCAACTCCGTCACCGCCGTCACCAGCCCGCCCATGCGCGCCGTCAGCATGGAAGGCGGCACCTTCATCTCGGACCAGTCCAGGCGCAGGATGGTATCCACCTCCCCCACCAGAAAGCCCTGCGTATGGCCGTTGTATTCGGTCACGATCATGATGGCCGGCGGCGCATCGGTGTGAATGCCGATGTACTTGGCCAAATCCACCACCGGGACCAGCATGCCGCGCAGGCTCACCATGCCTTCCACCGCAGCAGGCATGTCCGGCGCCCGCGTGATCTCGGGGATGCGCATCACCTCGCGCACCTTGAACACATTGATGCCGAAGGTCTCCTTGCGTCCCGTGCTCATGTCCGCGCCCAGGGTGAACAGCAGGATCTCCAGCTTGTTCGCACCGGCCAGCTTGGTGCGGGCATCAATTCTTTTCAGCAAATCCGACATGGCGGCCTCGTTTCCAAGCGGGCAGCCAGAAACCCGCTCAAGTTTGTCTCAGGCCATTCATCGGCAGAACGCAAGAAAACTTTAGGCAGCGCCCTTGCGCATGCGCGCGCTTTCTCCGCTTCCGGCAAGGCTTAATCGGACCTGACCTCACGCACCACCCGGAAACCATAGCGGTCAATCCGTAAGTCGGGCATCCCCCAGAGGCGCTTGGCAGCGCGAACGTTTCGCGGGTCGTTGTCCCAGGAGCCGCCACGCAGGACGCGCTTCTCACAACTGCCGCTGGTCCATGCACTGCCGTCTGCGGGAGCGCCCTTGTAGTGGCCGTGCCAGCAGTCCTCCACCCATTCCCAGATATTTCCGAGCATGTCGTGCAACCCAAATGCGTTGGCTCTGAAGCGGGCGACCGGGGCCGTGTAGGCATAACCATCAGTACAACGGTGGGTCTCCCAGGTCACGCCCGGCACTTGAATTCCGCCTGTGCGATCCATGACATTGGCGTACCTGCACGCCTGATTGGCGCTCTCGCCCCAGTAGTGCGCTGCGCCGACCCCCGCTCGCGCCGCATATTCCCATTCCGCTTCCGTCGGCAGCCGGTAGGGTTTGCCCGTCTTGCGGGAAAGCCATTGCACATAGGCCTGGGCATCGTTCCAGTTGAGACACACCGCCGGGTGGTTATCTTCCTGGCCGTGGCCGGAGTTGCGCCAGTTGCGCTCACTTCGTTCTTCGTGTTTACCGTCTTCAAAGGTTCCGCAGCGGTCGCCCGCATCGTGACCAGTCTCCTCCACAAAGGCGACAAACTGACCCCGCGTGATCTCCGTCCTACCCATGGCAAAACGGCCCACCTTGACCCGGTGTTGCGGGATTTCGACAGCGTAGCGCCCCGGTTCGCTATCGGGACTACCCATGTCGAAAGCGCCTCCAGGGAGCGTGACCATCGCGGGGCATTCCGGGCAATCCTGGACGGCGGAGTGGGGCTTGGGCTTGGCGGCGGCGGACGGCCCGGCGGGGACGAGGAAGGTGAGGGTGAGCAGAACAGGAAAAAAAAGACGCTGCATGAAACGGCTCCCGTGCGAAGGTCGCAGGAGGATAGCGCAGGGTGTTGGCGAAATACCTCCGCCAGCCTCCGGCGGGATAAATCCGCTCCATATCGGCATGAGCCATTACTATTCGCGGCACTCCGGACTTCCTCCCAAGCGCATGCCTCCCACTCCGAAAAACGATGCCGAACTGAGACAGGCCTTCGCGCTGTTCAGCGAGACCTCGGAGAAGCTTGCGGAAACCTACCTGGAATTGCAGTCCCAGGTGGCGCGCCTGACCAGCGAACTGGCTGCCGCCAACGGGGAACTGGCCCGACGCGAACGGCTCTCCGCCCTGGGCGAGATGGCGGCCCAGGTGGCGCACCAGTTGCGCACTCCCCTGGCAACCGCCCTGCTCTACGCCGGCCACCTGGCCAAACCCGATCTGGGCGAGGCGGATCGCATGCGCTTCTCTCAGAAGGTGTTGTCCCGCCTGCGCTACCTGGAACGCCTGATCCAGGACATGCTGCTGTTCGTCAAAGGCGCCCGCGTTTCCCCGGAGCCCTTCCCCATCAGCGCCCTGGCAGACGAGATCGTCCAGACCATCGAGCCCCAGGCGAGCGCCAAGGGCATCCGCTTCCGCCACAACGCCCCGCCCGAAGATCTGATGTTGAGCGGCGACCGGCAGGCGATCTCGGGCGCCGTCATCAACCTGCTGGAAAACGCCATCCAGGCCTGCCCGGCAGACGGTGAAGTGGACTTCCTCGTGGGGGGACAGGGCAGCCCCTTCGCCTCCTTCCGGGTGGAAGATACCGGCCAGGGCGTCCCCGAATCCGTGCGCGACCGTCTGTTCGACCCCTTCTTCACCACCCGCAGCGAGGGCAGCGGCCTGGGGCTGGCCATCGTGCGCCAGGTGGCCGAGGCCCACGGCGGCTGGGTGGAATGGACGCCGCGCGAGGAAGGGGGCAGTCGCTTTACCCTGCTGTTGCCGATTGCAAAACCCGACGCCCCCATCGTCCCCGATCTCCATGGCTACTAGTTCGGACAAGACCCAACCCATCCTGGTCGTGGAGGATGACCCCTCCCTGCAAGAGGCCCTGGCCGATACGCTGGAGCTTTCCGGTTATCGAGCGCTCACCGCCGGCAACGCCGAGGAGGCCTTTCTGATATTGCAAAAGGAAACGCCGGGCCTGGTGCTCTCGGACGTGCATATGCCAGGCATGGACGGCCACGGCCTGCTGCGCACCTTGAAGGCGCGTTACCCCGGCATCCCCGTGGTGCTGATGACGGCCTACGGCCAGATCACCAAGGCGGTGGAGGCCATGCGCGACGGGGCGGCGGATTACCTGCCCAAACCCTTTGAACCGGATCGGCTGGTGGCCCTGATCGCCCGCCACTACCGCAATCACGACGAGCAGGATGACTCCGGACTGGTGGCGGAGGACGCCAACACCCGGCAGGCCATGGACCTGGCGCTCCGCGTCGCCGCCAGCGATACCACCGTGCTGCTCACCGGCGAGTCCGGCGTGGGCAAGGAGGTCTTTGCGCGCTATATCCACCGACACTCGCGCCGCGCCAAGGGTCCGTTCATCGCCGTGAATTGCGCGGCGATCCCGGAAACATTGCTGGAATCCGTCCTGTTCGGCCATGAGAAGGGGTCGTTCACCGGGGCTACCAGCGCCCAGGCGGGCAAGTTCGAGCAGGCCAACGGCGGCATCCTCCTGCTGGACGAGGTATCGGAGATGCCCCTGATGTTGCAGGTGAAACTGCTCCGGGTCTTGCAGGAGAAGGAAGTGGAACGGGTGGGTGCGCGCGCGCCCATACCGTTGGACGTGCGCATTCTGGCCACCACCAACCGGGATCTGGAGGGCTGGGTCGGCGCAGGCCGGTTCCGCGAAGATCTGTTCTACCGGCTCAACGTCTTCCCCATCGAAATTCCGCCTTTGCGACATCGCAAAGAAGACATCCTGCCCCTGGCGAAACACCTGCTGCAACGCTACGAGCCCACCATTGGAAAGAGCGGTTTTTCCTTTTCAGACAAGGCGATAGCTGCGTTGACCGGGTATGGGTGGCCCGGTAACATCCGCGAACTCGGCAATGTTGTGCAGCGCGCCATGATCCTGGCGCCTGGACTCGAAATCGGCCCGGAACATCTTCTGCTTCCTGCCCTCAAGAAAGCGGAGCAGACTGCCGATAAAACCCGTACCAAGGAAATGGGGCTCAAGGATGTGGAGCGTGAAACCATCCTCGACACCCTCCGACGCATGGACGGCTCGCGCCGACGCACTGCGGAGGCGTTGAACATGAGCGAGCGGACCTTGCGGCACAAATTGAAGCAGTATCGTGAAGCAGGTTTTTTGGACGGAGATGACCTCCTATAATCGCGGCAGGAGGAAGGACGATGAACAATATTGATCTTGTGGTTCAACAGTTACGCACCGTGGCGGCGCAGGCGGGGTCGGGCCCCGTTCCCGGCGTCACAGGCGCGACTGCGAGCCCGGACTTCGCCAGTGTGTTCAACGCCGCCCTGCTGGATCAAAGCGCCGTCAACGCTGCCGCCACGGAAGTCGGCGGCCCGGAATTCACCAACCTGCTCAAATCCGCCGTAGATGAAGTCAACAGCACGCAAATGGATGCGCGCCAGCTCTCACAGCAGTTTGAAGCCGGCAATGCGGATGTTGACCTTCAAGATGTCGTGTTCTCGTTGCAAAAGGCCAGCCTATCCTTCCAGACCATGGTTCAGGTACGCAACAAACTGGTTTCCGCCTACCAGGAAATCATGAACATGCAGGTCTGAGCAGGATTTATTGACGGATGGCCCAGCCGCCTCAATCCGCGCTTTTCGCCCTCACCCAACGCATCTCCGACCTTCCGCTCCAGCGCAAGCTGACGTTGGCGGTGATGTTGGCGGCGTCCATCGCCCTTGTCGTCGGCTTGTTCCTCTGGTCGGGTACGCCTGACTACCGGGTGTTGTTCTCAAATCTCTCGGAAAAAGACGCCGGCTCGGTCACGGCAACCCTCCAGCAGATGAACGTGCCGTACAAGACCGAGGCGGGCGGCACCCTGTTGGTCCCCTCCGAACAGGTCTACGACCTGCGCTTCAAGCTGGCGGCCCAGGGCCTGCCCAAGGGGGGCGCTGTCGGGTTTGAACTGATGGATGCGCCCAAACTGGGCATGACTCAGTTCCAGGAGCAACTGGCCTTCCAGCGCGGTCTGGAGGGGGAGCTCTCCCGCACCATCCAGTCGCTGGGCCCGGTGGAAACCGCGCGCGTGCATCTGGCCATCCCTAAACCGTCCGTATTCATCCGCGACAAGCAGACCCCCACGGCCTCCGTCCTGGTCAATCTGCGCGCCGGTCGCGCCATCGACCCCGGCCAGGTCAGCGCCATCGTGCACCTGGTCTCCAGCAGTGTGCCGGAACTCACCCCGAGCAACGTCACCGTGGTGGACCAGGCCGGCAGCCTGCTCAGCGCCAAGAAAGATCCGCTCTCCATGGCCGGTCTGAATGCCGGCCAGCTGGATTACCTGCGCCAGATCGAGTCCTACTACTCCGAGCGCGTGGTCGCCATCGTCTCCCCCATTGTCGGAGAAGGGAATGTGCGCGCTGAAGTGCGCGCCGATCTGGATTTTTCCGAAGCGGCGGCCACCACCGAATCCTTCAAGCCGAATCCGACCCCGGATGCACAGGCGATACGCAGTCAGCATTCGACCGAAGAGGTGAACAGCGCCTCAGGGCAGGCCCAGGGCGTGCCCGGTGCGCTGACGAACCAACCACCCGGCGGGGGGACAGCCCCGGTCACCGTCCCCGCGGGCGCCAATGCCGGCGCCGGGCAGGGGGCCAACGCAAGCAATGCGAACCGGAAGGAAAGCACGGTCAATTTCGAGTTGGACAAGACCACGCGCCATGTAAAGGAACCTCTGGGCCGCATCAAGCGGGTCTCCGTGGCGGTTGTGGTGAATTACCGCGGTGCGGAGAAGGGGGAGGATGGTCAGATGGGAAAACCCACTCCCCTGACTCCTCAGGAAATGACTCAAATCAACAACTTGGTGAAGGAAACCATCGGCTTCAGCCAGGAGCGCGGCGACACCGTGAACGTGGTAAACGCGGCCTTCACCGAGAACCGCACCGAGATCGAGATCCCGCTCTGGAAAGACCCGGAAAACGTGGGCATGGCCAAGACCCTGTTGAAAAACCTGCTGGTGTTTGGACTGGCCTTTTATCTGGTATTCGGGGTCTTGCGCCCGATGTTGCAGGACCTGATGAAACCGCTCCCGGTTGAACACCATGCCGGCGCCCATGGACCGGCGCATGGCCCCGGCACGGGGGGGCATACCGCCGAGAACGACGATTTTGCCCGTCAGGCCGCCGAAGACTCGCGCCAGAAACAACAAAAGCAGTACGACGAGACCCTCAAGGAGGTCAAGGAATTCTCCAAGCAGAATCCTTTGATCGTCGCCCAGGTCATGCGCAAGTGGATGGCTGAGGAATGAGCGACAAGGGACTGGAGGATTGCGCCATCCTGATGCTGGCTCTGGGCCAGGAGGAGGCAGCGGAGGTGTTCAAGTACCTGAACGCCAAGGAAGTGCAAAAACTGTCCGTGGCCATGACCAGCGTTTCAGACCTCACCACCGAACGCATCATGGGCATCCTGCAACAGTTCCGTCTGGAGACGGAGGGCCGCACCGGTCTGGTGGGCGACTCGGGCGAATACATCCGCGATGTGCTCAAGAAGGCTCTGGGCGACGACAAGGCGTCCTATCTGATCGACCGCATCATGCAAGGCAATGAAAACGCGGGCATCGAGAGCTTGAAGTGGATGGACGGCGCCAGCGTGGCGGAGATGATCCGCAACGAGCATCCCCAGATCATCGCCACCATCATGGCCCACCTTGAGCAAGACCACGCCAGCGAGATCCTCAACCTGCTGCCGGAACGCCTGCGCAATGACGTGATGATGCGCATCGCCACCCTGGAAGGGGTGCAGCCCATGGCCATGCGTGAATTGAACGAAGTGCTGACCCAACTCATGTCCGGCGGCGACATCACCAAGAAGAGTTCTCTGGGCGGCGTCAAGACCACGGCGGACATCCTCAACTATATGGGCGGGGCCAGCGAGGCTTCGGTGCTGGCAAGCATCCGCGAGCATGACCCGGACCTGGCCCAAAAGATCCAGGATCAGATGTTCACCTTTGACAACATCCTGGGGCTGGACGACCGTTCCATCCAGTTGTTGCTGCGCGAGGTGCAGTCCGAGACCCTGATCATCGCCCTGAAAGGCACCTCCCAGGAACTCAAGGAAAAGATCTTCAAGAACATGTCCAGCCGCGCTGCCGAGGCGCTCAAGGAGGATCTGGAGGCCAAGGGCCCCGTGCGTCTGTCCGAGGTGGAAGCCGAGCAGAAGGAGATCCTCAAGATCGTGCGCAAGCTGGTGGACGAGGGACAGATCGTTCTGGGCGGCAAGGGCGGCGACGAAGGTCTGGTGGAATGATGCGCGGGACGGCCTGATCCATGTCCAAGGTCATCCCCAAGGAACAACTGGCGAACATGCAGCCGCTCAAGCTTGCGGCATTTGATCGCCCGGCCAAGCCCAAATCCCACGCCGCCCACGTTTCCAGCCCCGCCAAGGCGGTCCCGCCCAAGGCCGTGCTGGCGGAACTGGAGCGCATGCGTGAAGCGGCGCGCCAGGAGGGCTTTCGGCAAGGAAGCGAGGACGGACGCAAGACGGGCTATGCCGAGGGCATGAAAAGCGCCCATGAGCATTTGGAGCGACTCAACAGCCTGGCGGCGGAACTGGATGCCTCCCGCATACGGGAAGACCAGACCCTGGCCAGGGACATCCTGAATCTGGCCCTGGTCGTGGCCCAGCAGATCGTGCGCGGCGAGATTCGCGTTCATCCGGAGACCATCCTCGGCGCGATCCGTGAGGCCATGCTGGCCCTGCCTGGGATGGAGGTCCAGTACCACATCCTGACCCACCCTGCGGACGCCGATCTGGTTCGAAGCTGGCTTGAGCGGGAACATTCGCATCTCTCCTGGGAAGTCATGGGAGACCCGCGCCTGCAACAAGGCGGATTCCGCATCGAAAGCGCCCACAGTGAGCTGGACGCCAGCCTGCCCACCCGCTGGCAGCAGGTAATCGAAACCATGGGGGCCGACCTCGGGTGGCTGGAACCGAACGCGTAACAGCTATCAAGAAATTCCTGAATGATTGCCAGGAGGCGGTCAGTCAGGTGACGCCCTGGCGCTCCACGGGGCGCCTGACCCGGGTTGCAGGGCTGGTCATGGAGGCCTCCGGGCTCAAACTGGCCACTGGCGCTTCCTGCCAGGTGCTTGCCTCCACGGGACAACTGGTGGATGCCGAAGTGGTCGGATTCAGCGGCGAGCGCCTCTTTCTCATGCCCTCCACGGACGTCTACGGGCTGGCCCCCGGCGCACTGGTCGGCATCAGCGCCTCCGCCCAGATTGACCCTCCCGAGATCAACCGGCCCTTTCTGCGCCGCCGCCGCATTGAGGACAGGATTCGGCAGGTGGCGGTCGGGGAAGAATTGCTGGGGCGTGTGGTCGATGGCGCCGGGAGGCCCTGGGATCGCCTCGGACCGGTCGATACCACCCGGCGCGCGCCGCTGTATTCCCGCCCGCTAAATCCCCTGGAACGCGACCCTATTCGGGATGTCCTGGATGTGGGGGTGCGCTCCATCAACGCGCTTCTGACCGTTGGCAGGGGTCAGCGCATGGGACTGTTCGCTGGCAGTGGCGTAGGAAAATCCATGCTGCTGGGGATGATGGCGCGCTATACCGAAGCCGATGTGGTCGTGGTAGGCCTGATCGGCGAGCGGGGGCGCGAGGTCAAGGACTTCATCGAAAACATCCTGGGAGAGGAGGGTCTGAGACGCGCAGCGGTTGTGGCGGCGCCGGCGGATTCGCCGCCTTTGCTGCGCCTGCATGGCGCCGCGTACGCCACCGCCATTGCCGAACATTTTCGGGATCAGGGGCTGCAAGTACTCCTGATCATGGATTCCCTCACCCGCTACGCCCAAGCGCAGAGAGAGATCGCCCTGGCGGTGGGCGAACCGCCTGCCACCAAGGGCTACCCGCCCTCTGTGTTCGCAAAGCTGCCGCAACTGGTGGAACGCGCAGGGAACGGGCGCAAGGGCGGCGGCTCAATTACCGCCTTCTACACGGTGTTGATGGAGGGAGATGATCAGCAAGACCCCATCACGGATGCCGCACGAGCCATCCTGGATGGTCATGTGGTGCTGTCGCGGCAACTGGCCGATCAGGGACATTACCCGGCGATAGATATCGAGGCGTCGGTGTCCCGCGCCATTACGGAACTGATATCAAAAGAGGAACTGGATCGGGTAAGACAATTCAAATCGCTGTACTCGCGCTACCAGCGCAGCCGCGACCTGATCACTATCGGCGCCTACGCCAAGGGGAACGACGCGCAACTGGACGAGGCCATTGCACTCTTTCCAAAAATGGAACGGTTCCTCGTCCAGGATTTTCTGGACAAGGAACCGTACACATCCAGCCGGAGCGCATTACACACCCTGCTGGACGGGGCAAAGACCCCGGTCTGAAGAACTGATCAGCCGCCTTCGTGGGATTTCTTCGTCAGCTTCGCCCACATAAACAAGCCCATGGCGACGATGAATCCCAAGGTGAACAGGCTCAAAAGACCAATATCGGTACCAAAGAGTTCTTTCATCACGACATCCATGTTCATACTCCTAAGTTAGGCCCCCTACGGGTGCGTTGATGAATGCGGGATACTCCCCCGCAACCTCGTCTCTTCTGAAAACGGCTCCAGCCACTCTCCCTCAAGCCGCCAGGAATGATCCTGCGGCTCCAGGGCCAGTTGCCGTTTGCCTGCCCCAAGGTCATGCCAAGGGGCGTTGTATATGCCTTCACCAGTGCGGGACAAAGTCACTGTTCGATCCTGGTTCGATTTCGTGGCATGCCGCAGTTCCAGCAGCAGCGTATCCGGTAGGGCGGCCTTGCCGACGCTCACCCGCAATCTCATTTGCTCGCCGGAACGGCTCAGATTCGCGGACAGGCCAAGTGCTGTGGCGCGGTCCATCGCAGCCAGGCTGCCATCGACAACGGTCATGCCTTCCTTCTGATAATCCTTGCCCACCAGTGTGTCCGGATCATGGGTGGCAATGAAATAGGTGGTGATTCCCGCCACCACAGCCGTTGCAGGAAGTCCGGCAATCAGCCAGACCATGGGCTCTTTCCACCAAGGCCGTTGCAACGTTGTGTTCATGTCATTTTTCACCGCAGGAAACTCGATTTGGCTTCACGCACGATGCTGGCGTCTTCCGCCGCCTGAATCGTGAAAAACACAGGCTGGCTGGGTTTATTCAGCTTGAGACGGTCAGCGCGAACCGCAACATTGACGTTGACCGTCCCCAAAGCGGGAATGTCCACCTGCCCCCCCTCTGCCACGGCAAGCCCCTCAATGCCCTTTGCCCGGATGGTGTATTGGTGCGGGCGGCCATCCATGTTGATGATCTGTAGCCGGTACAGGTTCTCGATCTGGCCGTTCTCCACCTCTCTGGACAGGGTGCGCCGATCCCGAATCACATCCGCCCGAAGCGGTACACGCTCCGCCAGGGTGTAAAGAAACGCCAGAATGATTCCGGACAACACCACGGTATAGAACAGGGTGCGAGGACGGAGGACATGCCTCGTAATGTCCTGATCGGAGTACTGACCATCTATCGCATTCTGAGTGGAATAACGGATCAACCCCTTGGGGTAGCCCATCTTATCCATCACCTGATCACAGGCATCAATGCAGGCAGCACAGCCGATGCACATGTACTGCAGGCCATTGCGGATATCAATGCCGGTGGGACAGACCTGGACGCAAATACCGCAATCCACACAATCCCCCAGCCCTTGCGACTTGTAATCAATGGATTTTTTGCGCTGACCGCGGGACTCGCCACGGCGGTAGTCATAGGTGATGACCAGTGTGTCCTGATCAAACATGACGCTCTGGAAACGAGCGTAGGGGCACATGTATTTGCATACCTGTTCGCGCATAAAACCAGCGAAGCCCCAAGTAGCGAAGGCATAGAAGAAAATCCAGAAAGTTTCCCAGGGCCCCAGATCCCAGGCCGTCAGCTCCTGCCATAGCGTCGAGGCAGGAGTGAAATAGGCCACCAGGGTGAATCCAGTCCACAGAGCCAGCGCCACCCAGGCCAGATGTTTGCCGCCACGACGCAAAATCTTGGCGGCATTCCACGGCATCGCGTTGAGCTTCTGCTGCTGCTTGTAGTTACCTTCGATCCACGATTCCACCCACATGAACAATTCGGTGTAGACCGTCTGCGGACAGGCGTACCCGCACCAGAGCCGCCCGGCAATAGCCGTGAACAGGAACAGGGATAACGCCGAAATGATGAGGAGTACAGCCAGCCAGACGAAATCCTGAGGCCAGAAAACCCAGTCAAAGAGGAAAAACTTGCGCGCACCGAGATCGAAAAGGACCGCCTGACGACCTTCCCACTGCAACCATGGCAACCCGTAATAAATGACCTGGGTGAGGATAACCAGCGCCACGCGCCACCAATTGAACCAGCCACTGACGGCGCGGGGATAGATCTTCTGATGAACGGTGTAGAGCTCCTGCTCACCGTCCTTGACAACCGGTATTTCTGATTTGTGTTCAGACACTTGCGTCCTCTCTCTTCTCCGGGACAAAGGCCTTGAAGGCCATCCGCTCGACCCGGAAGCCAACCCACTCGCAAGAATGGGCTGGATTCCGAGGCCGGTTCAAAACCGGCCAGGGAACATTACTTACTTGGCGGGGGCAGGCGCCGCAGCATCCGCTGCGGGCTCGACTGCAACCACGGGAGCAGGAGCGACCGGTTTGGCGCCGCCTCCAAGACCCCAGACATAGGCCGTCAGGAGATGCACCTTGGCCTCGCCCAGATTTTCCATCTGCGCAGGCATGCCTCCCTTGCGTCCCTTCACGATGCTCTCGGTGATGGCCGCTTCACTACCGCCATACTGCCAGGAGGCATCGGTCAGGTTGGGGAAGCCGGCGGCATTGTTGCCCTTGCCGTCTTCACCGTGACAGCCGGCGCAAGCAGCGTACTTGGCCTTGCCTGCCTCAGCCAGAGCAGCGTTGTGAGGCTTGCCACCCAACATGAGCACATAGTTGGCCACTTCCTTGGCGCCCTTGTCGTCACCCGCCAGTCCGCCCGGCATTTCACCGACACGTCCGTTGGCGATGCTGGCCTTGATGTCATCCGGTGCACCACCAAACAGCCAGTTGCCGTCAGTCAGGTCAGGGAAGCCACTGGAACCCTTGCCATCCGAACCATGGCACTGGGAGCAGTACGTCAGGAACAGGCGCTGGCCCATTTCCTTGGCCACCGGGTCGGCAGACACAGCCATCAGGTCTTTGCCCATGAAAGGCTTCAGAACCTCATTGAACTGAGCATCCACCCGATCCTTTTCCTGCTTGTACTGGTCCGCAGAAGACCAGTTCCACACCCCGGCGAACTTGCCCGCTCCAGGATATAGAACCAGATAAACCACGCCGAAGAGCAGCAGGAACCAGAACAGGAACATCCACCAACGCGGCAATGGATTGTTGAACTCCTGCAAATCGCCGTCCCAGGTGGGGTGCATCAGTTCAGCATCCTCCCCCGCGGCCAACTTGCGAGTGGTTTGGGACTTCAGCAACCACATCATGGCCACGATACCAATCACGGTCGCCGCGGCAATGTAGAGATGCCAGAAGTCGCTGACAAAATCAGGTACAGCATATCCTTCGATCATGAGTCTCTCCTAATTCAGTGGCGTTGGCCGACATCCCCGCCATCCTCCTGGAAGGGGAGGTTGGCGGCGTCCTCGAATTTCTGCTTATTGCTCCGGCTATAGGCCCACCAGATGATGAGCAGGAACAGCACGAAGAAAACCACGGTGAGGACAGCGCTGAGGGTGCCGGCGTTCATGTCACTTGGCCTATGGTTACTTGGCCTTGGGCGCGGAAGTGCCCAAGACCTGCATGTAGGCGATCAAGGCGTCCATCTCGGTCTTGCCTTCGAGCATCTTGGGCGCATTCGTGATCTCGTCTTCCGTGTAGCCATGCCCCACCAAGTTCAGGACTTTCATCTTGGCCTGGATATTGGCGGCATCCGCCGGAGCGTCCGCCAGCCAGAAGTACGAGGGCATGTTGGACTCCGGGACCACATCACGCGGGTTCATCATGTGCGTGTAGTGCCACTGATCGGAATAACGGCCACCCACGCGATGCAAATCGGGACCGGTACGCTTGGAACCCCACTGGAAGGGGCGGTCGTACACGAACTCGCCAGCCACGGAGAAGTGGCCATAGCGTTCGGTCTCAGCGCGGAACGGGCGGATCATCTGGGAATGGCAGTTGTAACAACCCTCCCGGATATACACGTCGCGCCCCGTCAATTGCATCGCGTTATAGGGCTTCAGTCCGGCCACGGGTTGGGTGGTGGACTTCTGGAAGAACAGGGGCACGATCTGCACTAGGCCACCCACGGCCACGACCACAAAGGTCAGGACCATCAACAGGCCGATGTTCTTTTCAAGAACCTTATGAGCAAACATGTTCGGTCTCCTTGATGCTTAGGCCTGAACGGCGTCAGGGATGCGGGCGTCGTTGACAGCCTTGCCCATGGCGACGGTCTTCCACACGTTGTAAGCCATCAGCAGCATGCCCACGAAGAACATGAGGCCGCCGATCAGACGAATCGCGTAGAAGGGATACATCGCGGCAACGGACTGCGCGAAGCTGTAGGTCAGCGTGCCGTCGGCGTTGGTAGCGCGCCACATCAGCCCCTGAGCCACACCGGCAATCCACATGGCGGCGATGTACAGCACGACGCCGATGGTGGACCACCAGAAGTGCACGTTGATCAGACGGGTGCTGTACATCTCTTCACGGCCAAACAGGCGCGGGATCAGGTGGTACAGCGAACCGATGGAGATCATCGCAACCCAACCCAGAGCGCCGGAGTGCACGTGGGCGATGTTCCACTCGGTGTAGTGGGACAGCGCGTTCACGGTCTTCACGGACATCATCGGACCTTCGAAGGTGGACATGCCGTAGAAGGACAGGGCGGTGATCAGGAACTTCAGGATCGGATCGGTACGCAGCTTATGCCAAGCGCCGGACAGGGTCATGATGCCGTTCATCATGCCGCCCCAGGAGGGCGCAATCAGCATCAGGGAGAACACCATCCCCAGACTCTGAGCCCAGTCGGGCAGCGCGGTGTACAGCAGGTGGTGAGGACCGGCCCACATGTAAATGAAGTTCAGCGCCCAGAAGTGCACGATGGACAGCCGATAGGAGAAGATCGGGCGACCAGCCTGCTTCGGGATGAAGTAATACATCATGCCGAGGAAGGCGGTGGTCAGGAAAAAGCCCACCGCGTTATGGCCGTACCACCACTGCACCATGGCGTCATGCACGCCGGCGTAGACGGAGTAGGACTTCCACCAGACGCCGCCCGCCAGCATCCAGGGCAACTCGATGCTGTTGACGATGTGCAACAGGGCAATGGTCACGATGAAGGCGCCGAAGAACCAGTTGGCCACATAGATGTGCTGAGTCTTGCGCTTGATGATGGTGCCCAGGAACAACACGGCGTAGGCCACCCAGACCACGGCGATCAGGATGTCGATGGGCCACTCCAGTTCCGCATATTCCTTGCCGGAGGTGACGCCCAGCGGCAGGGAGACGGCAGCCAGCAGGATGATGAGTTGCCAGCCCCAGAACACGAAGGAAGCCAGACCGTCGGACAACAGACGGGCCTGGCAGGTGCGCTGGACGATGTACAGGGAAGTGGCGAACAACGCACAGCCGCCAAACGCAAAGATCACGGCATTGGTATGCAGCGGTCGGATACGCCCGTAGGACAGGTAGGGGGCCAAGGGGCCGAGGGCTTCAGTCAGAGTCGGCCACATCAGCTGAGCGGACAAAATTACGCCCACCAGCATTCCAACAATTCCCCACACGACCGTCATGATGGCGAACTGTCGGACGACCTTGTAGTTGTATGTTGCTTCCATACGGGTCTCCTTCACAGTTGAGGCTGGGTTAAAAACCAAGCGCCGAAGAATTTCGACGCGCGAATCCTAGTTTTCAGCTTGACCTATGTCAATGGACGAATTTGTCCGATTTGTTTCTCCAGAGCCTTGACTTGACGGGATTTTTTCGTCGTCCAGCAAAATTCTGTGAGCAGGGCCTTCCATATCCTCGAACTGTCCGCTCTTCACCGCCCAGAGGAACACCCAGGCGATCACGGCAACGAAGGCAAGACTCAGAGGGATAAGTAAGTAGAGGATGTCCATGAGGAAATTTTATTGGCTGGCCGGATGGTAGGACGGAAGCCAGGAGCCCCGCAAATGAAATGTAAGGCTCGCGTAAGCCTCACGCACGCCGCGACAAACGCATGGCGTTGAGCACTACCAGAAGCGAAGAGAGCGACATACCGATGCCCGCGAGCCAGGGCGTGACGTAGCCCAGAGCGGCGGCGGGGATGGCGACCACGTTGTAGATCACCGACCAGAACAGGTTCTCGCGGATCACGCGCTGGGTCTTGCGCGCCAGGAGCACTCCATCCGCCAGCCTCCCGATCTCCGACGACAGCAGCACCATGTCTGCCGCCGCCTGGGCCGCCTCGGCCCCCTGATCCACCGCCACCGAGACCTGGGCCTGGGCCAGCACCGGGGCATCGTTCACGCCATCGCCGGTCATGGCCACCACGCACCCCTGCTGCTGGAGGACGCGCACCGCATCCAGCTTGTCCTGAGGCAGCATGGCCCCGCGCGCATCGTCGATGCCCAATTCCGCGGCCAGGGCCGCCACGTTCTCCGCGCGGTCGCCGGAATAAAGATGGATCGTCACCCCCAGGGCTTTCAGATCGGCGATGAGCTGCCGCGCCTGCGGTCGGGGCGCGTCCCCCAGAGCGAACCAGGCCAGCACGCCGTCCTCGTCCGCCAAACCCGCCACCGTGGCGCCGGGAGCGAACCCGGCGGGGGCCGCGGCCCCCACCCATTCGGGCGCGCCCAGGCGCAGGCGGCGACCCGCCACCCAACCTTCCACCCCCATACCCTGCGTGGTGTGCAATTCCTGCGCCTCCAGAGCATCGCCCTCCCACGCCGCACGCAGGGCCGCCGCCACGGGATGCGTCGCCCCCTGCTCCAGAGCATGGGCCAGAGCCAGGGCATCCTCCCGCGCCCCCCGCTCCACCCGCACCTCGCGCAGGCTGAATTCCCCCGTGGTGAGGGTGCCGGTCTTGTCGAACACGAAGTCGGTGGCGCGCGCCAGAGTCTCCAGCGCGTGGCCGCGCGTGGCGAGCAACCCCATGCGCGTGAGCCGGCCCAGGGCCGCCGTCAGCGCCGCCGGCGTGGCCAGGGAAAGGGCGCAGGGGCAGGACACCACCAGCACCGACACCGTGATCCAGAAGGCGCGGGACGGGTCCACGAAATACCAGGCCAGCGCCACCCCCGCCGCCACCAGGATCAGCCCCAGCACGAACCACGCCGCCACCCGATCCGCCATCTTCGCCAGATGCGGCTTCTCCGCCAGGGCGCGGTCGAGCAGACGCACGATGCCGGACAACACGGTATCCGAACCCACCTTCTCCACCCGCACCACCAAGGGGCTATGCAGGTTGATGGTGCCGCCGATGATCGGACTGCCCGCATGTTTCGCCACCGGGTGGGATTCGCCCGTAAGCAGCGACTCATCCACGCTGGAGGCCCCCTCCGCCACCGCGCCATCCGAGGGAAAGCTCTCACCCGGCCCCACCAGCACGAAATCGCCGGGAGAGAGCTTCACCGCCGCCAGAGTCTCCTGAGCGCGCCCGGCGGGGTAGTCGGGCAGACGCACCGCCGCCGCCGGAATCAGCTTCACCAGCGATTCCGCCGCCTCCGCCGACTTCTTGCGCGCGCTCATCTCCAGGAAGCGCCCGGTGAGCAGGAAGAACACAAACATGGTGACGGAATCGAAATACACCTCGGCGCTGCCCACGAAGGTGCCGTACACGCTCGCCGCATAGGCCGCGCCCACCCCCAGCGCCACCGGCACATCCATCCCGGCGCGCTTCAGTTTGAGATCGCGCCACGCCCCTTGAAAGAAGGGCAAAGCGGAATAGAACACCACCGGCGTAGTCAACATCAGGCTGGCGAAGCGCAACAGCGCCTCGATATCCCGCGTCATGGTGAACTCGTCGGAGAGGTACAGGGGAATCGCATACATCATCACCTGCATCATCCCCAGGCCGGCGATGGCCAGGCGGCGGATGGCCGCGTTGCGCTCCTTTCTGAACAACTCCTCCTGGCGGCTCGCATCGAAGGGGTAGGCCAGGTAGCCGATCTCCTGAACCGCGTGAAGGATGTCTGAAAGCTTTATCTGGCGTTCGTCCCAGCGCACCCGCGCGCGTCGGGTAGAGAAATTGATCTCCACCCCCGCCACCCCCGGCAACTGATACAGATGGCGTTCGTTCAGCCAGACGCAGGCGGCGCAGACGATGCCCTCCAGGATCAGGCTCGCCTCCCGCAGCTCGCCCTCCTCCTTCACGAAGCTCTGCTGCACCTCCGGCAAGTCATACAGTTTGAGATTGCGCAATTCCTCCAGCGCCGCCTCGGGGGTTTTGGGCTTGTCGGTGCGCAGGCGGTAATAGTCCGCGTTGCCCGAATCGATGATGGTCTGGGCCACCGCCTGGCAACCGATGCAACAGCCCGGCTGGATGGCCTCTTGGTAACGGATGGGATAGTCGGCGCCGAGGGGCACGGGATCGCCGCAGTGGAAACACTCTTGGGATTCGCTCATGGGCGCGGATTCTACGGGGCGGCAGACAAGCGGACGCGCCCTGCCGCAAAACTCACAAACGCTCGATCGCCGCAGCAGACGGCCACAGTGCCGGCGGCAAATATCCAGCGGGACGCAACAAAATCAGTGGTCCCCATAGGGTCTGTCGGACTTCGCTCGATCAAGGCGTATTTCACCGCCCTGCTGGCGGCGATAATCCGCCCCCATGATCCGCCTGCTCTCCCTCACCCTCATCCGCGGCGTCAAGCCGTTGCTCGAATCCGCCGACCTCACCCTCAACCCTGGCGAAAAGGTCGGCCTCATCGGCGCCAACGGCTCCGGCAAGTCCAGCCTGTTCTCCCTGTTGCGCGGCGAGCTCCATGCCGACGGCGGCGATGCCGACTTTCCCGCCGGCTGGCGCGTCGCCCATGTGGCGCAGGAGACCCCGGCGCTGGAGCGCGCTGCGGTGGACTACGCCATCGACGGCGACACCGCCCTGCGCCGGCTGGAAGCGGAACTGGCCGAGGCGGAGGCCATCCATGACGGACACCGCATCGGCGCCCTCCACGCCGCCCTGCACGATGCCGACGCCTACACCGCCCGCGCCCGCGCCGAGACCCTGCTGATCGGCCTGGGTTTTTCCATGGAACAGATGCGGCGCCCGGTGGCCGGCTTCTCCGGCGGCTGGCGCATGCGCCTCAATCTGGCCCAGGCGCTGATGTGCCCGTCCGACCTGCTGCTGCTGGACGAACCCACCAACCACCTGGATCTGGACGCCATCCTCTGGCTGGAGGACTGGCTCAAACGCTACCCCGGCACCCTCATCATCATTTCCCACGACCGCGATTTTCTCGATGGCGTGGTGAATGTCATCGCCCATCTCGACGGCAAGAAACTCAAGCGCTACGGCGGCAACTATTCGCAGTTCGAGGTGCAGCGCGCCATCCACCTGGCCCTGGGCCAGGCCGCATTCGAGAAGCAGAAGCGCGAGCGCGACCACCTGCAATCCTTCATCGACCGCTTCAAGGCCAAGGCCAGCAAGGCCAAGCAGGCGCAGTCGCGCATGAAGATGCTGGCGAAGATGGAGGAGCTGGCCCCCATCCACGCCGCCGCCTCGTTCTCGTTCGAGTTCCGCGAGCCGGAGCGGGCGCCGAACCCCCTGCTGGTGATGGAGGGCGTGGCGGCGGGGTATTCGCTCCCCTCCCCCTCCGGGGGAGGGGCTGGGGGTGAGGGAGCAACGGTGGCAAAGAAGGATGCGTCGCTCCCTCACCCCAACCCTCCCCCGGTGGGGGAGGGGGCGAAACCAGTGCTGCGCGGCCTCAACCTCACCCTCCAGGCCGGCCAGCGCATCGGCCTGCTGGGGGTGAACGGCGCGGGCAAGTCCACCCTGATCAAGACCCTGGTGGGCGACCTGCCGCCGCTGGCGGGTGAGGTGCGCCAGGGCAAGGGTCTGGCCATCGGCTACTTCGCCCAGCACCAGCTCGAAACCCTGCGCCCGGACCAGTCCGCCCTGTGGCACCTGGCGCGCATCGCCCCCACGGTGCGGGAACAGGAACTGCGCGACTTTCTCGGCGGCTTCAATTTCAGCGGCGACATGGCCTCATCGCCCATCGAGCCCTTCTCCGGCGGCGAAAAGGCGCGCCTGGCGCTGGCGCTGATCGTGTGGCAGCGCCCCAACCTGCTGCTCCTGGATGAGCCCACCAACCACCTCGACCTGGAGACGCGCGAGGCGCTCACCGTGGCCCTGGCGCAGTTCGAGGGGACGCTGGTGCTGGTCTCGCACGACCGCCACCTGCTGCGCGCCACCACCGACGAATTCATGCTGGTGGCGGAGGGCGGCCTGAAGCCCTTCGACGGCGACCTGGACGATTACCGCGACTGGCTGTTCAAGACCAAACTGGCCAAGCCTGCCGAAACGGCGGAGGTCGCTGCTCCCGCCGTGGACCGCAAGGAGCAGAAGCGCCTGGAGGCGGAGTTGCGCCAGCGCCTGTCCGTGCGCAAGAAGCCCATCGAGACCCGGCTGCGCACCCTGGAGGCGGATATGGAACGGCTCAACACCCGCAAGACCGAGGTGGACAGCCGCCTCGCCGACCCGGCCCTGTACGCCGAGGCGAACAAGGAAGAGGTGAAACGACTGCTGCGGGATCAGGCCGATCTGGTCGCCCGCCTGGAAGAGGTGGAAGGGCAATGGCTGGAACAGCAGGAACAGCTTGAAACCCTGCTGGCGGAAACGCCGGCCTGATCAACCGCAACAAACCGGAGTGCAACCATGTCCCCGAGAACCCTGACCGCCGTGTTTTCCCTGCTCGTCTGCACCTCCGCCCAGGCCGAGATGTTCAAGTGTCGCGTGGGGGATCGCACGCTGTACCAGTCTTCGCCCTGCCCTGCCGGCAGCGTGGCGACCCCCATGGCCGCCCCGGCGCCGGAACCGGATGTGTGGTCGGTGAACGAGGCGCAACGGCGTGCGCGCGCCGAGCAGGATCAACTCAAGGCCCTGGATCAGAAAACGGCGGCCCAGGACAAGGTGGAACGGCAGGCGGCGGCGGAACAGGCCCAGGAGACCCGCAAACGCGCCAAGGAGTGCGACGCATTGCGCAAGGACATCCAGCAGGCGGAAGACAAGGCCGCCAAGGCGGCGCGCAAGAAGGGAACGCGCGTGGTGGAAGGCAAGCAACTCGGCAAGGACAAGGAGAAGTACGCGTCGGAGTGCGGCGCGCTGTAACGCATGCCCGACACTACAATCGCGCCCGCCCCGTTTTCCCCCGTTCGCCATGCCCGTAGACCGCATCCAGCCCTTCCTGTTTGAGCATCTCGATCTCCGCGGCGCGGTGGTTGTCCTGGAGGATACCTGGCAGGGCCTCACGCGCAATCGCCGCTACCCCGCGCCGGTGGCGCGCCTGCTGGGGGAGATGAGCGCCGTGGCGGCCCTCATCGCCGCCAATCTGAAGCAGCCGGGGCGTCTCACCCTGCAACTGCGGGGGGAGGGGCCGGTGAGCCTGCTGGTGCTGGACTGCGACGAACAGTTGCGCCTGAAGGGCATGGCGCGCTGGAACGAGCCGGTGGCGGACACCACCGCGCCGGTGCTGCTGGGCCACGGCCACCTGCTGCTGAACCTGGATGCGGCGGGCATGCGCCAGCCCTACCAAAGCATGGTGCCGCTCCAGGGCGACCGCATCGCAGAGATCTTCGAGCACTACCTCAGCCAATCGGAGCAGACCCCCACGCGCCTGATTTTGGCCGCCTCGGAACACCGCGCCGCCGGCTTGTTCCTGCAAAAGCTCCCGAATGCAGACGCGCGGGATGCAGACGGCTGGAACCGCATCCAGATACTGGCGGGCACCCTGCGCCAGGAAGAATTGCTGACCCTCACGCCCGCCGCCCTGCTTGCCCGTCTGTTCCCGGAAGATGACCTGCGCGTGTTCGATCCGCGCCCGGTCACGCACCACTGCCCCGAGGACCACGACAAGATCCACGCCATGCTGCGCTCCCTGGGCCGCGCGGAATGCGAGGCTATCCTCCACGACAAGGGCGAGGTGCATGTGCGGGATGACCTGTGCAACCGGGATTACCGCTTCGACGCCGCGGCCATCCAAGCCCTGTTCGAAGCCGCCGCCCGCTTCCACTGATGGCCCTCTCAAGTCGTTCGCCGGGCCATCCCAAAAACGACTTGGCCCCCTCGGGGGGCGGATCGGGCGCTGTTCCCGAGCCGGAGGCGCAGCACCCCTCTGTATCGCCGGCAGTCCTGGCGCGGGACGCAGACGGCACGCCGGTCTCTCCCGCCTACGGCGACATCTACCACTCCGCCGACGGCGGCCCCGGTCAGGCGCGGCACGTCTTCCTGTCCGGCAATGGACTGCCGCAACGCTGGGCCGGGCAGGACCGCTGCGTGATCCTGGAGAACGGTTTCGGCACGGGCCTCAACTTCCTCGCCACCTGGGCGGCCTGGCGTGACGCCTCCCAACGCCCGGCCCGGCTGCATTACCTGGCCACGGAAAACGCCCCCTTTCGCGCCGACGATCTGGCGCAACTGCATGCCGCCTGGCCGGAGCTGGCGGACCTGGCTGCCGAATTGCGCCGGGCCTGGCCGGTGCTGACGCCGGGATTTCATCGCATCGAACTGGATCAGGGCCGGGTGGCGCTGACCCTGATGCTGGGGGAGGCGGAGACCAGCCTGCGCCGGCTGGAGGCGCGCGTGGACGCCTTCTATCTGGATGGTTTCGACCCGCGCCGCAACCCGGCCATGTGGTCCCCTTCGCTATGCAAACGCCTCGCCCGTCTTGCCGCGCCGGAGGCCACCCTGGCGACCTGGTGCGTGGCCGGAAGTGTGCGGGAGGGGCTGCACGCGGCGGGATTCGTTACGGAAAAGCGGCCCGGCTTCGGACGCAAGCGGGAGATGCTGACCGGTTTCCTCCCCCAGAGGGGAAGAGCGGCCCATGCGGAGAGCGGGCCGGGAGAGGGGAATCAAGCCCTCATCCTCGGCGCCGGCCTGGCCGGCTGCGCCCTGGCGGAACGCCTGGCGGCGCGGGGCTGGCGCGTGGAGGTGCTGGAGCGCCATGCAGCACCGGGCCAGGAGGCTTCGGGCAATCTGGCGGGCATTGCCCGGCCTTTGCTTTCGCGCGATGACAACATCGCCTCGCGCCTCAACCGCGCCTGTTTCCTGCACCTGCCCCGCGCCTTCGCCGCCCTGGAGGCCGCCGGACAAACCGTGCGACGCGGCTTCGACGGGGTGCTACAGGTGGCGCGGGATGCCGTCCACGAGACCCGGCAACGGGAAATGGCGGAGTCCTGGCCCGCCGATTTCGTGCGCTTCGTGGAACGGGAGGAGGCCAGCCGGCTCCTGGGCTGGCCTGCGGCCCTGGGGGGCTGGTGGTTCCCCGGCGGCGGCTGGTGCAACCCGCCCGGCGCCTGTCGCGCCTGGCTGGCGGCGGGTGGCGATGCGGTGCGTTTCCGCCCGGATACGGCCATTGCGGCCCTGGAGCGCAGGGATGGACGCTGGCATGCGCTGGATGCGGCGGGCCGCAGCGTGGCCGCCGCTCCCGTGCTCATCCTTGCCACCGGGGCGGCCACCCGCCTGCTTGCGCCCGACCTGCCCGCCAACCCGGTGCGCGGCCAGGTCAGCCATGTGCCCGCAGGCGTACTCCCGGTCCTCCCCCATGCGGCCTGCTGCGAGGGCTATCTGACCCCGGCGGTGGACGGCATCCACTGCCTGGGCGCTTCCTACGCCTACGACGAGGAAAAGGATCTGCGCGAGGAGGAGCACGCCGGCAATCTGGTGCGTCTGCGCCGCATCCTGCCGGGGGCGGGGCAGGACATCGAGCCCGCACGACTCGGCGGGCGGGTGGGCTTCCGCGCCGCCACGCCGGATCGCCTGCCCCTGGCGGGCGCTCTGCCCGAGTCGGCCCCGGCGCTGGCGGCGGATGCGCGGCTGCGCGACATCCCCCGTCAGGAGGGCCTTTATGGCCTGCTGGGCCTGGGTTCCCGCGGCCTGGTGTGGGCGGCCCTGGCGGCAGAGATCGTGGCGAGCCGCCTGCACGGCGACCCCATGCCCATCGAGAACGATCTGCTGGAGGCCATCGACCCGGCCCGCTTTCTGCTGCGCAGACATCGTCGCGGCTAGGACCATTCCTTCTGAAAAAGCGCAGTTGATGGATAAATTCGTGACGATTCAATGTGTTGCAAGTTGTCTGTAGGTGCGAATTCATTCGCACAATCAATGACTTTTCTGTGCGAATGAATTCGCACCTACAAGCATTTCAACTGCGACTTCCAGGCTCATTAAAGTTTTAGTGCGCAACGCCGATAGCCTCGCCACGGAGCGAGACAAGGAGGCGGATATGCGCCTGTTACAAAACCTTTCCATCAAGGCCAAGTTGTACATCCTGACCGCCGTCATGGCCGGGATGCTGCTGGTGGCCGGGGGTATGGGGTTCATCGGCGTACATCAGTCCAAGGAGGCCATGTCCCATGTCTACGGCGAGCACGTCACGGCCATCAATGCCCTCAACGAGGTGCGCAACTACCAGTTGCAGATGCAGTTGGAACTGATCTCGGCCCGGTTGGAAAAAGACGCCTTCGAGATCCAGGCCTATAACGACCGTGTTGATAAATTCATATTTGAAATCAACAAGTTGTTACAGATTTACGCCTCCCGGAAACTGGCAGGCGAGGAAAAACGCCTGTATGACGAATTCATCTCCGCACGCAAGGTGATGGGGGTGGAGGGGGTGGAGCCGATGAAGGATCTGCTGCTGGCGGAAAAGCTGGATGCCGCCGGCGCCCACTTCACCAGCAAGCTCTCCCCTGCTTACAAGAAGAGCGCCTATGCCCTGGACGTCCTGATCAAGTACCAGGTGGAAGGCGCCCGCACCGCCTACGAAAAGGTGGCGAAACTGGCGCTGACCACCGAGTGGATTGCCGGCCTCACCACCCTGGCCGGACTGGTTCTGTCCATTGTCCTCAGCCTCGCCGTGAATCATTCCATCACCCGCAACGTGAGCAGTCTGCGCAAGGCGGCATCCAATGTTTCCAATGGCGACCTGACGGCGCGCGCCGGGGTCTGCTGCAAGGATGAACTGGGCGAGGTGGGCAACGCGTTCGACAACATGGTCGTGGCCTTCGGCGGACTCATCGGCCAGGCGCGGGATTCAGCGCGCCGGGTGAGCGAAGAGGCGGACCGTCTGGCGCGGGTCTCCACCGAGGTCGGGCGCGGTTCGGACACCCAGATCCGTCAGGCCAGCACGGCCTCGACCTCCGCCAGCCAGCTCAACAGCGCCGTGCGCGACGTTTCCAGCCGGCTTTCCCAGGTAGTCACCCTGACCGACCAGGTAAGCAGTCGCACCGTGCATGGCCGCCAGGTGGTGAACGATGCGGTGCGCGGCATTGAGGATGTGGCGCGCACCGTGGCCGAATCCGCCGCCATGATCGCCACGCTGGGCCAGCGTTCCGACGACATCGGTCGCATCGTCCAGGTGATCAAGGACATCGCCGACCAGACCAATCTGCTCGCCCTCAATGCCGCCATCGAGGCGGCCCGGGCCGGCGAACAGGGCCGCGGCTTCGCCGTGGTGGCGGACGAGGTGCGCAAACTGGCGGAGCGCACCGGCAAGGCCACGTCCGAGATCTCCGCCATGATCCAGGACATCCAGTCGGAAACCGGCCAGGCCGTGGGCGTGATGGAGCGCGGCAGCCAACAGGTGAATTCAGGCGTCACCCTGGCCAATCAGGCGGGCAGCGCCCTCAACGCCATCAGCGAGGCCGTGGGCCAGGTGCTGGGGTTGATCCGCGAGATCAGCGAGGTGTCCAACACCCAGGCCCGCGCGTCCGAGGAGATTGCACAAGGCGTGGAGCAAATCGCCCAATCCGCGGATGCCAACGGGGCCTCCATCGGCAACGCCGTCCAGGCTGCGCAAAACCTGCGCGACCTGTCGCAGCAACTGGAAACCGCCGTTTCCCGCTTCCGGCTGTAGCATCCGCCTCCCCGAATTTCGGGCGCGCCCGGCGTCCAGGCTTGTCATGACCCCATCGGATCAAACCCGCTGCCCCTGCGGCAACCCTTTACCTTTGCAGGCCTGCTGCGGGCGCTGGCTGGACGGAACGCCCGCGCCGGATGCGGAAACGCTCATGCGTTCGCGCTATACCGCCTTCGTGCTGCGCCGCGCGGACTATCTGCTGGCCACCTGGCATCCGGATACGCGCCCGGCGACGCTGGATCTGGAGGAAACGCCCGCGCCAAAGTGGCTGGGGCTGAAGGTGTTGCGTTCGGAGGAGACCGGCGCGGAAAGCGCCCTGGTGGAATTCGTGGCGCGCTACAAGACGGGAGGACGCGCCTATCGCCTGCATGAGTCCAGCCGCTTTCAACGGCGGCAAGGGCGCTGGGTCTATGTGGACGGGGATCAATTCCCCTGATCAGTCTTCCTGGCGAATCTCGACGTAGGCCCGGTCGCGCACCTGACGCACCCAGTCGTCGAAGGCCTCATCCGATTTGCGTTCCCGCAGGGCGCGGCGGGCTTCCAGGCGTTTGCGATCCTGGGTGACGTCCTGCTCGCGCCGTTCCAGCACCTGGATCAGGTGCCAGCCGAAGGGTGACTGGATCGGGCCGGAGACCTCGCCATCCTTGAGGCTGTCCATGGCGCGTTCGAACTCGGACACGGTGTCGCCAGGGGTGAGCCAGCCCAGGTCGCCGCCCTTGCTGGCGGAGAGGTCGTCGGAATTCAGCTTGGCCAGTTCCTCGAACTTGGCGCCGCCCTGCTCCAGACGCTCCTTCAACCCCAGCAGGCGCTGTTTGGCCTCGGCGTCGTTCACCAGTTCGTTGAGCTTGACCAGGATGTGGCGCGCATGGGTCTGCTTGATCAGCATCTGCACGAAGTTGCCGCGCTTGTCGTTCAGCCTGAGGATGTGGAAGCCGTTGGGGCTGCGCAGGACCGCGGAAACCTCTCCCTGCTTCATGGCCGCCAGGGCGGAGGCGAACAGCCCCGGCAACTGGGCCTCGGCGCGCCAGCCCATGCTGCCGCCCTTGAGGGCGTTCTGGGCGTCGGAGTAGCCGGCGGAGACCTGGGTGAAGTCGGCGCCGCTTTTCAGTTCGGCCAGGGCCTTTTCCGCCTTGGCTCTCACTTCTTCCAGCTTCTCGGGGCTGCTGGCCTCGGGGATGGCGATGAAGATATGGGAAAGGTTGTAGGCGGTCTGCTGGGTGTTCTCGGCCACCGGATTGGCCAGGTAGTTGTCGATCTCCGCGTCGGTGATCACCACCCGGTTTTCCACTTCCCGTTCGCGTAACCGCCCCAGAACCATCTCGACCCGAATCTGTTCCCGAAAGGACGAATACGGCACGCCGTCCTTCTCCAGCGCGGCGCGAAAGGCTTCCAGGGTCAGGTTGTTGCCCTGGGCGATCCGCCCCAACGCGCGGTCAAGCTGGGCCGCGTCCACCCGGACGCTGGTGTCTTCCGCCACCTGCAACAGGGCCTTCTCCGTGACCATGCGCTCCAGCACCTGTTGTTCCAGTTGCTTGCGTCCGGGCAAGCGCTGCCCTTCCAGTTGTTTCAGGGTCTGGGCAAGACGCTGCTGCAATTCGTACCGCGTGATGACGGCGTTGTTGACCGTGGCCACGATGCGGTCAACCTCCAGAGGCGCTGCCGCTGCGGTTGCCGAAAGCAGCGCCGCAATGGCCAGGGCCGGGCGAATCAGGTCAGGGAAGGTTTTCAATTTCATCACTCTTGACATAACCGCTGATGCTCCGTTTCAGGACGTCCAGGGGGTTGGAGCCCAGCTTGGTGAGACCACGCAATTCCAACTGGACGAAGAAGGTGTTGGTGGAGAGGGTTGCACTGGTAACCAGCGTATGCACCACCCCGCGCAACGACCAGCATCCCGCGTTGTATTCAAGCCCGAGCAACCCTTCCGCCATGCGCCCCTCCTTGACCAGGTAGTTCACCCGTCCGAGGGCGGACCACCGGCTCATGATCGGCCACTGCCAGGAGGTGTCGAATTGCTTGATGCTGCCCTTGTTGAAACGGTAGTCGGCGTTTATTGCGCGCCCCGGACCATCGCGCCAGACCGCGCCGGTGTTGAACTTCGCAAGCGTCGTGGTGTTGTCGGCGTACTGCATGCCAGCGCTGAAGCTCAGTTTTCTGGTCACCTGACCGGAAGCGGTGGCGAGGATGTCGGAACGTGTGCTGGTGCGCAGCGTCTCGTTGGGCAGAGCAACATATTGCGGAGTGAAATAGAAACGTCGCGCCAGGGTGAGCTGAAGCCGTTCCGCACCGACATCCTGTTCGATGAAGCGGGAGGTCACGGCAAGGGTCAACTGGTTCGCGTCGTTGACCCGGTCCACGCTGGAATAGCGGTTCTCGGTAAAGATCTGGTCCATCGAGATGTCGCTCGCGCCGCTGTCGAACACCGGGATGCGCGACTGATCCTTCTTCGGGATGTAGACGTAGTACGCACGCGGCTCCAGCGTATGAAGAAAATCACGCGAAAGGAAATTCCACTCTCTCTCCATGAAGAGGGAGCCGCTCAAACTGAAGATGGGCAGATTGCGTTCGGAGTCCGGGAACCCGCTCGCAAACGAAACGCCGCTGGCGTCCGAACGGTAACGTGAGGCCCCGTCCAGTGCGTAGCGGGTCATGTGCATGCCGACCTTGGGCGTCACTTCAAGGTACTGGTTCCGGTGCGTCCAGTGGACGCTGGGATAGATGTAGGCCCTTGACCCGTCCGCGCGCAGATTCTGGCGATGGGCAAACCGGCTGTAATCGCCATCCATCGACCAGCCGGGACCGCCTGACCACAGGGCGGACGGCAGACGGCTGAGTGTGATCTGAGGGACGCGCTGATACGGCTGGACAATGGAGTTGCTCGCATCCTGCAAGGTCTGGAAACGCTGGATACGCGTCGAGGCGAGCCACAGGCCTTTGCTGTAACTGGCATCCACCTGGCGCACCAGATGCACCTTGGAGGTGTTCTGCACCATGGTGGACAGGTCGGTGAAGAAGGCGCTGTCCGACACCCGCTCTGCATCCACCGAGAAAGACCAGTTCGGGCCGAGCGACTGGCTATGTTTGATGTACTCGTGATCACGCGAGCGGTTGGCCAGTTTGTCGCCGGGCAGCATCTCGACGACCAGACCGCCCCGATAAGTCGGTTCCAGATAGCGGAATTCCACCCCGACCTGAAGGCCGCGGTCGCCCATGTAGTGGGGGGTGATCGTCGCATCCCGGTTGGGGGCAATGTTCCAGTACCAGGGAATCGTGAAATCCAGACCGGCCCCTGATGCAGTGGTCCCCGCCGTCGCCTGTCCGGTCGTTTTTCCAAAACCGAAGGACGGCGTGAGAAACCCTGACTTGCGCTTGTCATCCAGGGAAAAATCCATCCAGGGCGTATAGATGACGGGCACCCCCTGGTATTCAACCGTAACGTGCCTGCCCGACCCCAGACTGGTGATGTAGTTCAGTTCCATGCTGTCCGACCGCATCACCCAGTCCGGGTCATCCAGGGGACAGGTGGTGTAGATGGACTTCTCCAGTTGATAAATCTTCTCGCCCTTGAAGTGCAGGGTCTCCGCCGTGCCGCGCGAAGGCATGGTCCCATCGCCGTAGATTTCGTAGCGGGCGGATCGCATCTGGCCGATGCGATCCGTCATCAGCAGATCCAGGCGTCCGCCTTCGATGTGATCGCGGTGCTGATCCATCACCACGTTGCCGTAGGCGCGGACCCGGTCCTCGGGCTTGTCGTAACGCAGCCAGTCAGATTCCACCCGTTCCCGCAGATTGCGCAGGATCACCCGACCCTCGGCAATCATTTCCGCGTCGATATGCCCGCCGATGCGATCCGCCTCAATGAACGTAGGCACATCCTCGGTCTGGTCCTTGCTCAAGCGCAGGGTCAGGTTCGTGCTGGGTTTCAGGCTCACCGGCTCTGCCGGGGGATCGTATTCATCCGCCCATGCAGACACGCACACCGCCGCAAGGCACAGAGACAGGAGCGAGCGCGCGAAAGGCGGCACAGCGAGGGGCGGCATGGGCGGGATGTTAGAATTCGGGCGCTTTGGACCGCCGGATTATAGCTTTGGAAAACGCTTTTTCTCGCCTCGACCGTGTGCGGCAATGGACTCAATCGGTCCTCCCCTCCCCCCTTCTCGACCTGACCCCCGCCTCGGCGGACGCCAGTTTCCGGCGCTACTTCCGGGCGCACACGGCGCAGGGGACCAGCATCGTCATGGACGCCCCGCCGACGCATGAAGACTGCCGCCCCTGGCTGCACGTCACGCGCCTGTTCCGCGAGGCCGGCGTCAACACCCCGGCGGTGCTGGCGGAGAACCTGGAGGAAGGCTTCCTCCTCATCTCCGACCTCGGCAGCGCCACCTACCTGAGCGCGTTGAACGACGCCAGCGCCGACGCCCTCTACCGCGACGCCAATGCCGCCCTGATCAAGATCCAGCTCGCCAGCCGCCCGCAGGAACTGCCGGAATACGACGCGGCCCTGCTGCTGCGCGAAATGCGCCTGTTCCCGGACTGGTATCTGGCGCAGCACCTCAAGATCACCCTCAGCGCCGAACAAACGCAGGGAATGGAAGACGCCTTCCAGGCCATCCTCGCCAACAACCTGGCGCAGCCCAAGGTCTACGTCCACCGTGACTGGCACTCGCGCAACCTCATGGTCACCGGCGCCGACAACCCCGGCATCGTCGATTTCCAGGACGCCGTCTACGGTCCCATCACCTACGACCTGGCCTCCATCTACAAAGACGCCTACATCCGCTGGGACGAAGAACGGGTGCTGGACTGGTGCGTGCGCTACTGGGAAGCCGCGCGCAAGGCCGGCCTGCCGGTGCAGGACGACTTCGGCGCGTTCTACCGCGACTTCGAATGGATGGGCATACAGCGCCACATCAAGGTGCTGGGCATCTTCGCGCGCCTGTGCCACCGCGACGGCAAGGACGGCTACCTCAAGGACATGCCCCTGGTGATGGACTACCTGCGCCGCGCCTGCGGTCGCTACAACGGCCTGGGCGCCTTCCTGCGCCTGCTGGACGAGATCGAAGGCAAGACCGCCGCCGCCGGTTACACCTTCTGACATGCCCGCCCCCCACGCCTACCGAGCCATGATCCTCGCCGCCGGCGAAGGCCGACGTATGCGCCCCCTCACCGACCACACCCCCAAACCCCTGCTCAACGCGGGCGGCAAATCCCTCATCGTCTGGCAGATCGAACGCCTCTCCGCCGCCGGCTTTGTCCGCCTGGTCATCAACCACGCCCACCTGGGCCAGCAGATCGAAGACGCCCTGGGCGACGGTCATCGCCACGGCGTACAGATCACCTGGTCGCGCGAACCGGAACCGCTGGAGACCGCCGGCGGCATCGCCACCGCCCTGCCGCACCTGGGCGACGCCCCCTTCCTGGTCACCAACGGCGACGTCTACACCGACTTCGACTACGCCCGCCTGATCCCCGTGCTGCACGACATGGCCGCACGCCCCGAACACCTCGCCCACCTGGTCCTGGCGGACAACCCGCCGCACCACCCGGACGGCGACTTCGCGCTGGCGGACGGCAAGGTTGCTGCCCCCTCTCCCGCGGGAGAGGGGCGATTCACCTTCTCCGGCATCGGCTGCTACCGCCCGGAGCTGTTTGCCGGCATCGCGCCCATGACCCCAGCCAAGCTCGCACCGCTACTCCAGGCCGCCATGAACCGGGGCCAGGTCACCGGCGAACGCCACCTCGGCAGATGGGAAGATGTAGGCGCCCCGCAACGTCTTGCCGACCTGGACCAGGAACTTCGACTCAGACAGGTCCGGTGATATATTCCAGGTATATATCCTTCGCACAAAGGAAGAGCCCCATGCAAACCGCCAAACTCTTCACCAATGGACGCAGCCAGGCCGTCCGGCTGCCCAAGGCCTTCCGTTTTGAAGGTGTCAGCGAAGTGCAGATCGAGCGGGAGGGCGACAACGTGATCCTGCGCCCCCCCAAGCGTCCCTCCATCGAACGGCTCATCAGTGCACTGGACGAATTCGAGGCATTTCCGGAGCGCGAGCAACCGCAGCACGCGCAACAACGCGAACCCTGGTAGGCCGGCATGCGCTACATGCTCGACACCGACATCTGCATCTACGCCATCAAGCGCCGCCCGCCGGAAGTGCTGGCACAGTTGCGCGCCCACGCCGCCGAAGGCATCGGCATCTCCAGCATCAGCGTGGCCGAGCTCTATTTCGGCGCTGAAAAGAGCGGCTCAGAGAAAAACATCCGCGCCCTGAAACACTTTCTCGAACCGCTGGAAATCGCCGAATTCGACCAGAACGCCGCAATGGCCTATGGCCGCATACGCACGGCACTGGAGCGATCCGGCACGCCCATCGGCCCTTTGGACACCCAGATCGCCGCCCATGCGTCGTCCCTGGAGGTAACGCTGGTCACCAACAACACCCGTGAATTCGCCAGAGTGAACGGGCTCAAACTGTCCAACTGGGCGGACCTGCCATGACGCCTGACCTCCCCGCCCACCGCGCGCGCCGCGTCCGCCTGCTGCACACCCTGGGCGAAGGCGTCCTGATCCTCGCCACCGCGCCCGAAGCCCTGCGCAACCGCGACACCCACTACCCCTACCGGTTCGACAGCCATTTCTATTACCTCACCGCCTTCGCGGAACCCGAGGCGGTGGTCGTGCTGATCGCCGGCAAACGCCCGAAGCAGATCCTGTTCTGCCGCGAGAAAAACGCGGAACGCGAGATCTGGGACGGCTTCCGCTTCGGCCCCAAGGCCGCGAAGGAGGTCTTCGGCTTCGACGCCGCCTACCCCATCGGCGAGCTCGACCGCCGCCTGCCCAAACTGCTGGAAGGCCAGCCCCAGGTCGCCTACGCCTTCGGGACCGACCCCGCCTGGGACGCTCGCGTACTGGGCTGGATCAACGCAGTGCGCGCCAAGGCCCGCAGCGGTCGGGGTGGCAACGGCAGCGCCCCCGCCCGCCTGAGCGACGCCCACACCCTGATCGACGCCATGCGTCTGATCAAGGACGCGCACGAGATCGACCTCATGCAGCGCGCCGCCGACCTCTCCGCCGCCGCCCACCGCGCCGTGCTGCGCCAGTGCAAACCCGGCCTGGGCGAATGGGAGATCGAGGCCGAACTGCTGCGCGCCTTCCGCGCCGGCGGCTGCCAGGCCCCCGCCTACCCCCCCATCGTCGCCGGCGGCGCCAACGCCTGCGTGCTGCACTACGTCAGCAACGACCAGCCCCTGAAGGACGGCGACCTGCTCCTGATCGACGCCGCCGGCGAATACCACGGCTCCGCCGCCGACATCACCCGCACCTTCCCGGTCAATGGCCGCTTCAGCGGCGCGCAGAAAGACGTGTACGAGATCGTCCTCGCCGCCCAGCAGGCCGCCATCGACGCGGTACGCCCCGGCGCCCCCTACGACGCCCCGCACCAGACCGCCCTGCGCGTCCTCACCCAGGGCCTGATCGACCTGAAACTGCTGCAAGGCGAACTCGACGGCCTGATCGAAAGCGAAGCCTACAAACCCTGGTACATGCACAAGACCGGCCACTGGATCGGCCTCGACGTGCATGACGTAGGCGACTACAAGCAGGCAGACGGCTGGCGCGCCCTGCAACCGGGCATGGCGCTCACCATCGAACCGGGCCTGTACATCCGCCCCGCCGAAACCACCCCCGAAGCGCTGTGGAATATCGGCATCCGCATCGAAGACGACGTGGTGGTGACGCCGGACGCCCCCCGCATCCTCACCGCCGCCGCACCCAAGACGGTGGCGGAGATCGAGGAGGTGATGCGTGGAACACGTTGACATCGCCCTCGTCGGCGGCGGCCCCGTCGGCGCCACCCTGGCCTGCGCCCTGGAAGGTTCCGGCCTCTCCGTGGCCGTGCTGGAGGCGAAGGAGAAACTGGAAGCGCCGGACCCGCGCGCCCTGGCCCTGTCCGAAGGCTGCCGCCTGATCCTGGATCGGATCGGGGTATGGGCCGCGCTGGCCCCGCGCACCGCCGCCATCGAGACCATCCACGTCTCCCAGCGCGGCGGCCTGGGGCGGGTGCAACTGAGCGCGCAGGAGTGCGGCGTCGCCGCCCTGGGCCATGTCGCGGAATACGGCGACCTGTACGCCGCCCTGGGCGCGCGCATGCTGGACTCCGGCGCCACGGTGCTGACCGGGGCGCGCGTCACCGAGGTGGGCGCGACCTCCGGCTACGGCCTGGTGCGCTACACGCGGGGGGATGCCGAGCGCCTCATCACCGCCTCCCTGGTGGTGCTGTCGGAAGGCGGCAAAGCCCTGCCGCCCGCCCTGCGCCGGGACAAGGAATACGGCCAGTCCGCCGTGGTCTGCACGGTGCGCACGCAACGCCCCCACAACCGCCGCGCCTACGAGCGCTTCACCGCGGACGGCCCCATCGCCCTCTTGCCCCTGCATGACGACTACGCCCTGGTCTGGACCACGCCCTCCGCCCAGGTGGAAACGCGCCTGGCCCTGTCCGAGGCCGAGTTCCTGGCCCAGCTCCAGGCCGCCTTCGGCGACCGCCAGGGCCGCTTTCTCGCCGCCGGGCCGCGCGCCGCCTTTCCGCTCAAGCTCTCCCTCGCGCAGGACAGCGGCAGCCCGCGCGTGCTGCGCATCGGCAATGCCGCGCATGTGCTGCATCCGGTGGCCGGGCAAGGCTTCAACCTGGGCGTGCGCGACGCCTGGAAACTGGCCGAGGCCCTGCTGGATCTCCCGCGCGAGCGCATCGGCGCGACCCCGATGCAGGCCTTTCAACGCCAGCGGCGGATGGACATCGCCGGCGGCAGCCTGATGACCGACCTGCTGGTGGAAGGCTTCAGCAACGCCAACCCGCTGCTGCACCACGCCCGCGGCGCGGCCCTGGCGGCGCTGGATTTGTTGCCCCCGCTCAAGGGCCTGTTCGCCCGCAAGATGATGTTTGGATCGCAATCATGGTGACGACCCTCTCCCCCACCCCCTCCCCCCGAACGGGGGAGGGGCGCTTTGAGAAGCCGCTTCGCGGCTTGCATTCATGACCGACATCCTCATCCTGGGCGGCGGCCTCAACGGCGCGGCCCTCGCCGCCGCGTTGAAGGACGGCCCGCATTCCGTGCTGCTGCTGGAACCGCACCCGCCTTTTCTCCCCTCCCACTCCGGGGGAGGGGCCGGGGGTGAGGGAGCAACGCTCGCGCCCGGTGCAACCGCTGCTCCCTCACCCGTCGCTTCGCGCCACCCTCCCCCGACGGGGGAGGGGGAAAACGTCTGGGACGCGCGCATCTACGCCTACAGCCCCGGCAACGTGGAGTGGATCAAGACGCTGGGCGGCTGGAACGACGCCGTGCGCGCTCAGGCCGTGCACCGCATGCGCATCCACGGTGATGACGGCGGCAGGCTCAGCTTCGACGCGCTCGACGCCGGCCTGCCGGAACTGGCCTGGATCGCCGAGAACTCGCGCCTGCAATACGCCCTGTGGCAGAGCTTCGCAGGCCATCCCAACGTGCGCGTCCTGACCAGCCGGGCCGAGGCCGTGACCTGGGGCGCGCCGGGTACTGCGCACCGCCTGCATCTGGCCGACGGCGAGACGATCCAGGCGCGCCTGCTGGTGGCCGCCGATGGCGCGCACTCCTGGCTGCGCGATCAGGCCGGCATCGGCTTCGATGCCGAGGATTACCGGCACATCGGCGTAGTGGCCAACTTTGCGACCGAACGCCCCCATCGCGGCACGGCGTTCCAGTGGTTCCGCGCCGACGGCGTGCTGGCCTGGCTGCCGCTGCAAGGCCAGCGCATCAGCATGGTCTGGTCCACCCCGCCGGAACATGCCGCCGAACTCCAGGCCCTGCCGCACGCAGAACTGGCGCGGCGCGTGGCCGCAGCGGGGGCGCACGCCCTGGGCGAGCTGCGCCTCATCACCCCGCCCGCCGGCTTCCCCCTGGTGCGCCGCCGCGCGCACGAGTGGGTGCGCCCCGGCCTGGCGCTGCTGGGCGACACCGCGCATACCGTGCATCCGCTTGCCGGCCAGGGCGTCAACCTGGGCTTCCGCGATTCGCGCCTGCTGGCGCAAATGCTGAAGAGCGGCGGCGACCCCGGCGAGATCGGGCGGCTCACCTCCTACGCCGCGCGGCGCTTCGAGGATGTCGCCTCCATGCAGTTCACCACCGGCGCGCTGAAGAAACTTTTCGCCCGCCCGGACGGACTTACCCGTACCTTGAGAAACCTGGGGCTGGACCTGGCGGACCGCATCGGTCCGCTCAATCAGGCCCTCACCCGCCACGCCATCCTTTGACCGGAGCCTTCATGAAATTCCTTTTGAGCATCGCCCTGTTTGCCCTTTCCCTCCCCGCCCTCGCCGGCGAGGTCCAGGTGCGGCAGGCCATCCAGGGCATCTCTCCCAACGCCAAAGTCACCAACATCGCCAAGACCGCCGTGCCCGGCCTGATGGAGGTGCAGCTCGACGGCGCCATGGGCCCCACCGTGGTGTACACCTCGGAAGACGGCGAGCACCTGTTCGTGGGCGACCTGCTGGAGGTGAAGTCCCGGCGCAACCTGACGCGCGAGCGCCTGGACAAGCTGACCGAGGTGAAGTGGGAATCGCTGCCGCTGGAAAACGCGGTCAAGGTGGTGCGCGGCAACGGCGCGCGCAAGTTCGCGGTGTTCTCCGACCCGGACTGCCCCTACTGCAAGAAGGCGGAACAGGAATTCATGAAGATGGAGGACGTGACCATCTACACCTTCCTGTACCCCTTACAGATGCACCCGGACGCACCGCGCAAATCCAAGCTGGTGTGGTGCAGCAAAGACCGCGGCCAGGCCTGGCTGGACCTGATGCTCAAGGGCAAGACCCCCGCCGGCAAGACCGACTGCGACAACCCGGTGGACGAGAACCTGGCCCTGGGCGCAAAGCTGCGCATCGACGGCACCCCCGCCATGATCCTGGCCAACGGCAAGCGCATCCCCGGTTATGTCCCGGCGGATCGGCTCGACGCCCTGCTCAACGGCATCGACAAAAACGGCAAGAACGGCGCGAAGTAAGGTCTCGTAGCGCAGGCGCCCGCGCCTGCATGGCCGGCCCTACTTCTCGTCTTCCAGGGTGAAGTTCACCTTGAAGCGGGTCTCGAAGTTCACCGTACGGCCCTCCTTGATCGCCGGCTCGTAGCGCGCGATGCGGTAGAACAGCACCGCCGCATCGTCGAACACGCCGGGCGGGGACGCCTCCAGCACCTTCGCCTCCTCCGCCCGCCCCAGCTTGTTGATCCGCACCTGGATCACCACCCAGCCCTCCTGATTGCGCATCTTCGCCATCTTCGGGTACTCCGGCTCGCCGCCGCTGATCACCCTGGCCGGCACATCCACCTTGCGCGTGGGATACCAGGCCGCATCCACCGCCAGCGGCAGGCTGGGCATGGGCGACGGCATGGGCGCGCCCATGGGCGGCCCGGCGCTTTTGGCCGTCTGGGCCGGGGCCGGACTGGCCGCCGCCAGTGGGTGGTTGGCCGGCGCGAGCACGGCGGCGGCGGTTGTAGCGGGGGTCGGCAACACCGGCTCGGGCAAGGCCAGCACGGGCGGCGACGGGGTCTGCGGCAAGCGCGCCTCGGGCGCGGGTTCCGTCCGCGTCGGCTCGCGGGAAGGGGATTCGGGCGGGATCAGGTGATCGGTTCGGTTGTTGGCCGGCATCACCAGGCGCGACTGGATGACGAGGGTGCGCGTTTCATGCGACCCCATCTCCACCTGCCAGAGCGACAGCACGGCGACATGCAGGGCCAGCGACAGGGCCAGGCCCTGCAACATGCGCCGATGCCGCCCCAGGTCAGTCGCTTCGGGCGTCATGGGGTGACGCCATCGTCCCTTGCAGGAGCCCGGCTGCGCCGGGCGATGCGCCCAGCGGCTGACCATCACCCACGCCCTGTAGGAGCCCGGCTTCGCCGGGCGATGCGCCCAGCGGCTGGCCGTCACCCACGCCCTGTAGGAGCCCGGCTTCGCCGGGCGATGCGACGGTCGGAATGGCGCGCACGGGGAATACGGGCGTCATGCCTCAGTTCCCGTTGCTCAGAATCGGGAAATCCTTGGGCAGCAGCACCCACATGCGTCCGCGCTGCTTCATCGCCCCGGCCTGCTTGCCGGCCTCGTCGCCGAACCCCCAGAAGAAGTCGGCGCGCACGTTGCCGCGAATCGCGCCGCCGGTGTCCTGCGCCAGCATCAGACGTTGCAGCGGGGCCGCGGAATTGGGCATTGTGGTGGCAAGCCACACCGGCGCGCCCAGGGGAGTGCCGCGCGGGTCCACGGCGATGCTGCGCTCGCTGGTGAGCGGTACGCCCAGCGCGCCCAGCGGGCCGGCCCCGTTGCCGGGCAGTTCGCGGAAATACACATAGCTGGGGTTGCTGTTGAGCAGTTCGGCCAGCCGCTGCGGGTTGCGCCGGCCCCAGTCCTTGATCCCCTGCATGGAGGCCTTGTCCAGGGTCAGTTCGCCCTTTTCCACCAGCCACTTGCCGATGGAGCGGTAGGGGTGGCCGTTCTGGTCGGCGTAGCCCACGCGCATGACCTCGCCGTTTTCAAACTGCACCCGGCCCGAGCCCTGCACCTGGAGGAAGAACAGTTCCACCGGGTCGTCCACCCACACCAGTTCCCGACCCGGCAGGGGCGCGGCCCCGGCCTCGATCTCGGAACGGGTGAAGTAGGGCACCACCTTGTTGCCCTGGAGGCGTCCGCGCAGGCGCAGATTCTTCAGTTCCGGGTACACCGTGGAGAGGTCCACCACCAGCAGATCCTCCGGCGGCGAACGCAGGGGGAAGGAGTACTTGGCGCTCTGGGTGCGGCTGCCGCGCAGCAGGGGCTCGTAGTAACCCGTCACCAGGCCTTCCTGGCCGCCCTCCGCCTGGCTGATCTGCCAGGGCTGGAAACGCTGCTCGAAAAAGGAGCGCACCTGCCAGTTTTCCGGCTGTTGCGGCAGCTTGGCCGCGATCTGGCAGACGCCGATCCAGGACGGGTTGAAGCGCAGGCCGCGACAGGTTTGCAGGAACGCGCCCCAGGCCTGGGAGACCTCGTCCGCGCGCCAGCCGGGCAGGTCGGACCAGTCGCCGCGTTTGAGCCAGGGCATGGCCACGGGCTGAGGCTTGCCCGGATCGGGCGGGGTGACCACGACAGGGGGAGTGGGTTCCGTGACGGGAGGAGCGGGTGGCGTGGGAGGGGCGGGCGGCGCGGGAGGAACCGCCGGCGGGATCGCCGGGGGCGAGGGTTCGGGCGGGGCGGGGGGCTGGGGGCGAACCGGCGGGGCGGGCGGCTCCGGGAGAAGTTCGAACAGGGAACAGCCAGAAAGGATCACCGCCAGGGACAGGACAAACCAACGCATGTTCCGCCCCCGCTCAGTGCAACACGCGCGGCATGGCGAGGATGAACTCGGGGATCTCGGCTTCGAAGTGGCTGCCGTCCTCGCCCACCATCTGATAGCTGCCCTTCATGGCCCCAACCGGGGTGGCGATGGCGGCGCCGCTGGTGTACTCGAACTGCTCGCCCGGCTTGAGCAGGGGCTGTTCGCCCACCACGCCCAGACCGCGCACCTCCTGCACCTTGTTGTCGGCGTCCTTGATTACCCAATGACGCGAGATCAGTTGCGCCGCCCCTTGTCCGCTGTTGAGGATGGTGATGGTGTAGGCGAACACATAACGGTTCTGGGCCACGTCAGACTGGTCCGGGACATACTCGGTGCGAGGGGTGACGGTGATGTGGTATTTCCTGCTGTCGGCCATGGGTATTTGTGCTTGGCGCATGCCAAGAATCCAGTATCGGCGGGCATTGCACACGAATACCCCCTGCCTGTCCAGTGCGCGGGGGCGGCGGGTAGAATGCGCGGGTTTTCCCATCCGAATCAGGAACCCCCGCCATGTCTGACTACCAAATCGCCCCCTCCATCCTCTCCGCCAATTTCGCCAAGCTGGGCGAGGAAGTGGACAACGTGCTCGCCGCCGGCGCCGACATCGTTCACTTCGACGTGATGGACAACCACTACGTCCCCAACCTGACCATCGGCCCGCTGGTGTGCGAGGCCCTGCGCAAGCACGGCGTCACCGCCCCCATCGACGTGCATCTGATGGTCAAGCCGGTGGACCGCATCATTCCCGACTTCGCCAAGGCCGGCGCCACCTACATCACCTTCCATCCCGAGGCCTCCGAGCATGTGGACCGCACCATCGGCCTGATCAAGGAAAGCGGCTGCAAGGCCGGTCTGGTGTTCAACCCCGCCACCCCGCTCGACATCCTGGAATACATGCTGCCCAAGCTGGACATGGTGTTGCTGATGTCCGTGAACCCCGGCTTCGGCGGCCAGAAGTTCATCCCCTACGTGCTCGACAAGGCCAAGAAGGTGCGCGCCATGATCACCGCCGGCGGCTACAACTGCCGCCTGGAGATCGACGGCGGCGTCGGCCCGGCCAACATCTGTGAAGTGGCCAAGGCGGGTGTGGACACCTTCGTCGCCGGCTCCGCCATCTTCGGCGCCGCCAAGGACACGGACGCCAACCGCTACAACACCGTCGTCGCCGCCATGCGCGCGGAACTGGCGAAGGCCTGAACCTGTAGCGCCGGCATCCCTGCCGGCTCCTTCAACATGCCGGCAGGGATGCCGGCGCTACATGGAATGCGATGAATTTCCCCCTCCCCCTCAAGGCCGTTGTCATCGACCTCGACGGCACCCTGCTCGACACCGCGCCGGACCTGGCGGACGCCGCCATGGCCATGGCGGCCGATCTGGGCCTGCCGCCCATCGCCCTGGACGAGGTCAAGACCTACATCGGCAACGGCGTCTCGCGCCTGGTAAAGCGGGTGCTCACGCGCGACCTGCATGCGGACCCGGCCCCGGAACTGTTCGCCCAGGCCCTGCCCATTTATGAACAACACTATGCCGAAGGGGTCAGCCGCAAGAGCCGCCCCTTCCCCGGCGTGGTGGAAGGCCTGCAAGCCTTCAAGGCGATGGGCGTACACATGGCCTGCATCACCAACAAGGCGGAGCGCTTCACCCACCCGCTGTTGAAGGACACAGGGTTATTCGATTACTTCGAGTTGATCCTGTCCGGCGACACCCTGCCGGAGCGCAAGCCCTCGCCCCTGCCGCTGCTGCACGCCTGCGTACTATTCGACTGCGAACCGGCGGAACTGCTGCTGATCGGCGACTCCCTCAACGACACCCAGGCCGCCCGCGCCGCCGGCTGTCCGGTGTTCTGCGTACCCTACGGCTACAACCGGGGGCGTCCGGTGAGCGAGCTGGACCTGGACGCGGTCGTGCCCTCCTTGGCTGACGCAGCCAAGCGGGCGATGAACAAGGCCCATGTCTAAGGCTTGCCCCCGCGCCACTCACCCCCCTTTGCAAAAGGGGGGCAGGGGGGATTTCCGCGACGGCGGCCTAAGCGGCCCGGCTCAAATCCCCCTCCATCCCCCTTTGGGAAAGGGGGAAGCCACGCAAGCCGGCCTTATCCTGAATTCCCGATGGCGTCAGGCGCATTGACTCCCTGATCGCCCCGACTCAACGCCATCCAAGGATTCCCCCATGTTCAACGAAGAAAAATTCAACAGCCTCGCCCGCCAGGGCTACAACCGCATCCCGGTGATCCGGCAACTGCCCGCCGACCTGGATACGCCGCTTTCCCTCTACCTCAAGCTCGCCAACGAGCCCTACTCCTGCCTGCTCGAATCGGTGGTGGGAGGCGAGCGTTTCGGGCGCTACTCCTTCATCGGCCTGCCCGCGCGCACCGTTCTGCGGGTGCATGGCCACTTCGCCAGCGTCGAGACCAACGCCCTGCCGGTGGAACAGTGCGACTGCCCCGACCCGCTCGCCTTCGTCGAATCCTTCCTCGCCCGCTTCAAGGCCGCACCGGTGCCCGGCATGCCGCGCTTCCCCGGCGGCCTCTCGGGCTACTTCGGCTACGACACGGTGCGCTACATCGAGAAGAAGCTGGCGGACACCCGCAAACCCGACTCGGTGAACACCCCGGACATCCTGCTCATGCTCACCGACGAGCTGGCAGTGGTGGACAACCTCACCGGACGCCTCACCCTCATCGTCTACGCCGACCCCATGGAGGACGAGGCCTACCTCAAAGCGCACCGGCGTCTGGCGGAACTGGCCAAGCTGCTGAAGAAGCCCGCCATCCCCCCCCGCGACGGCAAGGGCGAGGCCTGCGAGGCGGCGTCCGAGTTCGGCGAGGAAGGCTTCAAGGCCGCCGTGGCGCGCGCCAAGCAGTACATCCTGGACGGCGACATCATGCAGGTGGTGCTGTCCCAGCGCATGAGCCGCCCCTTCGCCGCCCATCCCCTCTCCCTGTACCGCGCCCTGCGCGGCCTCAACCCCTCGCCCTACATGTTTTATTACGACATGGGCAGCTTCCACGTGGTGGGATCTTCGCCCGAGATCCTGGTGCGGCTGGAAGGCCAGGGGGACGAACGCCGCGTCACCGTGCGCCCCATCGCCGGCACCCGCCCGCGCGGCGCGACGCCGGCAGAAGATCAGCGCCTGGAGGCGGAGCTCCTGGCCGACCCCAAGGAGCGCGCCGAACACGTCCAGCTCATGGACCTGGGCCGCAACGACGCCGGGCGCGTAGCCCAGGTGGGCAGCATCAAGGTCACCGAGAACATGGTGGTGGAGCGCTATTCGCACGTCATGCACATCGTCAGCAACGTGGAAGGCCGGCTCAAACCCGGCCTCAGCGCCATGGACGTGCTGCGCGCCACCTTCCCCGCAGGCACCGTCTCCGGCGCGCCCAAGATTCGCGCCATGGAGATCATCGACGAGCTGGAACCGACCAAGCGCGGCGTCTATGCCGGCGCGGTGGGCTATGTCGGCTTCAACGGCGACATGGACGTGGCCATCGCCATCCGCACCGCCGTGGTGAAGGACAAGACGCTCTATGTGCAGGCGGGCGCCGGCATCGTCGCCGACTCCATCCCCCAAAACGAGTGGGAAGAGACCCGCAACAAGGCCCGCGCCGTGATCCGCGCAGCGGAACTGGCGCAGGCAGGCATCGAGGGCGAGACGGAGTAATCCAGCCCAACCTCGCAGGAGCCCGCTCGCCCTGGCCACACGGGTTCGCCCGGCGCAGCCGGGCTCCTACAGAGGACGCTCCGTCACCGTTCGTGACGGCCCCAGCGCAGAGGTCGTAGGAGCCCGGCTGCGCCGGGCGATAAGCCGGCTCGCCCTGGCCACGCGGGTTCGCCCGGCGTAGCCGGGCTCCTACAGGGGGCGCTCCATCACCGTTCGTGACGGCCCTGGCGCAGAGGTCGTAGGAGCCCGGCTGCGCCGGGCGATAAGCCGGCTCGCCCCGGCCACACGGGTTCGCCCGGCACAGCCGGGCTCCTACAGGGGACGCTCCATCACCGTTCGTGACGGCCCTG
>JACRNB010000013.1 GCA_016219425.1 Betaproteobacteria bacterium | reverse complement strand
GGCAGGGGGGATTTCTGCGCCGGCCCGCCCAGCCACCGTCGTCAAATCCCCCTCACTCCCCCTTTGGGAAAGGGGGAAGGCGCTCGTGGAGACGTCTGCGCAGACCCAACGGTTTCCCCCCCTTTCCCAAAGGGGGGCAGGGGGGATTTCTGCGCCGGCCCGCCCAGCCACCGTCGCCAAATCCCCCTCACTCCCCCTTCGGAAAAGGGGGAAGGCGCGCGTGGAGGCGTCAGCGCGAACCCCACCCCCCATCACAACACTCCCCGCTCAATCACCCCCATGAAAGGAACCCCCATGTCCCTCCGTACCCTCCTGTTCTGTCTCGCCCTGTTCCCCGGCCTGGCCGTTGCGGCCCCGGCGGAAGAGCTTGTCCGCCCGCTGCAAGATCAGTGGGCCGAGATCAAATACCGCGTCCCCGAGAAACAGCAGGCCGAGCGCTACCACGCCCTTGCGTTGAAGGCGCGGCAACTGGCCGAGGCTCACCCTGGCCGCGCCGAGGCGCTGATCTGGGAAGGCATCGCCCTCTCCAGCGAGGCGGGCGCGCGCGGCGGGCTGGGCGCATTGCCTTTGGCGGAAGCGGCAAAAGACCGGCTGGAGGCGGCGCTGCGCCTGGACGAGCGCGCCCTGGCCGGCTCCGCCCTCACCAGTCTGGGCACGCTGTTCTACAAAGTCCCCGGCTGGCCCATCGGTTTTGGCGACAAGAAACGCGCCGAGACCCTGCTGAAGAAGTCGCTCACCCTCAACCCCGACGGCATCGACCCGCATTTCTTCTACGGCGAGTACCTGTACGAACGGGAACGCTATGACGAGGCGGCAAAGCACCTGGAGACGGCCCTCAAGGCCCCTGCGCGCGCCGGGCGCGAACTGGCGGACGCGGGACGTCGCCAGGAGATCGCGGCCCTGCTCGACAAGGTGCGCCGGGAGATGAATTGACGCCCGGCTTGCGGTACAACCCCCCGGCCCCCTCAAGAGAACGAACCATGCGATTGCTGTTGGTGGAAGACGACGCCCTGCTGGGCGATGGCGTGCGCGCCGGCCTCCGGCTGGCGGGCTATGCGGTGGACTGGGTGCAAGACGGCGAGGCCGCGCGCCTGGCCCTGCTGGATCAGCGCTACGACGCCTGCGTGCTCGACCTGGGCCTGCCGCGCCGCGATGGCGTCGCGGTGCTGAAAGACCTGCGCGGGCGCGGCGACGCCACCCCGGTGCTCATCCTCACCGCGCGCGACACCAGCGCCGACAAGGTGAGCGGCCTGGACGCCGGGGCGGACGATTACCTGGTGAAGCCCTTCGATCTGGCCGAGTTGCAGGCCCGCCTGCGCGCCCTCACCCGGCGCGCGGCGGGGGCCGCCGTCCCGATATTGAGCTACGCCGGCGTCGGCCTCGAACCGGCGGGCAAGCGCGTCACCCTGAACGGCGAGGCGGTGGCGTTGTCGGCGCGGGAATACGCCCTGCTGCACGACCTGCTGGCGCACAAGGGCCGCATCCGCACCAAGTCGGAGCTGGAAGAAAGCCTCTACGCCTGGGGCGAGGAGCGGGAGAGCAACACCGTGGAGGTCTACATCCACCACCTGCGCAAAAAACTGGGGGCGGAACTGATCCGCACCGTGCGCGGGCTGGGCTACGTGCTGGGGGAGACGCCATGAAATCGTTGCGCGCGCGCCTGCTGCTCAGCGTCTCCGTCGCCACTTTGCTGGTCTGGGCGGTAGCCGGGGTGGTGAGCTACGACAAGGCCCGCCACGAGGCGGACGAACTGCTGGACGGCCAGTTGTCCCAATCCGCCAAGCTGCTGCTGGCGCAGGTTCGCCATGAAGAGGGCGACCAGGAGGATGCGGGCGATCTGACCGAATCCCTGGAAGAGGGGGAGCGGCATCCCTACGAACAGACCCTGGCGTTCCAGGTATGGCGCGCGGACGGACGCCTGCTGCTGCGCTCGGAACAGGCCCCGCGTTCCACCATGGCCGCCGCGACGGGCTATATCGACCTGAGCCACGACGGCCAGACCTGGCGGCAGCTTTCGACCTGGTCCGCCGACCGGCGCTACCAGGTGCAGGTGGCGCAACCGGTGCAGGACCGGGAGCGCGTGGCGCTGGAGGTGGCGGCCCAGGTCGCCGTGCCAGTGCTGGGCGCACTGCCCCTGCTCATGCTGTTTCTCTATTTCGCGGTGGCCGCCGGCCTGCGCCCGCTCCAGGCGGTGGCGTCCGGCGTCGCCGCGCGCTCGCCTAGCAACCTGGAGGCGCTGGAAGACGCCCGCGCCCCCGCCGAGGTGCGCCCTCTGATCGACGCCCTCAACACCCTGCTGGCGCGCCTGGGCGCCACCCTGGAGAACGAGCGCCGCTTCACCGCCGATGCCGCGCACGAACTGCGCACACCGCTGGCGGCGCTCAAGATCCAGGCCGAGGTGGCCCGCGCCAGCGAGCCCGGGGCGGACCAGCGCCACGCCCTGAACCAGGTGGTGACCGGGGTGGACCGCGCCACCCGGCTGGTGGAGCAACTCTTGCGTCTGGCGCGGCTGGACCCCCTGCAAGGCCTGGCCGGGGCGCAGCCAACCGCCCTGCACAGCCTGCTGGAAGAGGTGGCGGGCGAGGCGTCGGAACGCGCCAGGGCCAGGGGCCAAAGCGTGGGCATCCATCTGCCGGATGCGCCGATTGCGGTGCTGGGCGACGCCGACATGCTGCGCGTGGCGCTGCGCAACCTGCTGGAAAACGCACTGCGCTACACCCCGGCGGGAGGCGAGATCGAGGTTGGGGCCGGGCGGATGCACGGCGCGCCGCGCCTGTGGGTGGCGGACAACGGCCCCGGCGTGGCGCAAGAGGAACTGGCGCGTCTGAGCGAGCGTTTCTACCGCGGCAGCGAGGTGACGGCGGAAGGCAGCGGCCTGGGGCTGGCCATCGTGCAGCGCATTGCCGAACTGCACGGCGCAAGGCTGGTGTTGGCCAACCGCGCGGCAGGCGGGTTCGAGGCGGCGCTGGCGTGGAACGCCCCGCAGTAACGCCTGTAGCGCCGGCATCCCTGCCGGCTCGTTCGTTTGGCCCAGGATGCCGGCAGGGATGCCGGCGCTACAGCCGCCTAGAATCCGGCCCATGCGCGCCTCCCTCCTCCTGCTCCTCGCCCTGCTGACTGCCGCCAACGCGGCGGCGGCGGAACTGCCGCAACTCCTCAAGCTCCTGCGCGAGCAGCCGGAACACAGTTGGCGCCAGCTCAACCTGAACGCCTTCCGCGAGGCCTGGACGCCCGAGGCGCTACGCGCGCGCCCCATCCCCTCGGTGGACAACCCGGGCCGCGTCATCAGCGCCTGGGGCGGCTTTGCCTGGGATGACCGGCGCGGCGATCTGTGGCTGTGGGGCGGCGGTCATGCCGATTACGCGGGCAACGAGATGTACCGCTGGCGCGGTTCGACCCTGCGCTGGGAGCGCGCCTCGCTGCCGGGCCGCATCGAACCGGTCGCGCCCGCCACCTACGTCGCCGGCGACGAGCAGACGCCGGTCTCGGCGCACCCCTACGACACCAGCGAGTTCCTGCTTGGCATCGACCGCTTCGTCGCCTTCGGCGGCGGCGCATTCAACAACGGGCGCGAGTTCGTGCGACGCGAGGCGGACGGCAGCCTGCGCCGCACCGGGCCGTACCTGTTCGACCCCGCCCGCGCCGATGCGGGCAAGACCGGCGGCATCACCGGCTCGGGCGTGTCCGCCGCCACGCGCGGCGGCGGGATGTGGAGCAACCGCGATCTCGCCGCGCGCTTCCCCGACTTTCCCGTGATGTTCCGCAGCGCAACCTCCGGGCGCACCACGGAGCAGGGCCGCGACGTGGTCTACGTCTCCACCCCGCCCGGCCTGGGCACGGACCAGTGGCTCTATCGCTACACCGTGTCCGACCCCGCCGACCCGGCCAGCGACCGCTGGGAAAAGGTGGGCCGCGCCGGGGACGCGGTGGGGGGCCAGGGCGCGGGGGCGGTGGACGCGGCCAACGGCCTGTATGTGCGCACCGGCAACGCCGCCATGCCCTTGTATTTCTGGTTCCTGCGCACGGTCGGCCCGCTCAACCAGGGCCGCGCCGTGCGCGCTGCGGACCTGCTGGGGGCGGCGGAGGCGGGCCTCGTCATGCACGACCGTTTCGGCCTGGACTACGACCCGGTGCGTCCCCGCCTGTTGCTGTGGGGCGGCGGCGCGCAAGTGTGGTCGGTGACCACGGAACGCGGCGCGCGGCGCTGGAAGGTGGCGCGCGAGCCGGTGCAGACGCCGCAGGGCGCCCCCGGCGCAGACGTGGGCCGGGGCGTGCTGGGCAAGTGGAAATACGCCGCCGGCCTGGACGTGTTCATCGCCCTGGAAGACAACGGCAACGTCTGGGCCTACAAACCGGGCGGTTGGCGCGAACCCAGTGGGTTGTAGGCGCCCGGCGATGTGGGCCGCTCGGCCATCCCCCGTAGGAGCCCGGCTGCGCCGGGCGATCCACCGTCGCGCCATCGCCCCCCGCGCATCGCCCGGCATAGCCGGGCTCCTACAACGGCGGCGGGTGCTGTGGGCCGCTCGGCCATCCCCGTAGGAGCCCGGCTGCGCCGGGCGATCCACCGGCGCGCCGTCGCCCCCCGCGCATCGCCCGGCATAGCCGGGCTCCTACCGCTGCGGCGAACGATGTGGGCCGCTCGGCCATCCCTGTAGGAGCCCGGCTGCGCCGGGCGATCCACCGTCGCGCCGTCGCCCCCCGCGCATCGCCCGGCATAGCCGGGCTCCTACCGCTGCGGCGAACGATGTGGGCCGCTCGGCCATCCCCGTAGGAGCCCGGCTGCGCCGGGCGATCCACCGGCGCGCCATCGCCCCCCTCGCATCGCCCGGCATAGCCGGGCTCCTACAGGGGTGGCGTTCCTGTTACCTTCGCCCGCCATGTCCCTGAGCCTCCGCAAATCCCTGTTGGTCTCCTTCTCGCAGTCCTATGTGCAGATGGGGCTGCTGTTCCTGTCTTCGCTGTTCATCGCGCGCCTGCTCACGCCGGCGGAACTGGGGGTGTTCTCGGTGGCGATGGTGCTCATCACCATCGCCAACACGGTGCGGGATTTCGGCGTGGTGAATTACCTGGTGCAGGAGCCGGACCTGACCGATGCGCGCATCCGCGCCGCCCGCACCCTGGCCTTTCTCACCGCCTGGGGCATTGCCCTGGTGATCGCCCTGATCGCCCACCCCGCCGCCGTGTTCTACCGCGAGCCCGGCGTGGAACGGGTGATGCACATCCTCTGCCTCAACTTCCTGCTGCTGCCGTTCGGCTCCGTCACCATGGCGATCATGCGGCGGCGCATGCAGTTCCAGCGCATTGCCGCGATCCAGGTAACCAGCACCACGGCGCATCTGGCCCTGGCCGTGTTTCTCGCCTGGAGCGGTTTCAGCTACACCTCCCTGGCCTGGGGTGCGGTGGCGGGCAATCTGCTGCGCTTGATCCTGATCCTGGCCTCCGGCCCGCGCGATCTGCCGTCCCGACTCGGTCTGAGCGGTTTGCGCCGGGTGTTTTCCTTTGGCGCGTTCAGCGGTTCCGCCTCGCTCTTGCAGGAGGTGGCGCGGGGGCTGCCGGATGTGGTGCTGGGCCGCCTCATGGGCATGGCCCCGGTGGCGTATTTCAGCCGCGCCACCGGGCTGATCGACCTGTTCAACCGCCTCATCGTGCAGGCTGTGGGCTATGTCGCCCTGCCGCATTTTTCCGCCCGCCTGCGCGAGGGCAAGGAGATGACGCAGCACTTCCTGCTCGCCGTCACCCACCTCACCGGGCTGGGCTGGCCGTTCTTCGTGTTCCTGTCCTACAGCGCCGCGCCGGTGGTGTTGCTGCTCTACGGCAACCAGTGGGGCGCGTCCGTGCCTCTGGTGAGCATCCTGTGTCTGGCGGAGATGCTGTTGACGCCGTTCTGCCTGCTGGAACAACTGCTGATCTCGCACGGTCGCGCGGACCACGAGATGGGGCGCAACGTGATGGTGGCTGGGGTGCGTCTGGCTCCCTTGCTGCTGCTGCCGCCCTATGGCCTGGAGGCGGTGGCGCTGGGTCTGGCGGCGGCCAACGCGGTGCTGTTTGCGGCGTTCTATCTGCTGCTGCGCCGCCATCTGCCGATGGCCTTCTCCCGCTTTCTGCGCGCCATGCTGCCCAGCGCGGGGGTGGCGCTATTGGTGGCGGGCGCGCTGGAGGCGGTGCGTCTGGCCGCGCCGGTGGAGTCGGTGGGGCTGATCGGCGTGCTGGCCCTCAATTCGACAGCCGCGTTGTTGGCCTTTCTGCTCGGTAACGCCCTGTTGCGCCACCCCTTACACGAAGAGCTGCGCGGCCTGCTGCGGCGGTTCTGCAAGCACTGAAAGAGGATGCACCGTCCGATAGGTGTCGGAATTTATTACAAATAACAAACGGCACGCCGACAAGCCCTTGTATCCATAGGCGCAATTTGTTGGCCCTTAATCTGCTTGGCTCCCAGGCCAAAACCCGGCCCCGATAGGAGTACCCATGTTCAACCCCCGGAATCACCGCCTGCACCGTGGCATCGCCTTGGTCATCACCCTGTTCGGCGCATGTCTTTCCGGCGCCCAGGCCTCCACGGTCAGCCTGGCCTCCTCCGTAACGCTGAGCAATGTCCTGGCGGACTCCGCCAGCAATTTCCATCCCCAGGGCATCGGCTACGACGCCAGCGCGAACGAACTCCTGTTCATGCAGCAATCCACCGGCGCCATCTTCCGCACCGATCTGGCCGGCAACATCGTGGGCTCCCGCACCATCAACAACACGCCCAGCCCGTACGGCAACCTTGGCGTTCCCAACCACACGGTTTCCGTGGCCGCCGACGCCACCCACTACTACTACAGCGATTACACCTGCAACAGCAGTTGCTTCGATCTGATGAAGGTGGACAAGGCCACAGGTACGGCGGTGAGCATTTCTTCGGAAGTCTCTGCGTACGGCGGCTACCCCATCGACGTGCGCAATGGGGTGATCTACCGGACCAATGCCAGCACCACCTACGACTACACCATGCTGCATCAGATTCGCGCCGCCTCCACCGCCTCGCCGGACGTCATCACGTCCACGCGCACCCTGACGGGCGCCGGCATTGCGGACTTCGCCGTGGATGACGTGAACAACAGTATCTGGGTGTTGGATTACCTGGCCTCGGCCTCGATTCGCCGCTTTGACCTGACCACCGGCGCCCTGCTGGAGAGCTTTGCCCTGGGCCTGGACGGCCTGGACGCCGGCCTGACCTATGCCAATGGCAAGTTGTACTACTACGACTGGAAATCGAACTCCGGCAGCACCCTGACCACCTACAACCTGCAAGGCTATGGCAACCCCGTGCCGGCCCCCGGCACCCTGGCCCTGCTGGGGCTGGGACTGGCCGGATTGGGATTCAGCCGCCGCAGGGGCTGACCCCCAGCCGCCCCAGAAAAAACCCCGCTGCAGCGGGGTTTTTTCTTGGTGTAACGGTTTCAGCGGTAACGCTCGCCGTAGTTCTTGAGGTAGATCGCGCTGGCGTGGAGAAAGCTCTTCAGCCCGTGCTGCTTCTGGTGCAGGCGCCCGCGGAATACGGCGCGGAACACGTCCATGTTCACCGGCGCGCCGGAGATGTCGGAGATGCCCTGGAGCACCCGCTCCGGCTGCATCAGCAAATCTTCGTAGAGGATGTCGTAGTAGGGCAGCCCGCGCTCTTGCAGGAATTCGAGGATGGTTTCGTGGATGCCGTCGTCATAGCGGGCGGCGTAGTCCATGGTCTGGATCTGGCGCCGCAGGGTGGTGGAGATCCAGGATTGCAGGTGCTCGCGCTTGATCGTGACGAAGCAGACGTTGGACGGGTCGAGAAAGCGTATCCAGTGGCGGATGGTGAGCCACAGACGCGGGTCTTTCCAGATCCAGGGCGGATGCTCCGAGCACTTCTGCACAAAGGCCTCGAACGGGGCAGGGTCGAGATTCGCCGCCGGGCCGCTGACGCGAGTCACGAAATCCGGGTGGAAGTTCATGGTCCAGTCATCTGTAAAGCCGACGTCGCGGATGATCTGGTTGTTGAGGTCCACCAGATCGGCGTTTTCCCAGGTGTTGTAGTCGTGCTTCTGCTTGGTGGAATCGCCCACCCAGTAGCCCACCTTGTGGAACATGGAGGTCAGGACCGAGCTGCCCGCCAGGCCGCCGGTCAGGATGATTACGTTCTTCAAAGTCTTCCTCTGCTGTGAAATGGGGGCGCATCGGGACCGCCCTTGGGTTGCGTCGGCAACTCGGTTACAGTCCCGTGCGCCCGGCGCGGGCAGCCCAATCGGCCCGCTCCGCCACTCTCTACTGACTACCCCAACACCCTCGCGGCAAGTATCCCATGACAACCCTGGTGCATGAACTCATCCGCCATACCGCCGATGTGCGGCCCCAGGCCCCGGCCCTGAAGGACGGTGCGCGGGAACTGGACTACGCCGCCCTCCGCGACGAGGTGGAAAGCGCCGCCCGCTTCTTCCTCGCCCTGGGCGCGGCGCGCGCCGACCGCATCGCGGTGTATCTGGAAAAGCGCCAGGAAACGGTGCTCGCCCTGTTCGGCGCGGCGGCGGCGGGCGCGGTGTTCGTGCCGGTGAACCCGCTGCTGAAGCCCGAGCAGGTGGCGCACATCCTCAACGACTGCAACGTGCGCATCCTGGTCACCTCGCCCGAGCGCCTGGAGCTGCTGCGCGCCACCCTGGCGCATTGCCCGGACCTGCGCTGCATCGTGCTGACGGCGGATCGCGACGTCGCCCCCCAGGACGGCATCCGCCTCGCGCGCTGGAGCGAGCGCGTGAACGCCCCGGCGTGCGCCCCGCATCGCGTGATCGACCAGGACATGGCCGCCATCCTCTACACCTCCGGCAGCACCGGGCGGCCCAAGGGCGTGGTGCTGTCCCACCGCAACCTGGTCGCGGGGGCCGAGAGCGTGTCGCAGTACCTGGAGAACACGTCGGAAGACCGCATCCTCTCGGTGCTGCCGCTGTCCTTCGACTACGGCCTGTCGCAGCTCACCACAGCCTTCCGCGTCGGCGCCTGCGCGGTGCTGATGAACTACCTGCTGCCGCGCGACGTGATCCGCGCGGTGGAACGCGAACGCATCACCGGCCTGGCCGCCGTGCCGCCCCTGTGGGTGCAACTGGCGCAACTGGACTGGCCCGAGGGCGTGCGCGCACACCTGCGCTACCTCACCAACTCCGGCGGCCACATGCCCCGCCCCACCCTGGACGCCCTGCGCGCACGTCTGCCGCGCACCCAACCCTTCCTGATGTACGGCCTCACCGAGGCCTTCCGCTCCACCTACCTGCCGCCGGAAGAGGTGGTCCGCCGCCCCGACTCCATGGGCCGCGCCATCCCCAACGCCGAGATCCTGGTGGTGCGCGAAGACGGCTCGCCCTGCGCGCCGGGAGAAGAAGGCGAACTGGTGCATCGCGGCATCCACGTCGCCCTGGGCTACTGGAACGACCCGGAAAAGACCGCCGAACGCTACAAACCCGCGCCCGGCCAGCTCGCCGGGCTGGTGATCCCGGAACTGGCGGTGTGGTCCGGCGACACCGTGAAGCAGGATGAAGACGGCTTCCTCTACTTCGTGGGCCGGCGGGACGAGATGATCAAGACCTCCGGCTACCGCGTCAGCCCCACCGAGGTGGAAGAGGTGATCTACGCCAGCGGGCGCGTGGCCGAGGTGGCGGCGGTGGGGGTGAACCATCCGGTGCTGGGCCAGGCCGTGGCGCTGGTGACCTACGCCGCCGACAACGGCGAGGCGGTGAGCGAAGCCCTGCTGGCCGCCTGCAAAAAAGAACTGCCCGCCTTCATGGTCCCCGCCCGCATCCTCGCGCGCCAGGAGCCCCTGCCCCGCAACCCCAACGGCAAGATCGACCGCAAGCGCCTGTCCATCGAACTCGCCGACCTGTTCCAGGAGGCCGCGCCATGAGCACGCCCCCACGTTCCACTCCCGTCCACGCCCCCCACGCCTTTGCGGTGGAGAACAACGAATTGATGCTGGGCGGCATGCCCCTCACCCGCCTCGCCGCGCGCGTGGGTCGCACCCCGTTCTACGCCTACGACCGCAGCCTCATCACCGCGCGCGTGGCGCAACTGCGCGCCGCCCTGCCGGCGGACATCCACCTGCACTACGCCATCAAGGCCAACCCCATGCCCGCCGTGGTGCAGCACCTGTGCGGCCTGGTGGACGGCTTCGACGTGGCCAGCGCAGGCGAACTCAAGATCGTGCTGGATACGGTGATGCCGCCCGCGCACATCAGCTTCGCCGGCCCCGGCAAGGGCGAGGGCGAACTGCGCCAGGCCGCCGCCGCCGGCATCGTGGTCAACCTGGAATCCGAACAGGAGATGGAAACCCTGGCGCGCGTGGGCCTCGAACTGGGCCTGCGCCCCAGGGCGGCGGTGCGGGTCAACCCGGACTTCGAACTCAAGGCCTCCGGCATGAAGATGGGCGGCGGCCCCAAGCAGTTCGGGGTGGACGCGGAGCGCGTCCCGGCGATGCTGGCGCGCATGGCCGACCTGCCCATCGCCTTCCACGGCTTCCACATCTTCTCCGGCTCGCAGAACCTCAAGGCCGAGTCGCTCATGGAGGCGCAGCGCAACACCTTCGATCTCGCGCGCCGCCTCGCCCCCCACGCCCCCGGCCCGGTGCGCCTGCTCAACCTGGGCGGCGGCTTCGGCATCCCCTACTTCCCCGGCGAACAGCCCCTGGACCTCAAGGCCGTGGGCGACCATCTGGCCAGCCTCATGCCCGACGCCCGACGCGCATTCCCCGAGGCGGAATTCGTGATCGAACTGGGGCGCTACTTCGTGGGCGAGGCCGGCGTGTACGTCAGCCGCGTGATCGACCGCAAGGAATCGCGCGGGCTGACCTACCTGATCGCGGACGGCGGCCTGCACCACCACCTCGCCGCCAGCGGCAACTTCGGCCAGGTCATCCGCAAAAATTACCCAGTGCTGGTAGGCAACCGGGTGGAGGCGTCAGAGACGGACATCGCCAGCGTGGTGGGGCCGCTCTGCACCCCCCTGGACACCCTGGCGGACAAGATGGAACTCGGCCACGCCCAGGTAGGCGACCTGATCTGCGTCCTGCAATCCGGCGCCTACGGCCCCAGCGCCAGCCCGGCGGCGTTTCTGGGGCATCCGGGGGCGGGGGAAGCGCTGGTTTGAGGTAGCGCCGGCATCCTTGCCGGCTCTTGTCGTCCGGCCCATACGAGCCGGCAAGGATGCCGGCGCTACGCCAACCCGTGGATGCGGTAAGCGTAGCGAATCACATCCATCCAACTTGCACCAATAAACAAAATCAACGTAAATTCGTTGGAACAATCAGTTAAGGACATATTTTGTGCTCCACAACTACGCCTTTTCCAACTTTCAGTCCTTCCGTGACCGCGTCGAGGTGGACCTGACGCTGAGCCGCAAGGTGACCATGACGGACTGGATGGCCGAAGTCGAGACAGGCGAGCGGGTATCGAAACTGATGGCGGTTGTCGGCCCCAACGGCAGCGGTAAAACCGCTTTGATCAAGCCTGTTGCCTTCATCGCCTGGTTCGTCGGCCAGTCGTTCCGTCAGCCGCCGGAGACGGCCATCCCCATCAATCCCCATTTCTCATCCCCCGCAGAGCCTACCGAGTTGGAGGCCACGCTGGATTTCGATGGCCGACTGTGGCGCTATGTGCTGCGCTGTACGCCGGAGCGGGTATTGCATGAGGCGCTGTATCAGAGGCGCGAGCGCTTCGGTTATGTATTCGTGCGGGATTGGGATGCCGCGTCCAACAGCTATGTGGTGAAACAGCAGGATTTCGGCCTGCCGGCCCAGGAGGCGCGCAAGGTGAGGCCGAATGTGTCGCTGATCGCCTGGGCGGCCCAGTTTGGCGTACCCCTGGCGGTGCGCATGGCCGCACCCTATGTGGTCACCAACGTCAATGTGATTGGACGCCTGCCCATGGGGGATCAGGCCGTCCTCACCGCCGCAGAGCACTTTGCCCTCCATACCCCCCTGAAGGAGCGGATGAGTCGGCTGCTGGGCGCTTGGGACTTGGGCCTGTCGGGCGTCGAGTTGCAGGAGGTGGCAGTCAACGATCCGCAACAGCCTGAACGCAAGGTCTGGCTGCCCTTCGGCAGGCATCGGGGTCGTGACGCAGAGTACCAATTGCCTTTCGGCCTGGAATCCAGCGGTACACAGGGCGCGTTCGTCCTGTTGTCTCGCCTTTTGACCGCCTTGGAGATGGGCGGTCTGGCGGTGATCGACGAATTCGAGAACGACCTGCACCCGCATATGCTGGAGCCCATCCTGGATTTGTTCGCCCATCCCGCATCCAACCCCCGCCGCGCGCAGTTGCTGTTCAGTTGCCACGCCATGGAGGTGCTGAATCTGGTGCACAAATCCCAGGTCACGCTGGTGCAGAAGAATGCCGATTGTGAGAGCGCGGCAAGCCGTATGGATGCCGTGGAGGGCATTCGCAACGACGACAATTTCTACGCCAAGTACATGGCGGGCGCCTATGGCGCGGTGCCCGTGTTCGGCTGATCCGGCATGGCGCTCTGGAAGGCTCAACGCACCTTGTTGATCGTGGGCGAGGGGTATCACGAGGAGGCGTTTCTCCATCATGTGAAACAGTTGTACGCCCCGCGGGGTTGCGGTTTGGCGGTAACCATCAAGAACGCACGCGGCAAGGGCGCCATGCATGTGATCGACTGGACGATCAAGCAGATTGCCAATGCCGACTTCGACACCGTCGCGGCGATGCTGGACACGGACAAGGATTGGTCGCCCGGCGTGGCCAAACAAGCGCGGCAGAAGAAAATCCGGGTGCTGGCTTCCGAGCCCTGCTTTGACGCTGTGATGCTTCGCCTACTGGGCCTCAACGCCCAGGGTGAGGCAAAGACATTGAAAAAGAGGCTGGCGCCCTATCTCGGGAACAGCCCGACGGAACGCGGGAGCTATGAAGCCCACTTCGGCAAGGAACGCCTTGAAGCGGGCCGTACAACAGAGCCGACGATGGATGCACTGCTTCGACTCTTTGGCGTTTAGCGCGTGACCACAAGTGGCGATGAGAGGCCGCACGCTGTTTCACCCCCCCGACAAGTCCGACCAAAAATCATGTGACTGCAATATAGTCGCGACTTTCTTGCACAAATACATTGTTTAGTCGCCATGAAACGCTACCTGGATGACCTGGTCGCCACCGACCTTGAACGCAAGATGGTGTTGCTCACCGGCCCCCGGCAAATCGGCAAGACCACGCTTTGCCGTCACCTCATGGAGCGCCTCCAACCCGCGCAATACCTCAATTGGGATGTCGCCGCAGACCGGGCGATCTTGCAGCGGCAAAGCTGGAGTCCGCGCAGTCGGCTGCTGGCGATGGATGAAATCCACAAGATGCCGGCGTGGAAAAACTGGCTCAAGGGCGTGGTGGACGGGCGCGCTCCGGGTCAGGCGCTGCTGGTCACCGGCAGCGCCCGCATGGACACCTGGCGGCAAAGCGGCGATTCCCTGGCGGGCCGTTATCTTTCCTTCCGCCTGCACCCCATTTCGGTACGCGAGTGGTGCGAACAGCAGGGCGGCGCACCATCGGAGGCGCTGGAACGATTGATGCAGCGCGGCGGCTTTCCGGAGCCCTGTCTGGCGGAAGACCCGGTGGATGCGGATCGCTGGCGGCAGCAGTACTTCACCGATCTGATCCGCGAAGACGTGCTGGAGTTTTCGCGCCTGCATGAAGTCAACACCATGCGCCTGTTCGTCGAACTGCTGCGCGAACGGGTCGGCTCCCCCCTGTCGCTGGCCTCCATCGCGCGTGATCTTGCGGTTTCGCCCGCCACGCTCAAGCGCTATCTCGACATCCTGCAAGCCTTGTACATCGTGTTTACGGTGCAGCCGTGGCATCGCAACGTGGCGCGCGCCATCCTGCAAACGCCGAAGGTCTATTTCTTCGATACCGGGCTGGTGCGCGGGGACGCGGGTCTGCGCCTGGAAAACGCCGTTGCGGCGATGCTGTTGAAGCAGGTCCATTACCAGCAGGACGCCCTTGGCCTGTCCACCGGCCTGCACTACATCCGCACCAAGGACGGGGCCGAGGTGGACTTTGCGCTCAGCCACGGAGACCGGCTCACGCACCTGATCGAATGCAAACTTGCCGACAACGCCGTGCACCGCGCCCTGGCCGGGTTTGCCGACAAATTCCCGGAAGCCGAGGCGATTCAGTTGGTGCGCGATCTGCGCCAGGAAGAACGCCGGGGCGCGGTGCGGATCGCGGATGCCGCCCTCTGGCTGGCGCAACGAGCCGCCTGAGGGGAGCGCGGGTTGAGGTAGCGCCAGCATCCTTGCCGGCTCTTGTCGTCCGGCCCATACGAGCCGGCAAGGATGCCGGCGCTACGCCGGGCTGCGCAGATTGTTCACCAGCATCGGCATGAACCGCGCCGGGTTCCAGGGCGAGAAACGCGGCAGTTGCCACGGATCGCTGGCGCGGGTGGCGCAGCCGGCCTGGGTGGATACCGCCCCTGCAAACCCCATGTCCCGCACCAGGGCGGCCTGTTCCGGCTGGTAGTCCTGGCCGGGCCGGCCATTGGGGTAGGCGAATACCCGCACCCGGTCTCCCAGCAGCGCCTCCAGCCGCTCCCTCCCCGCGCCGATCTCCGCGCGCACCGTCGCATCGTCCAGCCCGGCCAGGATGGGGTGGGCGTGGGTATGGCCGCCGATCTCCATGCCCAGACCATGCAGTTCCTTCACCTGCGCCGAAGTCATCATCAGGTCATCCGGCAGGGGTGCGTCGGCCACGCGCTGCGCCAGATCCGCCGCAACCTCCTCCCGCCGCCCCAGGGGCAGGTACTTCACCTGGGGCAGGATCAGGCCGATGGCGCGCGCCTTCGCCGCCGGGGTGGAGACGTCGTGCTCCCCCAGCCCCAGCGCCGTGAGGTCGATACGCGCATCCCTGGCGCGGCGGATGGCCTCGATCACCGTGTCGTTGAACATGCGCCCGCCGTCGAGATAGGCGGTGGCGATGAAAAAGGTGGCAGGCAGGCCATGCCGACGCAGGATGGGCGCGGCCACGGTCAGGTTGTCGGCATAGCCGTCGTCGAAGGTGATGCAGGCGGCGCGCGCGGGCAGGTCGCCCTGTTTCAGGCGGGCGACGGCCTCGGGCAGGGGCAGCACGTTGAACGCCTGCCGCACCTGGCCCATCTGCGCATCAAAACTTGCCGCCGTCGCCTCCAGGGGAAACAGCGGGTCCGTCTCCGGGATGACGCGGTGAAAGATCAGGATGGAAAGCCGCGCGCGCGACCCCGCCGGGGAGAGCAGACGGGCCAACAGGCGGTAAGGCAGGGACATGGTCGCGGGCGTGAGGGCGTGAGGAATAGGCGCTGGCATTATCATTGGCCCCATCCCTCCGCCACAACCAGCCCGCCATGCAAACCCTGACCGTCTCCCTCGGCGACCGCTCCTATCCCATCCACATCGGCCCCGGCCTGCTCGACCGCGCTGATCTGGTATTGCCCCATTTGCCGCAAAAGCGCGCCGTCATCGTCACCAACACCACGGTCGGCCCGCTCTATCTGGAGCGTTTCAGCAAGACCCTGCGCGACGCCGGCATCCAGGTCGATGCCGTGGTGCTGCCCGACGGCGAGGCCTACAAGAACTGGGAAACCCTCAACCTCATCTTCGACGCCCTGCTCACCCAGCGCGCGGAACGCAAGACCACCCTCATCGCCCTGGGCGGCGGCGTCATCGGCGACCTCACCGGCTTCGCCGCCGCCTGCTACCAGCGCGGCATGCCCTTCATCCAGGTTCCCACCACCCTGCTGGCGCAGGTGGATTCGTCCGTGGGCGGCAAGACCGGCATCAATCACCCCCTGGGCAAGAACATGATCGGCGCCTTCTACCAGCCGCAACTGGTGCTGGCCGACACCGACACCCTGAGCACCCTGCCGCAGCGCGAGTTGTCCGCCGGCATGGCCGAAGTCATCAAGTACGGCCTGATCCGCGACGAGGCCTTCTTCGTCTGGCTGGAACAAAACGCGGATCGCCTCATGGCGCGCGACACCGAGGCGCTGATCCACGCCATCCGCCGCTCCTGCGAGCACAAGGCCGAGGTGGTGGCGGCGGACGAGCGCGAGACCGGCCAGCGCGCCCTGCTCAACCTGGGCCACACCTTCGGCCACGCCATCGAGGCAGGCATGGGCTACGGCGTCTGGCTGCACGGCGAGGCGGTGGCGGCGGGGACCATGCTGGCGGCGGACCTGTCACGCCGCATGGGTCTCATCCACCCGACCGACCAGGAGCGCATGGCCGCCCTGTTCCGGCGCACCGGCCTGCCGGTAGCCGCCCCCAGCCTGAGCGAGGCGGTCTACATGGACGCCATGGGCGTGGACAAGAAGGTGGAAGGCGGACGCATCCGCTTCGTGCTGTTCCGGCGGCTGGGCGAGGCGTTCGTGAGCGGGGACTACGACCCGGCGGCGCTGCGGGAGACGCTGACGGCGGGTGGATGCGGCGTGGAGGCCGCGCATCGCCCGGCATAGCCGGGCTCCTACAAGCCCCCGCCACCCCCTGTAGGAGCCCGGCTATGCCGGGCGATAGGCTCACGCCCCCGCCGCCCTACCCCCCGCTACCCCTGTAGGAGCCCGGCTGTGCCGGGCGACAGGCTCGCAATCCCACTCACGCCCACCCCCGCCAGCGCCGCCACGGACACCAGCCAATAGGTCGGCAGGCGCATCTTCACCAGCAGAAACAACGCGATCCCGAACGCCGGCAGGGCGAGCGCCGGGTCGGGCATGCGCGTGGCCAGCAACATCCCGGTGGCGGCGATCACGCCCAGGGCGGCGGGGCGCACGCCTTGCAGCAGACCCTGCATCCACCAGACGGCGGCCAGCCCGCGCAGGCTTTGCAGCGCCAGCACCGAGATCACGGCCATGGGCAGGAACATGCCGACCAGGGCGGCGGCGTTGCCGGCCAGCCCCGCCGCCCGCTGGCCGATGAAGCCGGCGCTGGTCATGATCGGGCCGGGGGTGAGCTGGCTCAGGGCGATGGCGTCCGCCAGGGTCTGCGCGCTCACCCAGCCGTGCTGTTCCACCGCCAGTTGTTGAAACAACGGCACCGCCGCATAGCCGCCGCCGAACATGAACAGGCTGACGTGGGCGAAGCCCAAAAACAGTTGCGCCACCGTGTCCCGCAGCGGCAGCCAGGCGGCGGCGAGGGTGAGCAGGGCAACGCCGGCGGCGGCCAGGGCGGGATGCAGGGCCTGGGGCCGGATTGCCGCTGCGAGCGTGCGTGCGCGCCAAGCGAGCGCCAAACCGAGGCCGCCAGCGGCGAGGATGATCCAGGTGACTTCGCGCCCGCCGCTGGCGAGACAGGCCAGGGCCGCGCCCAGGGCGATGGGGCGTCCGCCCGCTTGCGCCAGGGCCAGCCCGCGCAGCCCCCAGGCCGCGGCAAGGACGATGGCGGCCACCGCCGCCGGCATCAGGGAGAGGGCGGCGCGCAGCAGCGGGGCCTGGGCCTGGACCCCGTGCAGCAGGGCATAGAGCGTCATCACCAGGGCCGAGGGGGCGAGGATGGCGAGCACCGCCACCCAGCCCCCCGCCGCGCCGCGCAGACGCCAGCCCAGGCAGGCGACGGCGTTCACCGCCATGGGGCCGGGCAGGGCCGAGACCAGGGCGAGGATGTCGCTCCAGTCGCGCTCCGTAAGCCAGCGCCGCCGTTCCACCGCCTCCTTCTGCACCGCGCCGAGCAGGGCCATGTGCGCGCCGAACGAGGTGGCGCCGATGCGTAGCAGCAGGCCGGCCAGGGCGGCCAATGAAACGCGGGGTTCAGGCAAGGCCGAGTTCCTGCCTGCGCCGGGCGAGGAAGGCGGCCTGCTGGTCGCGGTTGCCGCCGTCCGCGCCGACGCGCTCCCGCACCTCTTCACGCAAGCGCCGGTCTTCGCTCTGGAAGCGAATCAGTTCGTCCGGATTCGGCGGGCTGAGGGGCTGGCAGGCCAGGCTGTAGCCCAGATGGGAGAGGGAATCCCCGGCGCAACGCTCGAACTGCCAGACGTTGTCGAGGCTGTCGCGCCGCCACTTGGCGGTGTTGTCGCTGAGCAGGGGGCGCGTGAGGTTGGCCCACAGCACGCTCTTGTCTGCGGTGCGCTCCGCTTCGCCGGTGGTGTGGAACGCGAGCATGTCCGGGTGGAACGGTACGCCGAGGAAGCCGCACACCCGGCTCAGGGTCGCCTCGGGCGCGGCCAGCAACTGCTCGTAGTGCACGCGCAGGCAGCGCTTGCCGGCCTGACGCTCCCAATCCAGCATGCGGCGCTGGGTCTCGTCCCATTCCTGGGCGCAGACGTAGGGGTGCTTGGGGCCGATGGGGGCCTTGCGGAAGGACAGCGCCACATCGCGCCCGTCCCGCACCAGATAGAGGTAGCGGGCGCTGTCACCGAAGGCGTCGTCGATGGCCTCCAGGTAGTGGATGTTGTCGTTGCTCTTGCATACCCAGGCGCGCTTGCCGTTCGCCAGCATCGACAGGGTGTAGACCGCGTCATGCAGGCAGGGCAGGGAGCGCTCCTGGCAACGGATCGCCACGGCGCTCGGGTCCAGGCTTGCGCCGCTGTCGATGAGCGGCACGGGGCTCAGGTTGGCGTACCGGGTGACGTCTTCCGCCAGCCGGTTCCAGTGGGCGTCCACGTCCAGGTCTCCGTACAGGTCGAGGATGGGGGTGAAGGCGTGCAGGATGTGGGGCGGATGCGGCGCGCACAGATGCGGCGAGCTGTTGAGCATGACCCGCAGCAGGTTGGAGCCGGAACGGCGGGAGCCCAGGATGAAACCTCGGGTAACAGGTGCAGTCATTTTTCGATCCTCGATATGTTTGATTTTCGCCCCGGAGTCATCGCCCCCTTCGGCGCGCGCAGGATACCCAGCCGGCGCACGTCAGGAAAGCCGCAGGCGCTGGGCTAGAATCCCGTCCGCTCACGAGAGGGGAACATGGATACCGCGCGCGTCAAGGAATTCCTGCTGGAACTGCAAGATCTGATCGTTCAACGCCTGGAGCAGGTGGATGGCAAGCCCTTCCGGCGCGACGCCTGGGAACGGCCCGAAGGCGGCGGCGGCATCTCCCGCCTGATCGAGGGCGGCAACGTGCTGGAGCGCGGCGGGGTCAACTTCTCGCATGTCATGGGGGAACGCCTGCCGCCCTCCGCCTCGGCGCATCGCCCGGAACTGGCCGGACGCCGCTGGGAGGCGATGGGGGTGTCGCTGGTGATGCATCCGCGCAACCCCTACGCCCCCACCTCGCACATGAACGTGCGCTGCTTCGTGGCCCACGCCCCTGCTGGCGGCGACCCCATCTGGTGGTTCGGCGGCGGCATGGACCTGACCCCCTACTACGGCTTTGAAGAAGATGCGACGCACTTCCACAGCATGTGCCGCCGTTCCCTCGACCCCTTTGGCGCGGACTACCACCCCCGCTTCAAGCAGTGGTGCGACGACTATTTCTTCCTCAAGCACCGCAACGAACCGCGCGGCGTGGGCGGCATCTTTTTCGACGATTTGTGCAGCCTCCCCTCCCCCGCCGGGGGAGGGGCCGGGGGTGAGGGAGCCACGCCCACCATGCGTGACGCGTCGTTCGAGCACTGCCTCAACCTGATCGAGTCGGTGGGCGACCACTTTCTGCCCGCCTACGTCCCCCTGCTGGAGCGCCGCGCCGACCTGCCCTACGGTGAACGCGAACGCGACTTCCAGCTCTACCGCCGGGGCCGCTATGTGGAATTCAACCTGGTGTTCGACCGCGGCACCCTGTTCGGCCTGCAATCGGGCGGACGCACCGAATCCATCCTCATGTCGATGCCGCCCGAGGTGCGCTGGCGTTACGACTGGCATCCCGAACCGGGCACGCCGGAGGCGCGTCTGTACACCGACTTCCTGCGCCCGCGCGACTGGCTGGGCGAGGCGGGCGCGTGATCGACGTCGGGCAGCCATCCCCCAAGGTGGGGGGTCTGGTCCTGTGGTGGCGTCGCCACCCCTACCTGCCCTGGCTGCTGCTGTTGCTGGTCTTTCTGCTGGCGGCCCTGATCGCCGCCTATGAGCTGATCGCCTCGCCGTTCCAGGCCATGGTGCTGGCCGGCTACGGCAAGAAACTCACGTTCCAGGTGCAGGCCGGCGAAAACCCGAAATTCCGCGCCCCCGAGGCCGGCCCCTACGACCTCCGTCTGGGCTATGTGGGGCTGCCCGATTTCATCACCCGGCTCAAGCAGCAGGGCTTCGAGGTCACCGGCCAGGCGCGGGTCTCGCCGCAGATGGAGCGCATCCACGAATTCGGCCTGTTCCTGCCCTACGCGGAGAAGTCCGTGGCCGGCCTCACCCTGCTCGACTGCCGCGGCGAGGCCCTGACCGAAGCGCGCTTCCCGCGCGCCACCTACGCAGACTTCAACGACATCCCGGCGATGGTGGCGAACACCCTGCTGTTCATCGAAAACCGCGAACTGCTCGACCCCAACCACGCCCAGCGCAACCCGGCGGTGGAATGGGACCGTCTGGGCGCCGCCGTCCTGGAAAAGCTGGTGCAGACCATCGACCCCTCGCGCAACGTGCCCGGCGGCTCCACCCTGGCGACCCAGATCGAGAAATACCGCCACTCCCCCGACGGGCTCACCATGACCGGCGGCGACAAGCTGCGCCAGATGGCCTCGGCCTCGCTACGCGCCTATCTGGTGGGAGCGGACACCCGCGCCACGCGCAAACGCATCGTGCAGGACTACCTCAACACCGTGCCGCTCGCCGCCGCCCCCGGCTTCGGCGAGGTGAACGGCATCGGCGAGGGCCTCAAGGCCTGGTTCGGACTGGAGTTCGACCCGGTCAACGCGCTCCTGCGCCAGGCCCAGCCCACCCCGGAAACGGCGCGCGCCTACAAGCATGTGCTGGCCCTGCTCATCTCCCAGCGCAAGCCCTCGTACTACCTCCTGGCGGGGCGGCAATATCTCGACGACCAGGCCAACAGCCACCTGCGCCTGCTGGCCCAGGCCCGCATCATCAGCCCGGCCCTGCGCGACGCCGCGCTGCACGAGAAGATCGCCTTCCACAGCAACGGCAAGGCCGCCAGCCCCACCGACTACATCGAAAACAAGGCGGCCAAGGCCCTGCGCGTGGAACTGTCGCAGCGCCTGGGCGTGCCGCGCATGTACGACCTGGACCGGCTCGACCTGCGCGCCAGCGCCACCTTGCACGCCCCCAGCCAGCGCGCCGTGGCGGACTACCTGCGCAGCCTGTCCGAGCCGGTGGTGGTGGAGGCCTCCGGCCTCTACGGCAAGTACCTGCTGGAACCGGGCAACGACCTCACCAAGCCCATCTACAGCTTCACCCTGTACGAGAACACCGAAGACGGCGCGCTGCTGCGGGTGCAGGCGGACAACCTGAACCAGCCGTTCGACATCAACCAGGGCGCGAAGCTGGACATGGGCTCCTCCGCCAAGCTGCGCACCCTGCTCACCTACCTGCAACTGGTGCAGGAACTGCACGCCCAATACAGCCCCATGACGCAGGAGGAACTGCTCAAGCTGAAGCCGTCCGGCAAGGACGCGCTGACGCAGTGGGCGGTGCAATACCTGCTCATCGCCCAGGACAACAGCCTCACCCCCATGCTGGAGGCGGCGATGAACCGTCCCTACTCCGCCAGCCCGGCAGAGGCCTTCTTCACCGGCGGCGGCGTGCACCACTTCAGCAACTTCCACAAGGAAGACGACGGCAAGGTGCTGAACATGTGGGAAGCCACGCGCAACTCCGTCAACCTGCCCTTCATCCGCCTGATGCGGGATCTCATCCACCACTTCATGTACCGCGACCCGGAAGGCGCGGCGCGCATCCTGTCCAACGCCGACGACCCGCGCCGCGAGAGCTACCTGCGCCGGTTCGCCGACCGTGAAGGCAAGACCTTCCTCTCCCGCTTCCACAAAAAATACAAGGGCCTGGGGCCGGACGAGGCCACGGCGGCGCTGCTCAACCACCTCACCGCCAACCCCCGGCGTCTGGCGGCAGTGTTCCGCTACCTGGAACCCAAGGCGGACATCGCCGCCTTTACCGCCCTGATGAAGTCCCGTCTGGCCGACACCGCCAGCTACAACGAGGGCGACTTCGGCTTCCTCTACGACGCCTATGCGCCGGATCGCTACAGCCTCACCGACCGCGCCTACATTGTCCAGGTCCACCCCCTGGAATTGTGGCTGGTGGGCCACCTGCGCCAGCACCCCAAGGCCGCCTGGAGCGAGATCGTGCAGGCCGGCGAAGCGGCGCGCGTGGAGGTGTATGGCTGGCTCATCAACCACCCGGTAAAGGACGCCCAGGACTCCCGCATCCTCTCCCTGCTGGAGATCGAGGCCTTCCAGGAGATGCACAAGCGCTGGCGTCGCCTGGGCTACCCCTTCGGCAGCCTGGTGCCCTCCTACGCCACCGCCATCGGCTCCTCCGCCGACCGCCCCGCCGCCCTGGCGGAACTCATGGGCGTGATCGCCAACGACGGCGTGAAACTGCCGCCGGTGACGCTGTCCCGCCTGGAGTTCGGCGTCAACACGCCGTACCACACCGTACTCAAGCGCAAGCGTCCGGAAGCGGTGGGCATCTTCCCGTCAGAGGTCGCCCAGGTGGTGAAGAAGGCTCTGATCAACGTGGTGCAGGAGGGCACGGCCCGGCGCATCCGCGGGGCCTTCGCCCTGACCGAAGGCGGCTCCCTGGTCATCGGCGGCAAGACCGGCACCGGCGACCACCGTTTCGAGGTCTATTCCGCCAGCGGTCAGGTGACGGAATCCAAGGTCATGAACCGCACCGCCACCTTCGCCTTCTTCCTGGGCGCGCGCTTTTTCGGCGTGATGACCGTATTCGTGCCGGGCGAGGCCGCCGGGGAATACCACTTCACCAGCGCCCTGGCGGTGCAGATCCTGCGCGACATGGAACCCGCGCTGCGCGGCCTGGTGGTGGGCGGCGAACGCCAGGAACCCGGCTGGAATGAGCTGGCAACGGCGTTCGAAGCCCCCGAGCCCATCGGCGCGCCGCCCCGCGCGCTGCCCCTGAGCGTGGAGGCCGGCCCGCCCCCGGTGACGGAACCCAAGGTCGCCGAGAAACCCGCCGCCAAACCTGCCGCCAAGGCCCCGGCAACCGGCGCACCGCCCAAGCTGAGCCCGGCCAGGACGCTGTCCACGCGCCCCGCCGCGCCAGCGCGGGAGGAAGAGCCGCTGCCCGCCCCGCCGCCGCCCCAGGTGGACAAACCCGACCAGCCCCCGCCCGCCCCCGCCGTCGCCCCCGCCCGGGAGAAAAAACGGATCAAGGCCTGGGGCGATGAGTACGACTACCTGAACTGACGCCGCCCCGCATCCGCACGCCCCCCTGGCCGGGGTGATTGCGCGCGCGGCGTCCGTCCCCGCCCTGAACTGACGCCGCCCCGCATCCGCACACCCCCCTGGCCGGGGTGATTGCGCGCGCGGCATCCGTCCCCGCCCTGAACTGACGCACCCCCGCATCCGCACACCCCCCCGTAGGTGCGAATTCATTCGCACAAAACCCCACACAACCCCGCACAACCCCGCAGTGCGAATGAATTCGCACCTACTTGCGACGCATTGAATCCATCCGTCAACGACGGCCTCCGGGATCGACTCCCCCCGCCCCCCCTCAAGTAATTCCGCAGCGCGCCGATAGAACCTTCGGCTTTCACTCTCGCCGGGGCTCGTCATTCCCCCGGCGTCCGCACATGCCCTCGAACCCGCAACTTGCCCGACGCATCCAGTACGGCGCCATGATCCTGGTGGCGCTGCTGACCATGGGCTTTTACCTCCTGCTCAACCGCCATCAGCAGGAGGTGTTGCTGGAGCATGTCGGTTCCGAGTTTTCCGAACGCACCGAGTTGAGCGCCAGCCGCATCGAACAGGCCACGCGGACCCTGGCGCAGGATGTCGTATTCCTGTCCCGCACCCCGCCGGTTTCCGGCATCCGACGCGCCACCAACCACAACGGGGTTGACCCGGAAAACGGCAACCGGATCGAGGTGTGGCATCAACGCATGCAGGGGATCTTCAGCGCCTTCCTCGAAGCCCATCCCGACTATTTCCGGGTGCGTTACCTCGGCGTTGCCGACCAGGGGCGCGATCTGGTGCGGGTGGAACGCAAGGCGGGTCGCACCCTGTCGGCGCGCGCCGACGCGTTGCGCCCCATGGCGGATCAAGACTACTTCCGCGCGGCCACCGGGGCGCCGGAACAGGCGGTGCATCTGTCGCAGATCCGTCTGGATCATGAACCGGCCCAGCCCTCAGACCCGCCTCGGCGCACCCTGCACGCCGCAACCCCGGTGTACGGGCCCGACGGCAAGGCATTCGGCCTGATCGTACTCACCATGGACGTGGCCTCCCTGCTCTCCGCCGCAGTCGAACGCCCGCCCTACAACGCCCGCGCCTATCTCACGGATGAACAGGGGCGCTATCTCAACCACCCCGACCCCGCCAAGACGTTTACCTCCCGGAGCGGACAGGATCACCGGCTCGACGCCGACCTCCCGACCCTGGCCGACGACTACCGGGCGTCCAATACGCAGTTGCGCCACCTGCGTTCGATCCAGGTCGAAGGGCGCAAGGCCTGGGCCATGAGCCGCAAGGCCTATTTCGACCCGGCGCAGTCGGAACGCTTCCTGCTGCTCACCTACATCGTGCCGGATCGGGAACTCCGCGCATCGCAACACAGCGGGCAGCGCGAAACCCTGATGATCAGCCTGCTGTCCGGCCTGACCTGGGCCGGCTTCATCCTGCTGCTGCTGCGACAAACCTTCCGGCCCCTGCAGCAACTGACCCAGGCCACCCGCCGCATCGCCGACGGGAACCTGCGCGAGCCCCTGCCGGACCTGGGTGCGGGCGACATCGGACATCTGGCGCAAACGCTGGAACAGTTGCGGCGCAATGTAGCGGCGCGGGAAGCGGACCTGATGCACCTGAACGCAGCGCTGGACCAGCGCGTACAGGAACGCACCGCCGAACTCCGGCTTGCCGCCAACGTGATCGAACGCACCAGCGAGGGGGTCATGGTGACGGACGCGCACGGCGTCATCCTGGCGGTCAACCCGGCCTTCACCCGCATCACCAGCTTTACCGCCGCAGAGGCCATCGGCCAGACCCCGCGCCTGCTCAAGTCCGACCATCAGGACCAGGACTTCTACCGCGGCATGTGGCAGATCCTGCAAAGATCGGGGCAATGGGAAGGCGAGATCTGGAACCGGCGACGCGATGGCGAGGCCTATCTGGAGCGACTCTCCATCAACCGGATACCGGGCGAGGGGGCGCAGCCGTTGCGCTATGTCGGCGTGTTCAACGACATCACCGAACTGCGCCGCAAGGACGCGCACATCCAGCACCTGGCCTTCCACGACGCCCTCACCGGCCTGCCCAATCGGACCCTGCTGAAAGAGCGCCTGGGCCACGCCATCCTCATTGCCGAACGCGAATCACGCCGACTGGCGGTGATGCTCATGGACCTGGACCGTTTCAAGCACGTCAACGACACCCTGGGCCACCATATCGGCGACCAACTGCTGCAAGAGGTCGCGCGGCGCATGCTCGCGCAGTTGCGCGCCACCGACACGGTCGCGCGCATGGGAGGCGACGAGTTCGTGATCCTGCTGGAACAGCAGAACGAACCGGAGCACTGCGCCGTCGTCGCCCAGGCCCTGATCGACGCGGTGAGCGAGGAGATGGAGATCGGCGGCCACCGGATTCAGGTCGGCGCATCCATCGGCATCACCTTCTACCCGGACGACGGCGATGACCCGCTCCGTTGCGCCGACGCCGCCATGTATGCCGCCAAACGCAGTGGCCGCGGCGCGTACTGTTTCTTCCAGGCCGAAAAGGCCAATCCAGCGGCGCAGTAGACGGGTCACCCCCTTTGAAAAAGGGGGAAGGCGCGCGTGGAAACGTCTGCGCGGACCCACCGGTGTTCCCCCCTTTCCCAAAGGGGGGCAGGGGGGATTTCTGAGCCGGGTCGCCTGGCCACCGTCGCTAAATCCCCCTCACTCCCCCTTTGGAAAAGGGGGAAGGCGCGCGTGGAAACGTCTGCGCAGACCCAACGGTGTTCCCCCCTTTCCCAAAGGGGGGCAGGGGG
>JACRNB010000011.1 GCA_016219425.1 Betaproteobacteria bacterium | reverse complement strand
GGTCCACGTTGCCGGAAGCGATCTCGCGCGCAGCGGTGTTGATGGCATCGGTGGCCTCGTGGATCTGGGTCACGATCTCCTGCAAGCGCTCCACGGTGGCGTTGGCGTCGTCGCGCAATTGCGCGAACAGGCCCTGGTAGTCGCCGGTCATGCGCTGGGTCAGGTCGCCCTGGGCCAGGGCCTTGAGCAGTACGCCCACGTCGGTGATGCCGCGCTCGGACGCCTCCACCAGTTTGTTGATGCCTTGCGCCAGTTGCAGGAAGAAGCCTTCCTTGCCGGGCTCCAGGATGCGCTGGCTGAAATCGCCTGCGGCGGCGGCGTTGATGAGTTCCGCCACCTCCAGTTCCACCACCACTTCCAGGGTGCGGTCGCTCCATTGCGTGACCCGGCCCAGGTGCTGGCCGTGGGCATCGACGATGGGGCGCGCCGCCAGGCGCAGGTGATGGTTGTGAAAGTAGACGTCCACGGTGGACTGGTTTTTCTGCGCGGCTTCCAGTTTGGCGCGCACCTCCGGGGCGTCGAACAGGTCGGTGATGCGTCCGCCGATCAGCTTGTCCACGTCAAAGCTGTCGCCGCCGATGCTCTGCATGAGCGTCCGGGCGGCGGGGGTCATGTGGATGAGCAGGCCGTCGCTGCCGGAGACGGTGATGGCGGCGGTGGAACTGTCCAGGGCAATCTGGATGCGCGAGGCCTGTTCGGCCACGCGGCGCGCCTCCGCCAGGTCGAAGCCGAGGCGGATGTACATGGACTTGAAGCTGTCCAGCAGGGCGCCCACCTCGTCGTTGCGCTCCTTGTCGATCAGCAGGTTGAAATGGCCCCGCGCAATCTCCTGCATCTGCGCGGACACGCGCGCCAGGGGCCGGGACAGGGTGCGATAGGCATAGACGCCCAGGAAGATGGAGAGCAGGAAACCCAGGCTGACGAAGACCAGCGTGGTTTGCAGCACCACGCCGTAATGCTCCTGGGAGCCGGCGTAGATCAGCGCGGTGAGCCGCATCTGGGTGTCGATCAGGTCGCTCAGCTTGGCGCTGACCGGGTCGATGGCGGCATAGAGGGGGCCGTCGATGTCGTTGAGCTGGCCGGGAACCTTGCCGCTGAGTCCCGCAAGCCGGGTGATGGCGCCCTCCACGGCCTTGTCGGCGGTTTGCATCAGGGCGGCGGCTTCGACGGCCTGGGCCTTTTCGTCCGCGTCGTGGATGGACTCCTGATAGGGCTTCCAGGCGTCGGCGATGCGTTGGCGCGCGTCCTTCATCTGGCCCAGGGCCTCTTCCGCGCTGAGCAGGCCGGCGTTGGCCTTGTTGGCGGCGTCGATGATGGCCACGGCATAGTCGTCGGCGAGGGTCTTGAGCCGCCTGAGGGGCTCCACGCGCTCCGCATAGACGGTCTGGAGCCCCAGGGCGGTGTTCGCCATGCCGTGCAGGGACATGCCGCCCGCCTGCAACACCATGAGGAGCATGAGGACGATGATGCTGGTGATGCGGGTGCGCAGGGAGAGGTTGTTGAACCAGCGTCGGGCGCGGGCGATGAGGCCGGTCTGGATCACCTTGCCTTCGCGCACGCCCAGCCCTTGGGCCGTGCCGTCCTTGAATTGCCGGTAGATCTTGTCCACCGCCGCCACCACGGCGGGGTCGGGCCTGGAGCGCACCGAGAGGTAGCCGCTGATGCGTCCGTTCTCCTCGATGGGGGTGGCGTTGGCCAGCACCCAGTAATAGTCGCCGTTCTTGCAGCGGTTCTTGACGTAGCCGCTCCAGGGTTTGCCTGCGCCCAGGGTGTCCCAGAGATCCTGGAAGGCGCCTTCGGGCATGTCGGGATGGCGCACGATGTTGTGCGGGGCGCCCAGCAGTTCCTTCTCGCTGTAGCCGCTCATCTCGACGAAGTAGTTGTTGACGTAGGTGATGACGCCGCGCGTGTCGGTCTTGGAGACGATGAACTCGCCTTCCCGCATCACATGTTCGACGTTGGTCACTGGCAGGTTGGTGCGCATTGGGGGGGTCTCCTCGGGCTCAGGAAGCGGCAGCTTCCACCAGGGCCATTTCCTGGCCGGACATCAGTTGTTCGATATCGACTGCGATGATCATGCGGTCGTCCAGAGTGCCCAGGCCCAGGATGTAGCGGGTATCCAGGCTGGAGCCGAATTCCGGGGCGGGGCGCAGGCTGTCGGAACTGAGCTGGATCACGTCGGAGACGCTATCCACCACCACTCCGACCACGCGGCGGCCAATGTTGAGGATGATGACCACGGTGAACTGGTCGTACACGGGGTCGCCCAACTTGAACTTGATGCGCAGATCGACGATGGGGACGATGACCCCGCGCAGGTTGATCACACCCTTGATGAAGGGCGGGCTGCCGGCGATGCGGGTGGGGTTTTCGTAGCCCCGGATCTCCTGCACCTTGAGGATGTCGATGCCGTATTCCTCCGCCCCCAGGGTGAAGGTCAGGTATTCGCCGGAGCTGACGATGCCGGCGCTGGGTTCAGTGGTGGTCATGCGTGGGTTCCTTTCATTGCGTCCTCCCCGGTCTCAAGCCCAGACGGGTGACGGCGGCGACGTCCAGGATCAGGGCGACGCAGCCGTCGCCCATGATGGTGGCGCCGGAGATGCCCGGCACTTTTCGGTAATTGGCCTCCAGGCTCTTGATGACTACCTGGTGCTGGCCCAGCAGTTCATCCACATGCAGGGCGGCCTTGCCTTCTTCCGCCTCCACCACCATGACGATGCCCTGGGTCAGGTCGCCGGCCTGGCCCTGGCCGAACACCTCCGCCAGGGAGATGACCGGCAGGTATTCGCCGCGGATGTGGATCACGCGCGAGTCGCCCGCCATGGTCTTGACCGCCTCCTGGCCGGGTTGCAGCGATTCGACGATGGCGGTGAGCGGGACGATGAAGGTCTCGCCGCCCACGCCCACGGACATGCCGTCGAGGATGGCGAGGGTGAGCGGCAGGCGGATGACGATGCGGGTGCCGTGGCCGGTGATGGATTCCAGTTCGACGCGCCCGCCGATGCCTTCGATGTTCTTCTTCACCACATCCATGCCGACGCCGCGTCCGGACACGTCGGTGATCTGTTCGGCGGTGGAGAAGCCGGGGGCCATGATGAGCAGCCAGACTTCGCCGTCGCTCATGGCGTCGCTCACGTTCATGCCCTTCTCGCGCGCCTTGGCCAGGATGCGTTCGCGGTTGAGGCCGCCGCCGTCGTCAATCACTTCGATGACGACGTTGCCGCCCTGGTGGCTGGCCTTGAGGGTGATGGTTCCTTTCGGGTTCTTGCCTGCGGCGACGCGCTTTTCCGGGGTCTCGATGCCGTGATCCAGGCTGTTGCGCACAAGATGGGTGAGGGGGTCGGTGATCTTTTCGATCAGGCCCTTGTCCAGCTCGGTGTTCTCGCCCACGGTCTTCATTTCCACCTGCTTGCCCAGCTTGCCCGCCAGGTCGCGCACCACGCGCGGGAAGCGGCTGAACACCATGCTCATGGGCAGCATGCGGATGGACATGACCGATTCCTGCAAGTCGCGCGTGTTGCGCGAGAGCAGGTCGATGCCGGAGAGGAGCTTCTCCGCCTGCGCCGGGTCGAGGTAGCCGGCGGCGTCGGCGATCATGGCCTGGGTGATGACCAGTTCGCCCACCAGGTTGATGAGCTGATCCACCTTTTCCACCGAGACGCGGATGCTGGTGTCGGTGCTGGTGGCGGTGAGGGTCTTGTCGTTGTCGCGCCGACCCGCCTTGGCGGTCTCCACGCCGGGCTGGTCGCTGATGCGCCGGCCCGGGGATTTTTCCGGGGCGGGGGCTTCCGCCTTCATGCGCTCCGCTCCGGGGGCGCCTTCGAACAGGCCGGAGCCGTTGGGGGCCTGCACGAACAGGCCGTAACCGGGGCCTTCGATGGCGGCGGGGGCTTCGCCCGGGGCGACATCGCGGTGGGGCAGGTTTTCGCGCCGGCCCGGGGCGTCTTCAAACAGGCCGTAGCCGCCGTCCTGGTCTTCGTCCTCGCGTTTGAATCCTTGCGCGGGCGGCGGGGCGGGGGCGTCGTCTTCGAACAGTCCGAAGCCGGGGTCGGTCGCCGGGGCGGGGGTTTCGTCGAACAAGCCGAAGCCGGGGTCGGCTGCGGCCTGGGCGGGTTCGGCGGCGTCTTCGAACAGACCCCAGGCCTGTTCTTCCGGGGCGTGGGCGCTCAGTGAGACGCTCTCGGCGGCGACGAAGAAGGCGAGGGAGTCGCGCAGTTCGCCGTCGCTGCGCAGGGTGGTCAGGGTGAGGTCGAGGGCGGGGTCGGCGGCGTCCGGGCGGTGGAGCACCTTGACCGCAGCCACCTCCGCCAGGGCGTCCAGCAGGTTGCCGACCACGCTCGCATCCAGTGCGAGGTCGGCGGGCAGGACGCAGGACAGGCGCAGATGCCGGGGTTGTCCTGGGGGCGTCGCGGGTTCGGCCTGGGCCGCTTCGGGCCGGTCCACGCCCAGTTCGTCCAGCCGGGCGCAGACCGCGCGGATCTCTTCCGGGTCCGCCTCCGGGCCGCCCTGGTGGTGTTCGAGCTGGGTGCGCAAGACGTCGCCGGCGGCGAGGAAGGCGTCCACCATCTCCGGGCGCAGTTTCAGTTCCTCCTTGCGCAGACGGTCGAGCAGGGTCTCCAGGACGTGGGTGACCTGGGTCATGTCGGTGAAACCGAAGGTGCCGCTCCCGCCCTTGATGGAATGCGCCGCGCGGAAGATCGCGTTGAGGTCTTCCAGGGACGGGGCGCCCACATCCAGGTTGAGGAGCATTGTTTCCATGTTCGCCAGGTGTTCCGAGGCCTCCTCGAAGAACACTTGGTAGAACTGACTCATGTCGATGCTCATGGCAACTCCATTGGCCGGGCCGTCAGCAACGAGGCGATGCCCGCCTCGCGCAAATCAGCCGATGACCTTTTTCACCACTTCCAGCAGCTTCTGCGGGTCGAAGGGCTTGACCAGCCAGCCGGTGGCGCCGGCGGCCTTGCCCGCCGCCTTCATGGCGTCGGAGGACTCTGTGGTGAGCATCAGGATGGGGGTGGAGCGGTACTGGGGCAGTCCGCGCAGGCTCTTGATCAGGGTCAGGCCATCCATCTTCGGCATGTTCTGGTCGGTGAGGACCAGATCCGCGCTTTTGGATTTGGCCTTGTTGAGGCCGTCTTCCCCGTCCACCGCCTCCACGACCTCGTAGCCGGCGCTTTTCAGGGTGAAGGACACCATCTGCCGGATCGAGGCGGAGTCATCTACGGTCAATACGATCTTTCCCATGTTCATTCCTCTCGTGCTTAGAACAACTCGATATCACCTGAGACCAGGTTTTCCTGTTTGACCGGGTTGGGCCGCTCGGCGTCCAGCTTGCCCAGTGCATGCAGCCTGGATTCGACTTCGATCAGGCGGCCCATGGCGTTGCTGCCGCCTCCCAGCGCCTGCTGCGACTCGTCGTTGGCCTCCCCCAGGGCGCGCATGCGCAATTGGGCGTGGCCGATGAGCTGGCTGGTCATGTCCTGGAACTGGAGGATGGTGACGGCGCGGTTCACGTCGGCGGCGACGCCGTCGGCATGGCCTTCGATCTCCCGCGCCGCCGCGGCCATGGTGGCGTTCATGTCTTCGATGCGGGCCATGGTGTCCTGTACCCGTCGCTTGGATTGCAGCGAGAAGTTCATGTCCATGGCGGCTACCGCGTAGATGGTTTCGTGCGCCCTGCCCAGGGAGCCATGCACGATTTCGACGTGTCCGCGGATCAGGTTTGAAAACTGGTTGGTGCGCTGGGACAGGGTGCGCACCTCATCCGCCACCACGGCGAAGCCGCGCCCCGCCTCGCCGGCGCGCGCCGCCTCGATGGCGGCGTTGAGGGCGAGCAGGTTGGTCTGTTTGGCGATGGCCTCGATCTCGCCCAGGATGGCGATGACTGCATCCACTTCGGTGTTGATCAGGTCCATGGTCTCCACCAGCCCCATGGCGTGGCGGCTGCTGGCGATGGTGGTCTCCACGAAGGTTTCGAGCGTCCTGGAGGTGTCGGCCACGAACTCGGAGAAGCTCACGCCGCCACTGGCGGTCTGAGCGCCGGTCATGCCCTGGACGATGTCCACCGCCAGGGCGCGCTGCGCCTGGATGTGCGCGTTCATGCCTTCAAAATTGGCGATGAGCTTGTCAATGGCCTCGCGCAGCAGGGTCTTGACCCGCTCCATGTCCTCCAGGCTCATGTTGCATTGGGCGTTGCCGTCGCGGCACAGCATGCCCATCACCTGGCTCAACTGGTCCCGTTCTTTCCGCACGGTCTCCTGTACGCCTTCCTCGGCAGCCTTGCTGGAGCCCGCACGCAGGGCGGCAACCCACAGCGCCGCAGCGGCGACCAACACGGCGAGCACGCGCCAGAGGGGATCGGCGAACCATGCCACCAGCGCCAGCAGCAGGGCGATGATGGCCGTCAGCAGAGTCAGTCTGGTTGTGTTCATGTTTTCCTGAAGGGCGGAGCCCGATGGGCGTTCAGGGGGCATATCGGCAGGCGGGGGCGAAACTTTAGAAGCTCCCCGTGCAAGCGCTATTGGCGTTATGGATCCGGCCAAGGCCGTAGCCCGGATGCAGGCCGCAGGCCGGAATCCGGGGAGGCGCACCCACCTGAAGCCCCGGATTCCGCTGCGCTGCATCCGGGCTACCCGCCGTCGTCACCGTTTGACGCGAACAAAACCAAAAAAGCCGGCGCAAGGCCGGCTGGAAAGGGCTGGAAGAACGCGGTGGTCCGGCTAGTGGACGCCGGCAAGAAGCTTTTGCAGTTCGCCGTTCTGATACAGCTCGCGCATGATGTCGGAGCCGCCGATGAACTGGCCGTGGATGTAAAGCTGAGGAATGGTGGGCCAGTTGGCGTAGTCCTTCACCGCCTGGCGGATGTCTTCTTCGGCCAATACGTTGACGGAGAAGAATTCGGTCACGCCGCAGGATTTGAGGATGTTGGCGGCATTGGCGGAGAAACCGCATTGGGGAAACTGGGGGGTGCCCTTCATGTACAGCACTACCGGGTGGCTGCTGACCTGCTCTTGCACAATCGCTTTGGCGTCCATGATCTTGTCCATAGTTGATAAAAACTGTCGGGAATTATATGGGCGCGAGGTTTCCTGGTTCAACCTTCGGTCATTCGACGATGTTGAAAGTCGGGTCGTTGCGGGAACTGGCCGGGTCGATGTAGGGCGCGCCGGAACGGTTGAGCCAGGCCAGGGCGCGGCGGATGTCTTCGTCTTCCGGGAATACGCTCTGCACCGCGCCGAGCGTGCCGCGGGCCACCGCGCAGTAGTAGTGCGCGCCCCATTTGGGGGTGTTGGCGACCCCCGCGGCCACGCTGGCGGCGTCGATGGCGGCCCAGGTGGGCGCGGGGCCTTTGGGGTCGGGCGGGATCACCATCAAGTTGTTGGCGCAGCCGTTGCGCGGGTTCAGTCCTTTGCCCAGGAAGCGTCCGGTGAGCCAGTTGCGCTGGCCGCGCAGAAAGGCGCGGGCGCCCTCGTCGCCCATGCGCGCGGCCATGGCGGCCACGCCGGTCAGGAAATCCTGCTGCCAGGGGGCTTGGGCGTTGCCGCCATAGGCCCCCGGCGCCCAGCCCCAGGCCTCGCCCTGACTGGCGCGCAGGGCGGGCCATTGGGTCGCGGCGTAGCGCCAGTTGTCCGCCAGGGTGGCGGCGAAAAAAGTCTGCTCGAAGCTGCCGGTGCGCGCGAACAGGGCCGCCTGGAGGATGCCGCGCAGGTTCCAGGCCTGGGCGCGGACCTGATCCCTGCCGTTCAGGACGGTGTTGCACTTCGGGGTCTTGCAGCGGTAGCCGGTCCAGTCGTTGCTGAGGCCGAAGGCGGCCTGGGCAACCATGCGGTCATGGTTCCAGCGGTTGCCGGTGAGCAGGTAGGGAATGAAGCTGAGGTCGGGCTGGTGGGCGTTGTCCGGAATCCATTTGCGGGTGTCGGCGAGCCGGGCGATGCCGCCGGTGTAGCCCTGGGGGCCGCCGCGGGGATCGACCCAGGCTTCGGGATGGTCTCCCGGTGTGAGCCAGTGGCCGTTGCCCAGCCGGTAGTTCCAGGGGATGGCGCCGGAGGCGTCGCTCTGGGCCAGGGCGACGCGCGCGGCTCGCACGTCCTGGGTCAGCAGCCAGACCGTGTTGTATTGGGTGGTGAAGCCGATGTCCGGGCGTCCGCCCGTGTTGGGCATGGCCATGGTGACGCCGTTGGCGGCGAGAGGCTGGCCGAAGCCGGGGGCGTTGAGGATGCGTTTTTCGTAGTCCTGCAGGAGGCTCAGGTGGACTCCGGTGGTCAGGTCGTAGGGCAGGATGACCCCGGCCTGGCGCAGGCGGGTGACATCCTGCTGCACATGCAGGGGGGGCTTGTCGTCGCTGTGCAGTACGGCATGCCAGTTGGTGTAGTGGTCCTGGCGCACTTCATGGCGGACGCTGTCGGGGCCGAAACGGATCTCGGCGCGGTATTCCAGGGGGGGCAGGGGAGGCGCCGGGTTGGTTGCGCCGCTCTTGGCGAGCACGCTGACGCGGTCGTTGTTGAATTGCATGTCCACGCTGCTTGCGCCATCCGCGTACTGGGTGATGTCCGCGGTCAGGCGCAGGGTGGCGGTCGGGTCCGATGGGCCGTCCTGCAACGGGACTTCGACCCGGAACTGGGTGGCGAGGGGGCCGCGCAGCCAGTAGTCGGGTTTGCCCGCCAGGGCGGCCTGGATGGGGCGGGTGAAATCCACGTTGCGGACGCCGGCGTAGCGCCCTGCGCCAAAGGTCAGCGCTACGACCAGACGCGGCGGGGGGGTGGGCGGCAGGGCGTTTTTTTCTGTCGCCTTGCTGCGCGTCAGCATCAGCGTCAGTTCCGATCCGGCGCACAGGGCGGGCAGGGCCGCCGTGATGGCGGCAAGCCGCACCGTGCCGTCGCGCCAGAGGGCCAGGGGGTCGATCTGGACGCGATAGGCGGCGTCCTGGTGGATGGCCTTCAGGTCTTCCGTCCCGCGCACCCGGCCCGCGTCGAAGGCTAGTCCGAAGGTGAGCATGCGGGGCGGGGAGAGCCGTTCCCCCAGGTTCTGGATGTTGACCGCCGCCACCTCTTCCGGGGTCTTGGGCTGCGGTAGCAGGGGGGGCTGGAGCAGGCGGGGCAGGGGCGCTATCGGGCGGCCCAGGCAGTCGGCGGTCTCGGCGTTTGCCGTCATGCTCCAGGCCAGGAGCGCAGCGGTGAGAAGGCGCATGCGGTGCATCCGCGTTCAGCGCGGTTCGCGCCGGTGCGGGCGCAGCCAGTGGAGCATCACTTCGAACAGCCGATCCGGGTCCACCGGCTTGGGCACATGCCCGTTCATGCCCGCCGCGATGCAGCGCTGCCGGTCTTCGTCGAAGGCGTTGGCGGTCATGGCCAGGATGGGGGTGTGCGCGTAGGCGGGCAGCAGGCGCAGGGCGCGTGTGGCCTCCAGGCCGTCCATGAGCGGCATCTGCACGTCCATGAGGATGAGGTCGTAGGCGGTGTTGGCGGCCAGCGCCAGCGCTTCCTCCCCGTTCACCGCCAGGTCCGTGTGCAGGCCGGCGGCGTTGCGCAGGAGTTCCAGCGCGACCTCCTGGTTGATGAAGTCGTCCTCCGCCAGGAGGATGCGGCAGTGCGAGAAGTCGCGCCGCAGGGCGTCTTCCAGGCGGTTGTCGTCCTCGGCCCTCGGCGGCGGCTCCAGCCAGTCTTCCTTGCCGAAGCGCAGGGTGATCCAGAAGGTGCTGCCCTGGCCCGGTTCGCTCTCCACGCCCACATCGCCGCCCATCAGGCGGGCCAGACGCCGGTTGATGGCCAGGCCCAGGCCGGTGCCGCCGAAGGTGCGGGTGGTGGAGGCGTCCGCCTGCTCGAAGGCCTGGAACAGGCGTTGCCGCACCTCCGCGCTGATGCCGATGCCGGTGTCGCTCACCTCAAAACGGATGAGCAGGGTGTTGGCGCCTTCTTCAATCACGCGCCCGCGCAGGCGGATGACGCCGGCCTCGGTGAATTTCACCGCGTTGGCCAGGTAGTTGAGCAGAACCTGGCTGACGCGCATGCGGTCGCCGATCAGGAGGGTCGGCAGGTCCGCCAGGTCGGTTTCGAAGCGCAGCCCCTTGGCCAGCAGGCGGTCGGAGATGAGGGATTCCAGGTTCTCCGCCAGTTCGTTCAGGGAGAAGGGGGCGCTCTCCAGAACCAGTTTTTCCGATTCGATCTTGGAGATGTCGAGGATGTCGTTGAGGACGCCCAGAAGGTGGCTCGCGGAACTGGCGATCTTTTGCAGACGGTCGTGTTGCCGCTCTGTCGGCTGCTCCCGTTGCAGCAGGTGGGTGAGGCCGATGATGGCGTTCATGGGGGTGCGGATCTCGTGGCTCATGTTGGCCAGGAAGCTGCTTTTGGTGCGATTGGCGGCCTCGGCGGCGTCCTTGGCCTGGGCCAGTTGCAGGGTGCGTTCCGCCACCAGATCGAGCAGGTGATGGCGGTGGCGGTCCAGTTCCTCCGCATTGCGTTTCTTTTCGGTGATGTCTTCCTTGACGGCGAGGTAGTGGGTGATGCGCCCATCTTCCTGGCGGATCGGGGCGATGATGGCGGACTCCACATATTCACTGCCGTCCTTGCGCCGATTGTGGAATTCCCCCTGCCACTGCTGGCCCTGCTGTAGCGCTCGCCAGAGGGCGTGATAGGTTTCCTTGGGGGTCTCGCCGGATTGCAGGATGCGGGGGTTCTGGCCGATGACCTCCTCGCGGCGGTAGCCGGCGGTGCGCAGGAAGGCGTCGTTCACGAATTCGATGCGGGCGTCCAGGTCGGTGATGACGATGCTGGACGGGCTTTGCTCGACTGCGCGGCTGAGCTTGCGGATCTGGTCTTCCGCATGGCGGCGCTGGGTGATGTCCCGCGCCACGCCGAGCACGCCGATGAGGACGCCCTGGGCGTCATGCATGGGCGTCTTGATGGTTTCCAGCAGCTCGCGGTGGCCGTCGTCGGCATAGGTGATCTCTTCCTCGTTGACGGAAGGACCGCCGGCCTCCATGGCCATGCGGTCATGGGCGCGGAAGAAATCGGCCAGGTCCGCATCCACGAAGTCATAGTCGGTCTTGCCCACGATCTCCGCCTCCGTAGCGCCGAAAAAGCGTTCGAATTTGGGGTTGCAGGCGAGGTATATGCCGTCCGGGTCTTTCAGCCAGACCAGGTCCGGAATGGTGCGGATGAGGGTGCGCAGAAACCCCTTTTCCCGTTCCAACTCCGTTTCCAGTTCCCGTTGCCGGGAAAAGGCCGCATCCGCGCTCTGATCGGACCCGTCGTCGTCGTCGTCGGGGCGGTCAGGCGGGGGCGTCATATCCCTCCCTCCCCGGTTTCGGCGATGCAGACATTGGCGGCAAAGAGATCGGACATTCGGACCACCTCGAAAACAATCCGCGCCAGTCTAGCAGCCCGTCAGAGGGCGTTCATCGACCACATTGCCCGCGGCAATAAACCATTTGACGGGCAGGGAATTAATTCATACATTGACATCTGAAATTTGTCTTGCGAGTCGCGCGGCGAGTTTCGTGTTGAATCCCTGCCGGCTGCCCCAAGCCATCGGGCGGACGGTTTGGGATAGTTGGTCGTGTGCCTGCACCGGCGCGGCTGACATCCTCCTCCTCTCTTCACCCCGGCATCGACCGGGGTTTTTTTTTGCCCGCCGGGCCGGGACAATGCCTCCATGCCTGCCACCGCCGCCGCCCGCCAGTTCCTGACCCGCGAGGGTGCGCGCGGGGCGGATTTCTCCGGCTGCCTGATCCTCGTGCCGCATCACCACGCTGGACAGGCCTTGCGCGAGGCGCTGGGGCGTTGTGTGGGCGGCGCCGTGCTGCCGCCCCGGCTGCTCACCCTGCCGGAATGGGCCGATACCTTGCCCTCTCCCGTCCGTCCCGCGCCGCAAAGCCGGGTGCTGGCGCATCTGCACGACCTGCTCGCGCGCATGCCCAAGCTGCTGGCCCATGTGCCGCTGTGGCAGGCGGCGCAGGAGCTCGCAGGACTGGCGGCGGAGATGGAAGAGGCCGGTCTCGGCCTCGACGCCCTGGATGAACTGCGCCGGCGTCCCAATGCCTATCTCTCCGCCGAGGCGGCCATTGCCGATACCGTGTGGCGCGCCTGCCGCGAGGGGTTTGCGCTCCCGGCCAGGCTTCAGGCCGAACGCCTGTTCGCCTTGGCGCGGCAGGCGGCGCACCCCCTCTACCACTTTGGCCTGATCGGTCTGTCGCGCCAGGAGGCGCGCTTTCTGGCGCTTTGGGCGGAACGTCAGGAGGTGATCGAACTGGTCATGCCGCCCGCGTTTCCAGAACGTCTGGCCCTGCTCGATGCGGCCTGGGCCGGCGCGGATGCGCCTCCGCTGCGCCAGCGCGCCCAGACGCATGCGCGCACGCAGGCGACCAGCCCGGCGGCCCAGGCCTGGACGTTGCGGCCCGCCGCCAACCTGGAGGCGGCGGCCAACGCTGCGGTGGCGCAGGTGGCGGAATGGACGGGGCGCGGCCATCGCCGCATCGCCCTGGTGGCGTTGGACCGCATGCTGGCGCGCCGGGTGCGCGCCCTGCTGGAACGGCGCGCGATCCTGGTTCAGGACGAGACCGGCTGGGCCATGTCCACCGCCGCCGCGAGCCATGTGCTGGAGCGCTGGACGGGCCTGCTGGGCCAGGGCATGTTCCATGCCGATTTGCTCGACCTGCTCAAATCGCCCTTCGTGCACGCCGCCGCCGATCCTGACCTGGCGGTGAGCCAACTGGAACAGGCCTTCCGCCGCCACGGTGCGCCGCGTGATCTGGCCGGGCATCAGGCGCTGGCGCGGGAATACGGGCTGGGGGCGGCAAGCGAGGCGCTGGCGCGCATCGCGCGGGCGCGCAACGCCTTTCCGTCGGGTCGGGCGCGCCTGGCCGCCTGGACCGAGGGGCTGCTCGCCAGTCTGGAAGCCCTGGGGGCGCAGGCGGCGCTGGCCGCCGACCCCATCGGCGCGCAGATCCTCGCCCTGCTGCGGGGTCTGGCGCAGGAGTGCGCGGGCCACCCCACCGCCTACCCACTGACGGAATGGCGGCGCTGGCTGGCCCTGCACCTGGAGACCGCCACCTTCACCGACGCCTCGGTGGAAAGCCCGATCCGCCTTACCCATCTGGCGGCGGCGCACCACCGCGACTGGGAGGGCGTGCTGCTGCTGGGCGCGGGCGCGGCGCACCTGCCGGCGCGCACCCGTGCGCGTGTGTTCAACGACGCCACGCGCCTGCAACTGGGGCTGCCCGGCGCGCTCGAACGCGAGGCGGCGCAGCGTCAGGCCCTGGCCGACCTGCTCGCGCGCGCGCCGGCGGCGGCGCTGGTCTGGCAGTCGGAAGAGGCGGGCGAGGAGCAGCCGCTCTCGCCCTGGCTGGTGCAGCTCGACGCCTTCCATAGCATCGCCTGGGGCCGGGGCCTGGTGCGAGACGCAGGCCGGGCTGCGGGCGGGTCCGCCGGTCTGAAGGCCGACCCGCCGCCCTCTGACCCGGTACGCGCCATGCCGCCCGAGCGCATGACCGTAAGCGCCTGGCAGAGCCTGCTGAATTGCCCGTTCCAGTTCCATGCGCGCCATCTGCTGCGCCTGAACGAGCCGGACGAGACGCCGGAGGCCATGGACAAGGCGGATTACGGCAGCCTGCTGCACGGCATCCTGGCGCGCTTCCACCGGCGTTTTCCGCGCCTGGCGGAGGCGCTGCCGGAGACGCTGGAGGCGGCCCTGCAAGAGGCGTCGCAGAGCGCCTTCGGTGCGGTCGAGGCGCGCGATTACGAGGCGCTGGCCTGGCGTTTGCGCTGGCAGCGGCAGATCCCGGCCTATCTGGCCTGGGCGCTGGGTTGGGAGGCGCGGGGCTATCGCTTCGAGTCCGCAGAGACCGCCTTGAGCGCGGAGATCGAGTGGGCGGGGACGGCGGCGGAGGCGGGGCGCACGCGCCTGGAGGGGCGCGCCGACCGCATCGACGCGCGGGAGGACGCGCTCGTGGCGCTGGACTACAAGACCCAGTCGCGCCAGACGCTGAAACAGAAGCTGGCGCCCGAGGCCGAGGACGCGCAGCTCACCGCCTACGCCTGGCTTGCGGGCGCGGCGGAGGCCGCCTTCGTGGCCCTGGACGAGCGCGACCGGGTGACCGAACTGGCCTGGCCGGGCGATCTCGCCGTCGCCGCCGGGGAGGAGGCGCTACGTCTGCGCGACACCCTCTCCGCCATGGCCTGCGGAGCGGCCATTCCGGCCCACGGCGCACCCTCCGCCTGCGCCTGGTGCGAGATGCGCGGGCTGTGCCGGGTCGAACATCGGGCCCCGGCTTCGATGCCATAATCCCCGCGCCTACCAGGCATACCCGACATAACAGGAGACAGCATGAAGATCGAAACCATGGCCGTGCATGGCGGCTATAGCCCGGACCCCACCACCAAATCGGTGGCGGTGCCGGTGTACCAGACCACGTCCTACGCCTTCGATTCCACTCAGCACGGCGCGGACCTGTTCGACCTGAAGGTGGCGGGCAACATCTATACCCGCATCATGAACCCCACCACCGATGTGCTGGAAAAGCGCGTCGCCGAGATGGAGGGCGGCATCGCGGGCCTGGCCCTGGCCTCAGGCATGGCGGCCATCACCTACGCGGTCATGACCATCGCCGAGGCGGGCGACAACATCGTCACCAGTTCCACCCTGTACGGCGGCACCTACAACCTGTTCGCCCACACCCTGCCGCGCTACGGCATCGAGGTGCGCTTCGCCGACTACCGCCAGCCCGACAGCTTCGAGAAGCTGATCGACTCGCGCACCAAGGCGCTGTTCTGCGAATCGGTCGGCAACCCGCTGGGCAACGTCACCGACTTCGAGAAGCTGGCCAAGCTGGCGCACGCCCACGGCGTGCCGCTGATCGTCGACAACACCGTGCCCACGCCCTACCTGTGCCGCCCGTTCGAGCACGGGGCCGACATCGTGGTGCACGCCCTGACCAAATACCTGGGCGGCCACGGCAACAGCATCGGCGGCATGATCGTGGACTCCGGCAAGTTTCCCTGGGCCGAGCACAAGACCCGTTTCACCCGCCTGAACGAGCCGGACGCCTCCTATCACGGCGTGGTCTACACCGAGGCCCTGGGGCCGGCGGCCTACATCGGGCGCGCCCGCGTCGTGCCGCTGCGCAACATGGGCGCGGCGATCTCGCCGTTCAACAGCTTCCTGATCCTGCAAGGCGTCGAGACCCTGCCGCTGCGCATGGACCGCATCTGCGACAACGCCCTCACCGTGGCGAAGGGACTCAAGGCCCACCCGCAGGTGTCCTGGGTCAACTACGCCGGCTTGCCGGACTCCCCGGACAAGGCGCTGGCCGACAAGTACATGGGCGGCAAGGCCTCCGGCATCGTCTCCTTCGGCATCAAGGGCGGGCGTGAGGCGGGTGCGAAGTTCATCGACGCGCTCCAGCTCATCGTGCGTCTGGTCAACATCGGCGACGCCAAGAGTCTGGCCTGCCACCCCGCCTCCACCACCCACCGCCAGCTCTCGCCGGAAGAACTGGCCAAGGCCGGCGTGTCGGAAGACATGGTGCGGCTGTCCCTCGGCATCGAGCACATCGACGATCTGATGGAAGACATCGAGCGCGCCCTGGCCGCGGCGAAGTAAGCGTCGCCGCAGCAGAAAAGCAAACGGCCCGCGATGCGGGCCGTTTGCTTTGGGGCGCTACGGTCTACTTGGCCGCAGGTTTGGCCGGGGCCTTGGCCGCAGCCGCTTTGTCCGCGGCGCTGATGGCGGCCTTGGCCTGATCCACCATGTAATCCACCGCAGCCTTGGCATCGCCGTCGGACAGCTTCTCGTTGCCACCCCTGGCGGGGCCGCCGAAGCTGCCCTTGATGGCGGCTTCGTAGAGCGCATCCTTGCCGAGCTTGACCAGAGGCGCCCAGGCCTTGGCATCGGTCAGCTTCTGCGCGCCGGTGACGCCGGTGTCATGGCAGGAGGCGCAGTTGGCGGCATACACGGCCTTGCCGCGCGCCAGATCGGCGGCGCTGGGCTCGGGGTCTTTCTTCAGCGCGGGACTGAAGTTGCCGCCAGCGGCATTGGTCATGTACACGATGCCGCGCGCCACTTCCATGTCGGTCAGGTCGGGGTCGCCGCCGCGCGCGGGCATTTTGTTGAAGCCTTTGAGGGCATGGTCGAGCAGGGTGCTGTAGCCCTGGCCGTTGCGTTTGCCCCAGGCGCCTGCGTCCTTGAACTTGGGCGAACCCAGCGCACCGGAGCCGTGGCAGCCGGAACACACCTCGCTGTAAACCTGCTCGCCGGTGCGTTCCACCTTGGGCGCGTTGGGGTCGACCGCAACGGAGTGACCGAAAGGCTTGATGCGATCTCGAACGGCCTTGTCGGAAACGGGCGCGGAATCATCCTGCCCCATGCGTCCTTGCACCCCTATCACCAGCATCACGATCAGGATGATCGCGATGAGCGGGGCGAACAAACCGCCCAATGTGGCGTAGAGAAAATCCTTCAGCGTGGTCTTGGTCATTTCATGGTGCTCGGCCATGGCGCGGTTCCCTAGGTCTGGGTTGAAAAAGCCCGGCGATTATAAGGGTATGCACCGCCGGCTTGGGGAGTGGTCCCTGTGATATGCTTCGCCGCCCTTGAAGAGAGGCCGGGCGAGCCCCGATAGCACCGTATCTCAAGGCGAATCGGGCAAGGCGGAAGTGTCTTGCCGCAAGCGGTAAACCAAGCGCCTGTAGCTCAGATGGATAGAGTACTGCCCTCCGAAGGCAGGGGTCGCACGTTCGAATCGTGTCAGGCGCGCCATATATATGATTCCACTGAGGAATCTCCCAATCAAGTTCGTCTTTTCCGTGCCCAAAGTAACTGAAGCGGCATGGAGTCCAGTCCCAGATCGCCCTGGAGTCGCTGTCAAAAGCGCTCAGGGGCACCTTGTTGGAGAGAAGCAGCCTGAAGGAATACTTCCCCCATGTAACTCCCTCACACCGTACGACCATGAAGGATCCACCCCGGTGACGAGGGTGTCTTCCATCAACGAGGCACAGAGTGAGGTTCTCAATGCCCTCCGGGTGAGAAAACCGGACGATTCTCAGCAGTTGACGCTTTTGTAGGATCGCGTTTCGATTCCGTGTGCAATGGAATCAATTGGTTATGAGATTTGCTGCCGAACTCTGGAGCCCCCCGTTCCGGCATCAGCTTCTTGTTGCCAACAACTTTGACTAGTCGATGGTTGCCCACAGTCTCATCCGGCTGCGTCCCTGGGCGTGCCGACTGCCGCCGAACAGGGCGAAATTCGCAATCCAAGGCAGCACGATATCCCGCACGGAAAGGTCCAGGTGTCCTTCCCAGCCCAGCAGGGTGTACGTCCCCCCGTTCGATTTCGATCGACGCTCACCTTGCTGGCATTCGTGAACCTGCGAGGCCAGCAATCGCACGGAGTCCTGCAGGGTCTGTGCAACCGTCTCCTTCATAGCCAATGCCAATGGATGGTGGTCGCCTGGAACCTCCCGGTCAGCGAGAGAAAAACGGGCGCTGTTGTAGCTCGCATCCACAATCCACCGAGTAAGGGTGCCTATGTTCACGGACTCACTAGCCGAGGCATGGGAAGGTTGAAACGGGGTAAGGAATTCAATGCGGAGGCTGTTTCGTGGAAAGGCCCGCAAGACCTGGGCCCAGACCTGGGCATTCAGGGCTTCACCCGAATGGACTTCCATAAGCCTGAATCCGACATTCACGCTGTTGTACTTGATGCCGGGGTTTCCGGATGCTTCCAGCGCCATCAGTACCCTGTTCTGCTGGTGATGCGCTATTTCGCCCCTCAGAGTGAGAGTTACCCAAAGCTTCTCACTGTCGGGGGGAGGAGCGGGGGCGTAGAGGAGGACACTGGGCAGGAGTGATGTGCCATGTTGCGGGTTGTATAACCAAGGGGCGAAGCAGGATTCGGGGTGGGAGCATTGCAACTGACTATTCACGGAAACGGAACACGCGCATCCCCCCCTTTGCTGTCGTTCACAGCAGGTCTTCTTCAGCCCTGTCTTGAACGCCCCCGTGAGTGATGTGGTGAGGGAGGCATGAGCCTGCTCTTGCATGAGCAATGGACGATCCAGCTTTACCAGGCAACGGAGCTGCCTCACCGGGCATGCAAGCACCAGGGTCTCCAGGTTTTTTAAGGTTTCTGACATGACTTGTTTGTAGGTGAAACCATGGCGTGCAAATGGTTGCTTGGATTTGCATGCATGCTGCCATGGTTTAACGGAATACAGCGAAAGAGGTTGCCAAGCGGGCATACTTGCCTGCGAGGCCACAAAGATCAGATTCAGGAGCCGTTCTAACCATTCCATAACGCAAGCGGTGCTGCAGATCCTGCCAGACCGCCGCCCCAAAGTGATGCCGCCATGACCACAGCCCCCCTACATCTTGTCGATATTGAGTTGAAGCGTGTGCAGACCTTCATCTTCGACGTTCCGCGTCTGAAGGCCATGCTGGGCGGCAACGCCTTGATCGGCGAAACCCTGCGAGATGACCTCACTCAACTGGCGGAGGAGAAGGGCGCTTGCGGCTTTTCTCCAGAAGGCGAGGATGCCGCTTCCATCGGAGCGGATCAGGCGGATCCCCTCCAGGATGATGATCCGTTAGCCCTGTATCGACGTGGAATCCTGGTTCGCGATGGGGGCCGGTTCAAGGCGGTATTCGACGACATGGCCAAGGCGAGCCGGTTCGAGAGTGCCGCCCGGGAACAGTTGCGTCGATCCCTGCCGGGGGTGCGTTTCGATATCAAGGTCACGGCATTGGACGGGAGCGCCGAGAAAGATGCGATGCGTGGTGGTGGCAGGAAACCGAGTCCTGAGCAAGCCCAACTCCTGGATTTGCCGGTGCTGCAGGTTTGTCAGGAAACGGGCCATGACGTTGCCTCAATACGGGAAGATGGCCCGTCAAAGCAGACCTGGATCTCCCAGTCCGTCGCTGTTCGCAAGGAAGCCGGCAACAGATTCAGAAAGGGCGAAACGCATGACATCGTCACCCTGATGCGGAATAAGTTGAGGCTGGATGAGGCTTCCGGCTGGCACCAGCCCCAGGATCTGGAAGGCCTATGCCAGGGTAAATACCTAGCCTTGATCCATGCGGACGGCAACTCGGTCGGTGCCCGTTACAAGCGCTGGATGGAAACCTACCCGGGGAACCCGCAGGATGTCATAGCCAGGGAAGTCCATGGCGAGAAGTTCTACCGTTCAATGCGGGGCGCGGTTCGCAAGTCCCTGGTTGCCGCGTTGCAGGCCACGGTAGAGGTTGAACCCAATACGGTGCGCCCCTACGAAATACTCATGCTTGGGGGTGATGACCTCCTGATGGCTTGTCGTGCGGATCTGGCCATGAATTTTGTCCGCCACTACGCACAGGAATTGGCCAAGTACCCCCTGGCAGACCAGTCCCCGCTCAGCGTGGGAGTTGGGGTGGCGATTGCCAAACCCAGCTATCCGCTGCATCGCTTGCACGCATTGGCGGAGGCACTCGCTGCCAGCGCCAAGAGGCTGTTTCGCAGCCTGCCCGAGGAAGGACGTTGCTCCGTGGTGGATTGGCAGATCGTTACCCAGTCCTGGTTTGACGATATCGCCCTGGCTCGCCGCAAGGCTGAATTGCGCCAATACATGGTGGAGGACGAGATGGAGACACTCGTCCTGTCCGCCTGCCCCTATCGGGTGCTGAATCAGACTGGGGGCGACTCGCTGGAGGCCTTGATGTCTTCCGTCGCTGCCTTGGATAGGCAATTCCAGGAAGGCGAAGCCACGGACCCTCGCGAACAGATTGCACGCTCCCCCCTGCGGTCCCTGCGTCAGGCCTTTGAGGCGGGGCGACTGTCCGCGGAGTTGGCCTTTGCAGGTCTACCCGAACCTGCCCGGGAAGTGCTGCTCGGCGACAAGCATGGATCGCCGTGGCAAAACCCGGCAGCGGGCATCTATCTGACACGGGTGATGGACATAGTCGGCCTGAGGGAGATCCGTCGTTTGGGGAGTGCAAGTCATGAGTGATACCTGGCGCTACAAACTATCGGTCCGGTTGCTGGAAGACCTGCATACAGGAAGCGGTACCGGGGCGGGGGACATCGATGCCCTGTTGATGAGGGACCGCAGAGGCAGACCCATCATTCGTTCCAGCCATCTGAAGGGAATACTGCTGGCGACTGCCGAGGAATACCTGCAACTCGTCGAGGCCCACGTCGTTGTAGATCTGAAAAAGGACATCAAGGAACTGCTGGGCGACGAAGGTGGCAAGCGGGGGCGCTTGCAGATGACCTCCCTGAGATGGAGCGGTGGTTCCGGCGCCACCATCGTGTGGACTTCCTCTGCCCGCACACCCGGCAGTCGCACGCCCAAGAACGACACCATGCGGATGGTCGAACATGTCGCCGCTGGCAATACCTTCTCCTGTGAAATGCGGCTTACGGCGGATGCCCGGCTCAATGATCTGTTGAAGAAATTGGTCGCCAGGACAGACCGGCTGGGGGGAGGTCGCAACCGGGGTGGAGGCCTCGTGCAAATCGAACTGGGTGAGGCATCCTCCGATGAACCCACCGAACCGCACGGGCAAGGCAAGCGGTTGAGGCTTCGCTTGCGCAACCTGGACCCTCTCTGCCTGCCTGACACAGCCCATCCGGGCAACCTGATTGCCAGCCATTCCTTCATCCGGGGCCAGGCTCTAAGGGGGGCCTTGATGGCCTGGGCGCTTGGCCACGGGAACGCCAACGTCAGGAAGGCGCTTCAAGCCGCCAGCGTGGGTGATGCCATTCCGCTGCCGGAGGGCTGGACGGAGGAAACGCTGACCCAGATCGATGTCTTGCCCATCCCTCTTTCCATCCTCACGCCGAAACCCGAGGGAGGCCGGGACGATCTCCCCTGGTGGGCTTTGGGGGGGGCAAGACCCCAGCCGTTTGACGATATTGTTCCCGGCTCCCAGCCCTGCAACCTATCAGACAAACCCAAACGTCCGGGGGCCAGGGAATACCTGGCACAGAACCGGAGTGACGGCCTCTGGCACCGCTACAGCCCCGCCATGGCCGTTCACATGCGTCACCAGACTCCCGACAGGTCATCATCAGGGAGCCCTGGGGCCAACAGTGAACCCAATCTGTTCAGTGTCGAGGAACTGGCCGAGGACACGGATTTTCTTGCGGAAATCAGGTTTGAAAACGCCCCGAATGCCGCACGGTTTGCAGAACTGTTCCAGCCCGTTCTTGGGGCCGGCGAGTGGCTTCCCATCGGACGCGGAGGCCGTCCTGTCCAGATCGTCCAGGCCACGCTCATGGAACCCCGGAAGGCGGGGCCGAGCGGCGACGCCTGGACGCTGACCCTGGTTTCGGATCTGCTGCTTCGGGGAGACGACCTGGGATTCCTGACAGACCTGAGCATTCCGCACCTGTGCGACCAGGCAAAAATTCCATTGCAACAGGGCTGGAACATCCAGGGCCACGTGGAGACGGTCGCTTTACATGGATTCAATGCGGCCAGCGGTCTGCGTCGAGTTGGGGCGATCGCCCTGCGCCGGGGATCATGCTGGCGGATCAGCGGGGAGGGATGCCGGGTATTGGCCGCAGCCCTGGCCGAAAAAGATGCCCTGGGAGAGCGTACCCATGAAGGGCTGGGCCGATTCGTCATTGACGCCCAACCCATGACCCAGATCGGGGCTCCCCAGGCCAAGACAGCCCCCCCCCAAGTCAACACCATGGAAGCACTGCTGGGGAAAGCGCAGAAGTTGGCTCGCCTGCCTGGTGCTTCGAATCCCAGCCTGAGCCAGTTGCAATCCCTGAGAAATGACGCACTGGCATGCCGGAATGAAGCAGATATGGAGAACCTGTTCGGGCTCTACGAAAGGGCAGGCAAGAAACTGGGCGGCAAGGCTTGGTTTGAATTCCCCCTGGATAAGCTCAAGAAGGCAATCAGCCAGCTGAATGCCCTGGAGGAAAAACGCCTGCTCATCTCCTACATGGTGCAATGGATCGCGTCGAACAAGGTCAAGGGGGAGAGATCATGAGCAGGCCTTATCGCACCCTATTTACCGGTTCACTGGTACAGGAATCCTTTCTGTCCGTGGGGGGGACGGACGACCCCTGGACCACGGTGGACGCCCCCTTCTGTCTGGATGGTGAGGGGAGGCCGACGATACGAGGCTCAGGCATTGCCGGCGCAATGATTGCCGATCTGGCGCGGTGCAATGCCGGTAAGGTTCCTGGGGAAATATCCGGTGCGGAGGGTGGCCGGCATCCTTCCGCATGGAGAACCTTCAATAGCCATCCCGAGGACTTCGACAAGCCCGTGTTCCGGCAGCATGTTGCGATTGATCCAGTTACCGGGACGGGGGCCGATGGGGGCCTGTTCAATATTGAAACCCTGCCGCCAGGCACATGCTGGACCTTCCTGCTGGAAGTGGATACCCATGCTTACCCCCTGGCAGCCGACCTTGCACGACTTGTGCTTGCCCATTGGCGCGCCGGCCGATGTCTGCTGGGCCGGGAAGTGGCCCGGGGCATGGGCTGGATGCGTCTGGACAACCTTCAGGAGTACACCCTCACCCATGAACATGCGGAGCTCTGGCCCAATGCTTTCCAGGCGGCCGATTACTCGGACTATCTACGCCTGACCTTCCCTGGGATGTCCCCAGAAGTGAAAGAAGTGAAACCTGCAGAGGATCCCATGCCCGGCAGGCTCGAATTGCAGGGCAGGGTCCTGGCCGGAAAGCGGGATGACGGCTATGGCATAGACAGCCTGTCCATAGGGGGGCATGCCAGTGACAAGCTGATGACGATCTGGGATGAGCGTTTTCTTTCCCCACCAGGCGTCGAGAAGCAGGCCAGCCAGGTTTTCGATCCCGACTTTGCCGTGGTAACCCTGGCGGGGGAGCAAGACAAGCGCATGCCTTACATACCGGGATCTTCACTGAGGGGGCCGCTGCGTCATGCCCTGGCCCGCCTCAGCAGGGCGCGCGGCGAAACCAGTCAAGCTCTGGTGGAAAGACTGTTCGGGACCACCCGTGCCAGCGCCAAACTGTTGATCCGGGATGCCTTTGTGCCTAAGGGCAGTCAGGTGAAGTTTGCCTGGCTGCAGCACCATGCCGAGGATGAATTCACTGCGGGGCCCTTCCACAGTTCCAAGTTCGATCGGATTGCCGTCTTCGAAGGGGACTTCGAATGGAAGATGGTGCTGGAAGACCCGGACGATGAGACCAGGCAAGCGATGCGGGAGTTGTTCGAACTGGCGGAAGCCGGCCAGATCGGGTTGGGCGGCGGCCAGTGGCGGGGCCACGGCTGGCTGCACTGGGAAATGGATTCGGCTTCGAAGAAACATCTGGAGGCAGCACATGAACAGGCAGGTTGATCTGAACCGGACCCACGGGTTCGAGCCGGAGAAATCCGTAAGTGAGTTGGCCCGAGAGTGGGGTGCGGAGGCCATGCTGGCTTGGGCGGAACCTGAGTCAGACTACTGCCAGGATGGACACCCCGGCCGTATTCCCGGTTTCGCCCCTCTGGTGGTAGGCGTCCCGAACTGGCCGGAGGCGATTCCCCTCGCCGAGGCCAGGGTGTTCTGGCCGGATCGTGCCCTGCATATCGTCGCCGACCCCGTCAAAGGGTGCCGTTGGGCGTACCTGGAAGAGGTCGAAGGCGAGAGCTATCTGTGTACCGAAAAGACGGTGTTCCTTCTGCGAGACCAGGCCCGCTTTGGACTCGAACTGAATGTTTCAGGCAACCTGGACTTGGCTGCCCTGGAGTATTTCCAGGAAGGTGGATTGAAGGCCTGGAGACTGGTGATCAGGGAGGGGAAAAATGCCTGAGGGATTCATTCAAAAGTTGAACCTGGAGAATAACTTTGGTTTTGTTGCGCCAAAGCAGAGCGACCGTAAGAGTATTTATTTTCGTCCATCCGATAGTGCTAATAAGCTCTCCCAGGGTATGTGGGTCAGCTATGAAGAGAGACCCAGCCATGATCAAAAGCGAAGGGATAATGGGGAAATGGAGGCCTATAACCTGAGGCCTCTGGATGTCGCGCCCATGTCGCCCGCCCACAAGAACGGCCCATCCACGGGAGCGTCCGCGCACCCCACCACCAAGGCCGATCCTGTTAGGAATCAGCCCATCCCCTACGGCTTTGCCCCCATCGACCTGAAACACGCCATCAACGATGCCCCGGTCTGGCACGATGGCTCCAGCGGCGGCGATCTGTTGAGCGGGGAAATCCGGTGCACCCTGACGGTGTTGACCCCCCTGCTCGTGGGAAACCAGCAGATTGGAAACCAGCAGATTGAGACCTCGTCCAGCCACCATCTCTACCCCCTCATGATGGGAAACCAGGTCGTGGTGCCCGGTTCCTCCATCAAGGGCATGTTGCGGCAAAGCCTAGCCATCCTGCTCAACGCCCCCATGGAGCGAGTTAAGGATCAGCGCTTCACCTACCGTCCCAATTTTGTGGATTGGAATAGGACTCCGGACAAATACAGGTGTCTTCCTGCCATCGTTGAAACTGTTGCGGATGGCAGCGTGACGGTCTGGCCTCTACAAGACGTCAGGTCTGTGTACTTCATTCTCCAGGGGGTGCTCTCTCCAAAAGAAGCGTTACCTGGATCCCACATCCAGGATGACTTTTCTGTCGAGGAGGCAAACGGCAAGAAAAGGATCAAGGACAAGGGAGGGGATAAGCGCCTGAAAGGCAAGGTCTGCCTCTACAAAGGCGGGATCGACGGAATGGGCTATTTGGCCAAGGCCTTTGCATTGGAAATGAAGAACAGCGGTGGACAGGTCTATTCCCAAGTCCTTGTCCCAGAAAGTCTGATCAGCAAGACTTCCCTGCCCATTGAACCGACTGTTCTGAAGGCTTACCGGGAAACCCAGTCCCTGCTTGCGGGGGAGCATCTGGAACGAAGCCCGATGAAGAAATACTTCAATGACGCGGCGCCCCCCTTGGCTGGAAGCTCCGATCCCAAGAACTCGGAAGAGCCTCAACAACGCATCGCAAAAGCGATCAGCAATGCTTCCAATCTTGAGCCATGGCAGCTTATCTACATCGAGCAGGAAGTCTCATCCGGCAAGATCGTTTCTCTGGGGCACCACTTCCACTACCGGTGGGCTTACAGCAACAGCATTCGCATCAGGAACGGGGCTCTCCGTCCTGAATTGGGAGGGCTTCAGGAAGAAGAGATACAGGATGGCAAGCCTCCTGAACGGCTCACGGCAGCCAGGCTGCTGTTCGGTTATGTCAACGATGGGGAATACGTCGATCTGATCAGGGACAAGAAAAAGGCCTATGACAAGCTGGCCGGCAGGATCGCCATCAACCATGCGCTATCCCAAAAACTTCGTTTCCTCGGCGTGTCCGATCAGCAGCCCATCCCGCTGCGCCCCCTGGGCTCACCCAAGCCCAGTGCTGTCGAGTTCTACCTGGACCAGACCGCCGCGCCCCCCCTCAAAACCTATGGCGACCTGCCCGGTGATCCTGGGGGCAACCTGGGCGGACGCAAGGTCTATCCACATCAGCCGTCAACAAATCTGGATAGCATCCAGCCCGGTCGGGGAGACAAACCGGCGGGTGAACTCAATGCTCGGGCCCACTATGTCTGTGACCGGGAATCCGATTTCCGCTTCACATTGCGGTTTGCCCGGTTGCGGCCATGGGAACTGGGCGCTCTTCTGGCCGTACTGGAGCCCGGTCGGCTTGCCACACCGGGAACGGTGCAGGGGTCTACCCGGTATGCGCACAAACTTGGTCATGGTCGGCCCCTTGGCATGGGCAGCGTGGAACTCCACATCGACGATCTGAGGTTGCGCCCAGAAAAGGAAACCTCTTTGCAAGTCGTGGTGACAGACGCCCAGGTACCCTACCTTCAGGCGTTACGGGATCGTCTGGGGGCGGAAGCAGAGGGCGTAATTCAGTCCTGGTTGAACCTGCATGCCTTCACGGGGCCCCTGCGCAGCTATCCGTTGGAGGCAGACAGAAAAGGAACCCTCAGTATTCCCACTTTCCACAGCAAAGTGAGAAGGGATTACGCCACGGCCAGGCGGTGTTCCCAGTTCACCTTCCTGCTCCCCCCTGAGGTTCGTCCAGGCAAACCGTAAGAGGAGTCGTTGCTCCCTCGGCGGGCCGGACGCACGAGGGACTGTCAGTCCGGAAGCCCTTCCGGACGGACTCGCAACTGGCGCAGCCAGCCCGCCAGTCCACGACGGGCCTGGGGTTCAAACCAACGGCGCTGGTCTGCAAACCAGGCTGCGTAATATTTCCGCCGCCCGTCGCGGGTCAATCGGCAGCCACGTTCCGGATCCAGCTCGAAATCCTGCGGCGTCACCTTGCCCGACTCGCAGATCTGCCAGACCCACTGATCGCACCAGGGGCGCAGGGGTTCCATCAGGTCCATGGCCAAAGCGGGGCGATCTCCGGTGAGGGGGTGCAGGCTGCCCACCGCCAGATCCAGCCCCCTTGCGCCGGCCAGGCGTCCCGTCATGGCCAGGGCCAGGGTATAGGTCAGGGACAGTAGTGCGTTGACCGGGTCGCCAGGTGGCAACCGGTCGCGTCCCGGAAACTGCCATGGAGCCTGCCAGAGCCCCGCCCACAGCCTGAAATAGCGCGCGCTGCTCGCCCCCTCGATGCCGCGCAGGGTATCGATCTGGCTGGTAGCCAGGGCGGCAAGACGGAAACGCTCCAGGTGATGCTCCACATCCTGGGCCGTCAACCAGCGCATCTGCTCCCGGATCTTTTCCGCCACCAGCCAGCGGGCCAGGTCCAGGTTGTGGGCCGCATCGTCGGCCACCCGGTGCTGGGCATGACGCAGACGCGCCCCGCGCGGGGACGCGGGCCACAAGAACGCAGCATTGGGAGAGCGCTCGGAAAGCAGAGCCACAGCCACACCATTCTCGTGGCAGGCCCGGAGTAGATCGGTGCTCAGGGTGGCAGGCCGCAACAAGGTCACCTGGGCCAGAGCGCCTACGCCGACCTGACGCATCTCGCCAGAGGCCAGGCGAATACGCGCGGCGCCTGACACCAGGTCCAGACTGGCCCCGGGTTCGTCAATCCAGAGTTGCAGGTGTCCCATACTTGCCTCCTAAGGGCCATACCAGATAAGGGTATCGGACGGAATCCTGGGCGGGCCCAACTCCGCGTCCGACAGGGGGATGCCGCCGCACAACCACCAGAGTCGCCGTGGATGGCCCAGCCTATACAAGCGCAGGTCATCCTCATCCCCCAGAATCTTTGTCATCCGCACCAGTAGCGATGCCAGTTCGGCGCCGGCGCCGAAGTGCAGGAACAGGGAACGCTGCAACGGCGTAGCCACCGCGGCCAGGAGAGCATGGGCCCGGCGCAGCCTGCGCGCATCGCGCACGTCATAGGCCAGCAGCGTCCAGGCCTGTGTCTGTGGCCAAGGCAGGGGGGCGGCGACCCGCCAGTCCAGGAGATCGGGCTGGCCTGGCCGCCAGGAGGGCACCCCGGCGACGGACGGCCCACCCTCACCCCAGGGCAGGCGCACCAGCAGGACACTGTCCTGCTCGGGCTGAATCAACTCCGCCACCTCGGCCAGCAGGTCAATCTGCTCATGGGGCCGCAGCAGGCACTCATGGACAGATTTCTGGCCGCCGATGCGCCAGTGGGCAAGCACCCGGCCAACCCGTTGCAGGCGCCGTCGATGGGCAATGTCATAGGCCAGGAGACAGGGCTCGGCCGCACCCCGCAATGGAGGCTCAGGCGGCTTCCAGCCAGTTTTCATCTTGGTGTGCCTCCAGCAGTCCTGGCATGCGGCGACCGAGGAAAACCAGGCTGCGGGAACTCATGGCCAGGGTAGTCTTATCCGGGTGCAGAGCCAGGCCGAGCCTGCCCGCCTCCGCACCGGCAGCCAGCAAGGCCCCCCGCGCCTGACCGCGGGAACGAGCGAACAACAGGATGTCGTCGGCGTAGCGCACAAACGGCACATCCCTGGCGGCCATGGCCCAGTCCATGCTGTTGAGGTAGAGATTGCACAGCAAGGGAGACAGCACCATCCCCTGGGGCAATCCCCGGTGTGATTCGGGAGCGCCTAGCCATGCGCGCAAGACTGGCTCCAGCACACCCAGGTCCGTCACATCCGCAATTCGTCTCAGCACGCCGTCGTGGGGAATGTTTTCGAAGCAGCGGGCGATATCTGCGGTGGCCAGCCAGATATAGCCGCGGCGTATCCATTCGCGGGCGCGACAGACGGCCATGTCGGACGAACAAAGTGGCCGGTAGGCATAGCTGGACTCATGCAGAATGGGTTCCACCCGAGGCGCCAGGGCCAGCAAGACCAGGCGCTGGGCGAACCGGTCCCTCAGGTAATAGCTCGCCAGCGGACGTTCGGAGCCATCTCCCTTCTGGATGCTGAATCGCCTTGGCGGGTCTGGTTCATAACGCCCCGAGCGCAGTTCCTCTGCCAGGAGACCTACATGGCGCAACACATGGAGGCGTACCCACGAGATAGGAACCCCGGGCCTCCACAGGCCTTTCTGGCTGGACACATGCCGCCAGGCCGTGTCGAGGAGGCCGGGTTGAGTGGCAAGGGTGACGAAGGGTTTCATGTCCGGCCATGTAGCATCTTTTGTGCCAGCCATGCCTGGGCATCACCCGGAATGCCCGTGGGCTTCCCAGGCTGCCAGTACTATCATGCGGGGATGGGGCTATGGGTAAGGACAGATGGATGTGATGGGCCTGCGAATCGAAAACTGGTCTCTACTGGCGGCCAAGTTATCCACAGGTGAGTTGTAATTCCATTTGCGGTGTATGCCGCTTGAAACAATGATCGCCAGACATAACTGGGGTCGGGTTGTAATTCCATTTGCGGTGTATGCCGCTTGAAACCTAATTGTTCTTCCACCAACCCTTCTTTGGTTGTAATTCCATTTGCGGTGTATGCCGCTTGAAACTTTGGGGGGTTTGGACTTGGTTCATGATTAGTTGTAATTCCATTTGCGGTGTATGCCGCTTGAAACTTCACTGTGTAGATACGCGCGTTCATTTGTTGTAATTCCATTTGCGGTGTATGCCGCTTGAAACTCCAAAAGCGACAGAGTGTTTTTTCTGAGTTGTAATTCCATTTGCGGTGTATGCCGCTTGAAACCTTTCTCAAGGAACGAACAACGTGGTGCGGTTGTAATTCCATTTGCGGTGTATGCCGCTTGAAACGACATCAAACATTTTGTTGAGGAAATACGGTTGTAATTCCATTTGCGGTGTATGCCGCTTGAAACCAAGGCCGGCGCCGTCGCGGCTGAAGGGTTGTAATTCCATTTGCGGTGTATGCCGCTTGAAACCGAAAAATAGTGCTGCGGAAGATTTTCCGTTGTAATTCCATTTGCGGTGTATGCCGCTTGAAACGCTTATCCAGATTCAAAAAAATTAATGGGTTGTAATTCCATTTGCGGTGTATGCCGCTTGAAACGAGTTCTTCAGATCGAGGATGAAGTTTGCGTTGTAATTCCATTTGCGGTGTATGCCGCTTGAAACTCTATCAACTAGAACTACACCTCCGTTAAGTTGTAATTCCATTTGCGGTGTATGCCGCTTGAAACTTAGCCGACATGAGGGCCTGTTGCATGGGTTGTAATTCCATTTGCGGTGTATGCCGCTTGAAACCGGACAACGCGTAATCCACCACCGTCATGGTTGTAATTCCATTTGCGGTGTATGCCGCTTGAAACATGATATTCATTGCCATTTTCATTTTTTTGGTTGTAATTCCATTTGCGGTGTATGCCGCTTGAAACTATTGCGTCGCTGGTTTGTTTATAAATTGGTTGTAATTCCATTTGCGGTGTATGCCGCTTGAAACCAAAAACAAAATTCTTCGTGGACATTTTGGTTGTAATTCCATTTGCGGTGTATGCCGCTTGAAACAAAATTGAACTACGAACTACCCTTATTTTGTTGTAATTCCATTTGCGGTGTATGCCGCTTGAAACCTGACCAACCATCGGCCGTGCCATTTGTTGTTGTAATTCCATTTGCGGTGTATGCCGCTTGAAACCGTATGGCCCGAGAATCACATGCTGGTTTGTTGTAATTCCATTTGCGGTGTATGCCGCTTGAAACATTCACCTGACGAAAGACGCAAACACGGTTGTAATTCCATTTGCGGTGTATGCTGCTTGAAACTCTCCGAATGGATCGAACTCATCCCAGTTGAGTTGTAATTCCATTTGCGGTGTATGCCGCTTGAAACTTTCGTGTCCGGTGTTGAACAAAAATCTCGTTGTAATTCCATTTGCGGTGTATGCCGCTTGAAACGGACCAACCGGGCGGGGTTGAGTGGCACAGGTTGTAATTCCATTTGCGGTGTATGCCGCTATGCAGTATCCCCCTTCCATTTATCCATTCTTGGAATCAATATGAAGCGCGTTCTTCTTCTGGTGGCGGGCGGTAGAACGGATATCCAGTTGTTGGTGGATGCCCCTCTGGGCTTGCGCAGAACTCCCGTGAATGTTCAAGGCACGTCACTGCGGGAGTTCCACCAGTTCTTGCTGTCCGAATCTCAACAGTGGGCACTGGATGTCGATGCGCCTCCCCCGCCCCTGGAATCAGGGAGTGTGTGGATCACCAGGAGCGGATCGGGCTGGCAATCCAGTCATACCGGGGTTTCCCCGTTTCATGACGAATCGAACAAGCTGAATCTCTGCACCCCGAAGCTGTCTTCCGCCCTGGATGTGTTCTTGCTCCATTCCGAGTTGCAGGATTGGAAAGCCGTTGGTGTGCTGGTTCTGAATACTCACCGTGACGCCAATTCGGGTGGTCGCGAGACGGAGCAGGAACCGGTGGCAACTGGCCCCATACTGGCCTTGGCTGCGGCCCATGTGCTGGGGGTGGAATTGGTGGAGTCGGGCGCATTTCAACCCACGAGTGAGACGCCTCAGTCTGCGTGCTTCAATTATCTGAGCGGACGGGATGCATTGTTTTTCAATGGACGGCTGAATCCTGTTGTATTGGGCCGTCTGGACGTGTTCCTGAAAACCTTGGCCACCAGCGGGCAATTTGATGCGGTGGCCACGGCCATGGACGGCGGAATTCACCAGTTGAATGACTACATTGTGGCTTTGGCGCAATTGCATTTTGCCGAGGTGTATGAAATCCGCACGCCGGATCCCGTGTCGGGAACGACTGTTCCTGCCACGATCGTCTATTCCTCCATGGAATTACCCCCAGCCACTTTATTGCGACTGCGCAAGATGGTTCTGGGTCTGGTACAACGGCAGGACTTTTATGGCGCCAGCGTCATGGCGGATAGCGTCGCTGACCTCCCCGATGAATCCGGTTGGCGCCATGCCGTCAAGGCGGTGAATGCCCTGTTGTCAGGCTTGCCCCAGGATACCTCGATAATCCACCAGAATCCGGATTTCATTCATTTCTGGCTGGATCAGCACCTGCCCCGATGCGCCATTCAGGCCTTGCGAGTGGAATCGGCCCTGGCACGCCATGCCATCGCCGACGCTGTCCTGTTTACCCTTTCTTTTATCGAATCCGCCCAACGTGATCTTCTGGAATTGCGGCTACGGCAGTATTTTCCAGACGCCAGGGTACGCATCAATGATCTGACCAGGCATATAGAGATCGCGGAGAAAAATGGGGGTGGATGTTTGAGGAAACCCGCCGCTAAACGTGATCCGGTTTCCAGAAACAAGATTGTTGAAAATGGGTATCACAGTATTCAAGCGGAATTTTCTTCCCTTATCCAGCCCCTTGCCCCCAGCCAGGAGCCCTGTCTCAAAAAGAGCGAGAACCGCAAGAGTATCCAGCTTGAAATCATGACCCAGACCAAGCACGATGCCCGCTGGCGTGATGAATTCATTGGGAATGAGCATTTAAGTACGTACTTTTCCAGACTCAATCCAGCCTACAACGACAACAATAAGAGGGTGACTCTGGGGCATCGTTTCGTGAGTCCGAAAGATATCCGCAACATGCTGGCCCACAGTAATCTGTCCCCGGCTGATCTCGGTCAAATCCATCTGGAATTCATTCGCCTCGGCATCTGGCCCGAGGCTACCCGGGAGGCGGGGAGTTGCTTCCTGGCGCAACCGGAGGTGCAGGCCATCCTAGCCCGGTGCGGCATCGAATCCGCCGTTCAGCATTACCAGAAACTGGTGAACGGTCTGATCTCCATCATCCTGGCCTGAAGGTTCTCCTGAGCACATGAACAGTGCCCGTAACGGCCTGTAGAGGTAAATATTTTCCTTTACTGGATATTTATTTCATTCCCGCGGGGGCGTTTGATCGGGTTTCGGCTTTCTGCGACCGTCGCTTCCACAGCCAGGCTGTATCCCGGGCTTCCGCTCAGTGGCTACGCCAACCCCTGGCACGAAAGGAATGATCATGCTGCGAACCCTGTTTCTGCTCCTCATGGCGGGCTTGATGTATGCCGTATGGAGTGGTCGTTGCCATGCGGCCACCCAGTGCGCCGGTGGCATTGAGGTGGGGGACACCCGCCGAGTGGTCCTGGCCAAGCTCCAAGTTGCCCCCGTAAAAAAGCAGGCACGAATCGTGCTGGGTGTGCCCCAGGAGACATTGACCTTCCGGTCCGGCCTCTCCTCTTACACCGTGGTCTATCTGGTGTTCGATCGGGTAGTCGTGGTGGATACCCAGGAATCCACACTCCCCGAGGTCCTTCTCCATCGTCAACCATAAAGGAAGCATCATGCAATGGCTCAAGACCCCCCAGACGCTGGTTTCTCCCCTGTCCCCGGCCAACCAGAAGTCGGTGCAGTCCCTGACCCAGAACCTCCGCTCCGATCTGGGCGTTGTGGGTTCCTTCCTGGTTCGCCGCCAGGAATCCAGGGCGAAGCGCGAAGCGGCCGTCTCGATCACCCGTCAAAGCGTGGAAGCTGCCACGGACGTGGCGCTGTCCAGCATTGACCAGCAACGCACGATCCTCAAAACCGGTCTGGCGGCTCAGGCCATCCAGCAGTACGCGACCATCACTACCGAGTGCCAGGCACGGGCTGCGGTGACCCATGAGCGGTTGAGCCAGATCCACAACGAGGGTCTGACCCGGATCATCGATAACCGGCACCTGAACGAGCAGGCAATCCGTGAGCGCATCGCTTCCGGCAAGCTGACCGAGTCCGAGGCAGATGAGTTGATCCAGTTCCAGCACCTCCTGGCCCAGGATGATCTCACCCGGATGAACACCAACATGGCACGGGCCAAGGACGCCGTGGATGCGCTTGTTCAGCGTGCCACGGATCACATCTCGACTGCCGAATGAAGAAAGGAATCGCCATGACCTACGACCAAGACCATGTCTCCCCGGCCTCTCCTCTGGATATCCTGGAGGGGGAGGTGGTTCCTGCTAACTCCTGCAGCGCCGCCAAGCTGTTCCGTGATGCGGAGGAGCGGCTGGATCGTTCCCACCGCGTAATGCTCGAGCATCTCGACCGGCGTATGGCCGGCCAGTTCGATCAGGCCCTGCCGACTGGCGATTTATCCGCTACCGAGCAGGCCGAACTGGGGGCGCTGCGTGCTGCCCTGAAGTCGGACTTTTCTGCCCGGCAGCGCTTTTTGCATCAGCGCCTCACCCTGGCCATGCAGAGCCTGGCCCTTTCCAGCATCGATTCGGTGTCCCGCGCCCTGGCTCTGGGGGCTGAGGCCGCCAGCGATCCCTTGCCCTTGCGCAGGGACGTGGATGCCGGGATCTAGCACCCAGGTCTCCCACCCCTGACCACCTGAAACCTGACTGCGAAAGGACTTCACATGCATCTGCTCAAGCGCATTGCCCTGAGGGTCGTCGGGGTGTCGCGGGAATTGGCCGAGAGTCATTCCGGGCCGAGCCTCACGCTGACGGCAGCCATAGGCTATGCCTTGATGTTCCTGACTTTCCCCCTCTCCTTTCTGGGAGCGGCCCTGTACGCCCAGGCGAATCTGGTGCCTCAGACTTGGTCGGCGCTGGAGAGTTGGGTGGTGGCGATCGGTTTCGGGTTGGGCTGGGGCCTCTGCATTTCCATGATCCTGGATCGGTTGATGCTGATCGCCAGTGATGCCATCAGTGTGAATTGGGCGCTGCATGCCTTGGCCATCCTGCGTATTGCCCTGGTGCTGGGGTCTTCCTGGGTGGTGTCGGATGAGATCGTGCTTTGGGTCTATCGCGCCCCCATCTCCGATACCCAGCGCCAGATGGCCCTGGATGTGCGCTCGGCCAGCTTGCGCCAGATCGGTGATCTGCATGGTCTGTCAGCCAGTCTTCAGGACGCCGAGAAATGGGGGCGTGAAACAGCGCGGCTGGAGACAGCGGCCCAAAGTCTGCCTGCGGAAATCCGTGAGGGGCTCAACGCTGGTGAGGCCTGCCTGAATGCCGTGGCGAAGGCCCGTGGCCTGTTGCTGAGGAATGCGCCAGAAGAGATCTCCGCTGTGCATCTGGCGCGCCTCAAGCAACTGGATATCCGCCAGCAGCAGTGCAAGGACAAGTGGCGCATGGCCGTGGCGCGCAGGGATGCCTGGCGCCAGGAGATGCGTGAGCGCCTCCAGGAGGCGCGCGCCCGACAAGTGGAGTCGGATGGCCGCCTGCGTATGACCCAGGAGGCGGTGGCGCGGGAGAACGCCCCGCAATCCGAGGCCATCACACGTAACCAGATGGATGGCAGCAACCGCGAACTGGCCTTTGAACGACTGAAGACCCAGCGCCCTGAGGTGAACCGGAAGGCGATGGTTATCTGGCTGGTGCTGATGCTGCTTGAAGTGACGCCCCTGATGATCAAGTGGTGGTCAAGCAATAACCCCGTCTTTCAGTCCATCAGGGCGCAACTGGCGACCGAGGCGTCCTCGGCGCGGATGCAGACGGCCTATGCCGAGGCTCATGAGGCCTATTTCAAGGATGCCCTGGCGGGCATGGACATGCGTGAAGTGTTTCAACAGGAGTCTTTGAACCTGCAAAAGGCGCGGGGGCCGCTGTCCACCTTTGATGCCTTCTGCGCGAATCTGGACGTGTCGGCCCAAAAGGCGAAGACCTTCGCCCAGCGCCATCCAGGTCATGCCGGGCTCGTGATGGATGCCTTCTCCGGCGTCGTGGAGAAGGCGCTTGGAAAGGTCAGCTCCTGAGGCCGGCTTTCACGGATCGCTCCACAACGCGGCGGATCAGATGCAGGCCGCCCCTCCCACTTCATACGTTGCCCGGATGTAGGGTGGCCGCTGGGGGTGGAGTCAGAGGTCATGCGAACTGGCCATTGGAGCGCGCGAATAGCTGGCGGGGATCTCCGTAAGGCGGGGTGATGAATACCGGCACACCTGTCGCCAATCTTGCTTGGGGGGCTGTCGTCTCTTCCATACGCCCCAACTGCCTGCAGCAACTTCAGCTCATGCCGAGTTCATTTCCATCGTCCTGAACACAAACGGCGCCGAGGGTTTGTTGTGCACCATCAACCTTGCCAGGGCGTAGCGGTCAGGCAGTTGTATCAGGGTTTCGTGGTCGAAATGGGGAGCGAAACCTTTCTGCATCAGTTGGGCGTCTTCGCCACCCACCCGAAACACGATGCGACTACCTACATTGCCCAGTATGGTTTCCAGAATCCTGCTGCCGGAATTGCCGCTCAACTGCGCCGTGTTCTGGTGGGCCAGGGTGAGATGCAGGCCGTACTTGCGGGCTTCGGCGAGAAGTTCGGGGATGTCTGGGGTGATGAAGTTCTGGAATTCATCCAGGTAGAAGTTGAAGGGTGAACGGGCCTCTCTGGGGCAGTTTTCACGGCTCAGGGCGGCCTGCAGCAGGCGCTTGGTAAAAAGCATTCCCAGCATGCGGGCGTCCTGTTCTCCCATCCTCCCCTTGCTAAGCCGGACCAGCAGGATGCGGTGTCGATCTAGGATGGATCGAAAGTCGAGCGCGGGCTGGATGGAGCAGAGCACTCGGCGCAGCCGCAGGTTGTTGGTGAACCGGGTGATTTTGTTTGAAACATAGGGTACCCAGTTTTGAAAATGATGATCCCCTCGTGTCTGTTCCGCAGACCTGAAAAACGCCTGGAGTTCCTGGGTCATGTCCAGACCCAGGTTGCTGTATTCGCAATCTATCAGGAGTCGGTCACGGAATTCCTTGTCCCTCAGCACGGCCACTAGGGTCAGGAGTGTGGGGGGGCCCTTGGGCAGATCGTCCGGCAGGCGGTCGGGGTGGGCGGTGGAGGCCAGCAGCGCGCTGTTGCGGAAATACTGCTCAAAGCCCGGTCCCCCGGCCTGCCGCATGTCGTACAACTCATCGAAGATATCCAGGAGATCGTTGATCTGCCGGTGGATGAGGTAGGGGTCGAAATAGGCGCCGGGGTCCAGGGGATTCAGGCTAAACGGCTGGTACAGGTCATCCGGGTTGATCAGCACCACATCATCAAGGCGCTCGGGCGGAATCACGGGCAGGAGTTGATCCAGCAGGTCGCCGTGGGGGTCCAGTAGTGCTACGCCGGCCCCGGCCTCCAGGTCCTGACGGATGAGGTTGAAGAGCAGGGAGGATTTTCCGGTGCCGGTGGCTCCCAGGACATACAAGTGACGACTGCGGTCCATCTGGTCCAGCCGCACAGGGCGCGGGAAACCGTCCAGGATGGCTTCCCCCAGCAGTACGCCCTGTTCGGGCAGGCGCAAGGAGGGATTGGTATGGTGGCGGGAGAAGCCCAGCTTGCGCAGGGTCTCCGGCAGCGGCAACAAAGGCGGCAGTCCCCCGCCTAGGGGAAAGACGGCGCGCAGGTCGCGGGGATCGCCGGGGAGTACCGGAGGGGTGTCCACGATCTCCAGCGCCTGGCCCGGGAAGATCTCCTCGCCCAGGAGGTGCAGCAGGCTGGCGTTGATACGCCCCTGACCTAACTTCTGGGCGGACACGGTGATGCGGCAGAGTTCGCTGACGTTCCCCAACCTATCCAGCAGATGGCCGGGGACTAGGGATGCCTGGGTTCCGGGGGCTTCGCTTGGCACTCCCAGCAAGGCACCCCCAGCCGCCAGTTCCCGCAAAGGCGGGCGACAGCGCTCCAGGCGGAGGGCCCAGCGCACGGCATGGCGCAAGCCCGACAGGCCCTTGAACACCGTCTCCAGGCTGCTGGGCCAGGCCGGCGGGGAATCGGCGGAGGACGCAAGGAAGGACGCCGGCAGTTGCCAGATCTGGGACGAGATCTGAGTTGCGTTGAAACCAATGCCGGTAGTACCGGACTGGCAGGTCACACCGACGGGGTGAATCCATGTTTCCTGGCCCCAGCCAGACTTCCGTTCATCGGGGAAGACATTGCCGCCGGGGCGGAAGGCGTAGTGCTCGGACATCGCCCCCAGGCAGATGGCCAGTTCTTCCCCCATTTCCTTCACGGCATCGGGGCGCCGGGTTTCGATGCCGAGGCCGGCCTGGACCTCAAGGCCACCGTTGTCGGCACAACGGCAGGCATAGCGAACCACCAGGGCGTCGCTGGGCTGAAGCTGCCGCAAGAGGATGCCCAGGCGCTTGGACCAGGGTGCGGGCTCCGTTGCGCCCCCAGCACTGATCACCTGGAGGCCCGTTTCCGCGCGGGGAGACAGGGCGTAACTCTCCAGGGTGAAGAGGCAGCGCTCCCATGGCCAGGATTCCATATCCTCGCCCTCGGGGCGCAGTGGGGAAAGCGACCGGAGACACTCGTTCGATGCCGGCGCAAGGTCGGGGCCGGGACCGGCTGGCGCCGCCTTCAGTGCGGGGTCGGAGAAGTCCGGTCCCCTCTTTTCCAGGGCGTCCATCAGTCGCACTGCCCAGGAAAAGCGGGATGTCCGGACAACGATCCATGGAGGGCCATGGCGTTGAGTCAGCGATGCAGGATAGTTAGTCCTGCAGCCAGGTTGGCATCATGGCTGTGGCCCTGGCGCTGATGTCATCGGTGATATAGAGCGACAGGGTTACAACTGCCGCCGCGATGACGGCGATGTCATCGGTGAACCCGATGAAGGGAATGAGGTCGGGAATGGCGTCGATCGGACTAATCAGGTAGCCCAAAGCGCCTACGGCCACCGCCTTGGCCCAGGCAGGGGCATTGCTATCCCTGATCACCAGCCAGAGACAGAGGGCCTTATGGACCGTCTCGCTGCCGATGGACTTGGCAAACCGTTTCAGGACGTCAAACAGGCCTTGATCAGAGTAGCTGCTGGAGTAAGTGGAGGGGTGCTGGCTCATGGCATCTTCCTTTTTCGATGTCGGGTTGAGATGCCACTAGGATGACGACGAAGTGAGTGGCTTGGAACACGTCATCACGCATTGAATAAATTATCAACAAAAGAAAATAATTTTCACTTTATGCAAGTATTTTGCTCTGTGGAATTTATATAACTCATTGATTATATTAAGTTGTGTTGGATGGCACGGACGTTGCAGATAGGGCGAACCTTCTCTTCAATGGATTTAAGCCATGCAAACGCAAAAGTCTGTCTTCTCCCGCCTGGGCATTTCGGAAAGTGCACTGCGCCGCTCCACTCCGGCACAGGAGGGGGCAGGGTTGGACGAGGATATCGTTCAACAGATTCTGTTGAATGCCGAGCCCGCCCAGGTCATGACAGGCCTGGTTAAACAACTTGATGGCTTCGCCAACTACGGCCTCGCCATCAGGCTGACCCAACTGCTGCGCGACCCTGTAGCTTTGAAGGATGTGGCATCCCGTTCCTATCGACATGGCAACGGGTTCTACAAGATCGTGCTGTCCGCCAGCGACCTCTACAAACTCCGCCTGCACATCTGGTTCGCGGAAGCAGACGCTGAAGAAAACATCCACGATCATCGTTGGTGGTTTGCCTCCCGCATCCTCCACGGCGAACTGATCAGCGAAACCTATGAGGACTCACTCTCCACGTCTGACCCTCAGTTCCCGGAATATTTCTACCGGGGGAAACAGGAAGCCAGAGCGGCTAGCGCAGAACTGATCGGCATTTCCCGGCTGCGCCTGACAGGGCGCAGTGTCCGCAGGGCCGGTGAAGGGTATTTCTTGCCCCCGGGCGTGCTGCATCGCATCACGGGCATAGGCCACGGTCCCATGACAGCTACGCTCATGTGCCAGAGCAATCCTTGCAGAGCCTGGAACCGCTTACTGACTTCAAAAGACATCACTCCTGATGTTGAGCAGCGTTATCTCACCAGATCCGAACTGAAGGAGGTGCTGAAGCGCTACCTGCTCCTGGCCGGACAGGCTTGTTCAACTTTCCCTGTCTGATGCCATGTCCAGGCCTCTCTACATCGCCATTGAAGGCATCAAGGGGTGCGGCAAGTCCTCCTTGTTCAAGGCTATCACCCGCTACCTGGTGTCCAAGGGACGGCCACATCATTGCTTGCGCCCTACCGCCCCGGTCTCCGGGCACGTCATGGAATGGGTTTACCGGACACTCAGACTTGAACACTGGGACGGCATGATGGAACACCTCTACGCTTTCCGTTCCAACTGGCACGCATCACAAGTGCCTAAGCGTAGTCCGCTGATCCTCGGAGACCGATCCATCCTGACCAGTTACGCCACACGCTGGCCTGGCTCAGGGCATCACGGGGCCGAACAACACCTTGATCGCGTGGACCGTCTGGAACACCGAATCCCTTTGCCTGACCACATCCTGTTTCTGGATGTGGATGTGGACACGGCCTTGTCTCGCATCGCGGGCAGACCCCACAGGGATTACGGCCTACGAGACGAAGCCCCGTCACGCTTGGCCGCCTGCATCAATGCCTACCGCCAACTGAAGTATCTGGCTGGAAGTTTGGGTGTTGAGCACATCACGTGGCATCACATTGATGCCACGCAACCCCATCCAATAGTCCTCCAGCAGGGCATACGGATACTTGAACAACTGACTGGAGCTTTGGAGTAATCATGCCCATCTACGTCTCCGATTCCGGATTGACCAACCTGAAAACCGAATTGAGCCGCAAGTGGCGTGAATACGATGAAATCTGCGCTGAAAGGACCGTGGCCCACGCCCTGTCCGGCGATGGCTGGCATGACAACCCCCATTTCAATCGTCTCCAGCAGCTAGAGGCCAACAAAAACCGTGAAATTGCCGAACTCCAGCGGCTGATTGGCACTTCCGTGGTGATTGATCCGTCGTCCAGAGCGCGGGATCGTGTGGCCATCGGCGCCATTGTTCAACTCCGCATCACGGATCTTGATTCCGGCGATGAGATCGAGCAGGCCTGGGAGATCTCCGGCTATAACGAAAACGAGCCGTACCTGCGCCGGCTCGCCTACAACTCCCCCCTGGCCGCCCCTATCATCGGGTTGATGCCGGGCGAGGAGGTGGAAACCCGGTTGCCCCGAGGATTGGCCCTGATCGAAATACTGGCCCTTCTGGAGAAGTGGCCGTAACTCCCGGGCAAGTATTCAACACAACGAATCGCACACAAGGAGATCAGCGATGGCCCGGGTAGCAAAAATTGACAAGGAGTGCTGGCTGTTTGCCTGGATAGGCAATACCGACCTCGATGCTGTGGGACTTGCTCGTCAGGTGCAAGGAGGAGCCCCTCTTCAGAGAGCGCCTACCAGCGACATCGGCCCCCTGGTCAGGGTGCTTCTATCTAAGGAAGCTCCCCACCATATGATCCTTCTCGATGACAGCGGTTACGGTAACTTGTACCTTGATGCCCTGTTTAAGAAAAACCCGTCCCTGGCGAGTCTGGCCAAGACGTCCAGGGTGATCGCCCCTCAGAACGGAACCGACTTCAACCCGAGCGACTTTTCCAAGGTCTATGGCGTAGCGAGGAAAGCTGTAGAGGCCAACTCTCTCCCCAGGGATGCACGCCGCATGTATCTCACAAGTTCCGGAACACCCACCATGGGCTGGGTGTGGACCTTTTTGTCGATGACAAAGGGCTACGAAGCTGAACTTCTGAGCAGTTCCAGGCAGGAGGGTGTGAAACCCCTCAATCTTCCCATCGACCTGTACTACAGATTCCTCCCCACGCCCCCGGCAGATAAGAAAAGTGAAGCCCGGCTGCCCATGGCGATCACCAATACGGATTCGTTTGGTCGTATGGTGAAAAGCGAATCACCGATGTTTCTTCAGGCCATTGAAGATGCCGAGATGGCGGCCCAGACCGAATTCACGGTAATGATCGAGGGCGAATCGGGTACGGGCAAGGAAGGTATGGCCCGGCATATCCATGAAGCGAGCCGAGCTGGCAAACCATTCTTGCCGGTCAATTGCGGTGCGATCCCGCCGGAGCTGCTCGAATCCCTGTTCTTCGGCCATGAGAAGGGAGCCTTCACTGGTGCAACCGAGACCACGGGCTACTTCGAACAGGTCAAGGACGGCACTCTGTTCCTGGATGAAATCGGTGATCTGAGTCTGTCTCACCAGGTGAAGCTGTTGCGCGTACTGGAGGAACGCAAGGCCCGGCGAGTGGGGGGCAAGAAAGACTATGACATAGCTTGTCGGATCATCTCCGCCACCCATGTCGACCTCCTTGAAGCTGTTCGGCAAGGCCGCTTCCGGGAAGATTTGTTCTATCGAATCGCTGACATCCCCATCAGACTACCCCCCTTGAGGGAGCGGGACAGTGATCTACGATCACTCGTTGAAAGCCTGATGCAACGCATCCAAGAGGCCAACCCGAAGACGGCGCAACTAGAATTGTCTACACAGGCTTGGCGCAAACTGCATGAGCATTCCTGGCCGGGCAATATCCGGGAACTGGAGAGTACCCTGCGCCGCGCCACGCTTCGAAGCATCAGACAGGACGAAAAAATGATCAGCGAAGCCTCTCTATCCGGTTCCCTACTGAGCGTCAGCCGATCCGGGAATGGCATTCTGGACAGGTCATTGAGCGATGGATTCAAAATTGATCAAGTGATCGACGAGGTTAAACGCCATTACTACTACCGTGCCATGCGAGCTACGCATGGAAACCTCAAAGGCGCGGCAAAACTACTTGGACTCACGAGGATTACCGAATGGAAAAAAAAGTGGCCGGACGATTGGGAGAGCTAGTGTGGCATGCATTCGAAAAAGCAGTTGGCTGACCGAAGGCAGGGGTCGCACGTTCGAATCGTGTCAGGCGCGCCAACTCAGCCAAGTCGTGCAGACAACAAAAAACGGCCCCGCTCGGGGCCGTTTTGCATGGTCAGCGAGGCCGTCTTCAGCCCTTGGTCAACTTCTCATACTTGGCCTGCAACTGTTCCGGGGTTTCCACGTAGGCGGGGTTCAGGGGGATGCAGTCCACCGGGCAGACTTCGCGGCACTGGGGGGTGTCGAAATGGCCGATGCACTCGGTGCATTTGTTGGGGTCGATGATGTAGATGTCCTCGCCCTGAGAGATCGCGTTGTTGGGGCACTCGGGCTCGCACACGTCGCAGTTGATGCATTCGTCGGTGATCATCAAGGCCATGGTTTTTTCCTTCGCTATGTAATTAAGGTCAATTAAAACGGGTTGCCAGTCGTTCTGCCACACGCGGATGGACGAACGGTGAAACGTCGCCGTGCAGCCGCGCGATCTCTCGCACCATGCTGGCGGAGATGAACATGTGCTGCTCCGACGGCGTCAGGAATACCGTCTCCAGTTCCGGGCTCAGGCGGCGGTTCATGCCCGCAAGCTGGAACTCATATTCGAAATCCGATACTGCGCGCAACCCTCGCAGCACCAAGGTTGAGCCCTGCGCCCGCACGAAATTCACCAGCAGGCCGTCGAAGGGTTCCACGCGCACGCCGGGCAGGTCGCCCAACACCTGCTGCGCCATCTCCACGCGTTCGCCCAGGTCGAAGCAGGGGTTCTTGCTGGCGTTCACCGCCACCGCCACCACCACTTCGTCAAACAGCCGCAGGGCGCGCCGCACCAGATCTTCGTGGCCGCGCGTGAGGGGGTCGAAGGTGCCGGGGTAGACGATGATCTTGTTCAAGCAGGTTCCAGCAGACAGAAGTGGGAATGGCCGGCCCGGCCCTGACGCAGGATGGTGTAGCCATCGACAGCCAGCGTCCGCGGGGACTCGGCGTAGATTTTACCGCCCGGCGCGAGCCGTGTCGCCGCGCGCGCCAGGGCCTGGGGCATCAGGTCCAGGGCAAAGGGGGGGTCCAGGAAGATGACGTGGAAGCGCTCGCCGGGCGCGGCCAGGTAAGCCAGGGCGTCCACGGGCTGGATGTCCGCATCCGGGGCGGGCAGGGCGGCGGCGTTGCGGCGCAGGGCGGCCAGGGCCAGGGGATGGCGCTCCAGCATCACCACCCGCGCCGCGCCGCGCGAGATGGCTTCGAAACCCAGGGCGCCGCTGCCGGCGAAGGCGTCCAGACAGGAGAGGCCTTCCAGGTCCTGGCCCAGCCAGTTGAACAGGGTCTCCCGCGCGCGATCCGGCGTGGGGCGCAGGCCGTCGGCGTCGGGAAAACTCACCAGCCGGCTGCGGAAGCGCCCGCCGATGATGCGGACGGTGTTACTTCGCGGGGCCTTCAATCTGGCCCCCCACGATCACGGTATGCAGGGCCTCGGGTCGGATGCGGCGCTGGAAGGCCTTGAGGATGGCCTCCCGCGTCACCGTCTCCACCTGGGCGCTGTAGGTGTCCAGCCAGTCCAGGGGCAGGCCGTAGAAGCCGATCACGGCGAGGTACTCCAGGATCTTGCGGTTGTTGTCGATGCGCAGGGGGAAGCCGCCGATGATGTTGCCCTTGGCCTGGGCCAGTTCCTTGTCCGTTACGCCCTCCGCCAGGAAGCGGGCGAGTTCGGCGCGTACCGAATCCACCGCCTCCTTGGTGGTCTCGCGCCGGGTTTGCAGGCCGATCTGGAACGGTCCCGCCTCGCGCATGGGGGAGAAGTAGCTGTACACGCTGTAGGCCAGGCCTTTCTTCTGGCGGATGGTCTCCATCAGGCGCGAATCGAAGCCGCCGCCGCCCAGGATGTAATTGCCCACATAAAGCGGGAAATAGTCCGGATCGTCCCGCTTGTAGGTGGGCAGGCCCATGAACAGGTGGCTCTGGGTGGCATGGTGGGGGATTACCTGCTCGCTGCCCTGGGGCGCCGCCTGCACCGGGGGGATGGGGGCGGGTGCGGCCCCTGCCGGCAGGCCGGTGGCGAGTTGGGTGGCCAGGGTCTCTGCGTCGGCGCGGCGGATGTCCCCCATGAGGGCGATGGTCATGCCGGCGGCGCGGTAGTGGGCGGTGTGGAAGGTCCACAGATCGTCGCGGTTCAGTTTGGCCACGGTCTCGATCTCGCCGCCGTCATCCAGTCCGTAGGGGTGGCTGCCATAGAGGGCGGTGCTGAAGGCGCGGGCGCCGATCACATCCGGCTTGGTCAGGGCTTCCTTCATGCCGGCGATGGCGCGGGTCTTCTCCCGCTCCAGCACCGCCGGATCAAAGCGGGGACGGGTGAGGATCATGGCCAGGGTCTCCACCGCCTGATCCCGCTCCGCCTTGCCGCTCAGGGTGCGGAGCTGGAAGCCGGCGCGGTCGCCATCCAGACGCCCGCCCAGTTGCGCGCCCACATCCGCCAAGCGCTCGGAGATGTCGCGCTCGCTCCAGGGGCCGGCCCCCTGGCCCATGACGTGGCGGGTGAGACTGGCGAGGCCGGACCTGGCGGCGCTGTCCCGCGCGCTGCCGGCGGGAAAGTCCACGCTGATGTCGAGCATGGGCAGGTCGTGGTTCTCCACGAACACCACTTTTGCCCCCTGGGGCGTGGTCCAGTGCTGGATGTTGAGGCCGGCCCAGGCGGGCAGGGCGAGAACCAGGGCGAGAAGCGGGACGCCCCTGTAGGAGCCTGGCTGCGCCGGGCGATGCGATGCCGGCGCGCGTCGTCCGGCGGAAATCACCCGGCGCAGCCAGGCTCCTACGCAGTGCAGCAGGTCAACGACCATGACGGCCTCCCATCGGGTTCACGCCGAACTTCGGCTTGTCGGTGGGCAGGGGTTGCGGGTCCAGCACCGCCACGGTGAGGCGGTCATCCACCAGGTACTTCTTCGCCACTGCCTGCACCTGCTCGGCGGTCACCTCCTTGAGCCGGGCGTAGCGGGTCTCCCTATCCTTGTAATCCATGCCGGCGGTGGTCCACTCGCCGATCAGCATGGCTTGGTAGAACAGGGAATCCTGCTGGTACACCTGGCTCGCCAGCACCTGGGCCTTCACCCGCTTCAACTCGTTCTCGCTCACGCCTTCCTTCACTAGGCGGGCGATCTCGTCTTTCAGCGCCTTTTCCACCGCCGCCGCGGACTGCCCTTCGGCAGGGGTGGCGTCCACCATGAACAGGGCGGGGCCGCGCGAGATGCTGTCGTAGCCGGCCCCCACCTCGGTGGCGAGTTGCTTCTCCCGCACCAGGGATTGGTTCAAGCGGGCCGAGGCGTGGCCGTCCAGCACCCCGGCCAGGATCTCCAGGGCGTAGGGATCGCTGTCCCTGGTCGGGTCCAGCAGGCGCGGGGTCTGCCAGGCCAGGGCCAGCACCGGCAGTTTGGCCGGGGCCTTCAGGATCAACTGGCGCAGGCCGGCCTGCGCCACCTCGCTGACCGCCTTGCGCACCGGCAGGGGGCGGGCGGCCAGGGGGCCGTAGTACTTCTCGGCCCAGGTGAACACCTGTTGCGGCTCCACATCGCCGGCGATCACCACGGTGGCGTTGTTGGGGGCGTACCAGTTTTGATACCACTGGCGCGCGTCGTCCACCGTCATGTTCTTCAAGTCCTGCATCCAGCCGATTACCGGGTGGTGATAGGGGTGGGTCTGGTAGGCGGCGGCCATCATGGCCTCGTACAGGCGCGAGTGCGGGTTGTCCTCGGTGCGCATGCGCCGCTCTTCCATCACCACGTTGATCTCCTTGGCGAACTCATCGGCGGAGAGGATCAGATTCGCCATGCGATCCGCCTCCAGCTTCATGGCCAGTTCCAGGCGGTCCTTTTGCAGGGTCTGGAAGTAAGCGGTGTGGTCGCGGTTGGTGAAGGCGTTCTCGCGCCCCCCGGCGGCGGCGATGCGCTTGGAGAACTCGCCGGAGGGCGTGTCCTTCGTGCCCTTGAACATCATGTGTTCCAGCACATGGGCGACGCCGGTGACGCCGTAGTTCTCGTCCATGCTGCCGGCGCGATACCAGACCTGATTCACCACTACCGGCGCGCGGCGGTCGGTCTTGACGATGACCTTGAGGCCGTTGACCAAGGTCTTTTCCACGATCTCGGCGCGGGCCGATGAGGCAAATGCTGCCAGCAACGTGAGGGCGGCGAGGGTCGCCAGGGGGATTTTCATGGGCTTGGTCAAACGGCTGAAATGGGGTCGCATGATAGACTCGGTCGCATCCTCAAACCCAGCTTCCGACCGCCCTTCTCGTGTTTGGTTTCCTGAAATCCGGCCCCGCAAAAACCCCTGATCCCGCTGCGGAAAACCGCCCAGGTTGGGCGCAGCGCCTGAAACAGGGGCTGAGCAAGACCCGCGCCGCCTTTTCCGGTCAACTGGCCAGCCTGTTCGGCGTCGGCGCCCGCATCGACGAAGACCTGTACGAGGAACTGGAGACGGTCCTGCTCTCCGCCGACGTGGGGGTGGAGGCCACTCAGCATCTGCTCACCCGCCTGCGCGCCCGCGTCAGACAGGAGCGCCTCGCCGACGCCGCCCAACTGCGCGACGCCCTCAAGGCGGAGTTGCTGGAACTCCTCACCCCCCTGGAAGCGCCCCTGGATACCGCTGGCGCCAAACCCTTCGTCATCATGCTGGCGGGGGTGAACGGGGCGGGCAAGACCACCACCATCGGCAAGCTGGCGCGCCAGTTTCAGAGCGAGGGCAAGCGGGTGTTGCTGGCGGCGGGCGATACCTTCCGCGCCGCCGCCCGTGAACAGCTTACGGAATGGGGCCAGCGCAACGGCGTGGACGTGATCCAGTCCCAGTCCGGCGATCCGGCGGCGGTGATCTTCGACGCCGTGCAATCCGCCGTGGCGCGCGGTATCGACGTGGTGCTGGCGGATACGGCGGGCCGCCTGCCCACCCAGTTGCACCTGATGGACGAGATCCGCAAGGTCAAGCGCGTACTGGCCAAGGCCGACCCCGGCGCACCGCATGAAGTCCTGCTGGTGCTGGACGCGAATACCGGCCAGAACGCCCTGGCCCAGGTGAAGGCCTTTGACGACGCCCTGGGCCTCACCGGACTGGTGATGACCAAACTGGACGGCACCGCGAAGGGAGGCGTGATCGCCGCCCTGGCCAAACGCCACGCGGGACGCCCCATCCCGGTGCGCTACATCGGCGTGGGGGAAGGCATCGAAGACCTGCAACCGTTCCGCGCAGCGGAGTTCGTGGAGGCGTTGTTCACATGAGCGCCAGGGCCGTTGTCGCCAAATCCCCCCTACCCCCCTTTTGCAAAGGGGGGACGAAACACCCCCGACAGGTGCCGCATGATTGAGCTCGACAGCGTTACCAAGCGCTACCCCGGCGGGCATGAGGCGCTGATCGACTTTTCCCTCTCCATTCAGCAGGGCGAGATCGTGTTCCTCACCGGCCATTCCGGCGCGGGCAAGAGCACCCTGTTGAAGCTCATCGCCGCGATCGAGCGGCCCACCTCGGGGCATGTGGTGGTGAACGGCCAGAACGTGGGACGCATGCGCCGCGCCGTGTTGCCCTATTTCCGCCGCAACATCGGCCTCATCTTTCAGGACCACAAGCTGCTGTACGACCGCAGCGTGTTCGACAACGTGCTGCTGCCCCTGCACATCCAGGGCGTCACTGGCAACGATGCCGCCAAACGGGTGCGCGCCGCGCTCGACAAGGTCGGCTTGTTGAAGCGCGACAAGGCGCGTCCCATCACCCTCTCCGGCGGCGAGCAGCAGCGCCTGTGCATCGCTCGCGCCATCGTCACCCGCCCCAAGCTGGTGTTGGCGGACGAACCCACCGCCAACCTGGATGACGCCTATGCGGACGACATCATGGAGACGTTCCGCGCCTTCAATCAGATCGGCGTCACCCTGCTCATCTCCACCCATGACCAGGCCCTGGTGGCCCGCTACGGCGGACGCCGGGTGGATCTGGCGCAGGGGAGGCAGGTGACATGAAATCCTGGTTCGCTCAACACCTGCATAGCCTCAAGATCGCTGGCCAGCGCTTCCGCGACACCCCGCTCGCCACGGTGTTCACCATGCTGGTGATCGGCGTCGCCGTGGCCCTGCCGGCGGCGTTTTATGTCCTGTTGGGTAACCTGGAACGGGTCTCCGGCGGCATCAAGCCCCAGGCCGAGATCACCGTCTTTCTGAAAAACGGGGTGAGCGAGACCCAGGGCCGCGCCCTGCTGGCCAGCCTCAGCCGCAACCCGGATGTAAACAACGCCCGTTTCGTTGCCAAGACGGAAGGCGTGCGCCGGCTGGAGGCCTCCGGCCTGGCCGAGATTGCCGCCGGCCTGCCTGAAAACCCCTTGCCTCACGCTTTCATCCTTACGCCCCAAGTCCAGGACGCCGCCGCGCTGGAAAAACTGGGCAGCCTGCTCCGAAACATGGCGGAGACGGACAGGGTGCTGATGGATTCCGACTGGATCAAGCGTCTGGGCGCACTCATGAATCTGGGGCATGAACTGGTGTTGATGCTGGCCGTGATCCTGGGTCTGGCCCTGGCCGCCATCACGGCCAACACCATCCGCCTCCAGATCTACGCCCAGAAGGATGAGATCGAGGTGGCGCGCCTGATCGGCGCAACGGATCGCTTCATCCGCCGGCCCTTCCTGTACTTCGGCGGCATCCAGGGTCTGGCCGGCGGTCTGGCAGGCTGGCTGCTGGTGACTCTGGGCGGATGGCTGGTGCAAGGCAGCGTCAATCGGGTGGCCGTTGCCTATGGCGCGCATTTCGAACTGACCGGCCTGGACCTGGCTTCTTCCCTGTTGCTGCTTGCCGTCAGCGCCCTGCTGGGCTGGCTGGGCGCGTTCTTTGCCGTGGGGCAGACCCTGAGGGACGTGGAAACCTTCTGAGGTTGATGGATGCGGTTCGCTGCGCTCACCGCATATTGCCGACCGTTTCCAACGGCTTCAAAAACTCCAGCACCTCCACCCTGGCGCGCGCCAGGGAGCGCGCGTCCCCGCCCACGCTGGCCCCATATCCGCTCGGGCTGTTGGGGTTGCGCACAAACGGAAGTCGCCCCCCTGCCGTCAGATCGTCGAAGGAATGCATCGCGCCGGGATAGACCCGCAGTTCCAGCCGGGCGCTGTCGTCGTCCAGCCCGCGGGCAAGCCGCTCGCAGGAGGAGGCCGGGGTCCAGTCGTCCCGGTCCCCGATCAGGATCATGACCGGGGCGCGGTAATTGGGCTGGCTTGCGTCGCGCCCCTGGCAACTCGGGTAGAGGGCGATCGAGGCCTGAAAGCGCAGCCCGGTATCGGACATGCGCCGCACCCAATCGCTCTCGACCGCATCCAGGGCTGCGCCGCCGCCGTGGGAAAACCCCATGAGCGCGATGCGGGTCGGATCAATATCCCGGCGCGCGCCCAGAAAGCGCAGGGCGGAATACGCATCCAGCACCCGTTGCGACACCGATACCCGGCTGAATTTGGTGCAGATCTCGCCCACCCGGCGCGGGCCGAAGCTGTCCAGGATGAGGGAGGCGTAACCGTGCGCCTTGAGCAGGTCCGCCCACTGGTAGGCGTTGGGCCGGACGCCGCTGCATCCATGCAGCAACACCACCGCCGGAAACGGCCCCGGCCCCTCGGGCGTCACCAGGGTGGCGCTGCCGGCGACCGCATCGCTCTGCGCCACGTTGGGAAAACTGACGCGAGCGCCGGCGGCGCAGCCCGCAAGATGCAACACCAAGCCCAGCAGGGCCAACAACAGGGCGCGAACCGCCATGCAGCACTCCTCGGTGGAACGGGTAACCCGTCTTGGGCAATACATTCATCGACGAGTTCCATGTCGCTGTGTACGCCCTGTATCTTTCGCCGGTCCCGCGTCCTTGCCCCTGCCGCCGTGCGCCTGCATCCCCACCCCGAGTCCCCCCCTCCCCCCGGCCTGAACCTGGAGGCATTCGCCATCTGGAAGCGCGAGGGGCTGCAACTGGAATTCCGTCTCGCCGGGCCGCTGGATGGACTGCTTCTGCCCGGCCCCGATGCGCCCCGGCGCGAGGAGGGGTTATGGCGACACACCTGTTTCGAGGCCTTTTTCCAGGGGGAGGATGCACCCGGTTACGGCGAGGTGAACCTCGCGCCTTCCCTGGCCTGGCAGGTCTACCGCTTTCACGCCTATCGCGCGGGCGGGGCGCTGGAGACCTCCGTTGCGCCCGTGATTCAGGTGGCGTCCGAAGCCTCCGCACTGGTCCTGCGCGCCACCTTGCCGCAGACCTGGCTGGGGCCGGGAAATCGGCTCCGCATCGGCCTGACCGCCGTCATCGAAACCCGCGCCGGGGCGCTCTCCTACTGGTCTCTGAGCCACCCGCCGGGGCAACCGGATTTCCACGATACTCGCGCCTTTGTGCTGGAGCTCGACCGTCCATGACCTTCCAAACCGGCCTCGACCGCCTGCTTGCCGACCCCGCCCTGCGCGCGCCCCTGAAGGGCCGTCGCGTCGCCCTGCTGGCCCACCCCGCCTCTGTCAGCGCCGACCTCACCCACGCCCTGGACGCCCTCGCAACGCTGCCGGACCTGCGCCTCAGCGCCGCCTTCGGCCCCCAGCACGGCCTGCGCGGCGACAAGCAGGACAACATGATGGAGTCGCCGGACTTCCTCGACCCGGTCCACGGCATCCCGGTGTTCAGCCTCTACGGCACGGTGCGTCGCCCCGCCGCCGCCATGCTGGACTCCTTCGACGTGCTGCTGGTGGACCTGCAAGACCTGGGTTGCCGCATCTACACCTTCATCACCACCCTGCTTTATGTGCTGGAAGCGGCAGCCAGGCAGGGCAAGACCGTGTGGGTGTTGGACCGCCCCAACCCGGCGGGCCGCCCGGTGGAAGGGACCACCCTGCGCCCCGGCTGGGAGAGCTTCGTGGGCGCCGGCCCCCTCCCCATGCGCCACGGGCTCACCCTGGGCGAACTGGGCGCGTGGTTCATCCGCCATTTCCGGCTGGACGTGGATTACCGCGTGATCCCCATGCAAGGCTGGCAGCCGGAGGCCGCACCGGGCTACGGCTGGCCGCAGCGGACCTGGATCAACCCCAGCCCCAACGCCCCCAACCTCTCCATGGCGCGCTGCTACGCCGGGACGGTGATGCTGGAGGGGGCCACGCTCTCGGAAGGGCGCGGCACTACCCGGCCTCTGGAATTGTTCGGCGCGCCGGACATGGACGCCCGCGCCGTCATCGCCGCCATGAAGCAGGCCGCGCCGCATTGGCTGCAAGGCTGCGCGTTGCGCGAGTGCTGGTTCGAGCCCACCTTCCACAAACACGCGGGCAAGTTGTGTTCCGGCGTGCAGATCCATGTGGAATCCGGCCACTACGACCATGCCGCCTTCCGCCCCTGGCGGCTCCAGGCGCTGGCGTTCCAGGCGATCCGCCGCCTGTACCCGGGCTACCCGCTGTGGCGCGATTTCCCTTACGAATACGAGACGGGCCGGCTGGCCATCGACCTCATCAACGGCGGTGAAGGACTGCGGCGCTGGGTGGACGACCCCGCCGCCACCCCGGACGACCTGGACGCCCTGGCCTGCCCGGACGAGGCGGCCTGGCGCGACGAGCGGGAGGCCGTGCTGCTGTACCGCTAAGAGGCATAATAATTGCATATCCATCACCAACAATTAAAAATGCAAGCATGAATGACGATTACGGACGATCCCTACAGGCCGCGCTCCAGCAACGGATGGCGCTGCAACCCGCTGTGGTGCTGCTGGGGCCGCGCCAGGTGGGCAAGACCACGCTGGCGCGGTGGTTTGCCCAATCCCACCCGGACGCCCTGTTTCTCGACCTGGAACGCGAGTCGGATCGCGCGCGTCTGGCGCAGCCCGCCCTGTTCCTGGCGCAGCACCGGCATCGGCTGGTGGTGCTGGACGAGGTGCAGACCATGCCGGAACTGTTTACCGCGCTGCGTCCGGAGATCGACGCGGAACGCCGCCCCGGACGCTTCCTGTTACTGGGATCGGCGTCGGGCAAGCTGCTGCGGCAAAGTGCGGAATCCCTGGCGGGTCGGGTGGCGTATCTGGAATTGCCCCCCCTGTCGTTGCGCGAGGTTGCGCGGGACGGACAGGATGAGGCGGCCCTGAACGCCTTGTGGCTGCGCGGCGGCTTTCCGCTGTCATTCACCGCGCAGAGCGACGCCGACTCGCTGTTGTGGCGCGGCGACTTCATCCAGACCTTCCTCACCCGCGACCTGCCCCAGTTGGGCGTCACCATCCCCGCCGAGACCCTGCGCCGCTTCTGGCGCATGACGGCGCATCTGCACGGGCAGTTGTTCAACGCCAGCCAGTTGGGCGCTTCGCTGGGCGGTGTGAGCAGCCCCACCGTGGGGCGTTATCTCGACCTGTTCGTGGATGCCATGATGCTGCGGCGGCTGGAGCCCCACTTCATCAACATCGGCAAGCGGCTGGTGAAATCGCCCAAGGTCTATGTGCGCGACAGCGGCATCCTGCACTGCCTGCTCAACCTGGGCAGCCGCGACGACCTGCTGGCCCACCCGGTGCTGGGGGCCTCCTGGGAGGGGTTCATGATCGAGCAGATCATCGGCGCCGCACCCGGGTTCTCGGAGTTCTCCTTCTACCGCACGGCGGCGGGGGCGGAGCTGGACCTGGTGGTGAACACGGGCGGGCGGCTGACCGGGTACGAGATCAAGTTTTCCGACGCGCCCAAGGTGAGCAAGGGTTTCTGGCATGCCTGCGAAGACCTGGGCCTGGCGCAGGCGTATGTGGTGGCCCCGGTGGCCGAGGCCTACCCGCTGGCGGAAAACGTGCAGGTGATCCCCGCCTGCAGGATGCGGTGAGGACGGTGCGCATGGCTGCCATCACCTCGGCGCGCGGCAGGCGCGGCGGGTTTGTAGGATGTGGTGAGCGTAGCGAACCGCATCATCAGCGCCTCGCGTCCCCGCCGCATGCGGTTCGCTGCGCTCACCACATCCTACGCAGCCCTTCCCGCACCGTCGGGTAACGCAGGCGGAAACGCAGTTCCCGCTTGATGCGCCGGTTCGACAACCGGCGCGATTCGGTGAGGAAGGTGCGCATGGCGGGCGTCACCGCCGCCATCACCTCGGCGCGCGGCAGGCGCGGCGGGTTTGTAGGATGTGGTGAGCGTAGCGAACCGCATCATCAGCGCCTCGCGTCCCCGCCGCATGCGGTTCGCTGCGCTCCTTCCCGCACCGTCGGGTAACGCAGGCGGAAACGCAGTTCCCGCTTGATGCGCCGGTTCGACAACCGGCGCGATTCGGTGAGGAAGGTGCGCATGGCGGGCGTCACCGCCGCCATCACTTCGGCGCGCGGCAGGCGCGGCGGGCGCGGCAGGCTCAGGTGGTCCGCCACCACATCGAACCAGTCCCCCATCTTCAGGCCGCTGTCGTCCACCGCGTTGTAGACCCGCTGCGGACGCCCCCGGAACAGCGCCGCCAGGGCGAGGCGGGCGAGGTCTTCGGCGTGGATGTGGTTGGTGTGGACGTCCTCCGCCGCAATGATCGCCGGCAGGGCCTTCTTCACCCGTTCCGCCGGAAAGCGGTCCTGCGCGTAGATGCCGGGGGCGCGCAGGATGCTTACCCGCCGCCCCGCCTTGCCGAAGCGGCGCAGACGTCGTTCCGCATCCGCCCGCCGCCGGGCGCGGGCGTTGTCGGGATGCGCCGGGCGGGACTCTTCCACCACCGCGCCGCCGCAGTCGCCATAGACCCCGCTGGTGCTGATGTAGACCAGGCTTTGGGCTAGACTCCCTCGCCCCAGAGCGGCCAGCAGCCGCCTTGTGCGCGGGTCGGTTTCACCCTCTCCGTGCGGCGGTGCGAAGTGCAGCACGCAATCCGCCAGACGGGCGATGCGCGCCAGTCCGCGCTGTTCGTCCAGGTCGCCGGGAATAGGGGTGACGCCGGCGGCGCGGAGTTCCGCGTGGCGTTCGGGGCTGTGGGTGAGGGCGTAGATTCGGGCGCGTCCGGCGAGGAGCCGGGCGCAGCGCAGCCCGACATCGCCGCAGCCCACGATCAGGATGCGCATCTGTTTCAGCAAATGGAGTTTCGGAATGTCCTACCAGGTCACGATTCAACCCAGCGGCCACCAGTTTAGCGCCGCCGAAGGCGAGACCCTGCTCGCCGCCGCCCTCAACGCCGGCTTCAGCCTGCCCTACGGTTGCCGCAACGGCGCCTGCGGCGCGTGCAAGGGCAAGGTGCTGAGCGGTGCGGTGGACCTGGGCGCATACCAGGACGGCGCTTTGACGGAAGCCGACAAGGACAAGGGCCTGGCCCTGTTCTGCTGCGCTACCGCCCGGAGTGACGTGGCCATCGAGGTGAAGGAGGTGGGGGCGGTCAGGGATATTCCCATCAAGACCCTGCCCTGTCGGGTGGAGCGTATGGAGCGCCTGGCCCATGACGTGATGGCCCTCTGGCTCAAGCTGCCCTCCAACGAGCGCCTGCAATTCCTGCCCGGTCAGTACATCGACTTTCTGCTCAAGGACGGCCAGCGCCGCAGCTTCTCCCTGGCCAACCCGCCGGAGGAGGACGCCCTGCTGGAACTCCACATCCGCCATGTGCCGGGCGGCCACTTCACCGATCAGGTGTTCAACAGCATGAAGGTGAAGGACATCCTGCGCATCAAGGGGCCGTTGGGCAGTTTCTTCCTGCGGGAGTCGGATAAACCCGCCCTCTTTCTGGCAGGCGGCACGGGCTTCGCCCCGATCAAGGCCCTCCTGGCCCATGCCCTCCACCACGGCGTGGATCGGCAGATGACCCTGTACTGGGGCGCAAAACAGGTGCGCGACCTGTATCTGCCGCAACTGCCGGCCCAATGGCAGCAGGAGCACGGCGACCGTTTCCGCTTCATCCCGGTGATCGCCAGCCCCGCGCCGGAGGAGCATTGGCCGGGCCGTACCGGCTTCGTGCACGAGGCCATCCTGGCGGATTTCGATGACCTCTCCGGTTACGAGGTCTATGCCTGCGGCGCTCCGGCTATGATCCAGGCGGCTCGGCGCGATTTCCAGGCGCGGGGCCTGCCGGAAGACGCCTTCTTCGCCGATTCCTTCGATTTCCAGACCGCCTGAACGAGGCCCGTCATGAACTTGCACGAGTACCAAGCCAAAGCCGTGTTGCGCGACTACGGCGTCGCCACTCCGCGCGGAGTGGTGGTCTTCACCCCGGACGAATGCGCCGCCGCCATTACGCAGCTCGGCGGCGAGGCCTGGGTGGTCAAGGCCCAGATCCACGCCGGCGGGCGCGGCAAGGCGGGGGGCGTGAAGCTGTGCCGCTCCGCCGAAGACCTGCACGCCGCCGCCAAGACCCTGCTGGGCAGCCGCCTCACCACCTACCAGAACGCCCCCGACGGCCAGCCGGTGAGCCAGTTGCTGATCGAAGAGACCCTGCCCATCGCGCGCGAGCTGTACCTCTCCATCACTGTGGACCGGGGCGCGGAGAAGATCGGCATCGTCGCCTCGGCGGCGGGGGGCATGGAGATCGAGGAAGTGGCCCGCACCGAGCCGGAGAAGATTTTGAAAGAGTGGGTCCACCCCGCCGCCGGCCTGATGGACTACCAGGGCCGCAACCTGGCCTTCGGCCTGGGGCTGGCGGGCGAGCAGATCGGCGCTTTCGTGAAGATGCTCAAGGCCTTCTACCGCATCTTTCTGGAGAAGGATCTGGCCCTGCTGGAGATCAACCCGCTCATCGTCACCGCCGACGGCAAGCTGCTTCCCCTGGACTGCAAGATGGGCCTGGACGACAACGCCCTGTACCGCCAAAAGGCCCTGGCCGACGTGGCCGACCCAAGCCAGATCGACCCCAAGGAGGCGGAAGCTGCGCTGCACAACCTCAACTACATTGCGCTGAACGGCAACATCGGCTGCATGGTGAACGGCGCGGGTCTGGCCATGGCCACCATGGATCTCATCAAGCTCTCCGGCGGCCTGCCCGCCAACTTTCTGGACGTGGGCGGCGGCGCATCGGCCCAGACCGTGGCCCAGGCGTTCAAGATCATCCTCGCCGACCCCAACGTGAAGGCGGTGCTGATCAACATCTTCGGCGGCATCATGCGCTGCGACGTCATCGCCCAGGGCGTGATCGACGCGGTGAAGGACGTGGGCGTCACCCTCCCCGTGGTGGTGCGTCTGGAAGGCACCAACGTGGACTTGGGGCGCAAGATGCTGGCGGAGTCGGGCTTGTCCATCGTCGCCACCGATGATCTGGCGGATGCAGCGCGGCAGGCGGTGGCCGCTGTGGGAGGGAACTGAGATGCGCATCACTGCTGTCATCGAACGGGAAGGCGACGGCTACGTCTCTTTCTGCCCCGAGTTGGACATATCCAGCCAGGGAGGCAACGTGGCCGAAGCCCGCGACAACCTGCATGAGGCCGTGGAACTTTTTCTGGAATGCGCCGACCCCGCCGAAGTGGCCCAACGCCTGCACGGCGAGGTGTACATCACCCAATCCGGCATCGCCAAATCCGAGTTTGAGGTTTAACCATGAGCATCCTGATCAACAAGGAAACCAAGGTCATCTGCCAGGGCTTCACCGGCAAGCAGGGCGCCTTCCACTCGGAACAGGCCATTGCCTACGGCACCCGCATGGTGGGCGGCGTTACCCCCGGCAAGGGCGGCCAGACCCACCTGGGCCTGCCGGTGTTCAACACCGTGAAGGACGCAGTGAAGGACACCGGCGCCGACGCCAGCGTCATCTATGTGCCCCCTGCCTTCGCCGCGGACGGCATCCTGGAGGCGGCGGACGCGGGCATCCGGGTCATCGTCTGCATCACCGAAGGCATCCCGGTGCGGGACATGATCAACGTGAAAGCGGCCATGAAGGCCAACGGCGCAGTGCTGATCGGCCCCAACTGCCCCGGCGTCATCACCCCCGGCGAATGCAAGATCGGCATCATGCCCGGCTTCATCCACCAGCCCGGCAAGGTGGGCATCGTCTCCCGCTCCGGCACCCTCACCTACGAGGCGGTGTACCAGACCACCAAACTGGGCCTGGGCCAGACCACCTGTGTCGGCATCGGCGGCGACCCCATCAAGGGCCTGGACTTCATCGACTGCCTGGCCCTGTTCCAGGCCGACCCGGCCACCGAGGCCATCATCATGGTGGGCGAGATCGGCGGCACGCGGGAAGAAGAGGCGGCGGAGTACATCCAGGCCCATGTGACCAAACCCGTTGCCGGCTATATCGCCGGCCAGACCGCGCCCAAGGGCAAGCGCATGGGCCACGCCGGGGCCATCATCGCCGGCGGCAAGGGCACGGCGGTGGAGAAGATCGCCGCCCTGGAAGCGGCGGGCGTGGTGGTGGCCAAGAGCCCGGCGGAACTGGGACAGGCGTGTGCGGAGGCGATTCGGCGGAAGGGGTGAAACGCGGTAGCCCTTTTCCCTGGCGGACAGGGAGTCGGCGTGAATCGCAATTTCCAGCTAATGGAGCAACTACAAGGGGGAAACGCCATGTTCACGCTCGGCACGCTACACAAAGTAGAACTACGCAACATCTGGGATACCGAATCCGGCCATTTCACGCCTTGGCTGGCTCAAGCGGAGAATATTGAACTGCTTAGCGCCGCCATCGGCATTGATCTAGAAGTGGAAGCGCAGGAAAAAAGTGTTGGGCCATTTCGTGCCGACATTCTGTGCAAGGACACGACCACAGATTCGTGGGTGTTGATTGAAAACCAGCTTGAGCGGACTGACCACACTCATCTTGGGCAATTGCTTACCTACGCTGCCGGTTTGAGTGCAGTCACCATCGTCTGGATTGCAGAGGTCTTTACAGAGGAACACCGGGCGGCGCTCGATTGGTTGAATGAGATTACTGAGGATCGTATTAACTTCTTCGGCCTGGAAATTGAGTTGTGGCGTATTGGTGAATCGCCCGTTGCACCGAAATTCAATATTGTAAGTAAGCCCAACGACTGGTCGAAGACTGTATCCGAGGCGGCGAAGCGAATCGGGTCGGTAGAGGTTTCCGAGACTAAACAATTGCAGCAGGAATACTGGGCTGATCTGAAAACATACCTGACCGAGGCAAAAAGCAAGCTGCGCTCTCAAAAACCTTTGCCACAGCATTGGACCAACTTTGCTATTGGCCGATCGCATTTTCATCTGGCCGCTGTACAGAACACCCGCGAGAAACGCATTGGGGTGCTCCTTGTTTTATCCGGCCCAGATGCGAAAGTGCATTTCAAACTGCTCAAATCCGAAAAGGCAGAAATCGAAGGTGCTGCCCTTCAGGTGTTTGAATGGCGCGAGTTGCCGGACAAGAAGGAAAGTCATGTCGTATTGCAGTTTGAAAATGCCGCCCCGACAAATAGAGCGGATTGGCCAAGACAGCATGAATGGCTGAAGCAGACTCTCGACTTGTTTCATCGTGTGTTTGCGCCGAGGGTGAAATCCCTGGATGCGCTTTCCCATTCAGCCAGGCAGGATATGGCCCAAACAAGCTGATGTTCTAGGATCGGGGGGGATATGAGTAAGAGAGATCTGTCTGCTGAATCGGCAAACCACATTGCCGTTTTTCAGGAGCAAACCATCCGCCGCATCTGGCGTAACGAGGAATGGTGGTTTTCCGTCGCCGATATTTGCAGTGTGCTAACAGTAAGCGCCGACCCCGGCGCTTACTGGCGCAAGCTGAAGCAACGGTTGATCGCCGAGGGCAGCGAAGCCGTGACAAATTGTCACGGGTTGAAGTTGCCAGCCCCGGACGGCAAGCTGCGCGTCACCGACTGCGCCAACACCGAGGGCCTGTTCCGCATCATCCAGTCCATCCCCTCGCCTCGCGCCGAGCCGTTCAAGCGTTGGCTGGCTCAGGTGGGTTATGAACGGGTGAAGGAGATCGAAGACCCGGAGCTGGCCAGCGTCCGCGCACGGGAGCTTTATCAGGCCAAGGGTTACCCAAAGGACTGGATCGAGAAGCGGCTGCGTTCCATCGCCGTGCGTGGCGAACTGACCGACGAATGGAAGGCGCGCGGGGTGGCGGAGGGACGGGAGTACGCCATCCTCACTGCCGAGATTGCCCGCGCCACCTTTGGTGTTACGCCGGGTGAGCACAGCCAGTTGAAGGGCCTGGACCAGGTAAGGACCGGCAACAACCTGCGCGATCACATGACCGACCTGGAGTTGATCTTCACCATGCTGGGCGAGGCTGGCACTACGGAGATCGCCCGGCGCAAGGATGCTCAGGGCTTCGACGAGAACCGCCACGCGGCCAAGGAAGGCGGAACCGTGGCCGGTAATGCCCGCAAGGAGCTGGAAGCCAAAAGCGGCAGAGCGGTGGTGAGCCGCGCCAATTTCCTGGGCCTGGAAGGGACGCCTGGAGATAAAGCCATTGAGGCCCAGCCGCCCGCCCGAGGCAAGAACCCGTAACGCTCTTGCAAGCTCGCATTGCCGCCCCGCTGTAACGGAAAGCGCCCCATATAACAAAAACTTTGGTTTCCTTTAAATGCGTTTACGGCATATAAAAGAAATCATGCTTACCGATAACTCCACCCCCCTCCTGACCCAGCTTGGCGCACGCCTGCGCGCCGAGCGACTGGCGCGCAACGAGACCCAAGGACGTTTCGCTGCCCGGCTGGGCGTCTCCATCCCCACCCTGCGCCGCCTGGAGCAGGGCGACCCCGCTGCGCAGATCGGCGTCTGGTTCACCGCGCTGGAGGTGCTGGGGCGTATTGGCGATGCCGAGGCCTTGCTGGCGCCGCGCTACAGCCTGTTCGACGCCGCTGCCGCGCCCAAAACGCGGCAGCGCGCACGGCGCAAGGGCTGAACATGCTCCGTCTCGATCTCTGGCTCACACTGCCCGAGGGCGAAACCGTGCTGGTGGGGGAGGCGGCGTTCGGCGACGCCGACATCCAGGGGCGTTACCTCAGCGCCTTCCGTTATCACCCCGGCTGGCTGGAGCGCCCCCGCGCCTTTGCCCTGGACCCCGCCGCCCTGCCCCTGCGCGCGGAGGAGTTCCAGGCAAAACAGCTCGACGCCCCCCTCATGGCACTGGAAGACGCCCTGCCGGACGCCTGGGGGCGGCGGCTCCTGATCCTGCGCCGCGGCTTGCCGCGCGGACGCCAGTCGGAACCGTTTCTGCTCCAGGCCCAGGCCGGGCAGGGGCTGGGGGCGCTGGGCTTCTTTGCCCCCGGACAACGCCCGCAAACCCACGATGCCGCCGCCTCCTTGCTGGACCTGGCCGCCCTGGCGGAGGCCGCGCGGCAACTGGAGGCGGGCGCGCCGCAGGAGCCGGACGCCGCCTGCCGCGCCTTGCTGGCCGCCGGCAGCTCCCCCGGCGGGGCGCGGCCCAAGGCCCTGGTGCGTTCGCCCGATGGGGAGTGGATCGCCAAGTTCGCCAGCCGCCGCGACGAGGTGGACATGGTGGGGCTGGAGGCTGCCAGTCTGGCCCTGGCGCGGCAGGCGGGGCTGGAGCCGCCGGACTTCCGCATCGAGACCCTGCCCGGCGGTCGTCGCGCCCTGCTGGTGCGGCGTTTCGACCTGCACCCGGCGGGCGGTCGCCGCCACATGTTGAGCCTGCGCGCCCTGCTGGGGGCGGGCGGCCATTACGTGCTGCGCTACGCCGACCTCATCGCCGCCCTACGCCGCCATGGTGATGCGCCCGAGGAAGATGCGCCGCGCCTGTACCGGCAGATGGTGTTCAACGCCCTGCTGGGCAACACCGACGATCACCTCAAGAATTTCTGGATGCTGCATGACGAGCGGGGCTGGCGGCTTTCCCCCGCCTTCGACCTGCTGCCGGATACCGCCGGGCAGCGGGAGCATGTGCTGCTGTTCGGCCTGGACCCCACGCCGCCCGGCCCCGCCGGACTGGCCGAACTGGGGCGCAAGTGGGGCATTCCCCATGCCGCCGCCCTGTGCGCAGAAGTCAGGGAGGCGGTACAGGGTTTCGGCGCGATGGCGCGGCAGGCGGGCGTTCCGCCGCAGGAAATCGAACGGTTTTCTGCGGATATTGCGCGGCGTTGTCGCGACCGGGGCGGATCGGTGACGGGGGGTCGCCCGGCGTAGCCGGGCTCCTACGGGGCTCGCTAAACCCTGGGCGTCAGGCCGTCCGCCAGGGACAGGCGGTAGGCGCGGTAGCCCGGCAACAGGCTGGCGAGCGTGCCCACGCCCACGACCCAGGCGAGCAGTTGAAGTTCTTCCGGTGAAGGCAACGCCGTCCGTAGGGCCAGCCCGTAGTGCGCCTCCACCCACGGCCCCAGCGCCGCCGTCAGGGCGGTGAGCAGCAGGGCGCCGGTGACCGCGCCGGCCAGGGTGATGGCGCTGCCTTCCAGGGCGAGCAGGGTGAACAGGTCGCGCGGGCGAGCGCCGTTGGCGCGCAGGATGGCCAGCTCGCGGCGGCGTTCGCCCAGGCCCGCCAGCACCACTGCCACCAGCCCGGCGAAGCTCACCGCCACCACCAGCGCGGAGATCGCCAGCAGGGCGTGTTCCGCCACCGTCAGCATGTCCCACAACTGCGACAGCGCCACACCCGGCAGCACGGCCATCAGGGGTTCGCCACGGTAATTCGAGAGGTAGCGCTGCATGGCGAACACGCCGGTGCGGGTCTTGAGCCCCACCAGCACCGCTGTGACGGCCTTGGGCGTGAGGTCGAATTTCCGCACCAGTTCCGGCGGGATCGTCAGCCCGCGCAGGGGCGCGCCGCCCTGCCAGTCGAGGTGGATGGCCTCCATCGCCTCCAGGCCGATGTGCACGGTGCGGTCCACCGGGGTGCCGGTGCGGGCGAGGATGCCGACCACGGTAAAGGGCTTGTCGCCGTGTTCCGTGAGGCCGCTGTCGCCCAGACCGTGGGCCAGGGTGATGCGGTCGCCCAGCCGGTATCCCAGACGTTGCGCCGCCTCCGCCCCCAGCACCGTCTCGAACAGGCCGGCGAACGGTTTGCCCTGCGCCAGCCGCAGGGCCTGTTTGTCGCCGTGGCGGAAATGCTTGAAATAGGCCGGGGTGGTCCCAAGCACCGGGTAGCCGCGGTGCGAATCGCCCAGCGAGAGGGGGATGGTCCAGGCCACGGCGGGGTGGGCGGCCAGGGCCTGGACGCTGTCCCAGCCCAGGTTCTGGGTGGCCTCGCCCAGGCGGAACACGGCGTAGAGCATCAACTGGACCGGGCTGGAGCGGGCGCCCACCACCAGGTCCGTGCCGGAGATGGCCTGGGCGAAGCCCGCGCGCGCATCCTGGCGCAGGCGCTCGATGCCCAGCAGCAGGGTGACGGACAGGGCGATGGCGATGAGGGTGAGGCTCAGGGTGTAGCGCCGGTTCCAGGCGCTCTTCAGGGCGAGGGGGAGGAGGTGGTTCATGACGTTGCCCCTGCCGCCCGGTTGAGTTCCGCCATGTCCAGGCGGCGGCTGAAATGCGCTGCCAGCCGCTGGTCGTGGCTGACAAAGAGCAGGGCGGCGCGGGCCGCTGCGCATTCCCGCCGCAGCAGGTCGAGAAAGGCGTCCTGGCGCGCGGCATCCAGGGCCGAGGTGGGCTCGTCGGCGATCACGATCTCGGGCCGCCCGATCAGCGCCCGGGCGGCGGCCACGCGCTGCTGCTGGCCGACGGAGAGCCGGGTGGCGTTGCGCCGCCACATCTCCGGGGCGAGGTCGAGATGGGCGAGCAGCGCGCCGGCGGCTTCATGCAGGCTGGCGGCGGATTCCAGCGCCCGCTGTCGCCGCCGTGCGGAGAAGCGGCACGGCAGCAGCACGTTGTCCAGCACCGACAGGTAGGGGATGAGGTTGAACTGCTGAAAGATGAGGCCGACGTGATCCACCCGGAAGCGGTCGCGCGCGGCAGCGGTGAGCTGCGACAGGGGCTGCCCCAGGGCCTCCACCCGTCCCCGTTGCGGGACCAGCACCCCGGCGAGGAGATTGAGCAGGGTGCTCTTGCCGCTGCCGCTTGCGCCGTGGATGAACACCTGTTCGTCCGCCGCCACCTGGAGCCGGGCGATCTCCAGGCAGGGCGCGTCCTGTCCCGGCCAGCGGTAGTGCACGTCTTCCAGGGCGAGGAGGGCGGTCATCGCCCGGCTACCAACTCAGAAGCCGCTTGTCGGCCTCCAGCCGGCGGGCGAATTGGCCCTTGGCCGTGACCACCTGGGCGTCGATCCGCCGCATCCGCGGGAAGGTCGCGCTCAGGCGCACCTCCAGGCCGGTGAGGAGCGCGGGTTGGGCGCAACGGAATTGAAAATCGGCGTCCAGGTCGCCATGCCCGCCCCCCTTGCCGGGCGGGGCGTCCAGGGCGGGGGCCTCCAGCCGGGCGCTGACCAGGGTGCAGCGGGCCGCCGGGGTCGGCGTGAACAGGCGGTCCCCCTGGGCCAGGCTCTTGCGCATCGCCAGGACGACGGCCCGCTCCTGGTCGTTGCGGGGCGCGTGTTCAAAGCCCGTCAGCGCTTCCAGGGGGGATTCGAGATGCAGGCTGATGCGGCCTGCTTCCACCGCCACTTCCAGTTTGGCGATGCCATGCACATGGGCGGCATGACCCTGCCCGGCGGACGAGGGGGCGGCCCATAGGATGGCGAGCGGGACGGCGAGCAGGGCGGGGAACAGGCAATGGCGCATGGCGAACCTCCATAAGTTGCAACTGAGTTGCATTATGTGTCGTGCGGCAATGCCGTGCATAGCGCCAAAAACAAGGGCCGCCGCAGCGACCCTGGTCTGTAAGGCAAGCGCCCGCTTACTTGTTCTTCAGACAATCGCTCATGAAGGCGCGACGATCCGGGCCTTTCACGCCCTTGGCGGTGGCCTGCTTGTTGCATTCACCCATGCGGCTTTGCTGCGGGGTGAGCTTCTTTTCAGCGCCATCCGCAGCCTTGGCGGCCTCGGGCTTGGCCGGTGCGGCGGCTTCCGGTTTCGCTGGTGCGGCGGGCTTCGCGGCAGCGGCAGCCGGTGCGGCGGCCTTGTCGCCGTGCATGCAAGTGCGCATGAAGTCGCGGCGATCCGCACCCTTCTTGTCGCCCGCCTGCTTGTTGCAGTCGGCCATGCGGTTTTGCTGGGGGGTGAGCTTCTTCTCGGCAGCGGGGGCGTCGGCGGCCTGGGCGAGAGGGGCGGCGGCAAGACAGAGTGCGGCAATCCATGACAGGGTTTTCATTGGTGACTCCTTTCCAGTTGTACGGAGGTTTTTCCCGTCGCACAGGGCCAGGGGGCAATGTGGCAATCCATGCTTGCACCCTGATGACGAACCCAGGCGGGCGGTGCGGATTTATAGCACCAAGCCGGCCCCCGAGACTGCCCTGGGGGCCGTGTTACCCTTGCGCCCCGTTGCCCAGCCCGCTCCCTCCGTGACCCGCATCACCTTCTACTTCAACGCTCCGGACAAGGGCGATGCCGCGCGCAAGCTCGCCGCCAAGGCGCATCAGGCGGGGCAGCAGGCGCTGGTCTACACCCCGGACCCGGCCCAGGCCCAGGCGCTGGACGTCGCCTTCTGGACTTCGCAGCAGCTTTCCTTTCTGCCTCATGTGCGTTGCGGGCACCCCTTGGCGCGTCAAACGCCCATTCTTATCGGCGCACAGGCGGACGAGCTCGCCCGCGCTGATGTGTTGATCAATCTGGCGGATGAACCGCCGGCGTTTTTCGGACGCTTCGAACGCATGCTGGAGGTGGTGAGCACGGACCCCGCCGACCGGGATCGCGCCCGCGCCCGCTTCAAACATTTCCGTGACCTTGGTTACAACCTCGAAACCCACGATCTGGCGGCCCGATGAGTAACGATGACCTGTTCGGCAAGATGGATGCGCTGTTTGAGAAGCGCGCCCCCGATGTTCTGGTGGACAAGGGGCTGGAGGCGGGAGATTTCCCCTTGATGACGGATATCGTCGATGCCCCCGCCGCCAGGCCGCATCCCGATTCCGCTTCGGCGGCGCAGGCCTCGGATCGCCGGGGGCAGGACCGCAGGGCGGGGGATCGCCGGCTTTCCCCGCGCCGGGAGACGGACCCGCGTCAGGCCATTTCGCCGCGCCCGACAGCGGCGGACCCGCACCTGGAAGCCCTTCTCGCCGCCATGGAGCAACGTCTGGCCGACCTTTTCATCCGCCAGCAGTTGCGTATGGAAGAGGCCATGCGCAAGACCATCACCCCCCAGGCCGCACTGTTCGCGCCGGACCTTGAAGGCCAGTTGTTGGCTATGGAGAAGCGTCTGGCCGACAACTTCACGCGCCAGCAACTGCGCACCGAAGACATCCTGCGCCGGACTGTCCAGGCCGCCCTGGATTCGGATCGTCCCGCCTGATTCCACTGCGAAGGCGGTCCTTGCGCGGACGACGAGGACTCGTCTGACCCGTTAAAATCCGTGATCTTCCTCACAGGCATCAATTTGTATTCCCCCATGGAACTCGCCAAAGCCTTCGAACCCCACGACATCGAAAAACGCTGGTACGCCGCCTGGGAAGGCGCGGGCCATTTCCAGATGGGGGCGGACGAGGGCCGTGCGCCGTATTGCATCCTGCTGCCGCCGCCCAACGTCACCGGCACCCTGCACATGGGGCACGCCTTCCAGCACACGCTGATGGATGCGCTCTCGCGCTATCACCGCATGGATGGCGACAACACGCTGTGGCAGCCAGGTACGGACCATGCCGGCATCGCCACCCAGATCGTGGTGGAACGCCAGTTGGATGCGCAGCAGGTCTCGCGCCACGACCTGGGGCGGGAGCGGTTTCTGGAAAAGGTGTGGGAGTGGAAAGAGCACTCCGGCTCCACCATCACGCGCCAGATGCGCCGTCTGGGCACGTCGCCGGCCTGGGAGCGCGAGCGCTTCACCATGGACGAGGGCCTGTCGAAGGCGGTCACCGAGGTGTTCGTGCGCCTCTACCACGAGGGCCTGATCTATCGCGGCAAGCGCTTGGTGAACTGGGATCCGGTGCTGGGTACGGCGGTTTCCGACCTTGAAGTGGTGAGCACCGAGGAAGACGGCTTCATCTGGGAGATCAACTACCCGCTGGAAGACGGCAGCGGTTTCCTCACGGTGGCCACCACCCGCCCCGAGACCATGCTGGGCGACACCGCCGTGGCGGTGAACCCGGCGGACGAACGCTATGCCCATCTGCTGGGCAAGACCGTGCGCCTGCCCATCGCCCTGCGCAGCATCCCCGTCATCGCCGACGACTACGTGGACCAGGCCTTCGGCACCGGCGTGGTGAAGATCACCCCCGCGCATGATTTCAACGACTGGCAGGTGGGGCAGCGCCACAAGCTGGTGGCGATCAACATCCTGACCCTGGATGCGAAGATCAACGACCTCGGCCCCACGGAATATCAGGGCCTGGACCGTTATGTGGCGCGCCAGAAGATCCTGGACGAGCTTCAGGCTCAGGGCCTGCTGGTCTCCGCCAAGCCGCACAAGCTGATGATCCCGCGCGGCGACCGCACCCATGCGGTGATCGAGCCCATGCTCACCGACCAGTGGTTCATGAGCATGGAAGACTTGGCGAAGCGGGCGCTCTCCGTGGTGGATTCCGGCGAGTTGCGCTTCGTGCCGGAAAACTGGACCACGACCTACCGCCAGTGGCTGGAGAACATCCAGGACTGGTGCATCTCGCGCCAACTCTGGTGGGGCCACCGCATCCCCGCCTGGTATGACGAGGACGGCAACATCTACGTCGCCGCCAGCGAGGCCGAGGCGAAGAAACAGGCCGGCGGACGCGCACTGCGGCGCGACGACGATGTGCTCGACACCTGGTTCTCCAGCGCCCTGTGGCCCTTTTCCACCCTGGGCTGGCCGCAAGACACCTGGGAACTCAAGCATTACCTGCCCACCAGCGTGCTGGTGACGGGCTTCGACATCATCTTCTTCTGGGTCGCGCGCATGGTCATGATGACCCTGCACTTCACCGGCAAGGTTCCGTTCAAGGAGGTGTACGTCACCGGCCTGGTGCGCGACTCCCACGGCAACAAGATGAGCAAGTCCAAGGGCAACGTGCTCGACCCCATCGACCTGATCGACGGCATCGGCATCGACGCACTGGTCGCCAAGCGCACCACCGGCCTGATGAACCCCAAACAGGCCCAGTCCATCGAAAAGGCCACCCGCCGCGAATTCACCGACGGCATCCAGAGCTACGGCACGGACGCCCTGCGTTTCACCTTCGCCAGCCTCGCCACGCACGGGCGCGACATCAAGTTCGACCTGCAACGCTGCGAGGGCTACCGCAACTTCTGCAACAAGCTGTGGAACGCCACCCGCTTCGTGCTGATGAACTGCACCGATCTCCCTTCCCCCGCCGGGGGAAGGGTCGGGGATGAGGGAGCAACAGTAGATTCCGCGAGCCGGGTTCCCTCACCCCCAGCCCCTCTCCCGGAGGGAGAGGGGAGTCTCACCTTCGTGGACCGCTGGATCCTGGCGCGCCTGGACCAGGCCACCCGCGAAGTGCGCGCCGGGTTCGACCAGTACCGCTTCGACATGGCCGCGCGCGCGATCTACGAATTCGTCTGGGACGAGTATTGCGACTGGTATCTGGAACTGGCCAAGGTGCAGATTGCGCAAGGGGGCGAGGTTGCCGCGAGCACCCGCCACACCCTGCTCGCGGTGCTGGAGACCGTGTTGCGTCTGGCCCACCCCGTCATCCCCTTCATTACGGAAGAGCTTTGGCAGGCGGTCGCGCCGCTGGCCGGGGCCAAGTCAGGCGATAGCATCATGCTGGCGCCGTATCCCCGCGCCAGCGGACAGGCGGAAAGCCAGACGGATTTGATCCAGCTCAAAGCCTTGATCAATGCCGTGCGTAACCTGCGCGGCGAGATGAATCTGTCTCCGGCCCAGAAGGCGCCGTTGTTCATTGAGGGCGATGCCGTCCGGGCCGAGCTCTTCGCCCCCTACATGGCCGCCATGGCGCGCCTGTCGGAAGTGAAACCGATGTCGCACCTGCCCGATTCCGACGCCCCTGTGGCGATTGAGGGCGATTGGCGGTTGATGTTGCATATAGAAGTGGACCGTGTGGCAGAAGGCGCGCGGCTGGAGAAGGAGATCGCCCGTCTGGAGGGCGAAATCAGGAAGGCGGAAGCCAAGCTGAACAACAGCAGCTTCGTGGACAAGGCTCCCGCCGCTGTGGTGGAACAGGAGAAGAAACGGCTTGCCGAATTCGCCGCCACCCTTGAAAAAATACGCGCGCAGCGAAAACGACTGGAGTAACCCCAATGGGAAAACCGATTCTGACTTTCAGCGAACGCCTGGAAGAGCGTCTGGACAAGATCTACGACACCCTCAGCGACTCCAATTTCTGGGCCTTGATCGGCTGGAGCCTGCTCCTGCTGGGCGCTCTGGGGTTTCTGTTGTGGATGGCCGTGCGTGGATTCGACTCCGCCTTTGCCTTGCGTTCCGTGGTCTGTCAGGGGGATGACTCGGATCAGAAGATCCTGACCATCGTGTTCACGGCGCCGTTCTTCGGCATCAGTGTGCTGGGGGCCATCAGCGAGATGTGGCAAAACCTGGAGGCCAGACGCCAGGGACACCCGCGCCGCTGGAAGTCCTTTGGCATCTTTACCTTCCTGCTGGTCGCTCTCGGGTTCGTGCTGGTGCAGGCGTTGGATTGCTGACCCGTGATTGACTTCGACAGCAAGGCGCGGGGGTGGGATGCGGACCCCCGCTTCATCGAGCGGGGCCGTCGGTTGGCCGCAGCCATTCGCGCCCGTGTGGCGCTGCATGGCGATCTGCGCGCCCTGGATTACGGCAGCGGTACCGGCCACCTGAGCTTTCCCCTGCATGACAGCGTGGGGCGTTTCACCCTGGTGGACAGCGCCGCCGGCATGATCGAAGTCGCACGGGAAAAGATCGCGCAGCGGGGTATCGCCAACATGGAGGCGCGGCACGGCGACCTGAACGCCCTGCGCGCCGATGAGCGCTTCGATCTGGTCTGCACCGCCATGGCCCTGCACCACATCCCGGATACCGACGCCGCGCTGGCCGCCTTTCACGACCGCCTGGAGGCAGGCGGCATCCTGTGCGTGGCGGACCTGGATCAGGAAGACGGTTCGTTCCATGGCCCGGAGGTGGAGGTGCACCACGGGTTCGACCGGAAAGAACTGGCCCTTCGCGCCGAACGGGCCGGTTTTACGGATGTGGCCTTTGCCACCGTGTTCGAGATCGAGAAGGAAACCCCGGCGGGGATGCGGTCCTACCCGGTGTTCTTGATGACCGCGCGCCGAGTGTGAGCGCGTAGCCCGGCCCAGGGGGCGCTCAGAGCCGCGAACCGCGCTCGACGATGATGCCCAGCTCCTTCACCCCGCGCAGGATGCCCAGCTTGCGCACCGCCACCCGCACCCAGGGCGCGCCGAATTCGCGCCGCACGATGTCGGCGATGAGTTCGCCCAGGGTCTCCACCAGGCGAATCTCGCGGCTGCCCGTCACCTCCTGGATGCGCGCCGCCACCTTGCCGTAGTCGATGGTGTCCGCCACATCGTCGGTATGCCCGGCCTTGTGGTCGTAGAGGCCGATCTCCAGGTCGATCAACACCGGTTGGGGCGCTTTGCGCTCCCATTCGTACAGCCCGATAATCAGTTCGAGACGAAAGTCTCGCAAAAACAGGATATCCATGACGTTCCCGGCGAAAAGGCCGCGATTTTACGGAATTTCACCCCATAAATGCTTGAATTGACGCTGCTTTTAATCGCCGCCTACCTGCTCGGGTCGGTCTCCTTCGCCATCGTGATCGCCCGCGCCTACGGCCTGCCGGACCCCCGCAGCCACGGCTCCGGCAACCCCGGCGCCACCAACATGCTGCGCACCGGGCGCAAGTCCGCCGCCGCCCTCACCCTGCTGGGCGACGCGCTCAAGGGCTATGTCGCGGTGTGGCTGGCGCAGTGGGCGACGCTCCAATACGGCCTGCCCGCCTACGCCCCGTACCTCGCCGCCCTGGCCGCCTTTCTCGGCCATGTGTTCCCGGTGTTTTTCGGCTTCAAGGGCGGCAAGGGCGTGGCCACCGCCGTGGGTGTGCTGCTGGCCCTGGACCTGCGCCTGGGCGGACTGGTCACCCTGACCTGGGTCGCCATGTTCGCCCTCACCCGCATCTCCTCCCTCTCCGCCCTGGTGGCGGCCAGCCTCGCCCCCGTCTACGGCTGGTGGCTGCTCCGCAGCGGCATCGAGACCGCCATCCTCACCGCGTTGTCGGTCCTGATCCTGGCGCGTCATCACAGCAATATCCGCAAGCTACTTTCCGGCGAGGAAAGCGCGTTCAAGAGGCGCTGACATGTTCGAAAAAACCATCGACTACGCCCGCGACAGCCTCATCGTCGCCTCGGAGGCCGCCATCAACCGGGCCGGCGACAAGCTTTCCGAGGTGGTGGAAGGCGCCAGCCGGACCATCGACGAGAAGCTGGACAAGATCTCGCAGGAACTCCACAGCCAGCGCAGCCTGACCAAGGACGACGTGCACGAACTGGTGGACTACGCCGCCGACCGCTTCGCCGCCGTGCTGGACGAGCGCATCGTGGTCATGCGCCGCGAGATCACTGAACTGGTGGAGGAAAAGACCGAATACTTCAAGTCCGAGGTGGACGACTTCTTCATCCAGCGCCAGCGCGACCTGGCGCGCGAACGCCGCCGCCTCATCCTCAACATCCTGCTCGCCACCGGCGCGGCCCTCGCGGTGGGCGCGGTGTCCCTGTTCTACAAGGGCATCGCGCAGATGGACATGCTCAACGTGTTCCGCGTGGTGCTGGCCTCGCTCGCCGGCGGCTACGGCGTGTGGCTCGCAGCCAGCCTGATGAACAGCTGGCTGCGCATGACGGAACACCGCAAGGACATGATCTTCCTCGCCGCGCGCTACTGGGGCTGGCTGCGCCCCGGCAGCATCTTCGCCACCCTGGTGATGCTGGTGGTGCTGGGCGTCCTGTCCCTGGCGCTGCTGTTCCCGGACGAGGTGTTGCGCCTGATCAGCCGGCCCATCCTCAGACCGGGCGGCTAAACCGCCGCCAGTTCCGCCAGATCCCAGCGCGGGCGCACGCTGAAACGTCCGTCCGCCGCAGCCATCCCCGCCTGCAAACGCAGCGCCCCGGCGTAGGCGATCATGGCCCCGTTGTCGGTGCACAGTTCCAGCGGCGGGTAGAACACCTCGTAGCCGCGTAGCGCAGCCTCGGCATCCAGACGCGCGCGCAACGCGCGGTTCGCCCCCACGCCCCCGGCCACCACCAGACGCGCCAGGCCGGTCTGCTCCAGCGCCGCCAGAGACTTGCCCGCCAGCACATCCACCACCGCAGCCTGGAACCCGGCGGCGATGTCGGCCCTGGCCGCGGCCCCTTCTTTCTTCGAGAGGGTCAGCACCGCCGTCTTCAGACCGGCAAAGCTGAACTCCAGGTCACCCGAGCGCAGCATGGGGCGCGGCAGGCGGAAGCGTTTTGCCTCCCCCGTCTGCGCCAGCGCCGCCAGCGCCGGGCCGCCGGGGTAGCCCAGCCCCAGCAGTTGCGCGGTCTTGTCGAAGGCCTCTCCGGCGGCGTCGTCCAGGGTCTCGCCCAGCAACTGGTAACGCCCCACGCCGTCCACCCGCATGAGCTGGGTGTGACCACCCGAGACCAGCAGGGCGATGAAGGGAAAGGCTGGTCGCGGCGTGGCCAGCAGGGGCGAGAGCAGATGTCCTTCCAGGTGATGTACGCCGATGGCGGGCAAGCCCAGCGCCGCCGCCAGCGCAGTGGCAAACCCGGCGCCCACCAGCAACGCCCCGGCCAGCCCCGGCCCCTGCGTGTAGGCGACGGCGTCCAGATCGGCCAGGGTCAGGCCCGCCTCCGCCAGCACCGTGCGCGTCAGCGGCGTGATGCGACGGATGTGGTCGCGCGACGCCAGTTCCGGCACCACGCCGCCGTATTCCGCGTGCATCGCCACCTGGGTATGTACCGCATGCGCGAGCAGCCCGCGCCCGGTGTCGTACACCGCCAGGCCGGTTTCATCGCAGGAAGATTCAACGCCGAGCACGCGCATGGGGGGCAACCAATCCAGGGAAAGGGCGGAATTGTATTGAACCCGGAAATTTCGCTGGTATACTCCGCGCTCTTTTTTTCGACCCCGAATTCAGGAATTCCGACATGCCCAGCGTCCGCCTCAAGGAAAACGAGCCCTTCGAAGTCGCCATGCGCCGTTTCAAGCGCTCCATCGAGAAGACCGGTCTCTTGACCGAACTGCGCGCTCGCGAGTTCTACGAAAAGCCCACCCAGGAGCGCAAGCGCAAGCTGGCCGCCGCCGTGAAGCGCCACCACAAGCGCATCCGCAGCCAGCAACTGCCCCCCAAGATGTACTGAGCCGCGTAGCGGTTTGGTCGAACACGGGCCTGATCTCAGGCCCGTTTGCATTTCTGATTCAGGATCACGCCATGTCCATCAAAACCCGCCTCACCGAAGACATGAAGGCCGCCATGCGCGCACGGGAGACCGAGCGCCTGTCCGCCATCCGCCTTGCCCTGTCCGCCATCAAACAGCGGGAGATCGACGAGCGCGTGGAACTGGACGAGGCCGGCCTCACTGCCGTGCTCGACAAGCTCATCAAGCAGCGCAAAGACTCGGTGACGCAGTACCAGGCCGCCAACCGCCAGGATCTGGCGGACAAGGAACAGGCCGAGATCGGCGTCCTCTCCGCCTACATGCCGCAGCAGATGAGCGCGGAAGAGGTGGCCGCCCAGGTAGCCCAGGCCGTGGCCGAATCCGGCGCCGCCGGTCCCAAGGACATGGGCAAGGTCATGGCCCTGCTCAAACCGCGCCTGGCCGGTCGCGCCGACATGACCGCCGTATCCGGCTTGGTGAAGGCGGCCCTGGTCTAGGCGGGCTTACCATAGGGCATGGCCCGCATCCCGGAAGACTTCATCCAGCAACTCCTTGACCGCACCGACATCGTTGCGCTGATCGAGAAGTACGTGCCGCTGAAGAAGGCGGGGGCCAACTACCAGGCGCGCTGTCCGTTCCATAACGAGAAATCCCCCTCTTTTTCCGTCAGCCCCACCAAGCAGTTCTATCACTGCTTCGGCTGCGGCGCCCATGGCACGGCCATCACCTTTCTCATGCAGCACACCGGCGCGCCCTTCATCGACGCGGTGAAAGATCTGGCCGCCCTGGCGGGTATGCAAGTGCCGGATGACGGCAAGCGCGACCCCGCCGAAGACAACCGCCGCGCCCGTCTGCTGGAGCGCATGGACATCGCCGAACGCTTCTACCGCCAGGCCCTGAAGCCCGCCGAACGGGCCGTCGCCTACCTCAAGGAGCGCGGCGTCACCGGCGAGACCGCCGCCCGCTTTGGTCTGGGCTTTGCGCCGGACGGCTGGCAGCCCCTGGCGGAGGCGGTGGGGGACTACAAGGACGACCTGCTGGTGGAGGCGGGCCTGGTCATCAGCAATGAAGGCAAACGCTACGACCGCTTCCGCGACCGCGTCATGTTCCCCATTCGCAACGAACGGGGTCAGGTGATCGGCTTTGGCGGGCGGGTCATGGGCCAGGGCGAACCCAAGTACCTCAACTCCCCCGAGACCCCCCTGTTCCACAAGGGCCGTGAACTCTACGGCCTGCACGAACACCGCCGCGCCATCCAGGAGGCGGATCGGGTGGTGGTGGTGGAGGGCTACATGGATGTGGTGATGCTGGATCAGCACGGCGTCACCAACGCCGTGGCCACCCTGGGCACCGCCATCACCGCCGACCAGGCGGCGCGCCTGCTGCGTCTGGCGGACGAGGTGGTGTTCGCCTTCGACGGCGACAACGCGGGGCGCAAGGCCGCCTGGCGCGCCCTGGAAAACTCCCTGCCGCAAGTGCCGGATGGCAAGCGCCTGTCCTTCCTGTTCCTGCCCGAAGGCGAAGACCCGGACAGCTATGTGCGCGCGCAGGGGGCGGACGCCTTCCGCGCCCTGTGCGACCGGGCCATGCCCTTGTCCGATTTCCTGTTCAACGAACTCATCGCCCAAACCGAACTCGGTTCCCAGGAAGGCCGTGTACGCCTGGCCAAGCTGGCGGAACCTTATCTGGGCCGGCTCGCCCAGGCGCCCTTGCTGACCCGCGCCCTGAAGCAGCGTCTGGGCGCCCTGACCGGTCTGGACGCACCGCGCGAGCGTCCGCAACCGTCTTCCCAGCGGCCCTGGACCCCGCAGCAGGGCAAGGGCCAGCCGCCCCAGGGGCGCGCCAAGGTCATGGCCCCGCCCTGGCGCGTGCTGCTCCAGGCCCTGTGCAACGACCCGAAACGGGCGCGTCGTCTGGGCGACCTGCCGGACAACCCCAGCCCGGACGCCCAAGCCCTCATGGCCCTGGCCAGCCTGCTGCGGGAACACCCGGAGATCCAGGCGCGCGACCTGCCCGAACATTTTCAGGACCGTCCCGAGGGCGCCGTCATCCTCGCCGCCATCGCCGCTCAGATGCGCTGGCCCGAGGACTACGACGCGGAGGCGGATTTTCTGGGCGCCCTGGCGGGGATTCGGGTGGAGGCCGGACGCGGCGACGTCAAGGCTTTGTCCAGCCGCCGGCTGGCCGACATGACGCCGGAAGAGAAGGCGCGTCTGCTGGAGGCGGTGCGGACGCGCAAGACGCCGGGATGACCATTCCAGCCCTGCACAGGAGACCGATTTGAATTCCGGTTCCGTCCCGCCTCTCTCGCCGGAACGCTGGCTGGAAGAGCACGGGGATGCCCTTTACCGTTACGCCCTGACCCATCTGCGCGACGAGCACAAGGCGGAGGAGGCGGTGCAGGAAACCCTGGTGGCTGCGCTTCAGGCGCGCGAGCGGTTTTCCGGAGAGGCCTCGGTGCGCACCTGGCTGGTGGGCATCCTCAAGCACAAGGTCATGGACGTCTTCCGCCACGAGTCCCGCGAGGTGGCGCTGGAAGAAGCGGATGAGGTCGCGGCGGAAGAAGATGGCGAGGAAGACAGCTTTGCGCCAGATGGCCACTGGAGCGCCCGACTGGCCGATTGGGGCGACCCGATGCGGGCTCTGGAAAATGCCCAGTTTCTCGTCCTCCTGCAACGCTGCCTGGAAGGGTTGCCGCCGCGATTGGCGCGTTTGTTCTGGCTGCGGGAAGTCATGGAAGAAGACACCGAAGATATTTGTAAGGAATTGGCGATCACGCCGACCAACCTGTGGACGATGCTGCATCGGGGCCGTTTGGGCCTACGGCAGTGTCTCGACAAGAGCTGGGTTGGTTCTGGTGTAAAGACCGCCGCCCGGGAGCGATGAAGATGCTGACCTGCAAGGATGCGAGCCACCTGCTCTCAGAGCGCCAGGAACGCCCGCTGGGTTTTCGGGAGCGCTGGGGGCTGAGGGTGCATCTCTGGCTCTGCGCCAACTGCCGGAAATTCGAACGGCAGCTTGACTTGATGCGAAAGGCCCTGAGCACGCTGGGGCGTCGCGCCAAGGCGGAGTCGCAAGGCGTTGACCTCACTCCCGAGGCGCGTGAGCGCATCCGCAAGGCCTTGGCCGAGCGGGGCGGCCACGAGGACTGAATCGCCCGGTTCTCCGAGACCATCGTCTTGAAATGCCCGTTTTGGGCATACGACATGACTTCTTTGGAGAATCAACATGAATGCAAGCAAGACCACCCTGACCCTCGCCCTGACCACCGCCATTGGCGTCGCCACCGGGGTCTCCAGCATCGCCCATGCGGCGGGCAATCCCTTCGCCATGCAGTCTCTCAGCCACGGCTATCTGGTAGCCGCAGCGGATGAGAAGGCGATGGACGGCAAGTGCGGCGGCGTCAAGGGGGCCAAGGACGGCAAGTGCGGCGGCGCCCACGCGGCAGTCTCGGACAAGATGGTGATGATGGAGGTCTGGTTGAACAAGGATCAGGCGGGTGGGTTCGGTCTGGACTCTTTGGCGCAGGGCATCCCAGTCATGATGATGATGAAGGACGGCAAGATGGTCCTGGTTCCTGTTCTGATCAATCGGGATCAGGCGGGCGGCTTCAGTTTTGCTGAACTGTCCAAGGGGGTGCCTGTGATGATGAAGGCCATGGAAAAGGACGGAAAGATGATGATGGTTCCCGTCTGGATGAAACATGAAGATCAGGTGGGCGGTTTCAGTTTTGAGGAGTTCGCCAAACACCGTTCCGATCATTAACTTCACCACGAGCCTCACGGTGGCGTTCCCCCCGTGAGGCATACGCCTGTGATGCACCGAACTCACCTCATCTTTCGCGTCTTCGCGGTGAGGACAGGGCTGTGAGCCGAGGCGACAAACAGGTATCGGTGCGTGTTTTTGTGAGCCATGTTTGGCGCTTTCAATAGATGCTCAGGAAAATGTGTCGATCAGTACGCCGACCTGTTCTCCCAGACTGTTGACGTTTTCTCCAGCAGGGAATGAAGGGGTGTCCGCCGAGAGGGGTGTGGTAGCTGTGGGAAACCGGTCAGCCAGCTGGTTTCTCAGTTTGACGGGCAACGCCTCGTCATAGCGCTTCATGAATTCCACGCTCGGGGCTGGGGCGCAAGGGGTGACCGGCATCAGCTACGGTGGATGATGTTACCCACCACCCCGGGCAGCACGGCCCAATACACCCGAACTCCCAGCAGCAGCGCCAGGGTGGCGGCATACAGGGCTGGCTGGGTGATGTCCTGCTTCACCATCCACCAGAAGTGCAGCACGGCGAACAGGCCGATGGCGTAGACCGTGCGGTGCAGGGCCTGCCAGCGCGCTCCGCCGAGACGCCGGATCATGGTGTTGGTGGAGGTCGCCGCCAGGGGGATCAGCAGCAGGAAAGAGGCGAATCCGACGCTGATGAACGGACGCTTGAAGACGTCCTTCAGGATCGCGGCCCCATCGAAGAACTGGTCCAGCCAGACGTAACTCAGGACATGCAGCAGGGCATAGAAGAAGGCGTACAGGCCCAGCATGCGGCGCAGCCTGAGCAGCCAGGCCGCACCGCTGAGACGGCGCAACGGGGTCACCGCCAGGGTGATCAGCAGAAAACGCAACGCCCAGTCGCCGAGGCCGCGGGTCAGCGCCTCGATCGGGTTGGCCCCCAGGGTGTCGGCGATCACGCCATAGGTGAGGTCGAGCAACGGCCCCAGGCAGACGAGGAACAGGGCGGCCTTGATGAGGGTGAACGGGCGGGGAGGCATGGGTGCGGCCATCAGAAGAACTTGCGCAGATCCAGGCCCGAGTACATCTGCGCCACCTGTTCGCCATAGCCGTTGAACATCAGGGTCTTGCGCTTGGTGAATTCGCCGATGCGGCGCTCCTTCGCCTGGCTCCAGCGCGGGTGCTCCACGTCCGGGTTGACGTTGGAATAGAAGCCGTACTCGCGCGGCGCGGCGCGCATCCAGGACGATTCCGGCTGGGCTTCGACAAAGCGGATGCGGACGATGGATTTCGCGCTTTTGAAACCGTATTTCCACGGCGTCACGATGCGCACCGGGGCGCCGTTCTGGTTCGGCAGGGTCTCGCCATAGAGGCCGACGGCCAGCAGGGTGAGCGGGTGTAGCGCCTCGTCCAGGCGCAGGCCTTCGGTATACGGCCAGTGCAGCACCGGGGCGTGCACGCCGGGCATCTGCGCGCGGTCGGCCAGGGTGGTGAACTCCACGAATTTCGCGCTGCCCAGCGGCTCCACCCGGCGGATCAGTTCGTGCAGCGGGTAGCCCACCCAGGGGATCACCATCGACCAGCCCTCGACGCAACGCATGCGGTAGATGCGGTCCTCCAGCGGCGCCAGTTTCAGCAGGGCGTCGAGGTCGTAACTGCCGGGACGCCGTACCAGGCCGTCCACCTGCACCGTCCAGGGCCGTTGCCGCAGGCTGCCGGCGGTGCGCGCCGGGTCGGCCTTGTCCGTGCCGAATTCGTAGAAGTTGTTGTAGGTGGTGATGTTCTTGTAGGAGGTCATCTCCTCGCCGGTGCTGTAGGGGCCGGGCCGGGTGTTGGCGAGTTTGGCCGCCGCCACGTCATCGCTCGTCAGGCCGAGACCGCCGGCCAGCGCCAGGCCGCCCGCAGCGCGGAGGAATTCGCGGCGGTCCCGGTAGATCGCCTGGGGGGTGATTTCAGAAGGAAGGGTGTCGGCGGGGCGGCGGATCAGCATGGCAGTCTCCAGATCAGGAAAGGTTTCTGCCTATTGGTCGCGGCGCACCGGAAATCCTTACAGGGCTGCATGGGAAGGGTTGTGCAGAGGGTTTGAAAAAAGTTGTAAGGAATTCGCAGCGGTTGCGACCAATCCACGGACGACGCCGAATTGTGGCCATCCGGGATAGCCTCCCGGCCCTTTGGGAATGTCGCCATGAACCGCCCATCCGGGCATGCAAACTGACTTTCTGGAGAAATGAAATGAATCCGACCAAGACTACCCTGACCCTCGCCCTGGCCACCGCCATTGGCGTCGCCACCGGGGTCTCCAGCAACGCCCATGCGGCGGGCAATCCCTTCGCCATGCAGTCTCTCAGCCACGGCTATCTGGTAGCCGCAGCGGATGAGAAGGCGATGGACGGCAAGTGCGGCGGTCGCGCCGACAAGGCTGCCGAGGCCAAGTGCGGCGGCGACAAGGGGGCCAAGGCCGTCAAGGCCAAGGACGGCAAGTGTGGTGAAGGCAAGTGTGGCGCCAAGAAGACCAAGGCCAAGGACGGCAAGTGCGGCGCCTCCGTCAGCAAGGCCAAGGCGGGGGAGGGCAAGGCCATGGAGGGCAAGTGCGGTGGCGACAAGGTCAAGGCCGCTGAAGGCAAGTGCGGCGGCAACAAGTAAGCGAGCGGAGCTCAGACCATGCGAAACACCCCAGCGCATGGCGCGGGCCTGGGCCTGAGGCGGGAGCATCTTCCCGACCTCAGGGCCGCGATCCCGGACGCCATCGACTTCTTCGAGCTTGCCCCGGAAAACTGGCTGGACATGGGCGGTTCCCGGCGTAAAGACCTGCGCCATATTTCCGAACGCCGCCCCATCGTCGCCCACGGCCTGTCCTTGAACCTGGGCGGCCCGGCCCCTCTGGACGAAGTGTTCCTCCAGCGCACCCGGCGCTTTCTGGATGAATACGGCATGCGCCTCTACACCGAGCACCTGTCCTGGTGCGCCGACCAGGGCCACCTCTACGACCTGTTGCCGATTCCCTTCACGGCGGACGCCGTGCGCCATACGGCGGAACGCATCCGCCGCACCCAGGACATCCTGGAGCGGCGCATCGCCATCGAAAACGCCTCCTACTATGTCGCGCCGGCCATCGCCGAGATGAGCGAAACCGCCTTCATTCGCGCCGTGCTGGAGGAGGCGGATTGCGACCTGCACCTGGACGTGAACAACGTCTATGTAAACAGCGTCAATTTCGCCTTCGACCCCCGCGCCTTCCTCGACGCCCTGCCGCTGGAGCGCGTGGTCTATGTGCACATGGCCGGGCATTACCGGGAGGCGGACGACCTCATCATCGACACCCACGGCGCGGCGGTGATCGACCCGGTGTGGGCGCTGCTGGAGCACGCCTATGCCCGCATCGGCGCGCCGCCCACCCTGCTGGAACGGGACTTCAACATCCCGCCTCTGGCCGATCTGCTGCCGGAGGTGGAGCGCATCGCCCGCCTGCAAGCTCGCTACTCGGAGCTGCGCCATGTCGCCTGACGCCATGGCATTCACCGCATACCAGAGCGCCTTCGCCGCCCGCATTCGCGCCCCGCGCGGCGCGCCTCTCCCCCTTGGCGCACCCGCGCGGCGCATGCGGGTGTACGAAGAACTGCTGTTCAACAACCTGGAGGGATTTCTCCTAGCCTGCTACCCCATCACCCGCGAGATTTTGGGGGTGCAGGCCTGGCGGCGCACGGTACGGCGCTTCTTTATCGAATGCCGCTGCCCCTCGCCCTGGTTCCGCGACCTCCCCAAGACCTTTCTCGACTGGATCGAACCCGAGGCGGCGGGCCTGTTTCCCTCCCGCCCCTGGCTGGCGGAATTCATGCATTACGAATGGCTGGAGCTGGATGTGTTCATTGCGCCCGATGAGGTGGAGCGGGCGCGGATCGACCCGCAGGGAGACCTGCTGACGGGCCGCCCCGCGCTGGCCCCGGGTGCGCGTCTGGCGTGTTACCGCTACCCGGTGCACCGCATCGGCCCGGCCCGCCCGCCGGAGGCCGCCGCCGCCACGCCGTACTGCTACCTGCTGTTTCGCGATGACGCCGATGCCGTGCGCTTCATCCTGCTCAACCCCCTGGCGGCGCACCTGATCGCCCTGCTGCGTACTCATTCGTGCAGCGGTCGCGAGGCACTGGCGCGCCTGGCCGGCGAGACCCGGCCCGAGAACTTTTTCACCTATCTGACTGCTGGCGAGGGCCTGCTGCGCGAGATGCGCGCGCAGGGCGCGGTGCTGGGAACCTGGAGCGAAACATGAAACCAATCCTGCGAGTCGCCATCTGGACCAGCGATCTCCATTACTGCGCCAACCGGATCGGGGAGTGGGTCGCGCCCTTGGGCCTGCGCCTGCTCCTGGCCTATGAGTTCCTGGAGTCCGGCCTGGAGAAATTCCACGGCGAGAACTGGTTTGCCGACATCCAGGACCGCTTCCCCTTCCCCTTCAGCCTGATTCCGCCGGAGATCAGCTGGCAGATCGCCACCTGGACCGAACTGCTCGGCCCGGTGGCGCTGGCGCTGGGTCTGGCGACGCGCCTCACCAGCGTCTCGCTGGTCGTCCTGACCGTGGTGGCCTGGGTCAGCGTCCATGCCGGAAACGGCTACAACGTGGCGGAGAACGGCTGGAAGCTGCCGCTCATCTACCTGATCATGTTCACGCCCCTGTTGCTCAACGGCGCGGGCAGGCTGAGCCTGGATCATGTCGTGGCGCGATGCCTGCGGAAAAAACTCCCCATCGCGTGATGCGCAGCGCCCCGTTCCGGAGACCGCCATGCCTTCTCCCCTGATGCAGCGGTTTGGCGTGGCGCTGTTGCTGATCCTCCCTCCCACGGTGTTTTACCTGGCCGGGTGGCGCGAACACTTCAGCGTGGAGGCGCTGCGGCAACTGATCCAGGATCACCGGGGCGCGGGCCTGCTGGGGTTTGTGCTGGCCTTCGTCCTGGGCAATCTGGTCCAGATTCCCGGCTGGATCTTCCTGGCCGCCGCCGTGCTGGTGCTGGGCAAGCTTTGGGGCGGGCTGGCGGTCTACGTCGCGGCCTGCACCGCCTGCATGGTCAGTTTCTTGTTGTTCCGGGGCCTCGGCGGCCCGGCCCTGCGGGCGTGGGGCAACCCCGTCGCCCGCCGCCTTCTGGCGCGGCTGGATGCCCATCCGCTGAGTGCGGTAATCCTGTTGCGGCTGGCGTTCCAGACCCTGCCCGTTCTGAACGTCGCCCTGGCCCTGTCCGGCGTGCGTCTGCGCCATTACCTGTTGGGAACCGTGCTGGGTTTGCCCTTGCCCATCGCCTTGTACAGCCTGTTCTTTGACGGTCTGGCGCGGGTGTTGTCGTGGATCGGGGGCGGCGCATGAGCCCCCGCTGGCCTCTGGCGTTATTCCTGGTTTGTCATGGCGCTGCCCTGGCCGCTCCCGCATGCACGGCCAGCAGCGGGCCGGCGCGCACCTCTCTGCTGGAGCTGTACACCTCGGAGGGATGCAGCAGTTGCCCGCCGGCAGATCAGTGGCTCTCCACACTACGGGAGTTGGAAATGTCGGGAAACCGGCTGGCGCCACTGGCCTTTCATGTTGATTACTGGAACGGTCTGGGATGGACGGATCGCTTTTCCAATCCTGCCTACTCGGCCCGACAGCGCTGGCTGGCCGGCGTGAGCCGCGCACGAACGGTGTACACGCCCCAGTTTGTGCTGGATGGAAGGGACTGGCGGCCCGGCTGGGGAGGAGGCCCCCCGGCCCCGCGCCCAGGCGAGGCTCCGATCCTCCGGCTTGCTCTGGGGAAGAGTACGGCTACCAGCCTGGATGTGGCGGGGAGCCTGGAAATGCGGGGTGCGGCGCGCGATATCCAGGTCTTCCTGGCCCTGCACGAGAATCGCCTCAGTTCGCGCATCGAGGCGGGAGAGAACGCAGGCAATTTGTTGCGACATGATTATGTGGTGCGCCAATTGCTCGGGCCTCTGCATGTACCAGCAGGGGATGGGCGCTTAGATTTTCGCCTGGCTCTCCGCCTGGAACAGGGTTGGAAGCGGGAAGACCTGAACGTGACCGTCTTTGCGCAAAGCGCGAGCACCGGTGAGGTGTTTCAGGCGCTCCAAATGGCGCTGTGCCGGGGGACAGCCCCGTAGCATCGATTCCGCCGCCGACGGCCCGGAGAGCTAAGGCAGCAGCAAGCCCAGCAGCAGCACCCCCGCGATCACCGCCAGCCAGCGGTTGCGCGCGCGTTGCTGCGCCAGCATCACCGCCAGCCCCGCTTCCAGTTTTTCCAGCCGGTCGGTGCGCATCGCCTGATGCGCCAGACGCGGCAGTTGCGGGATCAGCATGCCCCAGTAGGGGGCCTCTTCCTTCAGGGTCTTGAGCCAGCCGCGCCAGCCCAGTTGTTCGCTCATCCAGCGTTCCAGGAAGGGCTTGGCGGTGGTCCACAGGTCCAGATCCGGGTCCAGGCTGCGGCCCAGGCCTTCGATGTTGAGCAGGGTCTTTTGCAGCATCACCAGTTGCGGCTGGATCTCCATGCCGAAGCGGCGCGAGGTCTGGAACAGGCGCAACAGCACCTTGCCGAAGGCGATCTCTTTCAGCGGACGGTCGAACACCGGCTCGCACACGGCGCGGATGGCGGCCTCGAATTCATCGGAGCGGGTCTGGGGCGGCACCCAGCCGGACTCGATGTGGGCCATGGCCACGGCCTTGTAGTCGCGCCGGAAGAAGGCCAGGAAGTTGCGCGCCAGGTAGTTTTTATCCGTCTCCGTGAGCGTGCCCATGATGCCGAAGTCGAGGGCGATGTATTGCCCGGCGTCCGTCACCAGCACGTTGCCGGGGTGCATGTCGGCGTGGAAAAAGCCGTCGCGGAACACCTGGGTGAAGAAGATCTCCACCCCCGCCCGGGCCAGACGCGGGATATCCACCCCGCGTCGGCGCAGTTCGTCGGTCTGGGAGATGGGCGTGCCGTCCATCCAGGTCATGACCATGACCTCGGCAGTGCAGTAGTCCCAGTACACCTCGGGCACGGCCAGCATGGTGGAGGCGGCAAAGTTGCGGCGCAGTTGCGAGCAGTTGGCGGCCTCTCGCACCAGATCCAGTTCGTCATCCAGATGCTTGGCAAACTCCGCCACCACCTCGCGCGGCTTCAGGCGCTTGCCGTCCCACCACAGGGTCTCCAGCAACCAGGCCAGTGCGTCCATCAGCCGCACGTCCTGGCGGATCACCGGCTCGATGTTGGGACGCAGCACCTTGACCGCCACCCGTTCGCCCGACTTCAGGGTGGCGCGATGCACCTGGGCCACGGAGGCGGAGGCCACCGGGGTGGGGTCGAATTCGGCGAACACCTCCGCCGCCTCGCGCCCGTAGGCGCGGCGCAGCACCGCCAGGGCCTGGACGCTGGGGAAGGGGGGGACGCGGTCCTGGAGCTTGGCCAGTTCCTCGGCGATGTCGGCGGGGATGAGGTCGCGCCGGGTGGAGAGCATCTGCCCGAACTTGATGAAGATGGGCCCCAGGGATTCCAGCGCCAGGCGCAGGCGCTCGGCGCGGGGGCGCGACAGGTCGCGCCAGAAGAACAGGCCGCGCACCAGGGGGCGCACAAAGCGCACCCGCTCGTGACCGAGGAAGAATTCATCCAGGCCGTAGCGGATGGCGGTGAACTTGATGCGGGCGAGACGGAACAGGAACATTAGGCGGCGTAGCGTTGGATTTCGACTTCTACATGGCGTTCAAAACCCTGTTCAGCGTTGCCATACACCCGGCGAGCGGTCACTTCATCCAGGTAGTACTCGCCGCAGTTGTCGCAGATTTCCGCCGGCACCTCGCGGATGACCACCACGCAACCCGTCCGCTCCAGGGTGACGGTGGTTCTGCCGGGGTGCGTCTCGCCGGTTTTGCAGAGGCTGCATTTCATGGCTTTTTTCTCCGTTTGTAGTCAGCTTCCCACAACGCGGGGTCGGGGGCGTAGACGGTGATGATCTGGCATGAGCGCGGCGTCATGAGGGACGGCGACTTTCCAGCAGGGCCAGTCGCGCTTCCAGCCGATCCGCGTCTTCGCGCAGGCGGTCCACCCCGGCGATGAATTCGTGCACGGCCATGGGGTCCGCCAGCAGGTTGGCCTCGTACACGGCGTACTCCGCCAGATTGCGACCGGCGGCGTCCAGGGTACGGGGCTTCCAGTCCAGAAACTCCTTCAGAAACTGATCCGCCCGCGTGGCGGCCATGTCCCCCAGCCAGGGGCGCAGGGCCAGCACCCAGTCGAAGCCATGCAGGGCGCCGGACAGTTCCGCCGCCAGCACGCCGTCGCCTTCCGCCCGGAACAGCTCCGCCAGAGCGCCGCCGGTGAGCAGGCGGGGCAGGGCGGCGAGGTCGGGGGTGAGGGTCAGCGCGGGCGCCGCGTTGTCCGGGGCGGGGATCAGATGGCCGGTCTCGACGATTTCCAGATTCAGGGGCATGCCCGGCAGGGCCAGACACACGAACTTTCCGGCATGGGCCTGAAGCCGGGAGAGCACGTTGGGCTGGGTATCGAGGACGCGGTTGAGGGCGGGGAGAAGGGTTGCGGCAAGCATGGCCGGATTCTAGCGGCTGGCCCGATAATCCAGCCCATGCTTGTACAAGACGCCCCCACCCGCACCATTCAGCCTGCCGATGGCGGGGTTGAAATCATCGACCAGACCCGTCTGCCGCACGAGTTCGTCTGGCGTCGCCTGGAGACGCTGGAAGACGCCGCCGAGGCGATTCGCGTCATGCGTGTGCGCGGCGCGCCGCTGATCGGGGCGACGGCGGCCTATGGCATGGCCCTGGCCCTGCGTTTCGGCGCGTCGGACACACAGGTGCGGACGGCGGCGGAAACCCTGGCCGCCACGCGCCCCACGGCGGTGAACCTGCGTTGGGCGGTGGAGCGGATGGCCTTGCGCTTGCAGGCCTTGCCGGTGAGCGAGCGCTTACCCGCCGCCTGGGCCGAGGCGGCCGCGATCTGCGAGGAGGACGTGGCGCAGAACCGGGCCATCGGCCAGCATGGTCTGGCGCTGATTCGCGCCGCGCACAAGGGAGATGCGGCGGTGAACGTACTCACCCATTGCAACGCCGGCTGGCTGGCGACGGTGGATTGGGGCACCGCCCTGGCCCCCGTGTTCGCGGCGCAAGAGGCGGGCGTCCCGGTCCATGTCTGGGTGGACGAGACCCGACCCCGCAACCAGGGCGCGAGCCTCACCGCCTGGGAGCTGGCCCAGGCCGGCATCCCCCATACCGTCATCGCCGACAACGCCGGGGGCCATCTCATGCAGCAGGGCCGGGTGGACCTGTGCATCGTCGGCACGGATCGCGTCGCCGCCAATGGCGACGTGGCCAACAAGATCGGCACCTACCTCAAGGCCCTGGCGGCGCATGACAACGGCGTGCCGTTCTGGGTGGCGGCCCCTGGCCCCAGCATCGACTTCCATCTCGCCTCCGGGCGCGACATCCCCATCGAAGAGCGCGCGCCGGAGGAGGTGAGCCGCATCGTCGGTCGGGCGGAGGATGGCCGCATGGTGAGCGTTCACCTGACCCCCGTCGGCAGCGCCTGCGCCAACCCTGCTTTCGACGTCACCCCGGCGCGGCTGGTGAGCGGGTTGATCACTGAGCGCGGTGTTTGCGCGGCGGATCGCGGCGCGATGGCCGCCCTGTTTCCGGATTGGGTGTGACGTGGCCCGGCGCACCCGCTCAGAAATCCCCCCCAGCTCCCCTTTTTCAAAGGGGGGAGTCAACCCAGCCTGGGTGACCACGACATGAACCTCTCGCAACGCCCCGCCCAGGTCGCCGATGTCGCCCGTCGCACCGTCGCGCTGGGCCTGAATCTGGCCGCTTCCGGAAATGTGAGCGCCCGCTCACCGGAGGGATTCCTGATTACGCCTTCCGGGCGCGAGATGAGCGGGCTGGCGGCGCGGGACATCGTGCCGGTCACACTCGACGGCGTCGCCCCTGCGGAGATGCGTCCCTCCAGCGAGTGGCGCTTTCACCGTGACATCTATGCCGCCTTCCCCGAGGCGCAGGCTGTGGTGCACGCCCATTCCCCCTTTGCCGTGGCCCTGTCCTGTCTGCGTCGCGGGGTGCCATCGTTCCACTACATGGTGGCCCTGGCCGGGGGCGAGGACATCCGCTGCGCCGGGTATGCCACCTTTGGCACCCAGGCGCTGTCGGATCAGGTGGTGAGCGCCTTGCAAGGACGCCGCGCCTGCCTGATGGCGAACCACGGCTTGACGGCCTGGGGCGGAAGTCTTGAGGCCGCGCTGAATCTGGCGCTGGAAGTGGAGGCCTTGTGCGCGCACTACCTGCGCGCCTGCCAGGCGGGTGAGCCGGTGCTGTTGAGCCGGGACGAGATGGCCGAGGCCCTGGAAAAATTCGGAAATTACCGAGAGGAAGACTGATATGCGCTGGCTGTTGTTGCTGATTTTGTTGCCCGTTCTGGTTGGAGTCGGACTGTTCTTTGCCGTCACGGACGCCTCGCCCATGTTGTCCAGGCCGCAGGCGGAGGTGGGGGAGGGGGTGGGGGCGGCCAAGACCGCAAAGTTGGCCGACCTGCTCAGCCTGAAGAATGTGCAGGGCGTGGCGGCGGGCCAGGTGCTGGTGAGCGAGGCGGATGCGGGCCGCGTCCTGGATGAGGCGGTGGCGAGCGCCAGCGGCGGCATCGGTTCGGTGCGCATCGCCATGGGGACCATGCTCCTGCGCGCCAGCGTGCCGGTGCTGTCCCGCTACCTCAACCTGGAACTGGTCATGGTCCCTGCCGGCCCTTTCCTTGCCGCGGACGCCATGATGGCGGGCAGTTCCAGCGTACCCGCCGGGCTGGTGCGTCCGATCCTGGATTGGGCGCTGGAGCGCTCCGGTCACGCGGCCCCGTTTCACGCGGCTCTGGGCAAGCTGACCGGGGTGGAATTGCGTCCTCAGGGGCTGGCGCTGCGTTTCAAGCCCGAGGTCGCCGCCGAGCTGGCCGCCCGCATGGCGGTCCCGGACGGGAATGCGCAGGCGTTGGCGCAGGAAGGTCTGGAGGTGCTGAAACAGGCGGGCGCTGCGCCGGAAGCGGCGGCTGCTGTGGCCGCTATAGCCGCCGGGACGCCGCCGGCGGATGCGAAGGGCATGAATCGGAACCCGCTGCAGGGGATCGACAAGGACACCCTCAAGGGGGTGGACAAGGAGGCCCTCAAGGCTCTCCTCAAGGACTACGCCCAGGGCGCTACGCCGCCTCGTTCTCCGCCGCCACCGCCGCGCCCCTGAGGCCGATGTCCGGGGCCAGCGCCACGGCCACCGGCGCTTCTTCCATCCAGGCGGAAAACCGCCCCTTGTCGCGGAAACCAAGCAGGAAGCCCGCGCCGTGCAGGGCCGTGAGGATCTGCGGGGCGATGCCCCCGGCGAGATAGACGCCCCCTGCGGCGCGAGTCAGGAGGGCGATGTCGCCGGCCACCTGCCCGTACAGGCGCACGAACAGGGCGAGGGCGCGTTGCGCTTCGGCGGGGCCTTCCGGCGCCAGGCCGGTCTGGCTGACGGCGCGGGCCGCGTCGGGCTGGCTCAGGCAGGCGTCACCTTCTTCCCGGCGTCCCGCCTCGGCCAGGCAGAAGCGGTAGATGTCGCACAGTCCCGGGCCGGAGACCAGACGCTCCACGGACACCCGGCCATGGGTGCGGCGCAGGAATGCCAGCAGGCGGTCCTGTTCCGCATTCACCGGGGCGAAGCCGATGTGCCCCCCCTCCGATGCCAGGGGGCGGTAGCCCCGGTCTTGCCAGACGCACAGGCTGACTCCCAGGCCGGTGCCTGCGCCCACGGCGACTCGCGGCGCACGGGGGGAGGGCCTGCCGACCTGCAACGGGGAGAGATCGCTGGCTTCGAGGGCGGCGAGCCCCCAGCCCACGGCGCTGAAGTCGTTGATGAAGCGCAGGCCGGCGAGGCCGTGGCGCTCGCTCAGGCAGTTGGCATCCAGTTCCCAGCCCAGGTTGGTGAAACGCACCCGGCGGCCATCGGTGGGGCCGGCCACGGCAAGGCAGCCGGTCCTGGCGCGGCCCGGCGAACGGCTTGAGAGGTACTCCGCCAGGATGGCGTCGAGGTCGGGGTAGCGCGCGTTTTCATACCGGGTCACGTCGCGCAGGGTGATGCGGCATCCGCCGCTCGGGGCGTCCGGCTCAGCCAGGGCCAGCCGGGTGTGGGTGCCGCCGATGTCGCCGACCAGCAGGCTCACGAGTGGAACGGGCTCACGAGTGGAACAGGCCGCGCGGGCGGAGGTGGCGCGAACGCAGCCAGTGGTCCACGCTCACCGGGCCGGGTCCGGACAGGATCAGGGGCAGGAACATGACCAGGTAGAGGAAGGGCAGCTTCCACCCCTCCTCGCACACGTTGTAGCCGCTGCCGGCATGGACCGCGGCGATGGCGACCAGGGTGAGGAGGGAAAGGGAAACGGCGGTGATGCGGGTTCCCAGACCCAGGATCAAGGCTGCGGGGCCGATGAGTTCGGCCCAGGTGGCGAGATGCCAACTGATCTCCACAGGCACGAAGTTGAGCGGGAAGGGGAACTGCGTATGGACCTCCGTGAACCAGTTGGAGCCGTGGAGTTTTTCCACGCCCGATTGCCAGAATTCGTAGGCCAGCACTCCACGCAGGAGCAGGCGGGGCAGCCAGTTTCCGGTCCAGTCCAGCGCGGCCAGCAGGGTGCGTAGGGCTTGCTTGGGCATGGCGTCAGGTCCGGTTTTGGGGGGGGCAGGGCGCGCCTTCCGCGGCGGCGGAGGCGTGAAAGACGATCTGGTTGCGCCCGTTTTTCTTGGCTTGCGCGCAGGCCGAATCGGCGGCGGAAAGGCATTCGTCCAGGGTGGCCCAGTGCGGCGGCACGCTGACCAGGCCGATGCTGGAGGCGATCTGGAAGCTGCGGTTTTCCCAGTAAAGCCGGTAATTGAGGATGGTGGTGCGGATGGTCTCCGCGATCTGGCGCGCCTTGTCTCCCGGGCAGGAGACCAGCAGTACGCCGAATTCGTCGCTCCCCAGGCGCGCGACCACGTCGGATTCCCGTACATGCTCGCGCAGGATGAAGGCGACCTGGCGCAGGAGTTCGTCCCCGGCGGCGTGGCCGGCCTGATCGTTGACCTGCTTGAAATCATCCAGGTCTACATACATCACCGACAAGGGCAGGTCGGCGGCGCGCTTGCTGGAAAGCACCCGGCTCAGGCGCGCCTCGAACAGCCGGCGGTTGGATACGCCGGTGAGGCCGTCGTGCTCCGCCTGCCATTGCAGTTGACGCTGCATCTCGCGCGCCTCGGTGATGTCGCGCAGGACCAGCACCCCGCCGACGCTGGTTCCATCCGCAGTCTGCAAGGGGGTGCAACGACCATCCACGTCGAATTCCATGCCGTGGGTGGAGACCAGGCAGGCGGCGCCGGGGAGGATGGCGCTGGCCCCGGCCAGCACTTCATCCAGAAGGGGGGCGGTGAGGTCGGCGCGGCGTTCCTTGTCCACCAGATGCACGCATGCCTCCATGGGCATGCCCTCGCTGGCCTCGCTTTGCTTGCCCAGCAGGGTTTCCGCCATGGGGTTGAGATAGCGTACGCAGCGCTCCCGGTCGAACCGTATGACGGCGTCGCCAATGGCCTGCAAGGTGGCCTGGGCGCGGTTCTTCTCCTCGAACAGATCCTGCTCCATGCGCCGGCTCAGGCGCACCACGAACCAGGCGACCAGCACGCCTACCGCCAGGGTGGCGATGGAGAGGTAGAGCATCAGGCGGCGCGCGTGCTCATGGGCTGCACCGGCTTCTTTCAGGGCGAATCGGTTCTTTTCCTGTTGCAGGCGCACCAGACGTTCCCAGGTGGCCATCATCTCGATCTGGTGCGGGGCCAGGTTTTTTTCCAGGCGCTTGCGGGCGTCGGCGGTGCGACCGGCCTCCAGCAGGCCGATGACGAGATTGGCGTCCTGTTCGACAAAGCGCACGTCCTGGCGCACTGCATTCCACAGGGCCAGTTCCTTGTCGTCCATGGGCAGGGCGAGAAAGCGGTCGCGTGCGACGATGAAATCCCGTGCAAGCTGACCAAAGCGGGCAATGGCCGCGTCGCGCTCGAACGGATCGGCGAGGAAGCTGGCGTGCAGCAGGGCATGGTGACGCGCCTCGTGCATCGCGCTCATGGCGGTCGCCAGTTCCGCCTTCTGGCTGCGATCCGAGACGATGGAGGTGAGTTCGTGGTTGAGCCTGCGGATGTGGCTGAGGCCGATTACCGCCACCGAGACGATCAACAGCAGCATGACGCCAAAACCGGCGATGACGGGGAGCAGGGGGGTGGGACGGCTCATGCAGTCAGTCCAGGAGTTCCAGGTCCAGCAGGTCGTCGGAGAGGCCGGTGCGGTTGTCGGTGAGCAGGGACAGGGTCAGGGTGGCCATGCCGTACTCCCCGGGTTGCCCGTGCTGATCCGGCATCAGGCGGGCCGGGCCGTCCGGCTGGAGCACCAGGCCGGGCGGAGTGTTCAGAACCTCAACGATGGTGCAAGCCACGCCCTGGTGCAGCACCCGCAGCCCGATCAGGGTATGCAGGTGCGGCAGGTCGATGAGGCCATTGTTCAATGTTTCAGGCCTTCGACCCAGCGGCTGTAGATCTGCTGGGCGATTTGATTGAGCGGGGCCAGATGTGTGCTGTTGAGGGCCTGCATGGCCGCGGGCGATTGCACCGCCGGGCTGCTGGTCGCTGCGGCGATCTCGTCGGCGCCCGCTTCGCACCAGGCGCGGATCATGTCAGCGGTCATCTCGACATGGCATTGCATCGCCAGATGCGGGCCAAGCGCGAAGGCCTGGTGGACGCAGTGCGCGCTTTCCAGGATGCGCACGGCCTGCGGCGGGAGGGAAAAGGTTTCGCCATGCCAGTGGAAGGCGGTAAATGCACGAGTGTCGCCAAACCAGCGGCGCGCCTCGGGGACATCCAGCACCTGGGCCGCGCCCCAGCCGATCTCTTTGACCGGGTTGCGCCCCACCACGCCGCCCAGCGCCTTGGCCATGAGTTGCCCGCCCAGGCAGTGCCCCAGTACCGGGATGCCTTGCGCCACTGCGGCGCGAATCAGGTCCAGCGCGGGCGCGATCCAGGGCAGGTCGTCATTGACGCTCATGGGGCCGCCCATGAACACCAGACCGGCGAAGGCGTTCGGGCTCGCCGGAACGGCCTCGCCCGCGTCAATGGCGATGAGACGCCAGGGCAGGTTGCGGGCATCCAGGAAATCCGCCAGTACGCCGGGGCCTTCGGTGGAGGTGTGACGGAAGATGGCGATGGGTTTCATGGGGCGCGCTGGGAGGGGAAAAAAGGGCGCTCGCATTATCAACCCAGGGGGTGGCGGAACGGTAGGTGCGCTAGGTCGGGCGGGCGTGCAGTGAGGGAGGGACCGGGCAGGTTCGCCGTGACTTGGGGCCGGTTTCAGGCGGTCTTGTCGCGCTCGATCAGCGCATAGGCGCTGTGGTTGTGGATGGATTCGAAGTTTTCCGCTTCCACCACATAGGCGTCGATGCGCTCGTCCCCGTTCAGGGCCGCTGCCACGTCGCGCACCAGGTCTTCCACGAATTTGGGGTTTTCGTAGGCGCGTTCGGTGACGAACTTTTCGTCCGGACGCTTCAACAGGCCGTAGAGCTGGCTGGAGGCGTTTTCTTCGGCCATGCGGATCACGTCTTCGATCCAGACGAAGGCGTTGGTGCGCACGGTGATGGTGACGTGCGAGCGCTGGTTGTGTGCGCCGTACTGGGAGATTTGTTTGGAGCAGGGGCACAGGCTGGTGCAGGGCACCACGACCTTCATGGTCTGGAGATAGGCGCCGTCGCGGATCTCGCCGATGAAGGTGACGTCGTAGTCCATCAGGCTTTCCACGCCGGAGACGGGCGCGGTCTTGTTCACAAAGTAGGGGAAGTTCATCTCCACATGGCCGGAGTCCGCCTCCAGGCGCTTCACCATCTCGCGCATCATGTGCTCGAAGCTTTCCACCGAGATCTCGCGCTCGTAGCCGTTGAGGATCTGGATGAAGCGGGACATGTGCGTCCCCTTGAAGTGGTGCGGCAGGTACACGTACATGCCGAAGGTGGCGATGGTGTGCTGGGCGCCGCCGGTCTTGTCCAAGACCTTGATGGGGTGGCGGATGGCCTTGATGCCTACCTTGTCGATGGCGATCTTGCGCGAATCCGGGTAGTTCTGGACGTCCGCAATGGGGGCGGTTGCGGGTTTGGATTTATCGGGGCAGGGGGCGGTGGAGTCACACACCGCGTCGCAAACGCTCATGGCAAATTCCTAGCTTGGGGGTGGCCGAAGTATAAGTCGGACGCAATGTCCGAGTAAATTACTCGGGAAATCGTGCCCGCACGGCGGCTTCGATGCCGGCGGGGTCGAGGCCGCAACGGGCGAGCAGGGTGGCGGGGTCGCCGTGCTCGACGAAACGGTCGGGCAGGCCCAGGTGCAGGAGGGGTTGGGTGAGACCCATGGCCGCAAGCGCCTCCGCCACGGCGGCGCCGGCGCCGCCCATGATCACGTTCTCTTCCAGCGTCACCAGGGCGTCGTGGGTTTCCGCCAGACGGCGCAGCAGGTCGGTATCCAGGGGTTTGACGAAGCGCATGTCGGCGACGCTGGCGTCCAGTTTTTCCGCTACTGAGAGGGCGGCGGCGACCAGGCTGCCGAAGGCGATGAAGGCGATGCGACGGCCTTCGCGCCGCACTACGCCGCGCCCGATCGCCACCGTTTCCAGGCCGGGGGTGATGCTCGCGCCGACGCCGATGCCGCGCGGGTAGCGCACGGCGCTGGGGCCGTCATGGCGGTAGGCGGTGCTGAGCAGTTGGTAGCACTCGTTTTCGTCCGAGGGGGCGGCGATCAGCAGGTTGGGGATGCAGCGCAGGAAGGAGAGGTCGAACGCGCCGGCGTGGGTGGGGCCGTCCGCGCCCACCAGACCGGCGCGGTCGATGGCGAGCATGACCGGCAGGTCTTGCAGGGCGATGTCGTGGATGAGTTGGTCGTAGGCGCGTTGCAGGAAGGTGGAGTAGATCGCCACCACGGGTTTTTTGCCTTCGCAGGCCATGCCGGCGGCGAAGGTGAGGGCGTGCTGTTCGGCGATGCCGACGTCGAAGTAGCGCTGCGGGTGTTTCTCGGTGAAGGCGGTGAGGCCGGAGCCTTCGCACATGGCGGGGGTGATGCCGACCAGGCGCTCGTCTGCGTCCGCCATGTCGCACAGCCACTGGCCGAAGATCTCGGTGTAGCTGGGTTTGCCGGCGGCCTTGCGGGTCTCCACGCCGATCTCGACCTTGAACTTGCCGACGCCGTGGTAGCGCAGGGGGTCCGCCTCTGCCGGGGAGTAGCCGTGGCCCTTTTGGGTGACCACATGCAGGAACTGGGGGCCTTTGAGCTGGCGGATGTTGTGCAGGGTGGGGATGAGGGCGTCGAGGTCGTGGCCGTCGATGGGGCCCAGGTAGTTGAAGCCGAATTCCTCGAACAGGGTGCCGGGGGTGACCATGCCTTTCAGGTGTTCTTCTGCGCGCTTGGCCAGCTCGTGGATGGGGGGCAGGTTGGCCAGGAGCTTGTCGCCGGCCCCGCGCACGGCGTTGTAGAAGCGGCCCGAGAGCAGTTTGGTGAGGTAGTTGTTGAGTGCGCCGACGTTGGCGCTGATGGACATGTCGTTGTCGTTGAGGATGACCAGCAGGTTGGCGTCCATGGCGCCGGCGTTGTTGAGCGCCTCGAAGGCCATGCCGGCGGTCATCGCGCCGTCGCCGATGATGGCGACCACGCGGCGCTCGGAGCCTTCCAGCTTGGCCGCCGTGGCCATGCCCAAGGCGGCGGAGATGGAGGTGCTGGAATGGCCGGCGACGAAGGCGTCGTATTCGCTTTCTTCGCGCTTGGGAAAGCCGGAGAGGCCGTCGGTCTGGCGCAGGGTGTGCATGCGCTCGCGCCGCCCGGTAAGGCATTTGTGCACATAGGTCTGGTGGCCCACGTCCCAGACGATGCGGTCGGCGGGGGTGTCGAAGACGTAATGCAGGGCCACGGTAAGCTCGACCACGCCCAGGTTGGAGGCGAGGTGGCCGCCGGTCTTGGCCACCGAGTCGATGATGAAGGTGCGAAGTTCCGCCGCCAGGCCCTTGAGTTCGGGCCGGGTCAGGGGCTTCAGGTCGGCGGGGGTGTGGATGCGGTCAAGCAGGGGCATGGCGAATCTCGGAAGCGGTCCCGTGGGCGCCCGGCTGTGCCGGGCAATTGCGACGCATCCAGAGGCTGATCGCCCGGCACAGCCGGGCTCCTACGGGGGTGGTGCGCGGTAGGGGCATGTTCAATAACGGCGTTCGACGATGAAGCGGGCGATTTCGGCCAGACGCTGGCCGCGTGCGCCGAAGGGTTCCAGTTGCGCCAGGGCCTCGGAGGTGAGTTCGTCGGCGTAGGCGCGCGCCTCTTTTGCGCTCATCAGGGTGAGGTAGGTGGCCTTGCCCTGGGCGGCGTCCTTGCCGGCGGTCTTGCCCAGGGTGGCGGTGTCGGTCTCGGCGTCGAGCACGTCGTCCATGACCTGGAAGGCGAGGCCGATGCAGCGGGCGTAACGCTCCAGGCGGTGACGCGCGTCGTCGGCCAGGGCGTCGTCCGCGAGCGCGCCCAGGAGCACGGCGGCCTGAATCAGCGCGCCGGTCTTGTGGATGTGCATGAATTCGAGTTCGGCCAGGTCCAGGCTCTGGCCCGTGCTGGCGAGATCCACCGCCTGGCCGCCGCACATGCCGCGCGAGCCGGCGGCGCGGGCGAGTTGGCGCAGCATCCCGGCGCTGCCTCCCCCTTCCGCCAGCACTTCGAAGGCCAGGCTTTGCAGGGCGTCGCCCACGAGCAGGGCGGTGGCTTCGTCGTATTCCACATGGCAGGTGGGCTTGCCCCGGCGCAGGTCGTCGTCGTCCATGCAGGGCAGGTCGTCGTGGGTGAGGGAGTAGACGTGGATCAGTTCCACCGCGCAGGCGGCGGCTTCGACCCGGTCCATGTCGGCGTTCACCGCCTCGCCGGCGGCGAAGGCGAGCATGGGGCGCACGCGCTTGCCGCCGCCCAGGGTGACGTAGCGCATGGCCGCGTGCAGACGCTGGGGGGCCAGGGTGGCATCGGGCAGGCAGGCGGCGAGGGCGGTTTCCATGCGCGCCTGGATGGCGCGCGACCAGACGGCGAAATCAGTCATCGCCGGCGTCCGCGTCAAAGGGTTTGAGCTGGCCGTGTTCGAGGATCTGGATCTGTTGCTCCGCGCCGTCCAGGGTCTTCTGGCAGAAGGCGCTGAGTTCCATGCCGCGTTTGTAGGCCGCCAGGGAGGCCTCCAGCGTGAGCTGGCCGGATTCCATCTCGGCCACCAGCCGCTCCAGCTCGGCGGTGGCGCTTTCAAAATCCTTGGGCGGTGCGGTCTTGGCGGCTTTGGTCATGGCGTTGGATCTGGTGGGCCCGCAGGGACTTGAACCCTGGACCAAAGGATTATGAGTCCTCTGCTCTAACCAACTGAGCTACAGGCCCGGTAAACGGTCAATCCAGGAAGCTGCGCAGACGCTCGGAACGGGACGGGTGACGCAGTTTGCGCAGGGCCTTGGCCTCGATCTGGCGGATGCGTTCACGGGTGACGTCGAACTGTTTGCCCACTTCTTCCAGGGTGTGGTCGGTGTTCATCTCGATGCCGAAGCGCATGCGCAGCACCTTGGCCTCGCGTGGGGTGAGGCTGTCGAGGATCTCCTGGGTGACGTTTTGCAGGCTGGAGTACAGCGCCGCTTCGGTCGGAGCCATGGTGGACTGGTCCTCGATGAAGTCGCCCAAGTGGCTGTCTTCGTCGTCGCCGATGGGGGTCTCCATGGAGATGGGTTCCTTGGCGATCTTCATGATCTTGCGGATCTTGTCTTCCGGCATCTCCATCTTCAGCGCCAGGGTCGCCGGGTCCGGCTCCAGGCCGGTCTCCTGCAGGATCTGACGGCTGATGCGGTTCATCTTGTTGATGGTCTCGATCATGTGCACCGGGATGCGGATGGTGCGCGCCTGGTCGGCAATCGAGCGGGTGATGGCCTGGCGAATCCACCACGTTGCATAGGTCGAGAACTTGTAGCCGCGCCGGTATTCGAACTTGTCCACCGCCTTCATCAGGCCGATGTTGCCTTCCTGGATCAGGTCGAGGAACTGTAGGCCGCGGTTGGTGTATTTCTTGGCGATGGAGATCACCAGACGCAGGTTGGCTTCGATCATCTCGCGCTTGGCGCGGCGGGCCTTGGCCTCGCCGGTGGACATCTTGCGGTTGATCTCCTTGAGGTCTCTCACCGGCAGGCCGGCGCGTTCCTGCAGGGAGCGCAGCTTGGACTGGCGTTCATTGATGGCGTGCTGGTTGCGGCCCAGCATTTCTACATAGGGGGTCTTGCTGGAGAGTTCGCGGATCAGCCATTCGTCGTCGCCTTCCAGGCCGGGGAAGGTCTTGATGAAGTAGGCGCGCGGCATGCCGCATTTGTTCACGGCGATGTCCATGATGGCGCGCTCGTGCGAGCGGATCTCTTCCACCAGGAACCGCATGATGTCGCACATGGCGTCCACCTGGCGGGCGGTGAAGCGGATGCCGAGCAGGCCGCCGGAGATGTCGGACAGGAGTTTCTGGTGCTGTTTGCTGCCGAGACCGTACTTGGTCACGGTGGACTTCATGCGGTCGTGCGCCTTGCGGATCACGCTGAAACGTTCCAGGGCATCGGCCTTGAGCTGGGCCAGATTGGCTGCGGTCATGCCGCCGCCGCCTTCGTCCTCGCCTTCCTCTTCTTCGCCTTCTTCGGTCTCTTCCGGCGCGGCGCTCTCCATGACGATGTCTTCGCCGGAGCTGTCCATGAGGCCGTCGACCAGATCGTCGATCTTGAGTTCGTCCGCTTCGACCCGGTCCACCAGGTCAAGGATGTGGGCGATGGTGAGCGGGCAGGCGGAGATGGCCTGCACCATGTGCTTGAGGCCTTCCTCGATGCGCTTGGCGATCTCGATCTCGCCTTCGCGCGTGAGCAGATCCTTGGTGCCCATCTCGCGCATGTACATGCGCACGGGGTCGGTGGTGCGACCGAACTCGGCATCCACGCTGGAGAGTGCGGCTTCGGCTTCTTCGGCGGCGTCGTCGTCCGCCACCGGGGCGGGGGTCTCCGACATGAGCAGGTCTTCGGCGGCGGGGGCCTGGTCGAAGACCTGGATGCCCATGTCGTTGATCATGCTGATGACGCCTTCGATCTGCTCGGCGTCGAGCATCTCGTCCGGCAGGTGGTCGTTGATCTCGGCGTAGGTCAGGTAGCCCCGTTCCTTGCCCAGCATGATCAGATTCTTCAGGCGCGTGCGGCGCGCTTCCACATCTTCCTGGTTGGATTGCTGGCTGATCTGGGCGAGCAGGGCGGCGCGGTTGGCGGCCTCTTTTTTCTTGGAGATGGGTTTTGCGGCAGCGGGTTTCGTCGCGACCTTGCCGGCGGCGGGCCGGACGGGATTTTTGTCAGTGGTCATATCGGGACGTGCTCCAGGTGACGCTGCGAAAAACGCGCGATTGTACAGTAACGCGGGCAGGTTCCTGCGCCGCCTCGGGGGAATGGGCGGGCTCAGGTTTTGAGGCAGGGGGGTGAGCACACTGCACGGGCGTCATCCACCGGGGTCATCCATGAAAGCCATTCTTTCCCTTTCCCATTCCATCAACCCGGATCTGCCCGTGCTCATCGTCGGCGTGGCCGGTCTGCTGATGGCGCTGGCTTCCTGTCTCGTTTCGTCCGGTTGACGCTGGAACGGACAAGGTTCAGCGGGAGGGGTTCCCCATGGCCGCCCCGTGGGCATGGACATGCGTATGAACAGACCATGGGTGCGGACGCGGCGGTGACCGTAGAATCGCCGGCATGCGTCGCGCCATCGTCCTGATCCTCCTGTTGGTCATTCCGCTCCAGTTCGCCTGGGCGACAGCGGCGGGTTTGTTCGGGCATGCGGGCGAGGATGTGGCGTTGGGGGTTCATTCCCATGGACATGATCATCCTGCCGACATCCCTCTGGGGGACGCTGAAAAAGGCCACACCGACGATGGGCTCCTTGGCAGTCATTGCCACCCCACCTGTCTCACCCTCCTTTTTGAAATCAATCTGAACGTGGGAGCGGCCCAGTCCGAAGGGCCGCCTGCTTACGCGCCAACCCGCTTTCTTTCCCGCACGCCCCCGCGGCTGGATCGTCCCCCGCTAGCGCGCGCCTGACCGGCGCGCTCTGTCTGCCACGGCCCGGCGTCCGCCTGTGCCGTGTATCACCAGCGTCCGCCGGTGTTCTTCGTCCCCCCTGTTTCGTCACGAGGAAAACCATGCGTTTCGCGCACACCCTGTTCGTCATTTCCCTGCTCGCACCGCTCCCGGCGGCGTGGGCGCAATCCGCCCCGCACGCCGTGCTGACCGAGGCCGATGCGGTTCGCTCGGGGTTGGCCAGAAACGACCTGGCCGATCTGGAGCAAGGTTCGACCAAAGCCGCTGAGGCCGACGCCCTCGCCGCCGGCCAGCGCCCCAACCCGGTATTGAGTTACGGCTACGACCGTGTCGGCGGAACGCCGGATACCGTCGAGCACAGCCTGATGCTGAGCCAGACCTTTGACCCGGCCCATCGACGCGATCTGCGTCGGCAGGCCGCCGACCGCCGTGCGGATGCCGTCGGCGCCGACCATCTCGGTCGCCGCGTCGGCATCGCCGCCGAAATCCGGCGCGAGTTTCATGCCGCGCTGTACCGGCAGGCGGTGGTGCAGGCCGCCGACACCTGGGTGCAGCGCTTTGCCCGCATCGAGGCCCTGGTGGCCAAACTTGCCCGCGCCGGCGAAGCCTCCGGCTATGACCAGCGGCGGCTGACGCGAGAGCGGGTGGCTTCGGAAGTCCGTCTGGTCAGTGAACGCGCCGAACTTGAGCGTGCGCTGACCCGCCTGGGCGTACTGGCGGGGCGTTCAGATCGGCTCGCCGTGGCTGGCGAACTGTCTCCCCCGCCGCTCCCCGCGCTCGACGCCGCGCTGGGTCGGCTGGATCAACGTCCTGACCTGCTGGCCCTGGCCCGCCGCGCCGAAGCGGCGGATCTGGAAGGCCGCGCCGCCGGTAAGGGGGGCATCCCGGAGATCACCGTGGGCATCGGCCCCAAGTGGGTGGACAACGGGTTCCGCAAGGACAACGGCGTGGTCGTCGCGTTGTCCATGCCGCTGCCGGTGTTCGACCGCCAGCAGGCCGGGCGTCAGCGTGCGGCGGGGGAGGCCATGCAGCACCGCGCCGAATACCGTTTGGCGCACACCCGCGCCGAGGGCGATCTGCGCGGCCTGCACCGCCAGGCCGCGCAACTGCGCACGGCGGCGGCGGACTACCGCCGCCGCGCCGTGGCGCCGCTGCCGGACCTGCTGCGCATCGCCGAGCTTGCCTACCAGGGCGGCGAATCCAGCCTGCTGGAGTTGCTGGACGCCTACCGTGGCGCGCTGGAAACCGAGATCGCCGCGCTTGATCTGGAACACCGGGCGCGCGCGGCCCGCATTGAATATGACCTGATCACCGGGAGCGTTGAATGAAACCCCACAACCTGAATCCCCTGAACACGCTGCTGCTTATTGCCTGCATGGCAGGCCTTGTCGCCTGCGGCGAATCATCAACCGGCAAGCCCGCAGGCAAGCACGCGGAAGGGGCCGCCCATCCCGCCGAAGCGGCGGGGCATGGCGGTCACGGCGAAGGCGGCGAGAAGCGCACCCATTTCACGGATCGCAGCGAACTTTTCGTCGAATTTCCCCGCCTGGTGGCGGGTGAGAAATCCGCCTTTGCCGCCCACCTGACCCAACTCAGTGATTTCAAGGCCGTCACCGCCGGCAAGGTCAGCGCCCGCTTGAGCGGCAACGGCCAGCCGGATGAGGTCTTCGTCGTGACTGCGCCCAGCCAGCCCGGCATCTTCCGTCCCGAGGTGACGCCCAAACATGCCGGCAAACGGATGTTGAGCATCGAGGTGAGCGCGCCGGCGTTCCAGGCGGTCCACGCCCTGGGTGCGGTGACCGTGCACCCTGACCGCAAGGCCGCCGACGCTGAACCCGTCGCCCATGAGGATGAGGGCATTGGCTTCACCAAGGAACAGCAGTGGAAGGTGGATTTCGCCACCGCCGAGGTGGTGACGCGGCCCATCCGCGCAGCGGTCAATGCCACCGGCGTCCTGCGCGCCCGCCCGGAGGGCGAGGCGCTGCTTACCGCGTCGGCGGCGGGGCAGGTTCATGTCGCGGGCGCGTTCCCGCGCCTGGGCCAGAGCGTGAAACAAGGCCAGTTGCTCGCCTATCTGGTCCCCCGTCTGGGCGGCGAGACCGATCTCGCCACCCTGCGCGCGGCGGTGAACCGCGTCCAGGTGGAGAAAGGGTTGGCCGAGCAGGAGCTGGCGCGCCTGGAAACGCTGTTCCGGGAAGAGGCCGTGCCGGAGAAACGGGTGTTGGCGGCGCGGGCGGCCCTGGCGCTGGCGCGGGCTGAACTGGAGGCCGCCCGGCAACGCCTGGGCCAATACTCCGGCGCCGGCGGCGGCGTCCCGCTCCGCGCGCCGGTGACGGGCGCGCTCGTCGATGTGCGCGTGTCGCCCGGCGCTTACGCCCAGGAAGGCGCGCTGCTGTTCCACATCGCCGACCGCAACAGGCTGTGGCTGGAATTGCGCGTGCCCGAGTCGGAGGCGGCGCGTCTGGTCAATCCGGGCGGCGCGGCCTTCCGCGTCACGGGCGACGAACGCAGCGTTGAAATCATCCCCGGCAAGAACGGGCGGCTCATCGCCGTCGGCGGCGTGGTGGATGCCGCCACGCGCACCGTGCCGGTGATATTTGAATTCACCTCCCAGGAGGGGCGGCAGTTTCCCATCGGCATGGCGGTGCAGGCCCAGGTGTTCCTTGGCGGCGCTCCGGGCAAGGCGCGCGAGGCGGTGGCGATTCCCGCCTCCAGCGTGCTGGACGAAGGCGGCATGGCCGTGGTGTTCGTGCAGGCCGGCGGCGAATCGTTCGAGCGGCGCACGGTTCGCCTGGGCGCGCGCGAGGGCGATTGGGTGGAGGTGCTGGACGGCCTGACGCCGGGTAGCCGCGTGGTGTCGCGCGGCGCTTATCTGGTCAAGCTGGCGTCCACCGGCACGGCGCAGATCGGCCACGGCCATGCGCACTAACAGGAGCCTGTCATGATCGGACACATCATTGCGTGGTCATTGCGCAACAAACTTTTCATCGTCCTGGCCGGCGTGCTGATGCTCGCCTGGGGCGGCTGGCAGGCCGCCCAAACGCCGGTGGATGTCTTTCCCGACCTCACCGCGCCGAGCGTGACGGTGGTGACCGAGGCGCGCGGCATGGCGCCGACCGACGTGGAAAACCGGGTCACCTTTCCCATCGAGACCGCCTTGAACGGCGCGCCGGACGTGCGCCGGGTACGCTCAAGCAGCAAGATCGGGCTGTCGGTGGTCACGGTGGAGTTCGAGTGGGGCGCCAACCTCTATCAGGCTCGTCAGGTGGTGGCCGAACGCTTGCAGCTCGCCCGCGCCTCGCTGCCGGCGGACATCCCGGCCCCGGCCATGGCGCCGGCGGCTTCGATCATGGGCGAGATCCTGTTCATCGCCCTGGCCTCGGAGCGGCATTCCGGCATGGAGCTCAAGAACGCCGCCGAGCAGGTCGTCAAACGTCGCGTGCTGGCCGTGCCCGGCGTGGCCGAGGTGCTGCCCATCGGCGGCGACACCCAGCAGTTCCAGGTGACGCTCAACCCCGAACGCCTGGCAGTCTATGGTCTGACCGTGGATCAGGCGGCCCAGGCCTTGCGCGATGCCAACCAGAACACCTCGGCGGGCTTCATGGTCGAGGGCGGCCAGGAATATCTGATCCAGGGCCTGGGGCGCATCGAGGCCTTGAACGACATCCGTGACACCGTGGTGGCCAGACGCAACGGCCAGCCGGTGTTGGTGCAGCATGTGGCGGCGGTGGATATCGGCCCGGCGCCCAAGCGCGGCATCGGTTCGCATAACGGCAAACCGGCGGTGGTGCTGGGCATTCAGAAGCAGCCCGGGGCCAATACGCTGGAACTGACCGACCGGCTCGATGCGACCCTGGCGGAGATTCAGGCCGGTCTGCCCCAGGGCATGAAGATCGAGCGCCACATCTTCCGCCAGGCCGATTTCATCCGCGTCTCCATCGACAACCTGAACAAGGCCTTGCTCGAAGGCGCGATCCTGGTGGTGGCCATCGTCTTCGCCTTCCTGCTTTCGGCGCGCGCCACGCTAATCAGCCTGGTGGCGATCCCGCTCTCGCTGGTGGCGGCGATCCTCGCCATGAAGGCCCTGGGCGCGACCATCAACACCATGACCCTGGGCGGCATGGCCATCGCCCTGGGGGCGCTGGTGGATGACGCCATCATCGTGGTGGAGAACATTGTTCGCCGCCTGCGCGAGAACACCCTCAAGCCGCCGGAACAGCAGGTCAACGCCCTGCATCTGGTGTACGAGGCGACGCGCGAGATCCAGGGTTCCATCGTCTTCGCCACCCTGATCATCATGCTGGTGTTCCTGCCGCTGTTCTTCCTCTCCGGCGTCGAGGGGCGGCTGATGGCACCGCTGGGGCTGGCCTATGTGGTCTCGCTGGCCGCCTCGCTGGTGGTGGCGATCACCGTGACCCCGGCGCTGGCGGCGCTGCTGCTGCCGAACTCGAAGACGGTGCGCGAGAGCGCCGAGCCGCGCTTCATCCACGCCCTCAAGGCCGGCTACCGTCGTGTGCTGGACATGACGCTGACGCGCTGGAAGGCCGTGGCCGGGGTCAGCGCGGTCATGCTGGCCGCCGCGCTGATCGCCCTGTCCTTCGCCGGGCGCGCCTTCCTGCCGGATTTCAACGAAGGCACGCTCACCATCGGCATGGCCACGCTGCCCGGCACGGCCCTGGAGGAATCCGACCGGCTGGGGCGGATGGTGGAGAACATCCTGCTGTCTCACCTCGAGGTGGTGGCGACGGCGCGACGCACCGGACGCGCCGAGGGCGACCCCCACGCCATGGATGTGTCGGCCTCCGAGATGGAGGTCACCCTGAAGTTGCGTGAACGCAGCAAGGCGGACTTCCTCGCCGCGCTGCGCGCCGATCTTGCCGGCGTACCCGGCGCCCAGATCGTAGTCGGTCAGCCGATCTCGCACCGCATCGACCACATGCTGTCGGGCAGCCGTTCCAACATCGCGGTGAAGCTGTTCGGGCCGGATATCCACGAGCTGCGCAGGCTGACCCAGCAGGTCAAGGGTGTGGTGCAGGCCGTGCCGGGGGCGGTGGATGTCACGGACGAACAGCAGACCGACATCCCCTTCCTGACGGTGCGCTTCCGCCGCGACGCCCTGGCGCAGCACGGCCTGAACATGCGCGAGGTCTCGGAGGCCATCGAGACCGCCTTCACCGGCCTGCCGGTGAACCGCGTGCAGCAGGGACAGGCGGCCTACGACCTGGTGCTGCGGTACGACCCGACGGTGCGGGCGAACCTGGAGGCGGTGCGCGCCACCCTCATCACCACTGCGGAGGGCGCGCGCCTGCCGCTGTCCGCCCTGGCCGACATCCGCAACGACCGCGCGCCCTATTCCATCAGCCGCGAGAACGTGCAGCGCAAGATGGTGGTGATGGCCAACGTGGCCGGACGTGACCTGGCCAGCGTGGTGGCCGACATCCGCACCCAGGTGGCGGCACAGGTGAAGCTGCCCGCCGGCTATCACGTCGAGTACGGCGGCCAGTTCGAGAGCGCGGAGGCGGCTTCGCGCACGCTGTTGCTGTTGGGCATCGGCGTCACCGTCGGCATCTTCCTGCTGCTGTTCATCGCCTTCCGCACCGTGCGCGATGCCCTGCTGGTCATGCTCAACCTGCCGCTGGCGATGATCGGCGGGGTGATCGGCGTGTTCGCCGCCGGCGGCGTGCTCTCGGTGGCGTCGATCATCGGCTTCATCACCCTGTTCGGCATTGCCACCCGCAACGGCGTGATGATGATTTCGCACATTCACCATCTGGTGGAGCAGGAGGGGGTGCGGGACGCGGCGGCGGCGGTGAAGCGCGGCGCGGAGGAGCGGCTGGTCCCGATTTTGATGACTGCGCTCGCCGCCGGCCTCGCCCTGGCGCCGCTGGCGCTCGCCGCCGGCGAGCCGGGCAGCGAGATCCAGGCGCCGATGGCGGTGGTCATCCTGTGCGGCCTGCTCAGTTCGACGGCGCTGAACATGGTCGTGGTCCCGGCGCTTTATCTGCGCTTCGGCGCGGTTCGCAACATGCTGGAGGAACAGGATCTGGTGCGTCGACGCGAGGGTGAAATCGTGCCTTCCGTTTGATTCTTCCGCCCGAAACCGTGAACGCGGGTTGATGCCATGGTGATGGCCATCTGGCGGCGCGGCCTCCGCCAACCCGGCATCCCCGCCGCGTTGGGGGCGGCCCTGTTGTTCGGGGCCGGCGCGCCGTTGGCGAAGGCGTTGTTGGCGGCGGTCGATCCCTGGTTGCTGGCGGGCCTGTTGTATCTCGGCTCCGGCCTGGGCCTGTGGCTGTACCGGCGGTTACGCAGGATGCCGGTCGTGCGTCTGCCGACCGCGGAATGGCCCTGGCTGATCGGTGCGATCTGTAGCGGGGGCGTGATCGGGCCGGCGCTCCTGATGACCGGCCTGGCTGGTATGCCGGCATCCGGGGCGTCGTTGCTGTTGAATGCCGAGGCGGTGTTCACCGCGTTGTTGGCCTGGTTCGTGTTCCGGGAAAACGTCGACCGGCGCATCGCCCTGGGCATGGCGGCCATCGTCGCGGGGGCGGTTGTGTTGAGCGGGCCTGCCGACGGTTGGGATGGCGCGGCGCTGGGTGAAATCGGCCCGGGACTGGCCGTGTTGGGCGCCTGTTTCGCCTGGGCCGTCGACAACAACCTGACGCGCCGAGTCGCTTTGGTCGATGCAAGCTGGCTGGCCTCGCTGAAGGGGCTCGCCGCCGGTTCGGTCAACCTGATGCTGGCCCTGGCGCACGGCGCCGTCTGGCCAGACCCTGGCCGCATCGGCGCCGCCTTGCTGCTGGGATTGTTCGCCTATGGCGCGAGCCTGTCGCTGTTTGTCGTCGCGCTACGGCATCTGGGTACGGCCCGCACCGGCGCGTATTTCTCCACCGCGCCCTTCATCGGGGCCGCCATCGCCATTCCGTTTCTGGGGGAGGCCACGTCGGCCTCTTTCTGGCTGGCCGTCCTGTTGATGGGCGTCGGCGTTTGGCTGCATCTGACCGAACGCCACGCGCACACGCATACGCATGAGCCGTTGGGACATGAACATGCCCATGTGCACGACGAACATCACCAGCATGAACACGATTTCGCCTGGGATGGGCGTGAGCCCCATAGCCACCCGCATGGGCACGCGCCGATCCGCCACATGCACGCCCATTTCCCGGATGTGCATCACCGTCACGGACACTGACCGCGCCAGAGCGAAACGCGCCGGCTCATGGCATCGCCTCCGTCGGCCCCTGGGGCGGGCAGGCGGCAAGTCGTTTCAGGGCGTCGTGGTAGCGGGCGCGGTAGAGCAGACGCCGGTGCTCGGGGCGGTCGGTGAAGCCGGCGCGGGTGTGCAGGACGTTGTTGCAGAGCAGGCCCATGCCGGGCTGCATCCGCAGGGTGTAGGCGCCGAAGGGGTGGGAGGCCAGCAGGTCGTCCAGGGCCTGGAGGGCGGCGCGGGTGGGGGCGTCGTCCTTCCAGCGGATGCTCTTGGTGCGGGCGGTGTAGCGCAGGTGCAGGCCGTTTTCATGCACCAGGAAGGCGGGGCCGGTCTCGTCCGGGCGGGCCTGGCCGCTTTCGTCCACCCGCGCGGGGATGGTCATGGCATCCGGGGCCATGAGGGCGCGGATGTGGTCCGGGTGGGCGTCGCGCAGGGCGATGTAGGCGAGTTCGTGGTCGTAGAGGTCGTTCTCGCCGCCGCTGTCGGCCTGGCGGGCGCAGTGCAGGCCCATGGCGAGGATGCGCCGCTCGGGCGGGTTGTAGTAGCCGTCGGTGTGCCAGCGGATGCGGTGGTGGGTGTAGGGGATGTAGTCGCCGCGCTTGCCGGGGTCCACGCCGGGGGTGCGTTCATCCGGGGCGCTGGCGTCTTCGTCCCGGGGGGTGAGGCTGGTGATGCCGTCTTCGTCCGCGAGCCAGTTGGGGTCGAGATGGGTGAGGCCGAACTGGGCGCCGAGGAGGCGCGGGATGTCCTTGTCCAGCGGGTCGTGGTTCTCCACCGCGTAGATGGCCATGTTGGTCTTGGCGATGCGTTGCCAGAGGGCGGCGTATTCGGCATCGCTCAGTTGCCGGAAGTCCCGCACCGGGACGATGAGGTCTTCGCCTCGCGTCGGGTAGTTCGCCAGTTTGGCGTCGCGCCAGGCTTGGTAGGCGGTGTCGTTGTCGGGGTGGAAGGGGCTGTCGGCGGGGATCATGAGGTGGCCGGGGGCGGGAAGAAGCCGTCCATCGCTTTTTTGGTGGCGCCCATCATTTCCGGTATCTCGATGTCCATGAGCTGGTCTTGAATCCAGCTCTTGTCGCTGTCTTCCATCACGTCGCGGATTTGCAGGGAGAGGAAGCGCAGGGCCTGGTAACTGGCCTTGTCGGGCGGAAACTCGAACTCGGAGTAGTCGGTGGAGCGGGTGTTGATGAGGTCGATGTAGCCCTGCTTGTAGTCGTATTCCGGGTCTTTCTGGCCGCCGGTGAAGTCGAGGATGTTTTCTTCCATGATTCCGGCCAGTTGCAGGGCGGTGGCGGTGACCATCTCCGCCCGTGCGGCGTCGCTCACGCGGCCATACAACAGGCGATCGACATAGTGGGCGAGGAAACAGGTCAGTTCTCCCAGGATGCGGAAGCCGCGTTGGGGGGTGACGATGTCGTAGTCGGCGCGGGAGAGGTTGTCCACCGCCTTGTCGGCCAGGCGCCAGAGGGTGGAGGCAAGGACGGAGGCGGTTTCTTCCGCCGGGCGTTCGCCTTCCTTTTTGAACCAGGTGGTGCGGATGCGGACGGGTTTGACCACGTTATTGTTCTCCGGTGGCGACGGGGCGGGAGGGGTCGCGAATCCATTCGCTCCAGGAGCCGGGGTAGAGGCGCGAGCCGGGCAGGCCGGCGATCTCCATGGCGAGCAGGTTGTGGCAGGCGGTGACGCCGGAGCCGCAGGTGTGGATCACCTGCCAGGGGGCGCGGCCCTTGAGCAGGGCCTGGAAGTTTTCGCGCAGGGCCTCGGGCGGCATGTAGGTGCCGTCGATGTCGAGGTTTTCTTCGAACGACCAGTTGATGCTGCCGGGGATGTGGCCGGCGACCGGGTCCAGGGGTTCGAATTCGCCGCTGAAGCGGCGCTCCGGGCGGGCGTCGATGAGGAGGGCGTCGCCGCTGCGCGAGGCGCGCAACACGGTGTCGGCATCGACGATCTGGGAGGGTTCCGGCAGACAGGCGCAACTGGCCTTGTGCGGCGTCGGCAGGTCGGGGGTGACGGGGCGTTTTTCGCGCAGCCACTTGGGGTAGCCGCCGTCGAGCAGGGCGACGCCGGGGTGGCCCAGCCAGCGCAGCATCCACCAGGCGCGCACGGCCATGGCGCCGAAGCTGTCGTCATAGACCACCACCTGCTTGTTCACGCCAATGCCCCAGGCGCAGACCTGTTCGGCAAAGGCGGCGGGGTCGGGCAGGGGGTGGCGTCCGGTGGCGTCGGTAATGGGGGCGGACAGGTCTTCATCCAGATGCACGTAACGCGCGCCGGGGATGTGTCCTTTGAGGTAGGCCTGCCGACCCGCTGTGCTGTCGGTCAGGGTGAAGCGGCAGTCCAGTACGACCCACTGCGGGTCGTCCAGGTGCGCGGCGAGGTCTTCGGTGGTGACGAGGGTGTTGGAGAACATGGTGTAGGGGGGTAGGAGCGGGCTTGCCCGCGATCAGGCCGATGGGCCGTCACGCATATCGCCGGCAAGCCGGCTCCTACAGCTCAGTACCCGCCCTTGCCGAAGGGTTTGGGCATGCCGGCGACCTTGGCGGACTGGCGGTTGGGTTGCAGGGGGAAGAGTTCGTACAGCACCTTTTTCCAGTCCTGGCTATCGTCTTCCTCGGACAGCATGGCGAGCATGTTGCGGAAGTTGGGGGTGTGGCCGTCTTCCTGGTAGCGCTCACGCATGAAACGAACCACCTGCCAGTGCAGGTCGGTGAGCGTGATCTTTTCAGCTTCGGCGATGACCGGCACCACGTCGTCGCTGAAGTTGGCTTCCACCAGAAAGCCGTCTTCGTCTGTTTCAAGTTCTTCGCCGTTGACGATGTATCCCATGGTTTGCTCCTTTAGGCAGGTTGAGAATGAGACGGGCTGGTCAGCCCGCAATGACTTCCTTGATGGATTTGTGCGGTATGAAAAGGCCGCATCCCAGACCACGATAGCCGCCCAGGCCTTGCTCTTGCAGCGTGATGGACTGGGCCAGGGAGATGTCGTGCAGCATCAGGCTGTATCCCACGATCTCCCCGCGGGGAACGCGCATTTTACGTTGCTTGCCGGGGATCAGTCCGCCCGGCAGCGCCATCGCATCCAGATGGCGGCGCGCTTCGGCAAGGAACTCCACCTCGTCCGCCATCCCCAGATCGACGAAATGGGAATAGAGATAGGCGCAGGGCATCAGCGGGCGTTCCTTCAGCGCGCCGACCGTGATGGGGCCGTTGCCCAGGTCGAAACGAGCGCCGCACAGGGCCGCAGCATCCGCCATGCGCTGGATGGGCAGGCGCAGGGTCAGCTTGGTGCGGCGTCCGATCACCAGCGCCCCGGCGCCGTTGTCCTCTCCCTGGATGGGGTGTACGCCGGCGCCGGGGGTGTCAGCCAGCCAGGGCAGGCGGGCGCACAAGGCTTCATGCAGGACGAGACCATGATCCGCAGGGAGTTGCCGCCCGGCGAGATCGAACTGGGCCTCGCGCACCTGGGCCTGCGTGTCGAATTCCTTGATGGCTTCCCACTCGGGGCTAAACAGGCGCATGGCTCATTCCAAAGGGGGCGGCGGTGCGGAGTCCGCCAGGGGGTCGGCCCATTGCTTCATCTCCCCAGCCCAATATCGGGCCGTGACGGGGTCGATGTCGAAGATGGTGAAACGTGCGCCGCGCTCGCGGATGCGCAGCCGCATCATGGGGGTGCCGCCGGCCTCATAGCGCACCTCCTGCAACTCGATTTCCTGGTTGCCATAAGGATTTCGGAATTTCGCCAGCGAGGTGATGTGATCCATAATCCATTAGCATGTGTTGATAGGCTGATAATCTGACATCCCCGGTCAGGTATTGGCATTACCGGCATGGGATAGCTGGCACTACCCGAAAGGGTAGGGTGGGCTTACCCGAGTGAAATACATGCTTACTCCATCGGAATGATGGTTGGCAGGATAAGCGCTCCCTAATATGCATCCACTTGGTCCATGGCGCCGTCTCGTTGAGCGCCTCTGGAAAGTGCACGGTTGTGATGACTCGTTCGAGACTTCAAGGAGAAACACAGATGGCTAAACAAATGGTTGATACGCCCAACCTGGACGAACTGGAAAAGGGCCCGTGGCCTTCCTTCGTGACAGGTCTCAAGCGCCTGGCTAAAGACAACGACATGATGGTCGATCTGATGGGCCAGCTGGAAACCTCCTACAAGACCCGCTTCGGCTACTGGAAGGGCGGTACTGTGGGCGTCGTCGGATACGGCGGCGGCGTGATCCCCCGCTTCACCGAACTCAAGGGCGCGGACCACAAGCCCCTGTTCCCCGAGGCGGCTGAGTTCCACACCCTGCGCATCATGCCCCCCGCCGGCATGCACTACACCTCCGACCTGCTGCGCCAGATGTGCGACGCCTGGCTGGAAACCGGCGGCTCCGGCCTGATCGCCTTCCACGGCCAGTCCGGCGACATCATGCTGCAAGGCATCAAGACCGGTGACGTGCAGCGTTCCTTCGACAAGTTCAACGAGATGGGCTTCGATCTGGGTGGCGCCGGCCCCGCGCTGCGCACCTCCATGTCCTGCGTCGGCGCCGCCCGTTGCGAGATGTCCTGCTACGACGAGGCCCGCGCCCTGCGTGTGGTCATCAACAACAACATCGACGACATGCACCGTCCGTCGCTGCCGTACAAGTTCAAGTTCAAGTTCTCCGGCTGCCCGAACGACTGCGTGAACTCCATCCAGCGTTCCGACATGGCCACCATCGGCACCTGGCGTGACAGCATCCGCGCGGACGAGAAGATCGCCCGCGAATGGATGGCTGCCCACAGCGTGGAAGACCTGACCAACATGGTGGTCAGCATGTGTCCCACCCGCGCCATCCGTCTGGTCAAGAACGATGGCGTTGCCGCTGGCGAGGGTGTCACCAAGGTGGCGGTGTCCGATGCGAACTGCCTGGAGATCGACAACCACAACTGCGTGCGCTGCATGCACTGCCTGAATGTCATGCCCGGCGCGCTGCTGCCCGGTAAAGACAAGGGCGTGACCATCCTGGTGGGCGGCAAGAGCGTGCTGAAGATCGGCGCCTCCATGGGTACCGTGGTGATTCCGTTCATGAAGATGGAGTCCGACGAGGACTTCGAGAAGCTGAACGACCTGTCCCGCACCATCCTCGACTTCTTCGCGGAAAACGCGCTGGAGCACGAGCGTACCGGCGAGATGATCGAGCGTATCGGTCTGGTCAACTTCCTGGAAGGCATCGGCCTGGAAGTGGACCCCAACATGATCGTTCATCCCCGTACCAACCCCTACGTGCGTACCGACGGCTGGGACGAAGAGGCGGCCAAGTGGTTCGAGCGTAAGGCGGCTGCCTAACAGGACGATGTTGGTCCGGCTGCAAGGCCGGACCGGCGCGACAAATTTCCAATCTCACAGAAAAGTTGGAGAGAAGTATGGCTGAAAGGACTCACGAAACCATCGAATCCGGTACCCCGGACCCGATGCCCTACATGCACCCCGTGATGAAGAAGAACTATGGGAAGTGGAATTTCCACTCCCATCCGAAACCGGGTGTGCTTTATCACCGCGCCGAGAATGGCGACGAGATCTGGACCGTCAAGGCCGGCACTCAGCGCCAGATGGACCACTACACCATCCGCAAGCTGGCCGACATCGCCGACCAGTTCGCCGACGGTTATGTGCGTTTCACCACCCGTTCCAACATCGAGTACATGGTCACCGAGCAGGCCAAGGTTGAGCCCCTGATCAAGACCCTGAGCGAGAACGGCTTCCCGGTGGGCGGCACCGCCAACTCCGTATCCATGATCGCCCACACCCAGGGATGGTTGCACTGCGACATCCCCGGCACCGACGCCTCCGGCGTGGTGAAGGCCCTGATGGACGATTTGTACGATGATTTCGTCAAGTGTGAGATGCCCAACCGCGTCAAGCTGTCCACCTCCTGCTGCGAGATCAACTGCGGCGGCCAGGCTGACATCGCCATCGTCGTGCAGCACACCAAGCCTCCCAAGATCAACCATGATCTGGTGGCCAACATCTGCGAGCGCCCCTCCGTGGTGGCCCGTTGCCCGGTCGCGGCGATTCGTCCCGCCCTGGTGAACGGCAAGCCCTCCCTGGAAGTGGACGAGAAGAAGTGCATCTGCTGCGGCGCCTGCTTCCCCCCGTGCCCCCCGATGCAGATCAACGACCCCGAGTATTCCAAGATCGCCATCTGGGTCGGCGGCAAGAACTCCAACGCCCGCTCACGTCCCACCTTCCACAAGCTGGTTGCCTCCGGTCTGCCCAACAACGCCCCGCGTTGGCCCGAAGTGGGCGCTGTGGTCAAGAACATCCTGGCCACATACAAGGCGGATGGTCGTCCGTGGGAGCGCATGAACGACTGGATCGACCGTATCGGTTGGCCTGCGTTCTTCGAAAAGACGGGTCTGCCGTTCACCAAGTATCACGTGGATAACTGGCGCGGTGGTCGCAGCAGTCTGAACGCTTCGGCTCACATCCGTTTCTGATGGCCGCCCCGGTCAGCGCCGGGGTTGTCTTCCGCTCAGTTATTCGGAGATAGGGATATACAAATGAAATTCGGTATTTTGGTTAACGAAGGGCCCTACCAGCATCAGGCGTCGGACTCCGCCTACCTGTTTGCCAAGGCCTGTCTCGCCAAGGGGCACGAGATCTTCCGCGTGTTCTTCTATCACGATGGCGTCAACAACGCCTCGCGCCTGACCGTGCCCCCGGCGGACGACCGTCACATCGTCAACCGCTGGAGCGCTCTGGCTCAGGAACACAACCTTGATCTGGTGGTGTGTATCGCGGCGGCGCAGCGGCGCGGCATGATGGATGACAACGAGGCCAAGCGTCAGGGCAAGGATGCCAGCAATATTGCTCCTGCCTTCCGCATCTCGGGTCTGGGACAGCTGGTCGAGGCCGGCATCCAGTGTGACCGTCTGGTGACTTTCGGCGATTGAGGGAAAAGCGATGTCCGACGAAATGGATATGGAAGAAGGCGGCACGATCAAGAAGTTCATGTTCGTGAACCGCAAGGCCCCCTACGGCACCATCTATGCCCTGGAGAGCCTGGAAGTTGTGCTGATTTCCGCTGCGTTCGAGCAGGACGTGAGCCTCGCCTTCATTGATGACGGCGTGTACCAGTTGATGAAGAACATCAACACCGATGGCATCGAGATGAAGAGCTTTTCCAAGACCTATCGCGCCTTGGAAGGGTATGACATCGAGAAGCTCTACGTGGAGCGCGAATCCCTGGAGGCGCGCGGACTCAGCGAGGACGATCTCGTGGTGGATGTTCAGGTTGTGGGCGCTGCCGAGATGGCGGACTTGATGAACGAGCAGGACGTGGTCCTCAGCTTCTGATCGGAGAACGCGAAAATGCTGCACATAGTCAATAAGTCACCCAGCGAGCGCAACAGCGTGGACACCTGCCTGGGTCATGCAAAAGACGGTTCCGCGGTGCTGCTGATTGAGGATGCCGTCTATGCGGCGACCGCCGGCAACATGTCGGAGGCAAAGGTCAAGGCGGCCATGCCCAATGTCAAGGTCTATGCCCTCGGGCCGGACCTCGCTGCACGCGGGATGTCCGCACGCGTGCTGGATGGCGTCAATGTGGTGGATTACGGCGGTTTTGTGGATCTCGTCGCGGAACACAGCAACTGTCAGTCTTGGCTGTAATTTTTATCAAATAGGAGAGCTTCTATGGCTACCGTGAATATCGCTGGTAAGGACGTTGAGCTGGACGAGGAAGGATTTCTGACCAATCTGGCCGACTGGAACCGGGACGTGGCTGAGTACATGGCCAAGGAAGAAAAGGTCGACATGACCGAGTCTCACTGGGAAGTCATCGACTTCCTGCGCGAGTACTACGACGAGTACCAGATCGCCCCCGCGATCCGCGTGCTGACCAAGGCCATCGGCAAGAAGCTGGGGCCGGACAAGGGCAACAACAAGTATCTGTACGAACTGTTCCCCTACGGTCCCGCCAAGCAAGCCTGCAAGATCGGCGGTCTGCCCAAGCCGACCGGCTGTATCTGACGCAGCAAATGTCCGGGGCCTTGGCCCTGGACTTCCTCCCGGCTGCATAAGCCGAGAGTCGAGAGCCGAATGGATGCGAATTCCCGGCTCCCCACTCTCGACTCGATCTTCTTTCGACTGTAGGTACGACGGATGACTTCCCTGACGCTTTTTTACATCGGCCTGTACTACTTTGCCGCGCTGGTCCTGATTGGCGGGCTGGCCTATCGCATTGTCGAGTACAGCCGCACCCCGGCGCCCCTGAAGATACCCACCACGCCCGCGCCCACCACCCATCTCGGCGTGGCGGCCCGCATGGCGCGGGAAGTCGTCCTGTTTGAAAGCCTGTTCAAGTCCAACAAGTGGATCTGGGTGTTCGGCTGGCTGTTCCATGTCGGCCTGGCCCTGGTTCTGGCCCGTCACGTCCGGTATTTCCAGGAGCCGGTCTGGTTTTGGGTGGAATTCGTCCAGCCCTTTGGCAAGTACGCCAGTTTCATGATGTTGGCGGGTCTGGCCGGCCTGTGGGCGCGTCGTTTTCTGGTGGACCGGGTGCGCTACATCTCCACCCCTTCGGATCACCTGATGTTGGCTCTGCTCATCGCCATCGGCCTCACTGGCGTGGTCATGAGCTTCGTCAGCCATACCGACATCATCGCCCTCAAGGCCTTTGCGCTTGGACTGATGACGTTCGACTGGCAGCCTCTGCCTGCCGACGGCCCCCTGCTGGCCCACCTCTTCCTGGTCGCCCTGCTGATGATCATCTTCCCCGTCAGCAAGCTGTTGCATGCCCCCGGCATCTTCTTCAGCCCCACCCGCAACCAGGCCGACAACCCGCGTGAAACCCGTCATATCGCTCCCTGGGCCGCCGCCCTGGAACGTGACAACGGCTGATGTTCAAACGCGCTGAGATCAAAGACTAAGGAGCAAACGTGGCCGGCCCAGAATTCGAAGTCCCCACGCTGACGGAATACACCGACGTCCCCAAGATCAAGCCGGGGGCGATGGCGCATGTGAAGTCTTTTGTCGCCCCGCAGGGCCCCCAGGATTTCCTGGGCTACCCGTTCAAGTTGGGTGAAGACTGGAAAGAGCGCGCCATCGACAAGATGGGCGATCTGCTCGGCAAATACCGTTCCCTGCGCGTGTTCATGGATGCCTGTGTGCATTGCGGCGCCTGCACCGACAAATGCCACTACTTCCTGGGCACCGCCGACCCGAACAACATGCCGGTCGCGCGCCAGGAATTGATGCGCAAGGTCTATCGCCGTTACTTCACCCTGCCGGGCAAGATCGCCCCCTGGCTGGTGGGTGCTGCGGACCTGACCGAGGACGTGCTGAACCAGTGGTACAACTATTACCACCAGTGTTCCGAGTGCCGTCGCTGCTCCGTCTACTGCCCCTACGGCATCGACACTGCCGAGGTCACCATGGCCGGGCGCGAGATCCTGAACCATGTGGGCATGGGCCAGAAGTATTCCAACGAGATCCTGGTCAAGGTCCAGAAGATCGGCAATAACCTGGGCCTGCCCGGCCCCGCTCTGGAAGACACCCTGCTGGGTCTGGAAGAGGACATGGAGGCGGATACCGGCGTACCGGTGAAGATGCCTCTCGACGTGGCCGGCGCTGAAATCCTGCTGGTGACGCCGTCCGCCGATTTCTTCTCCGAGCCTCATGTGGACTCCCTGATCGGCTACGCCAAGGTGTTCCACGCCGCCGGCGCTTCCTGGACCCTGTCCTCGAAGGCCTCCGAGGCGGGCAACTTCGGCCTGTTCAGCGGCAACTACGAAACCATGCGCAAGGTCGCCATGCGGATTCGGGACGCCGCCCTGGAACTGGGCGTGAAGCGCATCATCGTGGGCGAGTGCGGCCACGCCTGGCGCGTTGCCTACAGCTTCTGGAACACCCTCACCGGCATCGGTTTCGACGGCAAGGATCCTTTCTCCATCGAACTGCAACAGCAACTGGACCCGCGTTATCCGCAGCCCATGCACATCTGCGAATACACCTGGGATCTGATCCAGAAGGGCGTGCTCAAGTTCGACAAGTCGCTGAACGACGACCGCGTCATCACCTACCACGACTCCTGCAACGTCTCGCGCGGTTCGCGCATGGGCGATGAGCCGGGCGGGCAGTTCGAGATCCCGCGCAACATCATCAAGGCCGTGGCGAACAACTTCCATGACATGGCGGGCGAGACCATCCGCGAAGGCACCTTCTGTTGCGGTGGCGGCGGCGGTTTGTTGACGGACGACCTGATCGAAGTGCGGGTGAAGGGCGCGCTGCCGCGCATGAATGCGTACAACAACGTGGTGCAGAAGGACAAGGTGAACTTCCTGGCCTTGATCTGCGCCATCTGCAAGGCCCAGTTCACCAAGGTATTGCCGTACTACGGTTTCGACCGGGGTTCGGTGGGCGGTGTGCACCAATTGGTGAGCACGGCCATCAAGCTGGATTGATTTTTCCTTTGAGTGGCGCGACCTAGGGCCGCGCCAACATGAGATGTGCGGCAAATTTCCATAGCCGCGAAGCTTTGACGATAGGAGAGCGAAGATGTCGGTCACTTCCAAGAATGTTGCCAAAACCGAAGGCGTCAGCTGGCGTCGTTACAAGGACGGCGAAACCGAAGAGAACTATCGCAGCAACCAGGACAAGATTTTCCAGGCGAGCTGGACCCACAAGTGCCCCGAGTATGTGCACTCCACCCCCCCTTGCCAGGGTTCCTGCCCCGCCGGCGAAGACATCCGCGGCTATCTCAACATCGTGCGCGGTATTGAAAAGCCCACCGCCGGCATGACCTGGCAGGAATACGCCTTCCGCCGCATAACCACCGCCAACCCCTTCCCCGCCGTCATGGGCCGCGTCTGTCCCGCCCCCTGCGAATCCGGTTGCAACCGCAATCAGGTGGAAGAGAACGTCGGCATCAACTCGGTGGAGCACTTCGTCGGCAACTGGGCGCTGGATAACAACATCGGTTTCGACGCCCCCGGCGCCGAAACCGGCAAGAAGGTCGCCATCATCGGCGGCGGCCCCGCCGGTCTGGCCGCTGCGTACCAGCTGCGCCGCATGGGTCATGCCTGCACCATCTTTGATGACCACGCCGAACTCGGCGGCATGATGCGTTACGGCATCCCCGGCTTCCGCACCCCGCGTGAAGTGCTGGATGGCGAGATCAAGCGCATCACCGACATGGGCGTGGACACCCGCCTGAACTGCCGTATCGGCACGGATGTGGCGATGGAGCAGATCGAGAAGGAATTCGACGCCATCCTGATCGCCCTGGGCGCTCAGGGCGGTCGCACCCTGCCGGTCCCTGGCGCGGACGCCCCCAACTGCGTACCCGCCACCGCATTCCTGCGCGCCTTCAACGAAGGCCGCCTGCAGCATGTGGGCGACAAGGTCGTGGTTATTGGCGGCGGCGACACCTCCATTGACGTCGCCACCGTCGCCCGTCGTCTCGGCAAGATCACCAACCCCTCCACCTCCGACCTGCCGGAGATGGTGCTGGCCGGTCACACCGCCCATGACGTCTCCTCCATCGCCGCCCGCATGGGCGTGGAAGTGGTGCTGATCTCCCGCGCCACCGTGGACAAGATGGCCGCCAACAAGCACGAGATCGAGCAAGCCAAGGCGGAAGGCATCGACATCGTCGGCGGCGTCACCCCGGTGGAAGTGGTCAAGGATGCGAGTGGTCGCGCCATCGCCCTGCGCGTGGCCGAGTTTGAAGTGGTGGGCAAGGAAACCAAGATCAAGGAAGGCACCGAGCGCGACATCGACGCCACCCTGATCGTCGCCGCCATCGGTCAGGCCGTGGACTTCACCGGCCTGGAAGGCTTCAACAACAACAACGGCCTGATCAAGACCGACAAGAACTACCGCTTCCCCAACAAGCCGAACGTCTTCGTCGCCGGCGACGTGATCCGTCCCCACCTGCTCACCACCGCCATCGGCCATGCCCGTATCTGCGCGGATGGCATCGATGCCTTCCTGAAGGGCGAGGAGGCCGACAGGCGTCCCAAGGTGGATGTGGCGCACTGGGACATGGTGCGCAAGTGGGTCGAATCCGGCCACGAGTACAAAGAGCACCACGGCCAGGAAACGGGCACTTCCGAGTGGAAGGACACCCTGCACAACTACGAAGACCGTTCCGCTCGTTATGTGATCCCGTCCACCGAGATGTTCCTGGGGCACTTCCTGAACGTCCCGCGCAACCAGCGCGGCGTAACGGTTCTGAACGCGGAATCCGCCCTGGGCAACTTCGATGACCGTCTGCATTCCCTGGATGACAAGCAGGTGGTGGCGGAAGCCAAGCGCTGCATGTCCTGCGGGCTGTGCTTTGAATGTGACAACTGCATCATCTACTGCCCGCAGACTGCCGTGTTCAAGGTCAAGAAAAAGGACGGTCCCACCACGGGCCGCTACGTGGACACCGACTATGGCAAGTGCATCGGCTGCCACATCTGTGCGGACGTGTGCCCGACGGGTTACATCGTCATGGGCATGGGCGACTAAGCAAAAGGAAGAACGGCATGGCGAGCATTCGTACCTGGATGCGGCTGGCGCTCCTGGCCGGCGCGGCGATGATCTTCGCCGCCCCTGTTCTGGAGGCGTCGGCGGGGGTTGATCTGCCCAAGATCGAAAAGGGCAAGGGCGAGAAATGTGTGGAAGAGACGCAGTTCATGCGTCGCAACCATATGGAACTCCTCAAGCATCATCGTGACGAGACGATGCGTAAAGGCATCCGCACCACCAAGCACAGTCTCAAGAAGTGCGTGGAATGCCATGCCAGCGAGAAGACCGGCAGCGTGGCGGCCAGCAAGGATGACTTCTGCGCGTCCTGCCACCGCTACGCCAGCGTCAAGCTGGACTGCTGGGACTGCCATGCCACCAAGCCCATGAAAAAGCCCATCCAGGTGGCGCAACCGTCCCCGCGGATGGATCTCGCCAAGGAGTCCGTGAAATGAGCGAATCCACGAACACCGAAAGCAGCCGCCGCGATTTTCTCAAGGCGGGCGCACTGGTTGCAGGCGTCACCCTGGGGCCGGGCGTGCTGTTCTATGGCATCGCCCATAGCCGTGCGCCGGAAGAAGGCGCCTCCAGCGCCAAGCGCTGGGGCATGCTGATCGACACCACCAAGTGCGGCGACGGTTGTAATGACTGCGTCACCGCCTGCAATACGGAAAACGGCCTGTCCGGCAAGACCGGCCCGCAGGACAGCCAGTGGATCCGCAAGGTGGACATCAAAGACCTGCGCTCCGGCTTCGTCCAAAGCCTGCCCATGATGTGCCAGCACTGCGAAAACCCGCCCTGTGTGGACGTCTGCCCTACCGGCGCCTCCATGAAGCGGGCCGACGGCATCGTCCTGGTGGACCGTCATATCTGCATCGGCTGCCGTTATTGCATGATGGCTTGCCCCTACAAGGCGCGTTCCTTCGTGCATGAACCGCTCACCGACCAGAACCCGGAAGTGCCGCGCGGCAAAGGATGTGTGGAGTCCTGCACCTTCTGTGTGCAGCGGGTGGACCGGGATGAACAACCCGCCTGCGTCGAGGCCTGCAACACCAAGAGTCATCAGGCCATGATCTTCGGCGATCTGAAAGACCCGGAAAGCGCGGTCGCCAAGGCGCTCAAGGCCTACGACTCGGTAGAGGTGCGCGCCGACATGGGCCTCAACACCGGCGTGCGTTACCAGGGGATTTAAGACATGGCCACCAACGAATACTGCGCCAACAAGCAAGAGTGCAAGACCACCCAGTTCTGGCTGTTGCTGGGTCTGGGCGGGTTGATTGTTCTGAGCGCCCTGTATGCCTTCTTCACCCTGGAGCACCACGGTCACGTCCTCACCGGCATGAACAACCAGGTGGTATGGGGCCTGCCCCATGTGTTCGCGGTGCTGTTGATCGTCGCCGCGTCTGGTGTGCTCAACATCGCCTCCATCGGCTCCGTGTTCGGCAAGTCGGTGTACAAGGCGCGCGCCCCCCTCTCCGGCATGCTGGCCCTGGCCATGCTCTCCGGCGGTCTGGCGGTGCTGGTGCTCGACCTGGGCCGTCCCGACCGTCTCATCGTCGCGATGACCTACTACAACTTCAAGTCCATCTTTGCCTGGAACATGATCTTCTACAACGGCTTCTTCGCCATTGTGGGTCTGTACCTGCTCACCCTGATGGACCGGAAGATGAATGCGTGGTCCAAACCCGTCGGTTTCGTCGCCTTCCTCTGGCGCTTGGGTTTGACCACGGCCACCGGCTCCATCTTCGGTTTTATCGCCGCCCGTTCCGGCTACAACTCCGCCCTGATGGCGCCCATGTTCATCGTCATGTCGTTCGGCTACGGCCTCGCCGTGTTCATGGTGGTGCAATCCGCCATGTACTACTGGAACGACCAACTGCTGGACGTGAACGTGCGCCGCCGCATGAAGAATCTGCTCGCCGTATTCGTGGGCGCCTCCCTGTACTTCACCATCGTCTTCCACCTGACCAACCTGTACTTCGCCAAGCAGTGGGAGTACGAGCGTTTCATCCTGCTGGACGGCGGCATCTACACCACCACCTTCTGGGTCGGCCAGATCATTCTGGGCGGCATCGTTCCGCTGATCCTGCTGTTCATCCCCCGTTCCGGCGGCGCGGGGTCGGGCAAGACCGAGCGCATCTGTTTCTGCTTCCTCGCCCCCCTGCTGGTGGTGCTCGGCGGGCTGGCCCAGATGTACGTCACCATCATCGGCGGCCAGGCCTTCCCCATGCCCCTGTTCCCCGGTCATGAGGTGAGCAGCACCTTCTACGATGGCGTGGTGGCCTCCTACAGCCCCAGCAAGTGGGAATGGATGCTGGGCATCGGCGGAGTTGGCATCGCCTTCCTGCTCACCGTCATCGCCGTGCGCGTCTTCAAGTTCATGCCTCACGACGACTTCGAAGAACTGAAGATGCGTCGCGCCACGGACTGATCCGCACGCGTTACGGCCTCCCCACAAAAAGCCGACAAATTTAGTCGGCTTTTTGTTTTCGCCCGGATAAGATCGCCCCCATGCCTGTCCTGTACCTCTCCGCCGCCCACAAATCTTCCGGCAAGACCACGCTCACGCTGGGTTTGTGCCGCGCCCTGCGCGAGCGGGGGCTGGCGGTGCAGGCGTTCAAAAAGGGGCCGGATTACATCGACCCCATCTGGCATGGCCAGGCTGCCGGGCGTCCCAGTTACAACCTCGACTTCCACATGATGGAGACGGACGAGATCACTGATCTCTACGCCCGCCACGCCGCGGGTGCCGACATCAGCCTGATCGAAGGCAACAAGGGGCTGTACGACGGCATGGATGTGGAGGGCAGCAACAGCAACGCCGCCCTGGCCAAGCTGCTGGACGCCCCGGTGGTGCTGGTGCTGGACACCCAGGGCATGACACGGGGGGTCGCCCCCCTGATCCTGGGCTACCAGGCCTTTGACCGCGATGTGCGCATCGCCGGGGTCATCCTCAACAAGGTGGGCGGTCCCCGCCACGAAGGCAAGCTGCGCGACGTGATCGAGCGCTACACCGATGTGCCGGTGCTGGGCGCGGTGCGCCAGGATGCGGATCTCGCCATCGTCGAACGCCATCTGGGCCTGATGCCGGGCAACGAATCCCCGGAGGCGGAGGCCCGCATCGCCGCCATTGCCGCCAAGGTCGCGGCCCAGGTGGACCTGGAAGCGCTGCTCGCCCTGACCAACTCAAACCAGAGCCCCTCGAATCCCCCCCGCCCCGCCCTTTTCAAAGGGGGGAGCGAAGGCCTGCGCATCGCCTACGCCCTGGACCCATCCTTCGGCTTCTACTACCAGGAAGACCTGGACACCCTGCGCGCCGCCGGGGTCGAACTGCTGCCCCTGGACACCCTGCGCGACCGGCATCTGCCCGCCTGCGACGGACTCCTCATCGGCGGCGGCTTCCCGGAGGTCTTCATCGCCCAACTGGAGGCCAACGCCGACCTGCGCCATGCCCTGCGCGCCGCCATCGAGGCGGGGTTGCCGGTCTACGCAGAATGCGGCGGCCTCATGTACCTGTCGCGCAGCCTCAGCTGGGGCGAGCGGTCTGGCGTCATGGTGGGCGTCGTGCCGGGCGACTGTCTCATGGGCGCGCGTCCGGTGGGCCGGGGCTACGCGGAACTGGCAGAGACCGCCGCCGCCCCCTGGCCGCCCGCACCGGAGCCCATCCCCGCCCATGAATTTCATTACTCCCATCTGGAAAATCTCCCCGACGGCCTTACCTACGCCTACCGGGTACTGCGCGGGCACGGTATCGCCGACGGCCAGGATGGCTACGTCTACAAGAACCTGATCGCGTCCTACTGCCACCGTCGCGGCAGCGGGCCGCGCGGATGGATCGCCCCTTTCCTGGCAAAGGCGGCGCGCTGGAACAACGAACACGGCCTTCTGGCCGCCTGACCTACGAAAGGAACCCTGAAATGATCAGTCTGACCAAAGAAGCCGCCGAACAGGTGCGCGTGGCGGCGCAGCAATCCGGCGCCGAAAACATGGGCCTGCGCATCGCCGCCCGCATCAACGACGCCGGCATGCTGGAATTCGGCATGGGCTTCGACGACGAGCGCAGCAACGACGCCGCCGTGGACTCCTGGGGCGTCACCCTGCTCGTCAACGCCCAATCCGCCCCCATGCTGGACGACGTCACCATCGACTACAGCGAAGTCTCTCCCGGCGAATCCCGTTTCGTATTCATGAAGGCCAGCGCCGGCAGTTGCGGTTCCAGCGGCGGCGGCGGCGGTGGTTGCGGCAGCGGCGGCTGCGGTTCCGGCGGTTGCGGCAGCCACAACTGACGCCCTGAACGCCATGGACTATCTACCGATCTTCCTCGACCTGCGGGGCCGCAAGGGTCTGGTGGTGGGCGGCGGCGACATCGCTGCGCGCAAGGCCGCCCTCATGCTCAATGCCGGCGCATGGGTGCATGCCGTCTCCCCGGAGCCCCTGTCCCCGGCCTATGCCGAACTGCGCGGGGCGGATCGGTTGATCCATGTGCAGCAGGCCTTCGCCCCGTCCCATCTCGACGGCATGGACGTGGTGTTTGCCGCCAGCGAAGACCGGGAACGGGACCAGGCGGTGCACGACGCCGCGCGCGCGCGCCACATCCCGGTGAACGTGGCGGACAAGCCCGAGGTATGCAGCTTCATCATGCCCAGCATCATCGACCGCTCCCCGGTGATGGTGGCGGTGAGCAGCGGCGGCGCGGCCCCGGTGCTCTCGCGCCTGCTGCGTGCGCGGTTGGAGACCCTCATCCCCGCCGGCTACGGACGCCTCGCCGCCCTGGCGGGGCGCTTCAAACAGGCCGTGCGCACCCGCTTCGCTACCACGGCGGAGCGCCGCAAGTTCTGGGAAAAAGCCTTCCTCTCCCCGGTGTCCGAGATGGTGTTTGCGGGGCGCGAACAGGAAGCCGAGGCCAGCCTCCAGGCCATGCTCGAAAGCCAGGGGGCCGCGCCCGAAGTGGGCGAGGTCTATCTCGTGGGCGCAGGCCCAGGCAACCCGGATCTCCTCACCTTCCGCGCCCTGCGCCTGATGCAGCAGGCCGACGTGGTGGTGTACGACCGCCTGGTCTCCCCCCCCATCCTCGACATGTGCCGGCGCGACGCCGACCGGCTCTACGTGGGCAAGGAGCGCGACAAGCACGCCATACCACAGGACGAGATCAACATGGTCCTCGTGCGTCTGGCCCAGGAAGGCAAGCGGGTGCTGCGCCTCAAAGGCGGCGACCCCTTCATCTTCGGGCGCGGCGGTGAAGAGATCGAGACCCTGCGCGAGCACGGCGTCCCGTTCCAGGTAGTCCCGGCGGTGACGGCGGCGGCGGGCGTGGCGTCCTACGCCGGCATCCCGCTCACCCACCGCGACCACGCCCAGGCGTTGGTCCTGGTCACCGGCCACCTCAAGGACGGCACCATGGACCTGGATTGGGCCATGCTCTGCCGCCCGCGCCAGACCATCGTCATCTACATGGGGTTGAAGGGCCTGGTGACGCTGTGCGACGAGATGAAGAAGCATGGCCTGCCCGGCGACACCCCCGCCGCCATCGTGCAGCAGGGCACCACCCTCAACCAGCGCACGGTGACCGGCACCCTGGACACCCTGCCCGCCCTGGCGGCCCAGGCGGAACTGAAGCCGCCCACCCTGATCATCGTCGGCAGCGTGGTGAGCCTGCATGCCAAGCTCAACTGGTTCCACCCGGAACCCGCCTCGGACGACCATTGGCATACCCCGCTGGATCGGCCTGCTGCGCTGGATATGTAGGTGTTGCATCGCCCGGCACAGCCGGGCTCCTACAGGAGACAGACGGTTTTGTAGGAGCCCGGCTGTGCCGGGCGATAAACGCACAACCCCAGACAGACGGATTTGTAGGAGCCCGGCTGTGCCGGGCGATGAACGCACAACCCCAGACAGACGGATTTTTGTAGGAGCCCGGCTGTGCCGGGCGATAAACGCACAACCCCAGACAGACGGATTTTTGTAGGAGCCCGGCTGTGCCGGGCGATAAGCGGCATGCGGATGCGATAGGTCTCCTTGCCTCGCGCGGTCTGGCATACAGTTAAGCAAGGCTCTCCAATTGAAAGGGTAGGGCGCGGCTCCTGAAGACCGGGCGCGCCAAGCAGATGCAGATCGGTCGCATCCCGTATGCAATTCGCCTCGCACTCCTCCTGCTGACTGCGGTTTGGCTGGGAGTGAGCGCCTCCGCCCGGGCCGCCGAACCCAAGGCCATCCAGTTCACCTTCACCTCCATCGAGGGCAAGCCGATACGGCTGACGGATTTTCGGGGCCGCTGGGTGCTGGTGAATTTCTGGGCGCCCTGGTGTCCCTTGTGCAAGATCGGCGTACCGGCCCTCAATGAGCTGAATCGACGTCCGGATCTGGCCGTGATCGGCGTCAGTCTGGACTACGGTCCCAACGAGGACGCCATCCGCGCCGCCATGAGCCAGAGCAACATCCGCTACACCGCCATCGTCGCCGGCGGCGCGCGCCGCGACTCCAACAGCGCCTATCGCCAGGTGGGGCCGGTGGATTTCTTCCCCACTTCGTACCTCTACGACCCCACTGGAGAGGTCGTCATGTTCATCCCCGGCCAGGTGCGCGCCAGCCGCGTCATCGCCTTCATGGAAAGCTGGCGCGCGCCCGAGCGGGCCGGGGAGAAACCCACCCTGATCGCCATGCAGACCGACAAGCTGGGGGCCTTCCTGTCAAAGCGCTATGGCGGCAAGGGCGCGCAGGCCTACAAGGACTGGCGCAAGCTGGTGGAAGCCCTGGTGCAAGAGCCGGCGGAGGTTCAGCTCGCGCGCGTGAACGACTATTTCAATCAGCGCATCCGCGTCGCCGAAGACCGTGAAGTCTGGAAGCGCGAGGATTACTGGACCACCCTGGGCGAACTGCTGGGCACGGGGCGCGGCGACAGCGAAGACTTCGTCATCGCCAAATACTTCACCCTGCAAGCCCTCAACGTACCGGCGGACAAGATGCGCCTGGTCTACGTCAAATCCCGCGCCGAGACGCGGGACCAGGGCGGCCCGGCGCACGCCTCCGGGAGCGGGTTTGTACACATGGTCCTGAGTTATTCCGAGTCCGCGGAAAGCGAGCCCCTGTTGCTCGACCATCGCGTCTCCCAAGTGATGCCGGCCTCGAAACGCACGGATCTGAAACCGGTGTACAGCTTCAACAGCCTGCATGTCTGGGACGAAAAGGGCCGCTCCGGCGGACCCGGCGACCTGGCCATCTGGGAAGAGACCCTCCGCCGCGCCCGTGCGGAAGGCTTCGAGTAGGAGGACGCCATGTCCCTGTATCGACAACTCTGGATCTCCATCCTGGCAAGCGTGCTGGTAGCCCTGGCCGCCAGTTTGTTCGCCTCCCTCTACAACGCACGGGACTATCTGGAGACGCAGCTCTCCATGAAGAACCAGGACAACGCCAGCGCCATGGCCCTGGCCCTGAGCAGCGAGAAGACGGATCGGGACGACATCGTCCTGGCCCTCACCGCCCTGTTCGACAGCGGGCATTACGAAGCCATCCTGGCCATCGGCCCGGACGGCAAGGTGTTGCTGGAGAAATTCAACCAGGACCGGGATGCGGGCGCCCCCGCCTGGTTCGTGCATCTCCTGCCCATCCGCTCCCTGCCCGGCCAGGCCCAGGTCAGCGGCGGCTGGCGGCCCCTGTGCAACCTCACCGTGATGAGCCGCAGCAGTTTCGCCTATCGCTCCCTGTGGGAAACCGCCACCTTCATGAGCGTCGCCATCCTTGGCGCCGGCCTGCTGGGCGGCGTACTGGGCAGCCTGGTGCTGCGCCGCATCCGCCGTCCCATGGAGGCCGTGATCGAACAGGCCCAGGCCATCAACGAGCGCCGTTTCGTCACCATTCCGGAGCCGGACGTGCCGGAACTGCGCCATCTGGCCACGGCCATGAACGACACCGTAAACCGCCTGCGCGACCGTTTCGAGGAAGACGCCCGCATGTACGAAGGGCTGCGGCGCGTGGCCAACTTTGATGTGCAGACCGGCCTGGCCAACCGGGAATTCTTCATCGCCAACGTCCAGGCCGCCCTGGAGGCGGAGGACACCGCCTTCGGCGTGATGGCCATCGTGCGCCTGACCGGCCTGGGCGACCTCAACCGCAACCAGGGGCGCGAGGCCACGGACGACATGATTCGCCATGTGGGCCACGCCATCGGCGAGATCACCCCCTTCTGCGTGGGCACCTTTGCCGGACGTCTCTCCGGCGGCGACTTCGGCTTGCTGTTGCCGGCGGGATGCGACAACACCGCCACGCTACGGGAGTTGCTGGAACTGCTCTTGAGCGAGATGGAACCTATCGCGGGGCCCCAGGCAGGCGTCTGCATCGGCTACGGCAAGTTTGCCCCGGCGGAATCCCCCGCCCGCCTGTTCTCCCGCATCGACGCCGCCCTGGCCAGCGCCGAGAGCGAAGGCCCCAACACCCTGCGCGAAGCCGCATCGGATGTGGATGCGGACATCCCCGTGACCGCCGAAGACTGGCGTCGCGCCCTGCGTTTTGCCATGGATGGCGGCAACATGAAGCTGGCCCATCACCCCATCCGCCTGCGCGGGGCGGCAGGCTTCCACCGGGAATACCCCCTGCGCATCCGCCTGCATGAGAAGGGCGGCTGGCTGGCGGCGGGCCGGTTTGTGCCCCTGGCCGAGCGGCTGGGGCTGATGCAGGAACTGGACCTGGCGGCCATCGAACTCGCCTTGATTGAACTGGCGGCGCAACCAGAGATGCCCGGTCTGTGGGTGCATCTTTCGGCCCATTCCGTGGCGGATCAGGGGTTCCAGGAGCGACTGCTGCAACGGTTGGGCGAACACCCCGCCTGCGCCGGCAGGCTCTGGCTGGAGATCCCCGAGGCGGGCGCCCTGCACTGCGTCAGTTGCCTGCGTGACCTGGTGCGCGCAGCCAAACCGCTGGGGGTGCGCGTGGGGCTGGAGCATTACGGCTCCCACTTCAACCAGATTGGCCTGCTCTACGACATCGGCCTGGGTTTCCTCAAAGTGGACTCCGGTTTCATCCAGGAGATCGACCGCAATACCGGCAACCAGGCCTTCCTCAAGGGGCTGTGCGAGATCGCCCACCAGATCGGCATCCTGGTCTTCGCCGAGGGCGTGGAAACCGAGGCCGAACTCGCCAAGGCGCTGGAACTGGGCTTCGACGGCATGACCGGCCCAGGGGTAGGGGAGTAGGGCGCCCCGCCCTCTCCCCCATCCGTCACACCGCCATCAACCCCATGAACGCCTGCACCGGCACGGCCTCGAAGGCGGCCTGATCGGCGCACATCGCGTTCAGGGTGGCGCACTTGAACGGAGCATTTGGTTCTCCACTGAATAATCACCGCAATGCGCTGATCGAATGGCCGAACAGACGGGCGCGCCGTTTGTCGTCCGTCAGCCTGTCGTGCCAGATGTGGCGACGGATACAGGCGGAACCGTCCACGTTTCGTCCGTGCCAAATCACTCGGAGAAGCAGCCATGACCGCCACATTGAATGAACTCCTGCCCCTCTCCCGAGAACTTGACCTGGATGATCGCGCCAAATTGGCGGAACAGCTCTTGGGCAGCCTGGATGAACCGGGCGAGGCGGAAGTGGAGAAACTTTGGGTCGAAGAAGCCCGGCGGCGTCTGGCGGCGTATCGGGCGGGGCAGGTTGAGGCCATCCCCGCCGATGAGGTGTTTCGCCGGGCCTTGGCTGATCTCGAATGAATGTCCGGTTTCTCGCCGAGGCGGATATCGAGTTTCGCGAAGCGGCGCGCTATTACGAGGACAAAGCGCCGGGCCTGGGCAGTCCGGTGGATGATGAGTTGAGGAAATTTGTCCTGCGTCGATTTCCGTACAACTTGATCTATGCCGTCGCGGGCGACGAGGTGGTGATTACTGCGGTCGCGCATCACAAGCGGCGACCTTTTTATTGGGGCCGGCGAGGACGGAGGTGACGGTCCCGCTGACTTTGGTGGTTGGGAGCGGAGTGGCGCCGCTGGCTGACCGGAGGGGGATTGGTGTATCCCCGTGGCTCCCTCACCCCCAGCCCCTCCCCCGGAGGGGGAGGGGAGTAGGGATCACACCGCCATCAGCCCCATGAATTCCTGCACCGGTACGGCCTCGAAGGCGGCCTGATCGGCGCACATCGCGTTCAGGGTGGCGCACTTTTTGGCGGAGAGTTTGGCGGCGATGGCGGCTTCCCATTTCTTTATCAGGATGGGAATGCCTTCGGCGCGGCGCTGGCGGTGGCCGATGGGGGCGTCCACGCTGACCTTTTCCGTGGCCGTGCCGTCCCGGAAGAACACCTGCACGCTGTTGCCGATGTAGCGCTTGTCCGCCTCCAGGTATTCCTTTGAGAAGCGCGGGTTTTCCTTCACGGTGGTGAGGGCGCGCAGGGCGTCGATGCGCGGGTCGGCGGCGCCGGCGTCGGTGTAGTCGTCGGCGGTGAGGCGGCCCCGGATCAGCGGCACGGCCACCATGTATTGGAGGCAGTGGTCGCGGTCGGCGTAGTTATTCATGGGGCCGGTCTTGTCGATGATGCGACAGCCGGCTTCCTGGGTTTCGATCTCGATGCGCGCGATCTCGCCAATGCGGTCCTTCACCTGCGGGTGCAGGGTCATGGCGCATTCCACGGCGGTCTGGGCGTGGAATTCGGCGGGGTAGCTGATCTTGAACAGGATGTTTTCCATGACATACGCGCCGAAGCCCTGGGTGAATTTCAGTGCATTGCCCCGGAACAGGCTGTCCTGAAAGCCCCAGGTCTTGGCGGTGAGGGCGGAGGGGTAGCCCATCTCGCCAGTGAGGCAGATCAGCGCCAGACGCACGCCGCGCGAGCTGGCGTCGCCCGCCGCCCAGGATTTGCGCGCGCCGGTGTTGGGGGCGTGGCGGTAGGTGCGCAGCGCACAGCCGTCGATCCAGGCGTGGGAGAGGGCGTTGAGCACTTCTTCGCGCGTGCCGCCCAGCATCCGGGCGGCGACGGCGGCGGAGGCGATGCGCACCAGCATGACGTGGTCCAGGCCGACGCGGTTGAAGGCGTTTTCCAGGGCGGTGACGCCCTGGATCTCGTGCGCCAGGATCATGGCCTTGAGCACGTCCTGCATCACCAGCGGGGCCTGGCCTTCGGCCACACGCTTGCGCGAGAGCCAGTCGGCGATGCCGAGGATGGCCCCCAGGTTGTCGGAGGGGTGGCCCCATTCGGCGGCCAGCCAGGTGTCGTTGAAGTCGAGAAAGCGCACCAGGCAGCCGATGTCCCAGGCGGCCTTCACCGGGTCCAGTTCATACGCCGTGCCGGGGACGCGCGTGCCGCCGGGCAGGGTGGCGCCGGGGACGACGGGGCCGAGCAGCTTGGTGCATTCCGGGTAGTCCAGCGCCATCAGGGCGCAGGCCAGGGAGTCCATCAGGTTGTAGCGCGCGGTCTCCATGGCCAGGGCGGACTGGCCGGCGTCGTAGTCGCAGACGTAATCGGCCATGGTTTGCAGGACGGTGTCGAAGGGGGGGCGCTCGGCGGAGCGGATGTCGTGGGCGGACATGGGCGGGTTCCTTTCAGGTTTGCTCCCTCTCCCACCGGGAGAGGGCCGGGGTGAGGGAGCTGCGTCACGATAGCAATCGTGGCTCCCTCACCCCCGGCCCCTCCCCCGGCGGGGGAGGGGAGTGATCAGGTGCGTTGGTCGATGGGGATGAACTTCAGGTCTTCCGGCCCGGTGTAGTTGGCGGAGGGGCGGATGATCTTGCCGTCGAGACGCTGTTCGATCACATGCGCGGCCCAGCCGGTGGTGCGCGAGAGGATGAACAGCGGCGTGAACATGGCGGTGGGCACGCCCATCATGGCGTAGCTGACGGAGCTGAACCAATCCAGGTTGGGGAACATGTTCTTGATCTCCCGCATTACCGCCTCCAGCCGATCCGCCACGTTGTAGAGCTTGTGGTCGCCGTTGTGGTCCGCCAGGCGCTTGGCCACGGCCTTGATGACCACGTTGCGCGGGGCGGCAATGGTATAGACCGGGTGGCCGAGGCGGATGATGACCTCCTTGTTCGCCACGCGCGCGCGGATGTCGGCCTCGGCCTCGTCCGCCGTGTCGTAGCGGCTCTGGATGCCGAAGGCCGCCTCGTTGGCCCCGCCGTGTTTGGGTCCACGCAACGCGCCAATCGCGCCGGTGATGGCGGAGTACATGTCGGAGCCGGTGCCGGCGATGACGCGCCCGGTGAAGGTGGAGGCGTTGAATTCGTGCTCGGCGTAGAGGATCAGGGAGGTGTGCATGGCGCGCACCCAGATCTCCGGCGGCCCATCTGGCAAACGCGCGCCATGCAGCAGGTGCAGGAAGTGGCCGCCGATGGAGTCGTCCTCCGTCTCCACCTCGATACGGCGACCGTTCTGGCTGAAATGGAACCAGTACACCAGGGCCGAACCCAGGCTGGCGATGAGGCGGTCGGCGATGTGGCGCGCGCCCAGGATGGGCTGTTTTTCTTCTTCCGGCAGCACGCAGCCCAGCACCGAGACGGCGGTGCGCATCACGTCCATGGGGTGCGCGCTGGCGGGCAGTTGCTCCAGCACCGTCTTCAGCACGGTGGGCAGGCTGCGCAGGCCTTGCAGCCTGGTCTTGTAGGCCTTCAGCTCCTCCCGGTTGGGAAAGTGGCCGTGGATGAGCAGGTGGGCCACTTCTTCGAATTCGCACACATCGGCGATGTCGAGGATGTCGTAGCCGCGATAGTGCAGGTCGTTGCCGGTGCGGCCCACGGTGCACAGGGCGGTGTTGCCGGCGACGACGCCGGACAGGGCGACGGATTTCTTCGGCTTGGGGGCGGGGGCTTCGTTCATGGTGTCTCCTTGTTCGTAGCGCCGGCTTCCAGCCGGCAACTTGCCGGCTGGAAGCCGGCGCTACAGGTCACTTGCCTTCGGCAAACAGCGCATCCAGCTTCTGTTCAAACGCGTGGTAGCCCAGGTGCTCGTACAGCTCCATGCGGGGCTGCATCACGTTCAGCACGTTCTTCTGGTGGCCGTCCTGGCGGATCGCGCCGTATACCCCCAGGGCCGCCTGGGCCATGGCGCGGAAGGCGGAGAGGGGGTAGAGCGCCAGGCCTACGCCCACGTCGCGCAGCTCGTCCACGCTGAACAGCGGCGTCGCGCCGAACTCGGTGATGTTGGCGAGGATGGGCACGTGTACCGCCTTGGCGAAGGCGGCGTACTGATCCAACTGGGTCATGGCCTCGGGGAAGATCATGTCCGCCCCGGCTTCCACGCAGGCGCAGGCGCGGTCGATGGCCGCCTGCAGGCCCTCGGCCTGGAGCGCGTCGGTGCGGGCCATGATGACGAACTCGGGGTCGATGCGGGCGTCCACCGCCGCCTTCACCCGGTCCACCATCTCGGTCTGGCTGACGATGGCCTTGCCGGGGCGGTGGCCGCAGCGCTTCTGCATCACCTGATCTTCGATGTGCACCGCCGCCACCCCGGCGCGGGTGAGGGCGCGCACGGCGCGGGCGATGTTGAAGGCCCCGCCCCAGCCGGTGTCGATGTCCACCAGCAGCGGCAGGGGCGTGACGTCGGTGATACGGCGGGCGTCCACCAGCACGTCTTCCAGGGTGGTTATCCCTAAGTCAGGGATGCCGCAGGAGCTGGCCGCGACGCCGCCGCCCGAGAGGTAGAGGGCCTGAAAACCGGAGTGCTCGGCCAGCAGGGCGGCGTAGGCGTTGATGGCGCCGACCACCTGGAGGGGCCGCTCGGCGGCGACGGCGGCGCGGAATTTCGCGCCGGGGGTGAGGGATGCTGTCATGGTGCGCTTCCTGGTTTGCTCCCTCTCCCACCGGGAGAGGGCTGGGGTGAGGGAGCAACGGTCACCATGGCAACCGTTGCTCCCTCACCCCCGGCCCCTCCCCCGAGGGGGGAGGGGAGTTGAATCATCGTAGTTGGGTCATCGGCCCACCGCCTTGCGGATTTCCTCCAGCGAGTTGGGGTCGTCCAGGGTGGAAAGGTCGCCGGTCTCGCGGCCTTCCGCCAGGGCCTGGATGGAGCGGCGCAGCAGCTTGCCGGAGCGGGTCTTGGGCAGGCTGTTGACAAAGTACAGCCGGTGCGGTTTGGCCACCGCGCCCAGGAGTTCCGCCACCTTGGCGATGCACTCCTGCGCCATCTGCTCCCGCCCTGCCGCGTCGGCGATGCGGCTCACGTCTTTCACGGTGCAGAAGCCGATGGGAACCTGGCCCTTGAGTTCGTCCGCCACCCCCACCACGGCGACTTCGGCAATGCCGGGGTGGGCTTGCAGGGCCTCTTCGATCTCGCGCGTGCCGAGGCGGTGGCCGGCGGTGTTGATGACGTCATCGGTGCGGCCCAGGATGAAGAAGTAGCCGTCCGCATCCCGCAGCGCCCAGTCGCTGGAGGAATAGAGCAGATCCTTGAACTGGCCGAAGTAGGAGTTCACGAAGCGGTCGTCGTCGCCCCAGACCGTGGTGAGGCAGCCCGGCGGCAGGGGCGGCACGACGGCCAGCACGCCCTTTTCATTGGGGCCGCAGTCCGCGCCGGTGAGCTCGTTCACCACGCGGATGTTGAAGCCGTAAGCGGGGAAGCCGGGGGAGCCGAAGCGCACGGGTTTCATCTCGATCCCCGGCAGCAGGGTCAGCATGGCCCAGCCGGTTTCGGTCTGCCAGTAGTGGTCGATGACGGGCACGCCCAGGCCGTCGCTGATCCAGCGGCTGGTGGGCTCGTCCAGGGGCTCGCCGGCGATGAACAGGTAGCGCAGGCTGGAGATGTCGTATTTCTTCAACCACTCCGGGTCTTGCTTCTTGAGTACGCGGATGGCGGTGGGGGAGGAGAACATGGTGGTGACCTTGTGCTCCTGCACGATGCGCCACCAGATGCCGGCGTCCGGCTTGATCGGCAGGCCTTCGTAGACGATGGTGGTCATGCCGTGGATCAGGGGGCCGTAGACGATGTAGCTGTGGCCCACCACCCAGCCGATGTCGGAGGTGGTGAACATGGCCTCGCCCGCGCCTTTGCCATCCCCCGCGCCGTAGATGTACTTCATGGAGGCGGCCAGGGCCACGGCGTAGCCGCCCACGTCGCGCTGTACGCCTTTCGGTTTGCCGGTGGTGCCGCTGGTGTAGAGGATGTAGCTGGGTTCGTTGGCTTCCAGCCAGGTGACGGGCACTTCGGCATCGCGGAAGTCGTCGCGCAGATCCCAATAGTCTTCGTCGCGGCCTGGCACGAGGCGCATGTCGGCGTCCAGGCCGCGATCCACGATCAGCACCTTGGGCGGCGGGAACTTCGCTTCCTTGATCGCCGCGTCCACCAGATGCTTGTAGGGCACAGGCTTGCCGCCGCGCATCCCGGCATCGGCGCAGATCAGCAGGCAGGGTTTGGCGTCGTCGATGCGCAGGGCCAGGTTGTGCGCCGCGAAGCCGCCGAACACCACGGAGTGCACCGCGCCCAGGCGCGCGCAGGCCAACATGCAGAACACCGCCTCCGCCACCATGGGCATGTAGATCACCACGCGCTCGCCCTTCTTCACCCCCAGGTGGCGCAGCACCGCGGCGCAGCGGTTCACCTCGCGGTGCAGTTCGGCGTAGGTGTAGCTGCGCGCCTCGCCGGTCTCGCTGGAAAGGTACTGGATGGCGGCCTGGTCAGCGCGGGCGGCGAGGTGGCGGTCCACCGCGTTGTGGCACAGGTTGGTAGTCCCGCCCACGAACCATTTGCGGAAGGGCGGGTTGGAGTAATCGAGGATTTGCGCGGGCGGCGTCTGCCAGTCGATCAGGGCGGCCTGCTCGCCCCAGAAACCCTGGGGGTCGTCGATGGAACGGCGATGGAATTCCGCGTGGGTCATGCTCGTCTCCTCCGGTTCGGGCCGGTCCTGGGTGGGGCTTTGTAACGTCTTTTCAGGGGGGACGTCATGAGGTAATTCAAACCTCTTTATTAATCTCGTGCGCCCATCTCCACTGTGGGTAGGCATGACTACCCTTGCGGGGAGGGCGCAGGCCGGGGGATTCGTCTCTGGGGATATGTATAATTCGCCGCCGCGCTGCAGTAGCTCAGTTGGTAGAGCAACTGATTCGTAATCAGTAGGTCGGAGGTTCGATTCCTCTCTGCAGCACCAATCCAGATAACCCGTTACCAGAAACCCCCATCCAGGCTGTGTCCAAGCTCCTGTTCCAGACTCTGATTGCCCAAGACATGGCCGAAGTGGATCGGGTCATCCATGCCAGTCTCCATTCCGAGGTGGCGCTGGTGCGCCAGGTCTCCGAATACATCATCCACGGCGGCGGCAAGCGTCTGCGTCCGGCGCTGGTTCTGATGTCGGCGGGAGTCATGGGGTATCACGGGGCAGGCCAGCACACCCTTGCCGCGGTGGTTGAGTTCATCCATACCGCGACACTGCTGCATGACGATGTGGTGGACGCCTCCGATTTGCGGCGCGGACGTGAAACGGCCAACGCCTTGTACGGCAATGCGGCCAGCGTCCTGGTGGGGGATTTTCTCTACTCCCGCGCCTTCCAGATGATGGTTGCACTGCGGAACATGCACGTCATGGAAGTGTTGTCCGAGGCCACCAACATCATCGCCGAGGGCGAAGTCCTCCAACTCATGAACTGCAACGAGCCGGACGTGGATGAAAGCGCCTATCTGCGCGTGATTCGCTACAAGACTGCCAAGCTGTTCGAGGCGTCCGGGCGTCTTGGCGCGATTGTTTCCGGCGCGTCGGCGGAACAGGAAGAGGCGCTGGGACGCTTCGGCATGCACCTTGGAACCGCTTTCCAGTTGATCGACGATGTACTGGATTACTCGGGTGACACCGATGTCATCGGCAAGAACGTGGGCGATGATCTGGCAGAGGGGAAACCCACCATGCCACTGATCTTCGCCATGAAGCATGCCGATGTGGCGGATGCCGAGTTGATCCGGGAAGCCATCCGTCAGGGCGATGCGGGGGGGTTCAACGACATCCTCGCCATCGTGCGCAAAACGGGCGCTCTGGACCATGCCAGGGCGCAGGCGGAATCCGAAGCAGCACTCGCAAGACAGGCCCTGGACGGGCTTCCGGATAGCCAATACCAGGAGGCTTTGCTAGAATTGACGGCCTTTGCGGTAGCCCGCGAATTCTGACTTCCGCTCGGAAGTCGGTCCCCAGTCGGGGTGTAGCTTAGCCTGGTAGAGCGCCACGTTCGGGACGTGGAGGCCGGAGGTTCGAATCCTCTCACCCCGACCATCTTTTCCCCCTGTTGATTCCCGATGGAATGCGCGTCTCTGCTGGCCGGAGCTTGGTCGCATCGCCCCCCTGATAAGATTCGCCATCGACAGGAAGAACCCCGCAATAGCCATGTCCCAGCTTGCCAGTGAATTTCTTGATTTCGCGATTGCCCGCAAGGTGCTCCTGTTCGGTGAGTTCAAGACCAAGGCTGGGCGTCTGAGTCCCTATTTCTTCAATGCCGGTTTGTTTGACGATGGCCTCGCCCTCAAGCGTCTGGGGGAGTTTTATGCGGGGACCATACTCGATTCCGGACTGGGTGTTGATGGTCTGTTCGGGCCGGCTTACAAGGGGATTCCCCTGGTTTCCAGTATTGCCATCGCCTTGGCGGCGGCGGGGCGCAACCTTCCTTTTACCTACAACCGCAAGGAAGCCAAGGATCACGGCGAGGGCGGTCATCTTGTGGGCGCCCCCCTGTCGGGCCGCATCCTGATCGTGGATGACGTGATTTCCGCCGGCACCTCGGTACGCGAGTCCGTGGAGATGATCCGACAGGCCGGCGCGACTCCGTGCGGCGTGGCCATCGCGCTGGATCGCATGGAGAAGGGGCAGGGCGAACTGTCCGCCGTGCAGGAAGTGGCGCGGGATTTTGATCTGCCGGTCCTCAGCATCATCAACTTGAATGATCTGGTCGCTTACCTCCAGGGCCGGGAGGAATGGCGTGCAACCCTGGCGGCCATTCAGCGTTATCGGGATGCATATGGCATACAACTTACCTGACATGAAACGGACGATCCTCGCCGGGATCTTGCTGGCAGCGCCCTTGCTGACTGTCGCCGCCCCGACCTACCGCTGGGTGGACGAGCGCGGCAAGGTGCATTACAGCGATACCTTGCCGGCGCAACAGACCGGGAAAGGCCACAGGGAGTTGGACAAGCAGGGGCGGGTGACTCAGGAGCACACGCGCGGCGCCATGACTCCGGAAGAGCGGGAAGAAGAGAACGAGCGGCAGGAACAGGCGCTGCGTCACACCGCCACGCAGCAACGGCGGGACCGGGCGCTGCTCTCCACCTACGCCAATACCGAGGAGATCAACCAGGCGAGGATGCGGTCCAACCAGTTGGCCGGCAACAAGATCAAGAGCCTGCAAACGCGCCTGGAAGAGGCGAACTCAACCCTGAAAAAGCTGACCGGCGGGAAACTGGCCACCGACCCGGCGGCGCGCAAGCAAAGCGAGGAAATGCAGGTGGAGATCGACTCGCTGACCAAGTTGATCGCCAAGCAGGAGCACGAGTTGAAGGAGATGAATGCCCGCTTCGACTCCGACGTTCAGCGCTACATCCAGCTCACAGGTAAAAGCGTTCGTTAACCCCGCGCTGAGGTTGTTCTACCCCAGCCGAGCGCGCAGCAACTCGTTCACCTGGGCCGGATTGGCCTTGCCCTTGGTGGCCTTCATCACCTGACCCACCAGGGCGTTGAAGGCCTTCTCCTTGCCGGCGCGGAACTCCTCGACAGACTTGGCGTTGGCAGCGAGCACCGCGTCGATGATGCGTTCCACCTCGCCGGAGTCGGACATCTGCTTGAGGCCCTTGGCTTCGATGATGGCATCCGGTTCACCGCCTTCCGTCCACATCACCTCGAACACCTGCTTGGCCAGCTTGCCGGACAGGACGCCGTCCTGAATGCGGGCCAGCAGGCCGGCGAGTTGCGCGGTGCTGATGCGGCTGGCGGCGATGTCCAGTTCCGCCTTGTTGAGCGATGCGGCGAGATCGCCCATGACCCAGTTTGCCGCCAGCTTCGGGTCGGGCCGGGGCAGGGCGGCAGCGACGGCCTCGAAATATTCGGCCATGGCCCGGCTGCCGGTCAGGGTGGAGGCGTCGTAGGCCGATAGTCCGAAAACATCCCGATAACGCACCTGCTTGTCCTGAGGCAGTTCCGGCATCCCGCCCCGCACCTGCTCGATCCAGTCCTCATCCAGCCGCACCGGCAGCAGGTCCGGGTCGGGGAAGTAGCGGTAGTCGTGGGCGTCTTCCTTGCTGCGCATCATGCGGGTCTCGCCCGTGTCCGGGTCGAACAGCACGGTGGCCTGGCGGATGGGGTGGCCGTCCTCGATCTGTTCGATCTGCCAGCGCACCTCGTAGTTGATGGCCTGCTCCAGGAAGCGGAAGGAGTTCAGGTTCTTGATCTCGCGCCGCGTGCCGAACTCGGCCTGGCCCTTGGGGCGCACGGAGACGTTGGCGTCCACGCGGAAGCTGCCCTCCTGCATGTTGCCGTCGCAGATGCCGATCCAGGTCACCAGGGTGTGCAGCGCCTTGGCGTAGGCCACCGCCTCGGCGGCGGAACGCATGTCCGGTTCGGACACGATCTCCAGCAACGGCGTGCCGGCGCGGTTGAGGTCGATGCCCGTCATGCCGTGGAAATCTTCATGCAACGACTTGCCGGCGTCTTCTTCCAGATGGGCGCGGGTCAGACGCACGGTTTTTTCCGTCTCGCCAACCCGGATCGTCAGGCTGCCGCCTTCGACGATGGGGAGCGCGAGCTGGCTGATCTGGTAGCCCTTGGGCAGGTCCGGGTAGAAGTAATTCTTGCGGTCAAAGACGTTCACGCGGTTGAGCTTGGCGCCGATGGCCAGACCAAAGCGGATGGCCCGTTCCACCGCCCCCTTGTTCAGCACCGGCAACACGCCGGGCAGGGCGATGTCTACCTGGCAGGCCTGGGTGTTGGGCTCCGCGCCAAAGGCGGTGCTGGCGCCGGAGAAGATCTTCGATTGCGTCGTCAGTTGCGTGTGGACTTCGAGTCCGATGACGGTTTCCCATTGCATGGCGTTATCCGTAGCGTGTGTATTCCTGCCGCACTTCCAGCGGCAGCGTCCAGCCGAAGAGCTGGGAGAGGGTGAGGCTGAAGCCGGGGGCGATGCGCACCGTGAGTGTGTCGGCGGGCTCCAGGATGTCCGGCTCCGGGTAGCGGCCATCGGCGCCCAGAAGGTAGGACTCGACGAAGTGGTAGGCCGGATCGATCACCAGGTATTGCGGCACGCCGGCGGCTTCATACAGGCGCCGTTTGTGTTTGCGGTCCTTGGCGGCGGAGCTGGGGGAGAGGACTTCCACCACCAGGTCGGGCGCGCCGCGCACCACGCCATTCACGACGATGGACGGGTCGCACACCACGATCAGATCGGGCTGCACTACGGTGATGTCGGAGAGGGCGACATCGATGGGGGATTCCAGGATGTCGCAGGTCGGGCCGCCATCGCCGCCGCCGGCTTTGAGACGCTCGCGCCTGTGGTATTCCAGTTCGTAGTGCAGCGCCGCCACCACCCTCTGGTGCTCATACCCCGGCGCATTCAGTTCATAGGGAACGCCGTCGATCAGCTCGTAACGCGGGCCGTCCTCGGGCCAGGTGAGGTAGTCCTCCACCGTATACCGCTCGTCCTTGCGCAGTGCGAATCCCATGGCGTTCTCCCGTCAGAGTTGCGGCGCCCGCGCGTGCCAGTCGGTCGCCAATTGGTACTGGTGCGCCACGTTCAACATGCGCGCCTCGCTGAAGTAGTTACCGATCAACTGCATGCCGATGGGCAGACCGCCTGCGTCGAAGCCGCAGGGCAGCGACATGCCGGGCAGGCCGGCCAGGTTCACGGCGATGGTGTAGATGTCGGAGAGATACATCTGCACCGGGTCGTCCGCCTTCTCGCCCAGCTTGAACGCCGTGGTGGGGGCGGTGGGGCCGAGGATCACGTCGCACTGCTGGAATGCCGCGGCGAAGTCGTTGGCGATGAGGCGGCGCAGCTTTTGCGCCTGGAGGTAGTAGGCGTCGTAGTAGCCGTGCGAGAGCACATAGGCGCCGATCATGATGCGGCGCTTCACCTCGGCGCCGAAGCCTTCGGCGCGGGTCTTCTCGTACAGGTCGGTGAGGTCGGCGTACTCCGGGGTGCGATAGCCGTAGCGCACGCCGTCGAAGCGGGACAGGTTGGAAGACGCCTCCGCCGGGGCCAGCACATAGTAGGCGGCCACGGACAGGTTGGAGTTGGGCAGGCCCACCTCCACGGTGGTCGCCCCCAGAGCGCGGTATTGGGCGATGGCCGCTGCCACGGCCTGGGCGGTGTCGCCGCTCAGCCCCGCGCCGAAAAACTCGCGCGGCAGGCCGATGCGCAGGCCGGCCAGGGGTTGGGCGCTCGGTTGGGTCAACGCGCGCGCGTACTCCTCTTTCTCCCGCTCCAGGCTGGTGGAGTCGCGCGTATCGAACCCGGCCATGACGTTGAGCAGCAGGGCGCAATCTTCGGCGGTCTGGGCCATGGGGCCGCCCTGGTCCAGGCTGGAGGCGAAGGCGATCATGCCGTAGCGCGACACCACGCCGTAGGTGGGTTTCAGGCCGGTGATGCCGCACAGGGCCGCCGGCTGGCGGATGGAGCCGCCGGTATCCGTGCCGGTGGCCGCCGGGGCAAGGCGCGCCGCCACGCAGGCGGCGCTGCCGCCGGAGGAACCGCCGGGCACGCGGGCCACGTCCCAGGGGTTCTTTACCGCGCCGAAAAACGAAGTCTCGTTGGAGGAGCCCATGGCGAACTCGTCCATATTGGTCTTGCCCAGACAGGGCATGCCCGCAGCCTTGAATTGCTCGATGACGTGCGCGTCGTAGGGCGAGACGAAGTTGGACAGCATCCTGGAGCCGCAGGTGGTGAGCCAGCCTTCGGCGCAGAAGATGTCCTTGTGCGCGATGGGGACGCCGGTGAGCGCACCGGCATTGCCGGCGGCGCGGCGCGCATCGGCGGCGGCGGCCTCGGCCAGGGTGCGGGCCGGGTCCACGGTGATGAAAGCGTTGAGCGTCGGATTCAGACGCTGGATGCGCGCCAGATAGTCCTGGCACAGCTCGACGCTGGAGGCCTGGCCCTGGGCGAGCAGGGTGGAGAGATGTTTGAGGGTATGGGTCATGGCGGGGCAGGCGGGAGCTTCGGCTCCCGGCGCGTTATTCGATTACTTTGGGCACCAGATACAGACCGGCCTCGGTCTGCGGGGCGACGGCCAGAAAGGCGTCGCGGCGGTTGGGTTCGGTTACGACATCGGCGCGCAGGCGCTGGAAGACTTCCTGGCCGTGGGCCATGGGCTGCACACCGGCGGTATCCACCGCCTGCATCGCCTCGATCAGACCGAAGATGCCGTTGAGCTGGGTTTGATACCCCGCCGCCTCGGTCTCGTTGACCCGTATCCGGGCCAGTTTGGCTATGCGATTTACATCGTCCAGGGAAAGCGACATTTGCCTCTAACGCCTTATTTCATAAGGCTTCGTAGGGTATCATACGCGACCATTTTTACGCCTCTCCAGGGACACCTGCATGTTCGGACTTCTACGCGGCTACTTCTCCACCGACCTCGCCATCGACCTGGGTACGGCCAACACCCTGATCTACGTTCGCGGCAAGGGAATCGTCCTGAACGAACCCTCCGTGGTCGCCATCCGCCAGGAGGGGTTGTCCGGCAAGAAGACCATCCAGGCGGTGGGCATCGAGGCCAAACAGATGCTGGGCCGCACCCCCGGCAACATCCAGGCCATCCGACCCATGAAGGACGGCGTCATCGCCGACTTCAACATCACCGAGCAGATGCTCAAGTTCTTCATCAAGAAGGTGCATGACACCCGCCTGTTCCATCCCAGCCCCCGCATCATCATCTGCGTGCCCTCGGGCGCGACCCAGGTGGAACGCCGCGCCATCCGCGAGTCCGCCATCGGCGCCGGCGCGCGCCAGGTCTACCTGATCGAAGAGCCCATGGCGGCGGCCATCGGCGCCGGTCTGCCCGTAGCCGAGGCCACCGGCTCCATGGTGGTGGACATCGGCGGCGGCACGACCGAGGTGGGGGTCATCTCCCTGGGCGGCATGGTCTATTCCACCTCCGTGCGCGTGGGCGGCGACAAGTTCGACGAGGCCATCATCAACTACATCCGCCGCAACTACGGCATGTTGATCGGCGAATCCACCTCCGAGGCGATCAAGAAAGAGATGGGTTCCGCCTTCCCCGGCTCCGAGGTGCGCGAGATGGAAGTGAAGGGCCGCAACCTGGCCGAAGGCATCCCGCGCAGCTTCACCGTCACCAGCAACGAGATCCTCGAAGCCCTGACCGAGCCGCTCAACACCATCGTCTCCGCCGTGAAGTCCGCGCTGGAGCAGACCCCGCCGGAACTGGGCGCGGACATCGCCGACAAGGGCATGGTGCTGACGGGCGGCGGCGCGCTGCTGCGCGACCTCGACCGCCTGCTCATGGAAGAGACCGGCCTGCCGGTGATCGTGGCGGAAGACCCGCTCTCCTGCGTGGTGCGCGGCTCCGGGCGCGCGCTGGAAGAGATGGACCAGCTCTCCACGGTGTTCACCAACGACTGACGCCGGTCTGATTACGGGGCGGCCCCCTGCCATGCACTCGCCCCGTAACGCGTAACGTATTTCGTGTCCCGAGCCACCCATGCGCCGATGTTTGTCCGGGAGACGGGGCTCTCGGTGCGTTTTGGCGTCTATCTCCTGCTGGGTCTGGCCCTGCTTCTGATTGACGCCCGGTATACCGCGCTGAGCGGGTTGCGCGCCGCCCTGGGCGCCGGGCTGCATCCGCTGCGCGCCGCCCTGTCCAGCCCCGCCGACTGGATGCGTCAGGTGAGCGGGTTCCTCGTCACTCATGGCGAGCTCAAGCAATCCAACCTGCGCCTGACCCTGGAACACAACCGTTTGATCGCCCTCCAGCAGGACCGGAGCGCCCTGGCGGCGGAGAACGCGCATCTGCGCGCCTTGCTGGGGCTCAGGGCGCCCGCCGGGGCGAAGCCCATTCCGGCGGAGATCCTCCAGTCTTCCGCCGACCCGTTCAGCCGCAAGGTGATCCTGGACCGGGGCGGCAATCAAGGCATCCAGGCGGGCTGGCCGGTGATGGACGCCCAGGGGCTGATCGGCCAGGTCACCCACGTCAGCCCCCTGAGCGCCGAAGTCACCCTGCTCACGGCCAAGGAGCAGTCCGCGCCGGTGATGAACCAGCGTAACGGCCTGCGCGTGGTGGTCTCCGGTCTTGGCTCGGACAGCCTGATGGAGGTGCGGTTTCTCGACATGCACGCCGATTTGAAGCCGGGCGACATGCTCCATACCTCGGGCCTGGACGGCCTCTATCCCGCCGGCATTCCGGTGGCGCGGGTGTTGCGCACCGAGACGCCGCGCAACACCCCGTTTGCCCGCGCCTGGTGCGCGCCATTGGCTGGGATGGGGCAATACCGCCACGTCCTGGTACTGAAACCGGGTTTTGTGAAGCCATGAACGGACTGTCTGACAAACCGCTGCTGCCCCAGGGGGCGGAACTGGCCGCACCGCCCACCCTGCTCAAGGTATACGGCTCACTGACCCTGGCCCTGGCCATGAACCTGCTGCCCTGGCCGGATGACGCCCTCTGGCTGGCGCCCGACTTCACCCTCATGTTGTTGCTGTACTGGCACATCCACGCGCCGCGTTATGCCGGCCTGGGCACGGCCTTTTTCTTCGGCCTGATTACCGATGTCGCGCGCGGCGTTCTGCTGGGGCTGGATACCCTGGCCTACTGCACCGCCGCGTTTTTCGTCCTGTCCCTGCGTCTGCGCCTGGTGAACTTTGATGCGCCGCGCCAGGCCTTGCAGATCGCCCCCATCCTGCTGACCAAGGAGGCTTTGGTGCTGGGCCTGGGTCTGGCGCTGGGACGCGCGGCGGATGCCGACTGGCGCTGGCTGGCCTCCGGTGTGGTGGCCGCCCTGTTGTGGGCGCCGCTGGCCATGCTGGTGGACCGTCTCACCGGGCGGCCTTCCTACCCCATTCAGAACCGCCTGTGAGCCTGCGCCTCGTCAACCCGGAGGCGGAATTCCAGGGCTATCGCCTGCGCATGCACATCGCCGGCGTCTTCGCGGTGGGGCTGTTCCTGGTGCTGTTCGGACGCTTTATCTGGTTGCAGACGGTGCAGTACGAGCGCTATCACGCCCTGGCCGAGAGCAACCGCATCTCCATGGTCCCGGCGCCGCCTCCGCGCGGCGTCATCTATGACCGCCAGGGGCAGGTGCTGGCCCACAACTTCTCTGCCCACACGCTGGAGATCACCCCCTCCAAGGCGGGCAAGGTGGACGAGGTGATCGACCGCCTGGCGGAGATCGTCGCCATCGAACCGGGCGACCGCAAACGCTTCAAGAAACTGCTGGCGGAGAGCAAGAACTTCGAGACCCTGCCCATCCGCAACATGCTGACGGAGGAAGAAGAAGCGCGCTTTGCGGTGAACCGCTACCGCTTTCCCGGCGTGGAGGTGAAGGCCCGTCTGTTCCGCAAATATCCGTTCGGCGACAGCTTTTCCCATGTGGTCGGCTACATCGGACGTATCGGCCAGAAGGACGCGGATCGTCTGGAGACCGCCGGTCTGTCCACCAATTACAAGGGCTCCGACCACATCGGCAAACTCGGGGTGGAAGCCAGCTACGAGACCTTCCTGCATGGGCGCACCGGCATCGAAAAGGTGGAGACGGATTCCTCCGGTCGCGCCGTGCGCATCCTCTCGCGCACCCCGCCGGTGGCCGGGCACAACCTCTGGCTGCACCTGGATGCACGCCTGCAACAGATCGGCGAACAGCAGTTCGGCAAGTACCGCGGCGCCCTGGTGGCGCTGGACCCGAAGACGGGAGGGGTGCTGGCCCTGGTATCGCGTCCCGGCTTCGACCCCAACCTGTTCGTGGACGGCATCGACATCGCCACCTGGAAGGAGCTGAACGAGTCGGAAGATCGTCCCCTGGTCAACCGCGCCCTGCGCGGGGTCTACCCGCCCGGTTCCACCATCAAGCCCTTCATGGCCCTGGCGGGTCTGGAATCGGGCGTGGTGAAACCGGGCGAGACCATCTCCGACCCCGGCTATTTCAGCCTGCCCGGCAGCAGCCACCGCTACCGTGACTGGAAGAAGGACGGCCACGGCATCGTCGATGTGAAGAAGTCCGTCACCATCTCCTGCGACACCTATTACTACCGCCTCGCCAACAAGATGGGCATCGAACGCATGGGCGAATACCTGGGCCTGTTCGGCTTCGGCCAGCGCACCGGGGTGGACCTGGACGGCGAACTGGCCGGCCTCATGCCCACGCCGGAATGGAAGAAGAAACGCTTCAAGCAGCCCTGGTGGCCGGGCGAAACCGTAGTGGCGGGCATCGGCCAGGGCTATGTGCTGACCACCCCCATGCAACTGGCCGTTGCCACCATGGCGGTGGCCAATGGCGGCACGGTGTACAAGCCCCAGCTCATCCGCGCCTGGCAAGACCCCGCCACCGGCAAGGTGAGCCAGGCGGAACCCCAGGTCATGCGGCAGTTCGAGTTGAAGCCGGAATTCCTGCAACTGGTGCGCGACGCCATGGTGGACGTCACCCTGCCCGGCGGCACCGCAGCGGTGGCCGGGGCCGGGACGCCCTATCGCTTTGCCGGCAAGACCGGCACCGCCCAGGTGGTGGGCATCAAGCAGGGGGCGAAATATGTCGAGAGCCAGGTGGCCCTGCGCCATCGCGACCACGCCCTGTTCATCAGCTTCGCCCCGGCGGACGACCCCAAAATCGTGGTGGCGGTGATGGTGGAGAACGGCGGCCACGGCGGCTCCACCGCCGCGCCCATCGCCCGTCGCGTCATCGACTACTGGCTGCTGGGCAAGGAACCGGCGGACCCGAAGGGCCTGTCCGACGGCGAGACGGCGGAACCCGAGGCGGAAGACAGCGCCCCGATGGCGGACCCGCCGGTGGCCGCCGCACCGGTCCCCAACGAGAGCCCGCGATGAACCTGGAATGAACCACACCCCTTTCCCCCGCGTCCTGGCCCGTTTTGTCCTGCGGCTGTTCTCCCACCTGGACGGCCCCATGCTGATCCTGCTCGGGGTGTTGCTGTGCCTGGGCAGCGTGACCGTCTACAGCGCCTCCGGCGAGAGCAGCGCCAAGATGCTGGCGCAGATGGCCAATATCCTGGTGGCCCTGAGCGCCATGCTCATCGCCTCCCACATCCCGCCCCAGCGCCTGCTCCAGTTCGCCCCGCCGGCCTACATCCTGGGCACGATCCTGCTCTTGGGCGTGGCTTTGTTCGGGGTGGTGGTGAACGGCTCCCGGCGCTGGCTGGACCTGGGCGTCACCCGCATCCAGCCCTCGGAACTCATGCGTCTGGCCGTGCCCATGATGCTGGCCTGGTACTTCCACATGCGCCAGGAAGTGCTGAAGCCGCGGGACTTCGCCATCGCCGCCCTGCTGCTGGTGGTTCCCGCCGGATTCATCGCGCGTCAGCCGGACCTGGGCACCACCTTGCTCATCAGCGCCTCCGGCTTCTATGTCCTGTTTCTGGCCGGCCTGCACTGGAAGGTCATCGCCGCCGCCGCCGCCGTGTTCGGCGCCTTCCTGCCGGTGGCCTGGAATTACCTGCTGCACGATTACCAGCGGGATCGGGTGCTTACCCTGGTCGACCCCACTTCCGACCCACTGGGAGCGGGCTACCACATCATCCAGTCCACCATCGCCGTGGGCTCCGGCGGCTTTGCCGGCAAGGGCTGGCTGGAAGGCACCCAGGCGCACCTGGACTTCCTGCCGGAGCGCAGCACCGACTTCATCTTCGCGGTCTACGCCGAGGAATTCGGCCTCGTCGGCAACCTGTTCCTGCTGCTGCTCTACAGCGCCATCATCTGGCGCGGACTCACCCTGGCCGCCATGGCCCCCTCCCTGTTCGGGCGGCTGTTGGCGGGGGCGCTGGTGCTCAATTTCTTCACCTACGCCTTCGTCAACATGGGCATGGTGTCCGGCATCCTGCCGGTGGTGGGCGTACCCCTGCCGCTGGTGAGTTATGGCGGCACATCCATGGTCAGCGTGATGCTTGGATTCGGCATCATCATGAGTCTTGCAACCCATAAAAAGCTTGTAAAAACATAGGGGTTAGGGTCTACACTTGCAGCATCGTCTGAAGTTTATGGTGGCTGCCATGTCCAAGTTCTCGTCCGCGTTCACTCCCCTGTTCATCGCCCTGACCGCCCTGTGGATCAGCGGCTGCACCACCGCCCCCATGAAGACGGCCCAAACCGAAGAAGAGGGCAAGGCGCTGCCCCCCTACAAGGGCGGCGGCTATTACAAGGACGATGGTCCCGGCGCCAATCCGCCCGCCAATCTCGCAGCAATTCCCGATGCCGTACCCAAGGATGAGCCGACCCACTCCGGCTCCAGCAAACCCTACAAGGCCCTGGGCAAGAGCTACACGCCCATGTCGGCGGACAAGGCCAAGGACTACAAGGCCAAGGGCCTGGCTTCCTGGTATGGGCGCAAGTACCACGGCAAGGACACCGCCATGGGCGAGGCCTACGACATGTACGCCATGACCGCCGCCCACGCCACGCTGCCGCTGCCCAGCTATGCCAAGGTCACCAACCTGGAAAACGGCAAGAGCGTACTGGTGCGGGTGAATGACCGCGGCCCGTTCCACGATGGCCGCATCATCGACCTCTCGTACACCGCCGCGTACAAGCTGGACATCCTCAAGGGCGTAACGGAGGTGGAAGTCGAGACGGTGCAGGTGGCCAACGATGTCGCGCCTGCCACCCTCGCCTCCAAGGTTCAGGAGCCCGTGGCGGCGCCCCAGCCGGCCCCCGCGCCGGTGGCGTCCACCAACCCGTTGCCCGACAACCGCGTCACCGCCGAGGCGCTGCCCGCGCCCAACCTGCCCCAGGTCAAGCCCCAGGCATCGGGTCAGGTCTGGTACCTGCAACTGGGCGCTTTTTCTTCCTCCGCCAAGGCGGACGATCTGATGCAGCGCGTGAGCGAGAAGCTGTCCAAAGACTTCCCCGGCGTGATGCGGATCGACGCCGGCGCGCTGACCAAGGTGCAGGCCGGTCCATTCATGACGGATGCCGAGGCCGAGCGCGCCTCCGCCCGGCTCCAGCAGGAACTGGGGCTGAAGGCCTACCGCGTCGCCGCCAACGCCCCTGTGGCCAAGGTGGAAGCGGCTCCTGTCGCGGCTGCGGCGGGTTCCGGCATCTATCTCCAGTTTGCCGCCGTCTCCAACCCCGGCGCTGCCGAGGTTATTGCCGCCAAGGTGAAGACCCGCTTCGGCAATGAGCTCCCCGCCATCAGCCAGGTTCAGACGGGCAACCTCATCAAGGTGCAGGCCGGCCCCTTTGCCAGCCCAGCCGAGGCCGAGGCCGTGTCCGTCGCCTACCAGCAGGATTTCGGCAGCCGGCCCTACCGCATCGCGCGCTGATCGCCCGGCGCTGGATACGCCGGGGGGCGCTCCCCGGTGCGAAGAGTCAAGTTCGGACAGAATGAGCCGATATGCACTGACAAATGATCCCGGAGTAGCCCCATGCGACCCATCCAACTGCTCATCCTGGCCGCGCTATTGTTTCTCCAGCCTGCCCGCGCCGACGACAAACCCCTGTCCTTCGGCGTGCTGAATCAGCAGAGCCCCCAACTCACCGCCGAGCGCTGGAACCCGCTGTTGAAATATGTGGAAGACAAGGCCGGGGTGCGCATGCAACTGAAGATGGGCCCCACGGTGCAGGACACCGACGCCATGATGGGACGGGGCGAGTTCGACTTCATGTTCACCAACCACAACTTCCAGCGCGAGTACGACAAGGCGGGCTACAAGGTCATCGCCCGCTGGGCCGGCGACCCCATCCGCTGCGCCTTCGTGGTGGCGGAAGACAGCCCCGTCAGCAAACTTGAAGAACTGCACGGCAAGAAGGTGGCGTATCCCAGCGCCGATGCCTTTGTCGCCTATGCCGTGCCCTCCGTGACCCTCAATAAATTGGGGGTGAAGGAGGTGGAGGTGTTTGCCGGCAACCAGGATGGCGCGCTGGCCCAGCTCAAGTTCAAACGGGTGGACGCAGCGGCGGTGAACTCGCGCTTTTTCAAGCAGTACGTCGAGCAGAACAAGGTCAACTTCAAGGTCATCCACGAATCCGAGCCCTACCCGGATCTGGCCATCATCGTTCACCCCCGCATTGCCGCCGAGGCGGTGGAGAAGGTGCGCAACGCCTTTCTGGGCATGAAAAAAGACCCGGCTGCCGCCGAGATCCTGGTCAAGGCCAAGTCCAAGGGGTTTGATCCCGCCAGTGATCGGGACTACGAAGGCGTACGCCGCATCTATCACGCCATCGGCCAGTAATCCGTCCACGCGCACGGATCGCCCATGCCCCGCCGCCTGAGTCTGCGCACCATCATGCTGGGGCTGATCGCCCTGGCCACGCTGGGGCTGACGCTGCCGGGCCTGGGCTGGCTCATGCACAACCGCATCGAGCAGGAACGCGAGGATCTGCTCATGCAGGCCCGACGGCTGACCGCCGGGGCCGCGCCTCTGCTGGTCAATGCCCTGGTGGTGGGGGACTTCGCCACTGCCGAGCAGACCCTGGCCCAGCTTAACCGCGACCACTTCTTTGCCCGCCTCAGCCTGATTGAGCCGGAGGGCGCGGGCGAGATGATCGGGACTCCCCGCCTTGCCGCTCGTCACGATGGCGCTCCGGCCTGGTTCGGCGCCCTGTTGGGGGCGACGGCGGTATCCGTGCGCGTACCCATCGAATCCGGCAGCCAGCGTTACGCCGTGCTCCTGGCGGAACCGGACCTGGCCGGCGCCCGCACCGCCTTGTGGGCCGAATCGCGTTATCTGCTGGTGGGGGCGCTGGGCCTCAACGTCCTGCTGGCCCTGATCATCGGCGCCATCCTCACCCGCGGCTTTCGCCCCATCCGCCACCTGGGCGAAGTGGCGGAACGGCTGGGCAAGGGCGACTTTGCCGTGCGCATGGAAGAAAACAACCTGCCCGAGGTCTGCCCCACGGTTCATGCCTTCAACAGCATGGCCGGCAACATTGAAAAACTCCTGGCGGAGGTGCGCAGCCAGGCCGCCGCCAACCGCAAGCTCGCGGCCATCGTCGCCCAGACCGACGAGGCCATCCTCACCCTGGACCATCGCCGCTTCATCACCAGTTGGAACCGGGGCGCGGAGCGGCTGCTGGGCTTCGGCGCCTACGAGATGCTGGAACGCCCGGTCAGCGACCTGATCCTGTCCGTCGCCCTGGAACCGGAGCGGGAGGTGGACGAGATGCTGGCGACGCGCCCGCCCGCGCACTGGGAGACCCGCCTGCGCCGCAAGAGCGGCGGCGACGCCCTGGTGGCGGTGAGCGCCTCGCCCCTCATGGATGAAGACCTGAGCTTTGCCGGAACCATCCTGGTGGCGCGCGACATCAGCCGCATCAAGGCCGCCGAGATCGCCCTGATGCATGCCAAGGAGGCGGCGGAGACGGCCAATCGCATGAAGAGCGAGTTTCTGGCCAACATGAGCCATGAGATCCGCACCCCCATGAACGGCATCATCGGCATGACGGACCTGGCCCTGGGCACCGAACTGGACGCGGAACAGCAGGAATACCTGGGCCTGGTGAAATCGTCCGCCAACGCCCTGCTCACGGTCATCAACGACATCCTGGACTTCTCCAAGATCGAGGCGGGACGCCTGGACATGGAGACCCTGCCGTTCAACCTGCGCGCGGTGATCGGCGATACCGTCAAATCCCAGGCCATCCGCCTGCAGGACCGCCCGGTGGAACTGCTCTATCACGTCGCCGACGACATCCCCGACATCCTCCTGGGCGATCCGGGGCGTCTGCGTCAGGTGCTGCTCAACCTGCTGGGCAACGCCATCAAGTTCACCGAAGCGGGCGAGATCGCCGTGCAGGTGGAGCGCCAGGGCGGCGACGCGGACCAGGTCACGCTGCACCTCTCCCTGCGCGACACCGGCATCGGCATACCCGCCCACAAGCTGGCCCACATCTTTGACGCCTTCACCCAGGCGGACAGCTCCATTACCCGCCGCTATGGCGGCACCGGCCTCGGGCTCACCATCACCCGCCGGCTGGTGGAAATGATGGGCGGCGGCATCTGGGCGGAGAGCGAGGAAGGCCGCGGCAGCGTCTTCCATTTCACCGCCGCCTTTGGCGTCGGGGAAGATCAGCCGGACGCCCAGCCCATCCATCTGGCCGGTCTGCGCGTACTGGTGGTGGATGACAACGCCACCAACCGACGCATCCTGTGCGACACCCTGGAGAACGCCGGGGTGCAGGTGGAAAGCGCCAACGGCGGCGGCCCCGGCCTGCGCGCCCTGGCCCTGGCCAATGTGCGCGGCCAGCCCTTCGATGCGCTCCTGCTGGATGTGCAGATGCCGGGGATGGACGGTTTTGCCGTGGCGGACCAGATCCATCTCGACCCGGCCTACCGGGAGCTGCGCGTGGTCATGCTCTCCAGCGTGGGCCTGCGGGGCGACGCCACCTATTGCCGCGAACTGGGCCTGGCCGCCTACCTCACCAAGCCCATCTCCCCGTCCGAGGTGCTGGACGCCATACGCATGGTCATGGGCCAGACCCCGCACGAGGCCCGTGTGGTCACGCGCCACAGCCTGCATGAACAGCCGGAGACCGCCGCCCCGCCCACACTGCCCGCCGGCCCCCTGGACATCCTCCTGGTGGAAGACAACGCCATCAACCAGAAACTGGCCGCCACCCTGCTGCAACGGGAAGGCCACCGGGTAGCGCTGGCGGAACACGGCCAGGAGGCCCTGGAACGTATGCAGCAGAACGCCTTCGACCTGATCCTGATGGACATGCAGATGCCCGTGATGGACGGCCTGGAATGCACCCGGCGCATCCGTGCGCTGGAAAAGGAACGCGGCGGGGGGCGGCCCGTGCGCATCGTCGCCATGACCGCCAACGCCTTCCCGGAAGACCGGGATCGCTGCCTGCAAGCGGGGATGGACGACTACCTGAGCAAGCCGCTCAGGGTGGATCAGCTCAAGCGGGCGCTGGCGGGCTGATTCTTTTGTAGGAGCCCGGCTGCGCCGGGCGATCCACCCCCGCAGAGCGCCCGGCGTTTCACGCTACCCCCGCACCTTGCGATACGCCTCCAGCAGACTCTGGTGCACCGGGTTGCCTTCGAAATTCGGCCCCAGATGGGTGAGCCCGAAAAACCGTTCGTCCTGATTGAATAGCGCAAACGCCCGGTCCAGCGTGTCGCGCCCGTAGAGCAGCGCCAGGGCGGGCTCGAACGGGCTGGGGTCTTCCAGTTGGACCAGGTCGGCGATGCAGCGGTAGACCTTCAGGCGCGCCGCGTCGCGCTGGCCGTACTGGGCCATCCACGCACACCCTTCCAGAATCGCCTCGTCATCCCCCAGGGCCAGGGCCAGCAGCAGCTTGAGTTCGCCGATGCGCAGGTCGGTCCAGGGCGAAGCGGGGTCGCGCGCCAGGCCGATCAACACCGTCACCAGACGGTCGTCCGCCAGCCCCAGCGTCTCGATCTGCTCCAGCAGCGCGGCGCATTCGTCGTCATCCAGGTCGGGCAGGCGTGAGAGCGCGGGGCGGATCAGGTTGCCCACGCTGTTGTTCTCGAATTCCAGCTCTTCCACCGGGTAGATCTCGGACACGCCCGGAACCAGGATGCGGCAGGCATACACGCCAAGATGAGTGAAGTCGGCGATGTACAGGTCGTGCCCGGCGGCGTGCAGGGCCTGACACGACCAGGCGTAGTCCTCCTCCGTGGTCTGGCCGAAGTTCCAGTCGGCAAACTCGAAATCCGGGGCGTCGCGCAGGAACTCCCAGCCCAGCACGCCGCTGGAATCGACGAAGTGGATCTCCAGGTTCTGCGGGTCGGCGATCTCGCCCGCATCGAAACCGGGGGCGGGAAAACCCGCCAGGGCGTCGAGGGCGCGGCCTTGCAGCAGCTCGGTGAGGGCGCGTTCCAGCGCCACCTCAAAGCGCGGGTGCGCGCCGAAACTGGCGAAGCAGCCCTGGTCGTCCGGGTGCAGCAGGGTCACGTTCATCACCGGGTACTGCCCGCCTAGCGAGGCGTCCTTCACCAGGATGCCGAAGCCCGCCGCGCGCAGATCGCGGATGCCGGCGGCGATGCGCGGATAACGCTCCAGCACGGCCTCGGGCACGTCGGGCAGGCAAAGGCGCTCGCGGATGATGCGGAACTTGATGTGGCGCTCGAAGATCTCCGAGAGCGCCTGGGTGCGCGCCTCGGCCAGGGTGTTGCCGGCGGACATGCCGTTGCTGACGTACAGATTGCCGATCAGGTTGACCGGGAAATAGGCCGTCGCGCCATCGCGCAGACGCCGGTAGGGGAGGGCGCAGATGCCGCGTTCGGCGTTGCCGGAGTTCAGGTCGATCAACTGATCCGCGCGCACGTTGCCGTCCGGGTTGTAGAGCGCCTGCAACTCGGGCGTGAGCAGCCCCGCCGGCCAGGCGTCGCCCTCCGGCGCGAACCAGCGCTCGTCGGGCGTGTGGGTGTAGGTGCGCCGGGCCAGGGACTCGCCCAGGTAGAAATGAGTCCAGAAATAGTTGGTGGAGAGGCGCTCGAAGTACTCGCCCAGGGCGCTCGCCCGCGCCGCCAGTTCCGTGGCGCCCTTGCCGTTGGTGAACAGCAGCGGGCAATCGCGGTCGCGGATGTGCACCGACCAGACCCCCTCCACCGGGTTGAGCCAGGAGCGCTCCTCGATGTGAAAACCCAGCGCATCGAGCCGGGCTTGCAGGGTCTGGATGGACGCTTCGAGCGAGGCGTCCTTGCCGGGGATGAAGCTTTCGGTGGCGTGCATGGCGGGGCTCTGGGTTGGACTGCGCGGAGGATACGCGATGCCGGCGGACGCATCTTGTTACACTGTTGCACATGAGCGACGCCCTCCCTCTCTCCACCGATGCCAGCCGCATGCTCGTCGCCGCGGGCGAGCGCGTGACCGCGGCGCGCGCACAGGTGCTGGATCTGCTGATCGCAACGCCCACGGCCCTGACGCATCAGGAGATCGCCCAGGCCGCGCGCGCCGCCGGGGCGGAGCTGGACCGGGTGACGCTGTACCGCGTGCTCGACTGGCTGGTGGAGAAGGGGCTGGCGCACAAGATCGCGGCGGATGACCGGGTCTGGCGCTTCAATGCCCTCGCCGCCGATGCGCCGGCGGCGGATCGCATGCATGAACATGCCCACTTCCAGTGTCGGCAGTGCGGACGCCTGTACTGCCTGGACGAATTGCACCCCCTGTTCGCCTTCTCCCTGCCGCAGGGATTCCGTTGCGACCATGCAGACCTGACCCTGCATGGCGCTTGCGCGGCCTGCACCGGGGAGCCTGCGCGATGAATCCCCAGATCGAATTTGCGCAACTGTGTTGCGAGAAATGACCCGCCCATGACCCTCTCCTACATCCTGCTTGCCACCCTGGCCGGCGGCCTGGTGTCCGTGTTGCTGGCGGCGCTGGCGTCGCTGACCGCCCTCTCCCGTCTCGCCAGTGTGCTGGTGAGTTTTTCCGTGGGCTCCATGCTGGCGGTGGCCCTGCTGGACATCGTGCCGGAGGTGTCGGAGACCCTGGACCCGCACCGGGCGGGCATGTGGCTGCTGGCGGGCCTGTTCGTGTTTTTCGCCCTGGAGAAATTCACCCTCTGGCGGCATGACCACGACGAACTGGACCCCGGCCACGACCCGCACCACCACCCGGCGGGGGTCATGCTCATGGTGGGGGATACCCTGCACAACTTCGTGGACGGGGTGATGATCGCCGCCGCCTTCCTGCAAAGCCCGGCCCTGGGCGTGACCACCGCAGCGGCGGTGATCCTGCATGAGGTGCCCCAGGAAGTAGGCGATTTCATGGTCCTGCTGCATTCCGGCTATACCCGCCGGCGCGCCTTGCTGCTCAACCTGTTCTCGGGCTTTGCCGCCGTGGTGGGGGGCGTGCTGGGCTATTTCGCCCTGGACGGCATGCGCGACGCGGTGCCCTATGTGCTGTGCCTGTCGGCGGCCAGCTTCATCTACATCGCCATGGCTGACCTGGTGCCGGAACTGCACAAGCATCGCAAGACGCAGGACCTGGTGCTGCAACTGGGACTGGCGGCGCTGGGGGTGTTGGCCATCGTCGCGTTGATGCATGAGCATTGAGGCATGCCATGAAAACACTTCTGCTTTTGCTGCTGTCCTGCACCCCCGCCTGGGCCGCCGACTACAAGGTCGGGGAGCGCCTGCCCGCTGCGGCGGCGGACAAACCCGCGCACTACAAGGAAGTGACCTGGGATGACCTCCTGCCCAAAGGCTGGGATCCCATGCAGGCGATCAAGGATCTGAAACTGGACAAACTCAAGGACTCCGACCCGCGTGCGGTGGAGGCCATGGCCAAGCTGCGCAGCATGTGGAACGAAGCCCCCGCCAACCCCGCCATCCAGGGCCGTCCCGTCCGCATTGCGGGGTTCATGGTCCCGCTGGAATCGGGGCGGCAGGAGGTGAAGGAGTTTCTGCTGGTCCCCTATTTCGGCGCCTGCATCCATGTGCCGCCGCCGCCCGCCAACCAGATCATCCACGTCCTGCCGGAGCGCCCGGTGAAGACCAAGGGCGTGATGGATGCGGTGTGGGTGAGCGGGGTGATCGAACTGGCCAGTTCCCGCACCGACATGGGAGATTCCGGCTACCGCCTGCGGGCGAAAAAAGTGGAACCCTACAAGGAGTGACGGCCCGACCGGGGCGGAGCCGCCCCCGTTTTCGCCTCCCGGATCAAAAAATATCGACTCCGCAGGCAAAAAAGCGCCTGAAACCCCTTGTGCTCACTACATTCTTGGTTATCCTTCCGGCGTCATCCCCGTGACACCAACCAAGGAGACTCACCCCATGAACAAATCTGAACTGATTGATGCCGTAGCCGGTAAGACCGATCTCTCCAAGGCCGCTGCTGGACGCGCCGTTGAAGCCATGCTGGAAACCATCACCGACAGCGTCGCCAAGGGCGAAAGCGTTGCTGTTCTGGGTTTTGGCACCTTCGAGGCTCGCGCTCGCGCCGCCCGTAACGGCAAGAACCCCAAGACCGGTGAAGCCATCAAGATTGCCGCCACCACCGCCCCCGCCTTCAAGGCCGGCAAGGCGTTCAAGGACAAGGTGGCAGCCGGCGCCAAGAAGAAGGGCGGCAAGAAGAAGTAAGTCTCCGAGCCCGGAAGCCGGGCATTCGGGACAGGCGTTCTGACAGGGGACGCCAAACCAGAAGGCGCGTCTTGGTACGCGCCTTCTGCATTTCAGGCGTCCTTTACTCGTCGATGTCTGCCGTGAAATGCATCCCCGGTCGCTTGTGGTCGCGATGGGCGGAACCTGATCGTTCCGGTGCGGGCGAAAAAAAGCCCGCCGGCGAACCGGCGGGCAGGGGGGTGTAGCGGGAAGGTCTTGGATCAGGCCGTCGCGGCGGATTCCTCAACCACGGCCACAGCCCGGCGGGTTTCGCGCTTGCCGATGGTCATGAGATCCCAGGCCAGGAGCACGAAGCCGGCGGTGAACACCCAGCCGCCGATCTGACGCCAGAACATGCCCTGCACGAACCAGCGGTGGCCCTGGGCTTCAAAGTACGCCATCCAGGTGGAACCGCCGATGGCGCGCTCGATCTGCGACTGCTCGTAGCCGGAAATCAGCAGGGCCATGACCATCATGATCATGCCGGCGTGGAGCAGGAAGATCGCCCACTTCCACTTCCATGCGCCCACCAGATTTCCGCTCATGTACACATCGCCGCGCCATTTCTGGATGGCCATGTACAGGAAGGCGATGACCATCGTGGCGTAGGCGCCGAAGAAGGCCAGGTGGCCGTGCGAAGCGGTCCACTGGGTGCCGTGGGTGTACAGGTTGATCTGCGGCAGGGTGTGCATGAAGCCCCACACGCCGGCGCCGAAGAAGTTGCCGAAGGCTTGCGCAATGATCCAGGCCAGGGCCGGGTTGTTGCTGCTCTTCATCTTGTGATGACCGGCGTCGAACACGGCATGCACCACCATGGCCACCAGGGGCACGGGTTCCAGGGCGGAGAAGAAGCCGCCGATGGTGAACCAGTACTCGGGGGTGCCGATCCAGAAGTAGTGGTGGCCCAGACCCAGGATGCCGGAGCCGAACATCAGCGCGACTTCGATGTAGAGCCAGGTTTCCACGATCTTGCGGCGCACGCCCATGGTCTTGATCAGGCCGTAGGCCATGAGACAGCCCACCAGCACTTCCCAGGTGGCTTCCACCCACAGGTGAATCACCCACCACCACCAGTGTTGGTCCATGGAGATGTTGGGGGTGTAGTACATGCCGGCCAGATACAGGCCCGCCAGGGCGATCAGGTCCATCACCAGCACGCCGCCGATGTTGGTGAACTTGCCTTTGGCGAAGGTGCCGGCCACGTTGTAGAAGAACGCCAGCACGCAGACCACGATGCCGATGTCGGCCCAGCGCGGCGCCTCGATGTACTCGCGCCCCTCGTTGATCAGCCAGATCGAGCTTTGCTCGCCGGGGCCGATCTGCACCAACAGATACACCAGGACGACGACGACCACGGCCAGGGTGAATATCCAGAAGATCAGATTACCCAAGCCCAAGCCGACCACCGGGATGCCGGATTCGTCCTCCAACATCCAGTACACCGAGCCGATGAAGCCGAACAACAGCCAAACCACCATCGCGTTGATGTGCAGCATGCGGTTGACGGAGAAATCCAGAATGCCGAACAGGAAATCCGGATACAGGTATTGCAGTCCGGCCAACATGCCGAACAGGACTTGTGCGCCGAACAGGGCGATGGCGACGGTGAAATACTTCATCGCCAGTTTCTGACCGCCGTTCATGGTGGCGCCGGTGGAAATGCCTATAGCTGCCATGTTGACTCTCCTTATGGTTGGGCCGGGGCGGCGGCGGGCTCGACAGCCGCCGGCGCAGGCGCCGCAGCGGGAGCGGCGGACTGGTCAATCGGCGTGAAGTTGGCGGGGAAGCCGTTGGTGTCGATGGACGACATCCACTTCAGGAAGGCCACGGTGGCGCGCGCTTCGGCCTCGGTGATCTTGAGGTTGGGCATCCTGCGGCCCTGTGCGTTATGCAGGCGGTCTTGCGGGTTCATCAGGAACTCCACCATCTGCTGCTCACGAACGTCCTTGTTGCCCCAGGCCGGGTCCAGCCAGGCCTTGGTGAGGTCCGGCGCGTAGTAGGAACCGTTGCCCAGCAGGGTGTGGCAGTTCATGCAGTTCTTCGCCTGAGTGGTGAGCTTGCCGTGGCTGACCAGGGCCTCGGCTTCCGCCTCGGTGAGCTTCTTGCCGAACAGGGGCTCCTCGGGGCCGATGACCGGCACTTGGAAGTTCCGTTTTTCATCGAACTTGTAGTCGATCTGGTGATTGATCACCGAATACGCGGGGACGCGCTTACCGCCCGCCGTGATCTGTTTCACCGTATCGAAAGTCAGAAAAATCAGCACTACGAACGAGCCTGCCGTAACCCAAATGGCCATCTTTCGCCAAAAGGATTCGGACGCCCACCACAACGTCTGCGTCTGAGACATGGTCACACCTCCTGTTGCCTACCGCGGTTGAAAAACTGGATGCCCGTAGTCACGGGCCGTAAATCGGTTTGCCGATCGTTTACCCATCAAACCCTGGTTTGATCGGCGTTCTGAATCCTTGCCGGCTCGGGCGTAACGGTTGCCGCGTCACCCGGCTCCTGCGCATGCGTGCCTACGCACAGATGCCAGATGGCGTGCGGCGCCAGCAGATACCCGAACAGCATGAGCAGGACGATGGCGCTCCAGAACGTGTTGTTGAACAGGTTGGCGGCGAAGGCCAGGACGATGACGGACACCAGCAGCCCCAAGTAGGCGGCATAGGCCAGCGGCATCAGGCGCGGACGGTTGCGGATGCGCGACCAGGCAAACAGCAGGGCATAGGTTGCGCCGAACAGAATGACCGAGGCCGCACTGAAAAAGACGGTGAAAAAGTTGGCCAGCTTGACGGGTTCGAGCACTTCAATCTCCTCACTCTGCTGAGTGCCCCGCATGTTGGAGACATACCCGAGTAAATCGTTTGATCTTGGTCAACCCCGCATGGCTGCTTGCCTGTAGCCCGTTGATAAACGTCAAAGCCCCCCCCGGAAGCGGGGGCGCATCGTCCTCCCCGGCGCATTTTTGATTTTTCCCCACGTTTTGGAGGGCACTGCAATGAAGCTGTTAGTGAAAGGTTTGGCGCTCGCGGTTTTGCCGTTGGCGGTTTCCATGGTTTGGGCGGCGGATCGCAAGAGCGAGACCAACACGGCGACGACCACCTACTTGCAAGGGGGCGGCTCCTCCCTGTCCGGAGTGGAGATGTATCAGTCCACCGACCCGACGGCCCCCCCCATGACCAAGGCGGAGTTCGATTCCGGACGGCAGATCTACTTTGACCGTTGCGCCGGCTGTCACGGCGTGCTGCGCAAGGGCGCCACCGGCAAGGCGCTGTTGCCGAAGGACATGCAGAAGCTGGGCACGGAAAACCTGAAGGTCTTCGTCGGCTACGGCACCCCCGGCGGCATGCCCGGTTTCGGCACCTCCAACGAGCTGACCGAGAAGGAAGTCGAGTTGATGTCGCGCTACATCCAGCAGACCCCGCCCACCCCGCCCGAATGGGGCATGAAGGAGATGATGGCGAGCTGGAAGGTGCTGATCCCGGTGGAGAAGCGCCCCACCAGGAAGATGAACAACATCAACATCGACAACGTCTTCTCCGTCACCCTGCGCGACACCGGCGAGGTCGCCCTGATCGACGGCGACACCAAGAAGATCGTCGCCTTCATCAAGACCGGCTTTGCGGTGCACATCTCGCGCATCTCCAAGTCCGGGCGCTACCTCTACACCACCGGACGCGACGGACTCATCAACCTGATCGACCTGTGGATGGAAACGCCGCAGACCGTGGCCACCCTGCGCACCGGCTCCGACGCCCGCTCCATCGACACCTCCAAATACAAGGGCTACGACGACAAGATCGCCATTGCCGGCTCCTACTGGCCGCCCGCCTATGTACTGATGGACGGTTTCACCCTGAAGCCGCTCAAGATCATGTCCACCCGCGGCTACACCTACGACGAGCAGGAATACCACCCGGAACCGCGCGTCGCCTCCATCGTCGCCTCGCACATCAAGCCCGAGTTCGTGGTCAACGTGAAGGAGACCGGCAAGGTGCTGTTGGTGGACTACAGCGACATGAAGAACCTGAAGACCACCGAAATCGAGGCCGAGCGCTTCCTGCATGACGGCGGTTGGGATTCCTCCAAGCGCTACTTCCTGGTCGCCGCCAACATGCGCAACACCGTATCCGTGGTGGACACCAAGGAAGGCAAGCTGGCCGCCAACGTCAAGGTTGGCGCCAAGCCGCACCCTGGTCGCGGCGCCAACTGGTCCGACACCCAGTACGGCCCGGTGTGGGCCACCGGCCACCTGGGCGACGACACCGTGGCGGTGATCGGCACCGACCCGGCCAAGCACAAGGACAACGCCTGGAAGGTGGTGCGTTCGCTCAAGAACCACGGCTCCGGCTCCCTGTTCGTGAAGACGCATCCGAAGTCCAGGAACCTGTGGGCGGACGCGGCGCTGAACCCGGATGCCGAAGTGCGCCAATCCGTCTCGGTGTGGGATCTGAAGCACCTGGACAAGCCCGCCCAGGTCATCAACCTCGCCAAACTGGCCGGCATTACCGAAGGTCGCACCACCCACCCGGAATACAACGCCAAGGGTGACGAGGTGTGGTTCTCGGTCTGGGGCCCGAAGAACGGCGAGTCCGCCCTGGTGGTCATGGACGACAAGACCCGCAAGCTGAAGACCGTGATCAAGGACAAGCGCCTGATCACGCCCACCGGCAAGTTCAACGTCCACAACACCCAGTACGACGTCTATTGATCTGACCTGACCCGAATCGCGACGGCTCGCTGTTGCGGTTCGGGCAACCCCATGAAACCTCATTCCTGGCTGACGACCCTGTTGCTCCTGCCCTGCGCGCACCCCGCCCTGGGCGCCCCCCCGAGCGCCTTGCGGCAACAGGAACTCACGCGCTTCGTGCGCCAGGAATGCGGTTTTTGCCACGGCCTGCACCTCACCGGCGGGCTGGGCTCGCCGCTCACCGCCGCCGCCCTCGCGGGCAAACCGCGCGAGGCCCTGGAGGCTGCCATCCTCTATGGCCGCACCGGCACGGCCATGCCCGGCTGGACGCCGCACCTGTCGGAGCCGGACGCCGTCTGGATCGTCAACGCCTTACTACAAGGATTTCCGCGATGAAGCCCGAACGCATCGTAGGTCGGGTTAGCAGCGCCCCCGGCTCGGGAAAAACGTCCGAGCCGCCCCCCGTGGGGGCCAAGTCGTTCTTGGGGCGGCCCGGCGAACGACTTGAGAGGCGCATCTTTTCGCGCCGTAACCCGACATCGTCCGCGACCCCGTCGGGTTACGCGATAAAACCGCTAACCCGACCTACCGTTCTGCTGGCCTTGGCGGCGCTTGCCCTCCCGTCCTTCGCGCAAGACCTGCGCGGCACCGGCGACCTGGGCCTGGTGATCGAACGCGCCAGCGGCAGTGTGCAACTGCTCGACACCACCCAAAAGACCGCGTTGCAACGGGTTGAGGGTCTGGGCGACCTCTCGCACGCCTCCACCGTGTTCTCGCGCGATGCGCGCTACGCCTACGTCTTTGGCCGCGACGGCGGCCTCACCAAGATCGACCTGCTCACCGGCAAGATCGTCAAACGCGTGATCCAGTCCGGCAACAGCATCGGCGGCGCGATCTCGCAGGACGGACGCATCATCGCCGCCGCCAACTACACCCCCGGCGGGGTGAAGTTCTTCGACAGCGAGACGCTGGCGCTGCTCAGCGAGATTCCCGCCCGCTCCGAGGTCACCGGCGCGCTCTCCAAGGTGGTCGGGCTGGAAGACAGCACCGGCAACCGCTTCGCCTTCAGCCTGTTCGAGGCGGGCGAGATCTGGCTTGCAGATCTCTCGGCGGACCCGAAAACCCCCAAGGTCACACGCTACCCCGGCATCGGCAAGGAACCTTACGACGCCCTCGTCACCGGCGAAGGCCGCTGGTACGTGGCCGGCCTGTTCGGCGAGGACGGGATCGCCGTGCTCGACCTCTGGCATCCCGAGCGCGGCGTCAAACGCGCGCTGCCGGACTATGGCCGTGGCGACCAAAAGCTCCCGGTCTACAAGATGCCGCACCTGGAGACCTGGGCGGTGGCCGGCAACCTCGCCTTCATCCCCGGCGTGGGGCGGCATGAGGTGGTGCTGGTGGACATCGCCACCTGGCAGAAGGTCGGAACGATCCCCGTCGCCGGCCAGCCGGTATTCGTGATGGCCGACCCGACCGGACGCCGACTCTGGGTCAACTTCGCCTTCCCCCACTACGACACGGTGCAGGTGATCGACGTGGAAAGCCGCCAGATCGTGCACACCATGAAACCCGGCAAGGCCGTGCTGCACATGGAATTCACCCCGCGCGGCGAGCACGTCTGGCTCTCGGTGCGCGACGAAAACCGCATCCAGATTCACGACGCCGCCAGCTTCGCGAAGATCGGCGAGATCCCGGCGCAGGCCCCCAGCGGCATCTTCTTCTCGGCGCGCGCGCACCGCTTCGGGCTATGACGATTTCGGATTTCGGATTTCGGATTTCGGATTTCGGATAGGACCACCATGACGCTCTCCATGACTGATACGCACGAAATCCGAGATCCGAAATCCGAGATCCGAAATCCGAAATCCGAGATCCGAAATCACTCCGACTTCCGCCTGCTCAACGACTGGCAGCGCGGCTTTCCTCTGAGTCCGCGGCCCTACGCGGAACTGGCGCACCGCCTGGGGCGCTCCGAGGCGGAGGTCATCGCCCGCCTGGGGGCGCTGGCGGCGGAGGGCGCGGTCTCCCGCATCGGCGCGGTATTCCGTCCCCACACGCTGGGCTGGAGCACCCTGGCCGCCGTATCGGCGCCGGCAGGCCGCATCGACGACCTGGCGCGGATCATCAGCGCCTACCCCGAGGTCAATCACAACTACGAGCGCGAACACGCCTTCAACCTCTGGTTCGTCGCCACCGCGCCCAGCCCTGAACGGGTGGCCCAGGTACTGGCGGAGATCGGGCGCGCGGCGGGCGGCCCGGTGCTCGACCTGCCCATGCAGGAAGACTTCCACATCGACCTCGGATTTGACCTGGGCAGTGGCCGCGAAAAACCGGCGGCCCGTCCCCACTTCGACCCCCTCCGCCGCGTACAGGAAACCCCGCCCCCGCTCGAATCCGCCGACTACGCCCTGGCCGCCGCGCTGGAAGGCGGCCTCACGCTCACCCCACGCCCCTACGCCGCGCTCGCCGCCACGCTGGGCGTGAGCGAAGAGGCCGTCCTCGCCCGCCTCGCGCGTCTGCTCGATCTGGGCGTGATCCGCCGTTTCGGCATCGTGGTGCGCCACCGCGAACTGGGCTACGCCGCCAACGCCATGGTGGTGTGGGACGTACCCGACGACGCGGTCGCGGTGGTTGGACGCTTCCTGGCGGGCCAGCGCGCCGTCACCCTGTGTTACCGCCGCCCGCGCCGTCTGCCGGACTGGCGCTACAACCTGTTCTCGATGGTGCACGGGCAGGATCGCCAGGCGGTGCTGGCGGAGGTGGCGCGCATGCAGGACGAGCTGGGCCGGGAGCACGGCCCCCTGGCCTGTCAGCCGCTGTTCTCGCGCCGCCGCTTCAAGCAGTGCGGCGCGCGCTACTCCAGCCTGGCGAAGGCGGCATGAAGAAAGTTCATCCCTCCTTCGCGGCGGGCGATGCCGCCATGCCTGCGGTGGAACTGAGCGAGTTGGACCGCCGGCTCATCAACGCCCTCCAGGGCGGCTTTCCCCTCAGCGAGCGCCCGTTTCAGGCCGCCGCCGAGACCTTGGGCGTGGCGGAAGCGACGCTCATCGCCCGCATCGAAACGCTGCTCCAGACCGGCGTGCTGACTCGTTTCGGCCCGCTGTTCAACGCCGACCGCATGGGCGGCATCAACGTCCTGGCGGCGATGTCGCTCCCCAAGTCGGATTTCGAGCGGATTGCCGCCTTCGTCAGCGCGCAACCCGAGATCGCCCACAACTACCGGCGTGAGCACGCACTGAACCTGTGGTTCGTGGGCGCGGCGGAAAGCCCGGACAAGGTCGAAGCCGTCTTTGACTACATCGAATCGGTAAGCGGCTACCCGGTCTACCGCTTTCCCAAGGAACGCGAGTTCTTTGTGGAATTGAAGCTGGAGGCCTGAGGACGGTGCGCATGGATGACCTCGACCTGGCCCTCGTTGCCGCCACCCAGAGCGGCCTGCCGCTCACGCCTCGCCCCTATCACGCCCTCGCGGAGTCGCTCGGGCTGACGCCAGCGGAGGTCATGGCGCGCATGAACGCCATGCTGGAGAGCGGCGTCATCCGCCGCATCGGCGTGGTGCCCAACCACTATGCGCTGGGCTATCGCGCCAACGGCATGACGGTGTGGGATGTGGACGACGATCAGGTCGATGCGCTGGGCGAGCGCGTTGGCCGGCTGGCCTTTGTCTCGCACTGCTACCGCCGTCCGCGCCAACTTCCCCTGTGGCCGTACAACCTGTTCGCCATGGTGCACGCCCGCAGCCACGAGCAGGCGCAGGCCTACGCCGACGCCATCGCCGCCATGCTGGGCGACGCCTGCCGCCGCGCCGACATCCTCTACAGCAGCCGTCTGCTCAAGAAGACCGGCCTGCGCATCGTCGAGTAGGGAGACAGGCCCATGTTCCGCGTCACCCAGATTCGTAGCCCGGATGGAGCGCAGCGGAATCCGGGATCACACCGCGAAATTCCCCGGATTCCGCTGCGCTCCATCCGGGCTACCTCTTTGGCTCCGGCTCGTCCGGCATAGGGAGACAGGCCCATGTTCCGCGTCACCCGGTTCATGCAGGAACTCGCGCAGCCCACGCCGCTGCAACCTGAACGCAGGCCGCCCGGCCCGGTAGTGATCTGGAACCTGGTACGGCGCTGCAACCTGACCTGCAAGCACTGCTACTCGATCTCGGCGGACAAGGATTTCAGCGGCGAGCTTTCCACCGCCGAGGTGTTCCGGGTGATGGACGACCTCAAACAATTCCGCGTACCGGTGCTGATCCTCTCCGGCGGCGAACCGCTGCTGCGCCCGGACCTCTTCGACATCGCCCGCCGCGCCAAGGAAATGGGCTTCTACGTCGGCCTGTCCAGCAACGGCACCCTGGTGAACGAGGCCAATGTCGCCGCCATTGCCGCCACCGGCTTCGACTACGTCGGCATCAGCCTGGACGGGTTGTCGGAAACCCACGACCGCTTCCGGCGCAAGCAAGGCGCCTACGCCGCCGCCCTGAACGGCGTGCGCCGGTGCCGTGACGCCGGGGCCAAGGTCGGCATCCGCTATACCCTGACCCAGGACAACGCCCACGACCTCCCCGCCCTGCTCGACCTGATGGAGACCGAGCGCATCGACAAGTTCTACCTGTCGCACCTCAACTACGCCGGGCGCGGCAACAAGAACCGCAAGGACGACGCCCATTTCCGCACCACCCGCGCCGCGCTCGACCTGCTGTTTGAACGCTGCTGGAACCAGGTGCAGGCAGGGCGGCCCAGGGAATACGTCACCGGCAACAACGACGCCGACGGCGTCTACCTGCTGGACTGGGCGCGGCGACGCTTCCCGGATCGCACCGCAGCCCTGCACCGGAAACTCCTGCAATGGGGCGGCAACGCCTCCGGCGTGAATGTCGCCAACATCGACAACCTGGGCGTGGTCCACCCCGACACCATGTGGTGGAACTACCCGCTGGGCAACGTGCGCGAACGGGCGTTCTCGGCGATCTGGATGGACACCTCCGACCCCCTGATGGCGGGCCTGAAGAGCGCACCGCGCCCGGTGCAGGGCCGCTGCGCCGCATGCGCGCACCGCGCCCTGTGCAACGGCAATACCCGCGTGCGCGCCTGGGCAGCCACGGGCAACTTCTGGGCGGAAGACCCGGGCTGCTACCTCAGCGACGATGAGATCGCCGCGCCTTGAACCTCTCCGTAGCGCAGGCGCCCTCGCCTGCACGGCCCGCCGCCAGGCGGGCTTGCAGCCCGCATGCAGGCGAGGGCGCCTGCGCTACAGCCTGACGACCGTCTCCCAAGGATGTACACCATGAAACCCCTCGCCCCCCTCATCTTGGTTGCCTGGGCAGGTCTGGCCCACGCCGCCCCGGACCCGGAAAAGCTCTACGAAACCCACTGCCTCTCCTGCCACGCCCCCAACCGTCTGGGCGGCATGGGGCCGACGCTGCTGCCGGAATCACTGGCGCGCCTGAAGAAGCCGGAGGCGGCGAAGGCCATCGCCGAGGGCCTGCCGGCGACGCAGATGCCGGGGTTCAAGGCGCTCCTGAACCCGGAAGAGATCCAGGCCCTGGCGGCGTGGATCTACTCGCCGCCGAAATTGCCGCCGAAATGGGACGCGGACGACATCAAGGCCTCCCATATCGTGCATGCGGACGCCGTCAACCTGCCGGCCAGGCCGGTGTTCAAGGCCGACCCGACCAACCTCACCCTGGTGGTGGAGCACGGCGACCACCACATCACCGTGCTCGACGGCGACGTGATGGAGCCCATCACCCGCTTCCCCACCCGCTACGCCCTGCACGGCGGCCCCAAGTTCACCCCGGACGGACGTTTCGTCTACTGGGCCAGCCGCGACGGCTGGATCACCAAGTTCGACCTGTGGAACCTGAAGGTGGTGGCGGAGACCCGCGTCGGCATCAACACCCGCAACGTGGCGGTGTCCTCCGACGGCCAATACGTCATGGCCGCCAACTACCTGCCGCATACCCTGGTGGCGCTGGACGGCAAGGATCTGTCCCTGGTGAAGATCATCCCGGTGGTGGCCGCCAACGGGAAAAGCTCGCGCGTCTCCGCCGTCTACGACGCGCGCCCGCGTCACAGCTTCATCGCCGCGCTGAAGGACATCCCCGAGGTGTGGGAAATTCCCTATGACGGGCGTCCGGTCTACAAGGGCCTGGTGCACGACCACCAGTTCAAGGAGGCCATCCCCGAGCCCGGCCCGCTGCCGGTGCGTCAGATCGTGCTGGGCGACTATCTCGACGACTTCTTCTTCGACCAGAACTACGACTACCTCCTGGGCGCATCGCGCGACCAACCCAAAGGCCAGGTCATCCACCTCTCAGCCGGACGCAAGATCGCCGATCTGGACCTGGCCGGCATGCCGCACCTGGGCTCCGGCATCACCTGGGACTGGAAGGACGCGGAAGGCAAGACCCGTCGCGTCATGGCCTCACCCAACCTCAAGGACGGGCTGATCTCGGTGATCGACATGAAGACGTGGAAGACCGTGAAGACCCTTCCCACCCAGGGCCCCGGCTTCTTCCTGCGCAGCCACGAAGCCAGCCCGTATGCCTGGGCCGACGTGTTCTTCGGCAAGAACCGCGATGTCATGCACGTCATCGACAAGCAAAGCCTGGAGATCGTCGCCAACCTCAAGCCCATCCCAGGCCAGACCGCCACCCATGTCGAATTCGACCGCTACGGCAAGTTCGCCCTGGTCTCGATCTGGGAGATGGACGGCGCCCTCATCGTCTACGACGCCAAGACCCTGAAAGAGATCAAACGTCTGCCCATGAAGCGTCCGGTGGGCAAATACAACGTGTGGAACAAGACCCGTCTGTCGGAAGGCACCAGCCATTGATCCTGGAAAACGCAGTTGAAATGCGTGTAGGTGCGAATTCATTCGCACAACCAATAACTTCTGTGCGAATGAATTCGCACCTACGGACAACTCGTAACGCATTGAATCGTCATGAATTTGTCCGTCAACTGCGTTTGCCTGGTTGATAACCATCAAGGCCCCTGGTCGCTGGATCGGCAAAATACCGCAGCAACCAACTCAAGTTTTTTCAACCCTTCAGGAGTCGTTTCCATGAGTTTCCAGAGCATCTACCAAAGCAGCGAAAACCTGGCCGTGGCCGTCGGCGTGGCGATCTTCATCGTGTTCCACTTCGGCGCGCTGTACCTGTTCGGCCTGGTCTGAACCCGGCGCCCGGCCCTGCCGGGCTCCATCCATCTACCCCGTCTTGCCATCCACCCGCGCGCGCCAGTACATCGGCGCATAGCGTCCGGCCCACAGGCCGAACCCCAGCAGCCAGAGCCCGCCCGCCGCCAGGTTCCACCCTTCGGATTGAACGCCCGTCAGTTCCGGCGTCATGCGGATCAGCGCCACCGCCTGCACCAGCCAGAACAGCGCCTGAGTCAGCGTGTCCGCCTCCAGCTTGCGGCCCGAGTGGCCGAGACTGACGCGCGAAGCCATGGCCACCAGCATGGTGGCGAAGAAACCGATGCCCAGGGCATGCACCGGCGCACGGCCCGCGTTCCAGGTCCATCCAGCCAGGGCGGCAAGGCTGTCCGCGGCGTACAGGGCGAAGGCCGCGCCGGCCCAGAGAAAGGCGATGAACAGCATGGCCAGCAGGGGCGCCTGGCGCACCCCGCGCGCCACCCCCCAGCGTGCGGCAAACCAGAACACGATGCCTGCCAGGGGCAGATCGGCCAGCCAGGTCAGCGCGCGCCAGGGCTCCAGCAGGGCATGGGCCAGACAGGCGGCGAGCAGCGCCCAGAGCGGGGCGTAGGGCCGAATCAGCACATAGTTGTTCACCACCCGGCTGGTGAACCAGGGAATCATGCGGTGGCACACCACCAGAAAGACGGGGGCGAGAAAGCCCCAGACCCCCAGCCGTAACGCCAGGGGCAGGGCGTTGGGCCATCCCGCCACGGTCCAGACCAGGAAGGCGGCGGCGCCCAGACCGCCCAGACCCGCCGCCGCCACGGCCAGGGCGGCGTGGAGCTTGTCCTGGGCGGGCGCGGCCCGGAGGGTGTGCAGCAGCCCCGCCAGGGCCGTGATCCAGCCCGCCAGGTGCAGCGCCAGCCCCGGTGCGAGCAGGGTCGGCAGCGCCAGCGAGGCATGCACCAGCGCCACCCCCAGAGTCATCAACAGGGCGCTCGCGCCATAGACGGGGCGCGCAATGGCCGGGCCGTTGAGCCAGTTGGGGGCGGCGGTGAACAGAAAACCGAAGATAAAGAAGGGAAACACACCGAACAGCATCCACCAGGCATGCAGGATGGGGCCGGGCACGGGCGCCTCCCCGGCCTGGCGCAACGTCAGATCCAGCATCCACCACAGCATGACGGCCACGGTTTGCAGTGCGCCGGGCAGAAACATCACACGGTGAGGAGCGGCGGTGAGGGTGGACCAGAGGGAGGGCATGGCGCAGGCGTCGGGAACGGGGCGCGAGTGTTGAGTGCGCACCGGGCGGCGACCTTGATGATCATCAACCTTGTGCGTCGGTCAGGACACCCTGGGGAGCTGATCCCAGTTCGTGGTGTAGTCCGGCGACTTCCGCTCCCGCTTCATGCCCCAGCCGCGTAGGATGTGGTGAGCGCAGCGAACCGCATCGCCCACCTACCTGACCGCCCCCCCTGCTGCTGGCCTTGGTTGATGCGGTTCGCTGCGCTCACCACATCCTACGCACCCACGCACCCACGCCCCACGCGTTCAACTCACCCAACGCATCCGCTCCGAATGACCGCTTACCGTCGATCCCGCACCCCGGGCGCTTCCTGGTTTTTCACCGTCAATCTGGCGCAACGCCAGGGCAATACGTTGTTGGTGGATCGGGTGGATTTGTTGCGGGCGGTGTTTGCGGCGGTGCGGGCGCGGCATCCGTTCGTCATCGACGCCATCGTCATCCTGCCGGAACACCTGCATTGCATCTGGACGCTGCCGCCAGGGGATGCGGATTTCTCCATGCGCTGGGGGTTGATCAAGGCCGGTTTCTCCCGCGCCCTGCCGCCCGATGAACGCCGCTCCGCCAGCCGCCTGCAACGCGGCGAACGGGGCGTCTGGCAACGCCGGTTCTGGGAACACCAACTCCGCAACGATGCCGACCCTGCCCGCCACGCGGACTACATCCACTGGAACCCGGTCAAACACGGCTGGGCGCAACGGGTGGCCGACTGGCCCCATTCCAGTTTTCACCGTTATGTGGAACGCGGCTGGTTACCTCGTGACTGGGGCGGTGGGGAGGCGGAGGGGATGCCCTGCGCGACTGGAGAATCGCTCCCTTCCACCGTCTCTTGGAGTCACCCCGCACCATGCTGATCGCCCTGGTTGTCGCCACCCTCATCGCCTTGCTGGCCGGGCAGGCCCTGCCTCGCGTCTTCGCTGCCGCACCGGCGCTATGGGCGCATGTGGCGCTGGCGCTGGGGGTGATGACCCTGATTACCGCCGCCATGCAGCATTTCGTGCCGGTGTTGTGCCGCACCCGCGGGGTCGGGCGCTGGCTGGCGCGGCTGCCGTGGCTCATGTTGGCGGCGGGGGCGCTTGCGGTCAGCGCCTTCGCCGGTCTTGCGGACTTTGTCTGGATCACGGCGGCGGCGCTGTTGGCCCTGGCCGGGGCGGTGCTGATGCTGGCCTGGATGCTCTGGCAGGCGCGCATCACCCTGGGGCGGCCCCATCCCGGCCTCTACTGGTATGTCGCCGCCATGGCCTGCCTGGGCCTGGCCCTCGTCGCCGCGCTGATGATTCCCCTTTTTCCGGCGTGGCATGCCGCCCTGCGCAGCTTCCATCTCCATCTCAATCTGTACGGATTCGTCGCCCTCACCGCGGTGGGCACCCTTCAGGTGCTGATGCCCACGGCGGCGGGCCAGGCGGACCCCCAGGCCGGTGTGCGCCTGCGCACCGATCTCAAGTGGGCGGCGGCAGGCAGTCTGGCCATCGCCCTGGGGCAGGCCGCCTGGCCGGCGCTGACCTGGTTGGGCGCGCTCCTTTGGGGCTGGGTGCTGGGACGCATGCTGCGGGCCTGGTGGCGTCTGCATCGGAGGTCGCTCCTGGCCTGGCACGGTGCGGAGCCGGTGTTGCTGGCGGCGACCCTGGGGCTGATCGCGGCCATCCTCGGCCTGCTGTCCGGCGCGGATGCCGCCGGCCCTCTGACCCTGTTCCTCCCCGCGTTCCTGATGCCGTTGGTGACCGGGGCGGCGGGGGTGCTGGCGCCGGTCTGGCTGAACCCCGCCCAGGCGGCCACCCATGCGCAGGGACGGCGGCAACTCAATCGCTGGGGCGGGGTGCGCGCGTTGCTTTTCCTCGCTGCGGCGGCGCTGCCGCTATTGGGCTTCAAGTGCTCCGGCATGCCGGCCCTGACCGCCCTGTTCTGGTTCGGCATCGGTTTCGGTTTCTGGTTGTACCGGGCGAAGTGAGCGTGATCCGCTTTCCGCAAGCCCTGGCCTTTTGGCCTTCCGCCGCGTTTCAGGATGTCCTCAAGCGGGAGATCGAGGCCCTTGCGCCTGACCTGCTTCCCCTGCAGCAAGGGCTTGCCCAATCCAGCCATGCCACGGGCCGCTGCACGGCCATGATCCTGCGCGTGACGGAAGCGCCGGACGCCCTGATGGTCAAGGTCGGGCTGTTCTACACGGGCGTCCTCGCCGGGTGCAGTTGCGCCGACGACCCCACCCCGGTGGATGAGGTCAATGAGTACTGCGTGGTGCGCTTCGACATCGACCGGGCCAGCGGAGAGGCCTCGGTCACGCTGTTGCCGGACGATTGATCCAACCTCCGCCGTAGGTGCGAATTCATTCGCGCGCGGGGGGGTGGTTGTGCGAATGAATTCGCACCTACGGGGGGTGCGGCTATCCCCGCTTTTTCTCTACCGCCCATACCGCCGCCTCCACTCTGGAGCGCAGGTTGAGCTTGCGCAGCAGGTGTTTGACGTGGACCTTTACCGTGCCGTCGGAGATGTTGAGTTCGCGCGCGATCAGCTTGTTGCTCTTGCCCTGGGCGATGAGGTCGAGGATGCGGGCCTCCTGCTCGGTCAGGCCGGCCTGCTTGGGGTCTCTGGGCAGGGTGTCTTCGCGCAGGGAGTGGGCCAGCAGGCGGGTGAGGCGCTCGGTCAGGGTGACCTGGCCGGCGGCGGCCTCCTTGAGCTTGGCGAGCAGGTCTTCCGGTTCCATCTCCTTCAGCAGATAGCCGTCGGCCCCGGCGCGCAGGGCGGCCACCAGGTCGCCGGTCTCGTCGGACACGGTGAGCATCACCACGCGCACGTCCAGCCCCCAGCCCTTGATCACCTTGAGCACTTCGATGCCGTTCATCTCCTTCATGTTGAGGTCGAGCAGGATCATGTCCGGTTGCAGGGCGCGCGCCAGTTCCAGGCCCTCGGGGCCGGAGGAGGCCTCGCCCACCACTTCGAAGTCGCCGGTCATGTGCACCAGTTGCAGCACGGCCTTGCGGAACAGGGGATGGTCGTCGATGACCAGGAGTCGTTGCGGAGTCGTCATGAGTTCTCCAATCGGCGCAGGGGTTGTGCGGGGCCGTTCCGGCGGCTGGCGGGACGGAAGCGCAGGGTGACGCGGGTGCCCCCTTCGGGGCGGGGGTCGAAGCGAACCGCGCCCGCCAGGGTGCGGGCGCGTTCTTCCATGATGGTCATGCCGTAGTGATGCACATCGGGAGATTTGACGATGCCGCCGCCGTCATCCTCCACCGTCACTTCCACCTCGCCCGCCGCCAGACAGGCCAGACGCACCTCGGCGCGGCTGGCGCGGGCGTGGTTGAGTACGTTGGAGAGGGCTTCGCGCACCACATGCAGGATGTGAATCTCTTCGTTGGGGCTGAGGAGGCATCCTTCCAGAGCCAGGTCCAGGCGCACCTCCAGCCCGCCCCGCTCGGCGAATTCCGCTACGGTCTGATGCAGGGCGCTGGTCAGATCCTGGCCTTCCATCTTGAGGCGGAAGGTGGTGAGCAGCTCCCGCAACTGCCGGTAGGCGCTGCTCATGCCTTCGCGCAGGTCGGCCAGGGCCTGTTCCGCCTCGGCGCGCAGGTCCGGCGCACGCACCATGGTTTGCAGGCGACTGACCTGGATGCGCATGTAGGCCAGTGACTGGGCCAGGGAGTCGTGCAACTCGCGCGCGATCACGGCCCGCTCTTCCAGCAGGGAGACGCGCCGGTTCTGCTCGATGCGGCGCTCCGCGCCGATGGCCACGCCGATGTGGCGCGACAGGGCCTCCAGCAGTTGCACCTGCCACGATTCCAGTTGGCGGCCTTCGGGAACTTCCAGGATCAGCACGCCGTACTGGCGCCCGGCATCCGCCAGGGGCAGGGTGAGGCGGCGCTGGAAGCCGGTATGGAGGCTGGTGCGGGTCTGGTCCGAGCCGTGGCACCAGAGGCACTCGGCCTGTTCGCAGGGGTTGGAATCTCCGGCCTCCATGGTGCTGGCCACCGCCACCCCGGTGCTGCCGCCGTGCTCCCCGAGGCAGATCAGGCCGTGGCCCAGTTGCAGCACCTGCTCGATGTCCCGCAGCAGGGCGAGGTAGACCTCCTTGCCGGGGGGCGCGCCGTGCAGGCGGGCGATGGAGTGGTAGAGCAGTTCCAGCGACTGGTTGCTGCGGGTGAGTTCGGCGGTCTTTTGCTGCACACGGTCTTCCAGGTCGGCGTAGAGCTTGGAAAGGTCCGCCCCCATGAGATTGAAGGCGCGCCCGAGCTGGCCCAGTTCGTCTTCTCCGGTGTGGTCGGTGCGCACCGAGAGGTCGCCCTGGCCCACGCTGGTGGCCAGGGCCAGCAGCTTTTTGAGCGGCTGCACGAAGCGAAAGTGGATCAGATGGATGGTGAGCATCACCACCACCACGGTGAGCACCAGGGCCACCCCCAGCACCAGACGCATGACCAGGATCTTGGCCTCGGTGGTCTGCTCCATCTGCTGCACCAGGGTGTTGATGGTGGCGACGAAGCGGGTCATCTCCTCCAGCAGGGCGGTGCGGGCGGCGGGGGCCTGCGCCGGGCTGCCGCCGGCGGCGAAGGCGAGAAAGCGGGGCCGCACGGAGGCCCGCCAGACCTGGTGCGTCTGGCGCCAGGTGGAGGCCAGGGTGTTGTCGCCGAAGCGGGGCAGCATGGCGTGGATGGCTTCGCTTTCCAGGGTGGCGTCGAAGGCGCGTATCGCCGTGCTCATGGCCGCCCGTTCCCGGTCTCCCGTCTGTCCGGAGGCGGCCAGGTAGAGGCTGGTCATGTGCCAGCTCTGCATGCGCAGGCTGCCCGCCTTGTTGATGGCCTCGCCGCTGCCCTGCGTGGATTCCGCCACCAGCCCGGACACCGCCATGCCCAGCACCGCCAGCAGGGCGATGGCGGCAATCGCCCCGCCCATGCGCAGGAGCAGGGAGCGTTGCAGGTTGTGCCAGAGGCCGGGGCGTTTGCGGGGCATGGATTCCTTTCCTGGTCCGGACGGTTCTCAAGTCGTTTGCCGGGCCGACCGGGCGTTTTTTCGAGCCGGGGGCGCCGCTATCCCTTTTATTCCCGGGGGCAGGGGGTGGAAATACCCCTGATGTGTCATGGAGATGTGGCGAGCATCCGGGCTTGCGTAATTTGCCAATGTAAAACAATGGGTTATCGGCCTATCCCCATACCTATTAGGTGGTAGACCGCGCCCGATTCAGGCATTTCCCCCCTCTTTTTCGCGGTTTTTTTCGGGCGGAGACTGCGGCCCGTCGCGTCGCTTATCGCGGCTTTTTCTGAATCGGGGGACAGCATGACGTCACGTTCGCAGCAGCAGCTTTCGGTGCTCATCATGAGCACGCTGGCCTTCACGGTGTGCTTCGCCGTGTGGATGATGTTTGCGGTGATCGGCATCCCGATCAAGAAGACCCTGGACCTCAACGAGACCCAGTTCGGCCTGCTCATCGCCACTCCGGTGCTGACCGGCTCCCTGATCCGCCTGCCCCTGGGCATGTGGACCGACAAGTTCGGCGGACGCATCGTGTTCTTTGTGCTGATGCTGGCCACGGTGGGCCCCATCTGGCTGATGGAGTTCGCCACCGAGTACTGGCACTTCCTCACCATCGGTCTGTTCGTGGGTCTGGCCGGCGGTTCCTTCTCGGTGGGCATCGCCTACTGTGCCCGCTGGTATGAGAAGTCGCGTCAGGGCATGGCCATGGGCGTGTTCGGGGCGGGCAACTCGGGGGCGGCGGTGACCAAGCTGGTGGCCCCGGCCATCGTCCTCGCCTACGGCTGGACCATGGTGCCCCAGGTCTACGCCGCCGCCATGCTGGTGACCGCGATCCTGTTCTGGCTGTTCACCTACGACGACCCCGCCCACAAGGTGCCGGCCCATGTCACCGTGGCGGAACAGCTCCAGGCCCTCAAAGACCCCGTGGTGTGGAAGTACTGCCAGTACTACTCCATCGTGTTCGGCGGTTATGTGGGCCTGTCGCTTTGGATGACCAAGTACTACGTCTCCGAATACGGCTTCGACCTCAAGACCGCGGCCCTGCTGGCGGCCTGTTTCTCCCTGCCGGGCGGGGTGCTGCGCGCCGTGGGGGGCTGGATGTCGGACAAGTGGGGCGCGCATCGGGTGACCTGGTGGGTGCTGTGGGTGTCCTGGGTGTGCCTGTTCATCATGTCCTATCCCCAGACCGCGTTCACCGTGCAGACCGTGAGCGGACCCCAGACCTATCACATCTATCTCTCGCCCGAGATCTTCACCGCCCTGCTGTTCACCGTGGGCGTCGCCTTCGCCTTCGGCAAGGCCTCGGTGTTCAAGTACATCTCGGATGAGTACCCGCACAACATCGGCGTCATCAGCGGCATCGTCGGCCTGATCGGCGGCCTGGGCGGCTTCCTCCTGCCCATCATGTTCGGCGCCCTGGTGGACCTCACGGGCGTCCGCTCCTCCGCCTTCATGCTCATGTACGGCGTGGTCTGGGTCTCTCTGATCTGGATGTACACGACCGAGGTTCGCAAGCTGGATCACCTCGGCAAGCCCGCCATCGCTGCGGACGACATGGAATGAGCGCCATGGGAATCCCCTCAGCCCGCAGCCCGGATGCAGCGCAGCGCAATCCGGGGGACGCCGCCCTTGCCCGCCCCATCCTGGATTCCGCTTTGCTCCATCCAGGCTACTGGCCCTGCATCAAACCCACCAACGTCTAAGGAGTACCGGGATATGTCACGTCTGCCCCGCTGGGAACCCGAAAACCCGCAGTTCTGGAAGGAAACGGGCAGCGCCATCGCCTGGCGAACCTGCGCCATCACCACCTTCTCCCTGATCTTCTCCTTTGCGACCTGGTTCGTGATGAGCGCGGTGGTGGTGCGCATGCCCGCCATCGGCTTCAAGTTCACCACCATGGAACTGTTCTGGCTGGCGGCGATACCGGGACTGGCGTCGGGCATCCTGCGCTTGATCCACTCCAACTTCATCCCGGTGCTGGGGACGAGGCCGGTGGTGAGCATCTCCACCATCATCAAGATCGTGCCCATGATCTGGCTGGGCTACGCGGTCCAGGATCTGAACACGACCTGGACCACGTTCATGATCATCGGCTTCCTGTGCGGCATGGGCGGCGGTGATTTCTCCTCCTTCATGCCTTCCACCAGCATCTTCTTCCCGAAGCGCTTGCAGGGTCTGGCCATGGGCATCCAGGCGGGCCTGGGCAACTTCGGCGTCTCCATCGTGCAGTTCGTGGCGCCCTGGATCATCGGTTTTGTCGCCATCGGCTCGATTGCCGGCGGCCCGCTGGTCTTTACCAAGGGCGAGGCGGTCAAGGGTGCGATCGAGGTCGTCAAGGACAAGGAGACCAAGGTCGTCACCGATGTGATCGTGAAAAAGCCGGAACTGGCTGCCGTGATCGAGGTGGTCAGGGATGAGAGCGGCCAACTCAAGGATGTCGTCCTGCACGAGAACGACACGGTCAAGAAGATCAAGGAAGAGGTGAAGAAGGATGCCAACGGCGTGATCACGGAAGTGGTGACGACCAAGGGCGTCAAGCTGGAAGTGACGCGCAACCCCGCCGGCGCGATCACCGACGTGACCTACAAGAATGTGGTGAAGAAAGGCATGTGGTTACAGAACGCCGCCTTCATCTGGGTGCCGTTCCTGGTCCTGGCCTTCATTCTCAGCGCGCTGTTCCTGCGTAGCGTGACCGTGCCCTCGCGCGGCTTCATGGGGCAGTTCGAGATCCTGAGTTCGCGTAACCGGGCGAGCACCCATACCTGGAACTGCACGATCACCTACATCTGCTCGTTCGGTTCGTTCTCGGGCTATGCCGCAGCCTTCCCGATGCTGATCAAGACGCTCTACGGCGGCTTTGACGGCGCACCGGACCCGCTGGCCTACGCCTTCCTCGGCCCGCTCATCGGCGGCGCGGTGCGGGCGCTGAGCGGCGGCCTCTTCGACAAGATCGGCGGCAGCAAGGGCATGCACTGGACCACGCTGGGCCAGATTGGCGGCGCGCTGTTCCTGGTGTTCGGCGGCTACCTGACCCCGACCAGCGTCGAGCAGTTCCAGGGCTTCCTGTGGGGCATGCTGTGGATCTTCCTGATGTCCGGCATCAACAACGCCGCGACCTTCCGCCAGTACCCCATCGTGTTCGCCTACTCGCCGGCCAAGGGCGCGCAGATGCTGGGCTGGACCGGCGCCTGGGCGGCCTTCGGCCCCTTCCTCTGGAACTGGCTGATCGGCCTTTCCATCGAGAAGACCGGCAACGCCGAGATGTTCTTCATCGGCATCGCCGTGTTCTATGCCTACTCCTGGCTCCTCAACTATTGGTACTACACCCGCAAGGGCGCCGAGCGCTTCGACTACGGCAACGGCGGCGGCACCTGGTGGGACAAGTTGAGCGACGGGGAGAAGGACCGCATGCGCCAGATCGACCTGGGCAAGGTTTGAGAGGCCGGGAAGCCATGACGACGCACAAGCCCCCCCACTGCCGTCATTCCCGTGTGCGCGGGAACGACGGTCGGGGCCGCCCATGAGCCATCCCGACACCTTCATCCACCTGCTGGGCGCGCTCTACGGCGTCCTGCTGGTGGCGGCCACCTTCGTCCGCGCCCCGCTGCTGGAGGCCCTGCGCATCGACGCCCTGTTTCTGCGCGAGGCCTCTGAAAAGACCCGTCCCGTGAACCTGCTGGCGGGGCTGCTGGCGGGGGGGTACGCCCTGTATTCCCTCCTGTCCCTGAGCTCCGGCCACTGACCCCCATCCCCACAAGGAGACCCAAGTGAGTCACTTTCTCGACCGCCTGACCTACTTCACCCACCCGCGCGAGCCGTTCTCCGGCGACCACGGCGTGATGACCATCGAAGACCGCAAGTGGGAAGACGCCTATCGCAACCGCTGGCGTCACGACAAGGTGGTGCGTTCCACCCACGGCGTGAACTGCACCGGCGGCTGTTCCTGGAAGATCTTCGTGAAGAACGGCCTGGTGTCGTTCGAGATGCAGCAGACCGACTACCCCCGCACCCGCGAGGACATGCCCAACCATGAGCCGCGCGGCTGCCAGCGCGGCGCGTCGTTCTCCTGGTATCTGTACTCGCCCCACCGCATCAAGCACCCCATGATCCGGGGCCGCCTGCTGGACCTGTACCGCGCCGAGCGCAAGACCGGACGAGACCCGGTGGAGGCCTGGCGCGCCATCCAGACGGATACCACCAAGCGCGACAAGTACGTCAAGGTGCGCGGTCTGGGCGGTTTCGTGCGCGCTTCCTGGGACGAGGTGCTGGAGATCGTCGCCGCCGCCAACGTCCACACCATCGACAAGTGGGGTCCGGATCGCATCTACGGTTTCTCGCCGATTCCCGCCATGTCGATGATTTCCTACGCGGCGGGCTCGCGTTACCTGAGCCTGATCGGCGCCGCCTGCGGCTCCTTCTACGACTGGTATTGCGACCTGCCCATCGCCAGCCCGCAGACCTGGGGCGAGCAGACCGACGTGCCCGAGGCCGCCGATTGGTACAACTCCACCTACATCATCATCACCGGCGCCAACCTGCCGATGACGCGCACGCCGGACGCGCACTTCGCCATCGAGACCCGCTACAAGGGCACCAAGATCGTCTCCATGGCCCCGGACTACGCGGAATACGTCAAGTTCGCCGACCTGTGGATGCCGGTGAAGCAGGGCACCGACTCCGCCGCCTTCATGGCCATGGGCCATGTCGCGCTCAAGGAATTCCATGTTCAGCGGAAGACCCCGTACTTCCAGGAATACGCGCGCAAATACACCGACCTGCCGATGCAGGTGATGCTGCGCCAGGGCGGGGAGGGGTACTTCAGCGACCGCAACCTGCGCGCCTCCGACTTCGCCGGCAACCTGAACGAGGCCAACAACCCGGAGTGGAAGACCATCGCCTGGGATGAGCAGAGCGGCGGCTTTGTCGCCCCCAACGGCACGATTGGTTTCCGCTGGGGCGAGGAAGGCAAGTGGAACCTGCTGGAGAAATCCGCCGAGGCCGCCACCACCCTGGAGCTTTCCTGCCAGGGCAAGGCCGGCAGCGAGATCGTCAGCGTCGGCTTCCCCCACTTCACCCCCGGCGAGCCGGAGTTGCTGTACCGCAACGTGCCCGCCCGCCGCGTCACCCTGGCGGACGGTTCCGAGGCCCTGGTGACCTCCGTGTTCGACCTCCTGGTGGCGCAATACGGCGTGGATCGCGGCCTGGGCGGCGGCAATGTCGCCAGCTCCTACGACGACCCCGATGTGGCCTATACCCCGGCCTGGGCCGAGAAGGTCACCGGCGTGAAGCGCGCCGACCTGGAACGCACCGGGCGCGAGTTTGCCGACAACGCCGCCAAGACCCAGGGCAAGTCCATGGTCATCCTGGGCGCGGCCATCAACCACTGGTACCACCACGACCAGTCCTACCGCGCCATCATGAACCTGCTGCACCTGTGCGGTTGCGTCGGCCAGAGCGGCGGCGGCTGGGCGCACTATGTCGGCCAGGAAAAGCTGCGGCCCCAGGCCGGCTGGGCGCCCATCGCCTTCGGTCTGGACTGGCACCGTCCCCCGCGCCACATGAACTCCACCTCCTACTGGTATTTCCACACCGACCAGTGGCGCTACGAGACCATCAAGCCGGACCACCTGCTCACCCCCGCGGGCAAGAACCGCAACAAGGGCTACAGCCTGGCGGACTACAACGTGGTCTCCACCCGTCTGGGCTGGCTGCCTTCCGCCCCCCACTTCAACCGCAACCCCATCGAACTGGCCGCCGATGCCGCCAAGGCCGGGGCCACCGATGAAGCGGGCGCGGCGAAGTATGTGGCCGAGCAGTTGAAGTCCGGCGCGCTGGACGTGGCCTTCGCCGACCCGGACAACCCGGTGAACTGGCCGCGCAACCTGATCGTCTGGCGCGGCAACCTCATCGGCACCTCCGCCAAGGGGCATGAGTACTTCCTCAAGCACCTGCTGGGCGCGCAGAACGGCGTGTTGCAGGAGTCCGGCCCCGGCAATGACTGCAAGGAGGTGAAGTGGGTGGAGAACGCCCCCACCGGCAAGCTGGACCTGATGGTGGACATCAACTTCCGCCTCAATTCCACCGGCGCGTACTCGGACATCATCCTGCCCACCGCCACCTGGTACGAGAAGAACGACCTCAACACCACGGACATGCACCCCTTCATCCACCCCCTGGGCGAGGCGGTGTCGCCGGGCTGGGAATCGAAGTCCGACTGGCAGATCTTCAAGGCCCTGGCCAAGAAGTTCAGCGGTCTGGCAGCCAAGCATCTGGGCGTGCGCAAGGATCTGGTGGCCCTGCCCATGCAGCACGATTCCCCGTTCGAGCTGGCCCAGCCCCTGGGTCAGGTGAAGGACTGGAAGCGCGGCGACTGCGACCCCATCCCCGGCAAGACCATGCCGCTGATCAAGCTGGTGGAGCGCGACTATGGCAGCACGTACAACAAGTTCATCGCCCTCGGGCCGTTGATGGTGAAGCTGGGCAACAACATCAAGGGCATCGACTGGAACACCGAGCAGGAGTACGAGGAACTCAAGAAGTGCAACTACACGGTGAAGGAGCCGGGCGTCTCCTACGGCATGCCCAGCCTGGAAGAGGACATCGGCGCGTGTGATGCGGTGATGCGCATGGCGCCGGAGACCAACGGCGAGGTGGCGCACAAGTCCTGGACTTCACTGTCGAAGAAGACCGGCATCGACCACCACCACCTGTACGCCGGACGCCACGAGGACAAGTTCACCTTCCGCGACATCGTCGCCCAGCCGCGCAAGATCATCACCGCGCCCACCTGGTCCGGCATCGAGTCGGAGCATGTGTCCTACAACGCGGGCTACACCAATGTGCATGAGCACATCCCGTTCCGCACCCTGACGGGCCGCGCCCACTTCTATCAGGACCACGAGTGGATGCTGGACTTCGGCGAGGGCTTCTGCGTGTTCCGCCCCGGCGTGGATATGCAGGACCACAAGAAGATCCCGGACAGCGTGAGGAAGGCCCCGCATCTGGTGCTGAACTGGATCACCCCGCACTCCAAATGGGGCATCCACTCCAGCTACCAGGACAACCTGCGCATGCTGACCCTGTTCCGCGGCGGCCCCTACTTCTGGATCTCGGAAGACGACGCCAAGAGCGTGGGCATCCAGGACAACGACTGGGTGGAGGCGCTCAACGCCAACGGCGCGACCGTGGCGCGGGCGGTGGTCAGCCAGCGGGTGCCGCGCGGCATGGCCCTCATGTATCACGCTCAGGAAAAGAACGTGAACGTGCCGGGCTCGCCCACCACGGGCAAGCGCGGCGGCATCCTCAACTCCGTCACCCGCATCGTCGTGAAGCCCACCCACATGATCGGCGGCTACGCGCAACTGGCCTACAGCTTCAACTACTACGGCCCCGTGGGCAGCAACCGCGACGAGTTCGTGGTGGTGCGCAAGATCCACGACAAGGACGTGGATTGGCTGGAACGCCCGCTGACGCCGGAGCGCGAGCAGCAGCGCAATCCGGTCGGCGTGGGGCCGAAGTGAGTGCATTGCTCCCCTCCCCCGTCGGGGGAGGGGCCGGGGGTGAGGGAGCAACGGTGAATCCGGCGCTTTCCGTCAGGAGCCGTGGCTCCCTCACCCCAGCCCTCTCCCGGAGGGAGAGGGAGTTAACCGAGTTCAACCGCCGAGGTTCAGAGGAAATGGGTCTCATGAGGCTGGGTACACGCGTCCCGAGGGCCTCGGCGGTTAACACCTTTAGTAGTAGCCCGGATGCAGCCGCAGGCGGAATCCGGGGACCGCGGCGTCATCCCGGTACGAGTTAGGAGATTGATATGAAAGTCAGAGCGCAATTCGCATTCGTCTTCAACCTGGACAAGTGCATCGGCTGCCACACCTGTTCCGTCACCTGCAAGAACGTGTGGACCAACCGCAAGGGCGTGGAATACGTCTGGTTCAACAACGTGGAATCCAAGCCCGGCATCGGCTTCCCCAAGGACTGGGAAAACCAGACCAAGTGGCGCGGCGGCTGGGAATTGAAGGACGGCAAGCTGCAACTGAAATCCGGCTCCAAGCTGTCGCGGCTGGCCAACATCTTCGCCAACCCGGACATGCCGGAGATCGACGACTACTACGAGCCCTTCACCTACGACTACGCGCATCTGCAGAATGCGCCGCTGTCGGAAGCGGCCCCCACCGCGCGCCCCGTCTCCCAGATCACCGGCGAGAAGATGGAGAAGATTCACTGGGGCCCCAACTGGGAAGACGATCTGGCGGGCGAGTTCGAGAAGCGCTCCAAGGACCAGAACATGGCGAACCTGGAGAAGGCGATCTACAAGCAGTTCGAGAACACCTTCCACATGTACCTGCCGCGCATCTGCAACCACTGCATCAACCCGGCCTGCGTGGCGGCCTGCCCCTCCGGCTCGATCTACAAGCGCGAGGAAGACGGCATCGTCCTGGTGGACCAGGACAAGTGCCGCGGCTGGCGCATGTGCGTCTCGTCGTGCCCCTACAAGAAGGTGTTCTACAACTGGGAATCCGGCAAGGCGGAGAAGTGCATCGGCTGCTATCCGCGCGTGGAATCCGGCATGCCTACCGTGTGTTCCGAGTCCTGCGTGGGCCGCATCCGCTACAACGGCATCATGCTCTACGACGCCGACCGCATCGAGGAGCTGGCCTCCACCAAGAACGAGCAGGATCTCTACGAGGCCCACACCCGCATCTTCCTGGACCCCAACGACCCCAAGGTGATTGAACAGGCCCGCATCGACGGCGTGCCGGAAGACTGGATCGAGGCCGCGCGCAAGTCGCCGATCTGGAAGATGGCCATGGACTGGAAGATCGCCTTCCCCATGCACCCGGAGTTCCGCACCCTGCCCATGGTCTGGTATGTGCCGCCGCTGTCGCCGGTGCAGTCCCACATCGACCAGGGCGCGTTGTCCTCCGATCCGGGCAGCGTGATTCCGCCGGTGGAAAACCTGCGCATGCCGCTGAAGTACCTGGCCAACCTGCTCACCGCCGGCAAGGAGGAGCCCATCGTCTCCGCCCTGAAACGCATGATCGCCATGCGCGCCTACCAGCGTTCGGTGCATGTGGAGGGCGTGCCCGACACCCGCGCCCTGGAGGAAGCGGGCATGAGCGTGGAGATGGCGCTGGAGATGTACCGCTATCTGGCCATCGCCAACTACGAAGACCGCTTCGTCATCCCCACCGGCCACCAGGAGGTCAGCCTGGACGACTTCTACGGCCACCAGGGCCAGAACGGCTTCACCTTCGGCAACGATTCCTCGCCCGGCATCTCCCCCAACTCCCTGTTCCCCGAGCGGCGCAAGGAGACGGTGGAACCCCGCGAGCCCGCGCCTTCCGCCGACTGACCGTTGACCTTCTCCCCTCCCCCCTCGGGGGAGGGGCCGGGGGTGAGGGAGCGGCATTTCCCACCGTGATGTCGCTCCCTCACCCCGGCCCTCTCCCGGTGGGAGAGGGGGAAAACCTGGAGAAACACGATGTTCCACAGAATGCTTTCCAAGATGCTGGACTACCCGGACGAGGGGCTCCTGGGCGTGGCCTGGGAGATTCGCGAGCGGGGGCGCCACGCCGAGGGGCTGGCCCCCTCCGAGCGGCAGGCCGTCGCCGAGTTCATGGATTTCGTCGAGTCCATGTCCCTGACCGAGTTGCAGGGCCATTACGTGATGACCTTCGACCTCACGCCGGAGCACTCCCTGCACCTTACCCACCATGTCTTCGGCGACGACAAGAACCGGGGTCCGGCGCTGATCGACCTGACCGAGTACTACAAGGCCTACGGCCTGGAACTGCCGGTGAAGGAGGCGGCCAACGATGAGGACAACCCCAACGAGTTGCCCGACTTCCTGCCCCTGATGCTGGAGTTCGCCGGGCAACTGGAGCCGGAAGAGGGACGGGTGTTCCTGTCGCAATGGAGCAAGGTGCTGAACCAGCTCGCCGCCAACCTGGAAGAGGCCAAGAGCCCCTACGCCGCCCTCGTGCGCCTGATCGAACAACGCAGCCTGCTGATTCAGGCCGCCGCCTAAGGAGATTCCACCATGGACCTGCACCAAATCATCTTCGGGGTGTACCCCTACCTCTGCCTGGCCACCTTCGCGCTGGGGAGCTGGATTCGTTTCGACCACGAGCAATACACCTGGAAGAGCGACTCCAGCCAGTTGCTGTCCAAGCGCTACATGCGCTTCGCCAGCAACGTGTTCCACATCGGCATCCTCGGCATCTTCGGCGGCCATCTGGTGGGCCTGCTGACGCCCCATGCGGTGTTCACCAGCCTGGGCGTCTCCGACATGGCGCACCAGGGCATCGCCATCTTCGCCGGCGGCGTCTGCGGGCTGATGACCATCTTCGGCGGCCTCATCCTGTGGCTGCGCCGGCTCACCAACAAGCGGGTGCGGGCCGCCAGCCGCTGGATGGACATCAACATCCTGGGGTGGCTCGTCCTGACCGCCTGCGTAGGCTTCTCCACCATCTTCTGGTCCATCGGCCACGCCGAACACGGCGACGCCACGGTGATGCTGCGTCTGGCGGAATGGGCGCAGAGCGTGGTCACTCTGCAACCCAATCCGGACCTGATCCGGGGCGTGGATACGGTGTTCAAGCTGCACGTCTTCCTGGGCCTGTCCGTGTTCCTGTTCTTCCCGTTCACCCGCCTGGTGCACATCTGGAGCGCCCCGGTGGGCTACCTGTTCCGCGCCTACCAACTGGTGCGCGCGAAGCGAACCGCCTGAACCTGTTTACGCCGTCGTACCATGGATTGGTCTCCACGCAACTTCTCCTCGAAGATCCTCCCCGCACGCGTGGAGGGTGCGACGGCCTTTTTATTCTGGAGCTGACATGTTCAAGACCCCTGAAGGGCGCTATCTGCCCGAGGCGCGGGATACCGCAAACCCCTACGCCATCTACACCAAGAAGGTGCTGGTGGAGGGGCGCGAAGTCCTCACCGACCCGGAGGGTTATCTGCTCGACCTGGACGCCTGGAGCGAGGGCTTCGCCCAGGCCCAGGCGGCGGCGGAAGGACTGGAACTGACGGAGGAACACTGGGACGTGATCCACTACATCCGCGAGTACTACGAGGAACGCAATGTGCAGGCCCAGGTGCGCGACATGATTCGGCACTTCCGCGAGGTCTGGGGGCAGGAGCGGGGCAACAACCACTACCTGCACGACCTCTTCCCCATGGGCGGCCCCCAGAAACAGGGCAACCGCCTGGCCGGCATCCGCAAGACCAAGGGCGAGCACTGACAAGAGTCAAGGCTAATCCGAGTGTTAAGGTCAACTATTGCCGCCCCACGTTTTTTCAGGCGAAGGCCCAAGATGCAAATCCATATCCCCGTACACAACCACAACCGCGCCGACGGCATCTACGAATTTGACGCCCGCGGCATCGCCAAGCGCTTCCGCCATGCCGCCATCTTCGGCGCGCTGGACGCCCTGACTCCCGGCGAGCGCATGCGTTTCACCAACGACCACAACCCCATCCCCCTGCTCCAGCAGATGCAGGCCCGCTATGGCGACCAGGTCGAGATCACCTACCTGGACAACGGCCCGGAGAAGGTCACCATCGACTTCGTGGTGAAGGGGTGAACCCGTCCGCATGCTCACCGACCGCGTCCACACCTTCGGCCAATGGCTGCTCGCCCGTCACGGCGAGAGGGTGCACAAGATCGCCCTGGACGCCGGTTTCACCTGCCCCAATCGGGACGGCAGCAAGGGCATAGGCGGCTGCACCTTCTGCAACAACGCCTCCTTCAGTCCCAACGACCGCAACGCCGCCCCGCTTCAGGACCAGCTCGAATCGGGCCGGCGCGGCATCGCCCGGCGCACCCGCGCGCGCAAGTACCTGGCCTATTTCCAGGCTTACACCAACACCTATGGCGACGTCGCCGACCTCAAGCGCCAGTACGACCAGGCCCTGGAGATGGAAGGCATGATCGGCCTCTCCGTCGGCACCCGGCCCGACTGCGTGCCCGCGGCGGTGCTGGACCTGCTGGCCAATTACAGACAGCAAGGTCTTGAAATAATCCTGGAGCTGGGGCTACAGTCCGCCTCCGACGCCACCCTGGAACGGGTGAACCGGGGGCACGGCCTGAAGGAATACGTTCAGGCCTGCCGGGCCGCACGAGAGCGCGGCATCCCGGTGTGCACCCACCTCATCATCGGCCTGCCGGGCGAAGACGCCGGGCAGTGCCAACAAAGCCTGGACATCGTGCTGGACATCGGAACCGACGGATTGAAGCTGCACCCCCTGCATGTGGTGAAACACACACTGCTGGCGAAGCAGTGGCGGCAGGGCGAGTACACGCCCCTGCTCAAGGAGGAGTACGTGAACATCGCCGCCGACCTGATCGAACGCACCCCCTGGGGCATCCCCTACCACCGCGTCACCGGCACCGCCCCGGCGGAACTGCTGCTGGCCCCCGCGTGGTGCAGCCAGAAATGGCCGGTGGTGAACGCCGTGGCGGCGGAACTGGAACGGCGGGGCAGCCGCCAGGGCGTTCGCGCTACACTTGTATAGCAACGTCCTCCAGGAGCCCGCCATGCTTGCCATCCGTCTACCCGCCGAGATCGAAACCCGCCTCGACGCCCTCGCCAAGGCCACAGGCCGCACCAAGACCTACTACGCACGGGAAGCCATCCTGGAATACCTGGACGATATGGAAGACCTGTACCTGGCGGAGCAGCGGTTGCGGGACATCCGGGCGGGCAAATCCACCACCCACACCCTGGAAGAAGTGGAGCGCAGTCTTGGCCTGGTCGATTGAGTTTGATGACTCGGCCAAGAAAGACATGGCCAGATTGGATAAACAAGTGGCCCGTCGCATCACCGCCTTTCTGCGGGAGCGCGTGCTCCGGCTCGACACCCCCCGTGCCATCGGCGAGGCCCTCAAGGGCTCCGAGTTGGGAGATTTCTGGAAATACCGGGTGGGCGACTACCGCGTCGTCTGCACCATTGAGGATCAGGTGCTGCGCATTCTGGTCGTGCGCGTAGGCAACCGCCGTGAGGTCTATCGATGACTGCCCTGCTTGACCTGATCTGCCCCGCTGGCAGCCTGCCCGCCCTCAAGGCCGCTGTGGACCATGGCGCCGACGGCGTCTATCTGGGCCTCAAGGACAACACCAACGCGCGCAACTTCGCCGGGCTCAACTTCGACGCCAAGACCCTGGCCGAAGGCATCCGCTACGCCCACGCCAAGGGGCGCAAGGTGCTGATGGCGCTCAACACCTACCCCCAGCCCGACACCCTGGCGCGCTGGCACGCGGCGGTGGACACCGCCGCCGCCACCGGCGTGGACGCCATCATCCTGGCCGACCCCGGCCTCATGGCCTATGCCCGCAAGCATCACCCGGACCTGCGCCTGCACCTCTCCGTGCAGGGTTCCGCCACCAGTTACGAGGCGGTCAACTTCTACCGCGAGCGCTTCGGCATCCAGCGCGCCGTGCTGCCGCGCGTGCTCTCCCTGGCGCAGGTGGAAAACGTGGTGAACCACACCGACGTGGAGATCGAACTGTTCGGTTTCGGCGGCCTGTGCGTGATGGTGGAAGGGCGCTGCCTGCTGTCCTCCTACGCCTGCGGCGACTCCCCCAACACCTTCGGCGCTTGCTCCCCCGGCCATGCCGTGCGCTGGCAGCAGACCCCGCAGGGCATGGAAACACGCCTCAACGGCATCCTCATCGACCGTTACGCCGACGACGAAAAGGCTGGCTATCCCACCCTGTGCAAGGGCCGCTTCGCCGTGAACGGCGAGACCTATTACGCCCTGGAAGAGCCCACCAGCCTCAACAGCCTGGAGTTCCTGCCGGAGATGGCGCGCTTAGGCATCGCCGCGATCAAGATCGAAGGCCGCCAGCGCAGCCCGGCCTACGTCGCCCAGGTCACCAAGGTCTGGCGCGCCGCCATCGACGCGGTCAAACGCGCGCCCGAGACCTTCAAGGCCCAGCCCGCCTGGCTGGCGGAACTGGCCAAGGTGTCGGAAGGCAGCATGAATACCCTGGGCGCGTATTACAGGCCGTGGAAATGAGGCGATTTCGGATTTCGGATTTCGGATGTCGGATTTCGGATATGTAAAGCCCGCCTACGCGTCCCACATCCGAAATCCGAAATCCGAAATCCGAAATCCGAAATCCGAAATCCGAAATCCCAATGAAACTCTCCCTCGGCCCCCTCCTGTACTACTGGTCCCGCGAAGACACTCTGGCCTTCTACGAGGCGGCGGCGTCCTGGCCGGTGGACATCGTTTATCTGGGCGAGACGGTGTGCTCGCGCCGCCATCTGCTGCGCCTTCAGGACTACCTGGATCTGGCGGACCAGCTCGCCGCCGCCGGCAAGGAGATAGTGCTGTGCAGCCAGACCCTGATCGAGTCGGAATCCGACCTCAAGGCCCTGCGCAAGGTCATCGGCGATGGGCGTTTCAAGGTGGAGGCCAACGAATGGGGCGCGGTGCGCCTGCTGGCGGAAAAGGGGCTGCCCTTCGTCGCTGGCCCCACCCTCAACGCCTACAACCCGGACACGCTCTCCCTGCTGGCGGAACTGGGCGCGACACGCTGGGTTCCGCCGGTGGAGATGCCTCGGGAGATGCTTGCCGCCATGCCGATTCCGGCGGGCATGGAGACCGAACTGTTCGTCCACGGTCGTCTGCCCCTGGCCTTCTCCGCGCGCTGCTTCACCGCGCGCCACTACAACCTGCAAAAGGATGACTGCCAGTTCCGCTGTCTGGAGTACCCGGATGGACTGGTGCTGGCCACGCGCGAGGGCGAGTCCTTCCTCTGTCTCAACGGCATCCAGACCCAGTCCGCACGGGTCATGAGCCTGGCCCACCGCGTCGACGAACTGCGCACCGCCGGGGTCTCGGTGGCGCGTCTGTCGCCGCAGTCGCAGCACATGGAACACGTCGTCCGCACCTGGCGCGCGGTGCTGGACGGCAGCCTGCCGCCGCAGAACGCCCCCGCCCGGCTCGAACGCCTGCTGCCCGGCGCGCCCTGCGACGGCTACTGGCTGGGCGAGGCGGGCATGGCGTGGAAGCCCGAATCCGTAGCGCCGGCATCCTTGCCGGCTCTTTGAACCTGCCGGCAAGGATGCCGGCGCTACAGGAGGACACCATGAACCTGCCCGCCTTCCCCAAATCCCTGGCCGCCCTCATCGCCGCCCTGCCGGCCTGGCCGCCCTCCAAGGTGTTTACGGGCGTGGGCAACCGCCTGGTGTGGCCCACCCTGAGCGACCTGGACTGGAGCAACGCCCAGGGCCGACGCTTCTGCGTCAAGGTGAAGGACTTGGGCCTCTCCTTCTACTTCTCGGTGGGCGCCCACGGCTTCCATGCCGAGCGCGAACCCCGCGCCGACGTCACCTTCACCGCCACCGCCCTGGACTACGCCCGGCTGGCCCTGCGCGTGGAAGACCCGGACACCCTGTTCTTCAACCGCCGTCTGCTGATCGAGGGCGACACCGACCTGGGATTGACGGTAAAGAACCTGCTCGACGGCGTGGAATGGGAGACCGTCACCGCCCGCCTGCCCCTGGGGCTGGGCCGGCTGGCCGACCGCGCGCGCGAACGCGCCCTGCACCACGCCTGACGGGTGGGTAGCGCAGGCGCCCTCGCCTGCAAAAACGACGAAGCAGGCGAGGGCGCCTGCGCTACCGGAACCGCGCCGGGTCGCTGGGTACAATCCCCGCCATGCCCGTCATCCGCCTCCTCCCTGACCTCCTCATCTCCCAGATCGCCGCCGGCGAGGTGGTGGAACGCCCCGCCTCGGCGCTCAAGGAACTCGTCGAAAACAGCCTGGACGCGGGCGCCGGCGACCTGCGCGTGGACCTGGAGGAGGGCGGCGTGCGCCTGATCCGGGTGGCGGACGATGGCGGCGGCATCGCCCCGGACGAGCTGCCCCTGGCCCTGACGCGCCACGCCACCAGCAAGATCGCCAGCCTGGACGACCTGGAGCGGGTCGCCAGCCTGGGCTTTCGCGGCGAGGCCCTGGCCAGCATCGCCGCCGTCTCCCGTCTCACCCTCACCAGCCGCGCGCGCGCCTCGGCGCATGCCTGGAAGACCGGCGCGCTGGATGGCCGCCTGGCCGCACCGGAACCGGCGGCCCTGGCGGCGGGTACGGTGGTGGAGGTGCGCGACCTGTTCTTCAACACCCCGGCGCGGCGCAAATTCCTGCGCACCCCCGCCACCGAGTACGGCCATTGCGACGATGTGTTCTGCCGTCTTGCCCTGGCCCACCCGCAAACCGCCTTCACCCTGATGCACAACGGCAAGGCCGCGCGCCGTTTTGCGCCGGGCGACTGGCAGGCGCGCGCCCTGGCGGTGATGGGCGAGGAATTCGCCGCCGCCGCGCGCACCGTGGACGAGGCCGCCGGGCCGTTGCGCCTGTTCGGCCTGGCCGGTCTGCCCGCCTATTCCCGCGCCGGGCGCGACGCCCAGTACCTGTTCGTGAATGGCCGTTTTGTGCGCGACAAGCTGCTCGCCCACGCCGTGCGCGAGGCCTACCGCGACGTGCTGCACCACGAGCGCCACCCCGCCTTTGTCCTGTTCCTGGAACTGCCGCCCGAGGGCGTGGACGTGAACGTGCACCCGGCCAAGACCGAGGTGCGCTTCCGCGATGCGCGCCCGGTGCACCAGTTCGTGCTGCATGTGCTGGAGCGGGCGCTGGGGCGCGGGGCGGAGGCCTCTGCGGGGCCGGATGTCCGGTATGGCGGGGGGACTCCCGCCGCGCACGTTCAAGGCGGCTTCGTCGCCGAACCGCGCGCCTACTACGCCGTGGTGGCCGACGCCTTCTCCCCTGGTGGTAGGAGCCCGGCTGCGCCGGGCGATGCGGGTGGCTTGCACGGGGGGGGATCGCCCGGCGCAGCCGGGCTCCTACAGGGGGATGCGCCCCCCCTGGGCTACGCCCTGGCGCAACTCTCCGGCATCTACATCCTGGCGCAGAACGCCCAGGGCCTGGTGGTGGTGGACATGCACGCCGCGCATGAACGCATCGTCTACGAGCGCCTCAAGGCGGGCATGGAACAACGCAACCTGGGCAGCCAGCCGTTGCTGATTCCGGTGGTGTTCCAGGCCACGGCGCTGGAGATGGCGACGGCGGAAGAGGCGGGCGCGGCCCTGGCCGGAATCGGCTTCGAGATCGCCCCGGTCTCCCCCACCCATCTGGCGGTGCGCGCCCTGCCTGCCTTGCTGAAAGATGCGGACGCGGAGACCCTGGCGCGCGAGGTGTTGAAGGATGTGCGCGAATTCGGTATCTCCGCCGCCATGACCGCGCGCCGCAACGAACTCCTGGCCACCCTGGCCTGCCACGGCGCGGTGCGCGCCCACCGCCGCCTCACCGTGCCCGAGATGAACGCCCTGCTGCGCGATATGGAAGCCACCGAACGCGCCGATCAATGCAACCACGGACGCCCTACCTGGTTCCCGCTCACGCTGGCGGACCTGGACCGGATGTTCATGCGAGGTAAATGAAATGAGTCAGAAACCCTTTCCCATCCCCGTCAAACCCGCCGAGGCGGAGCCGGAGGCCGCGGCCTGCGCCAGCGGCGAACCCTATGCCCTGATGGTGCTGGGCGATTCCATGCTGCCGGAGTTCGAGGAGGGCGAGATCATCGTGGTGGAGCCGGAAGGCCTGGCCAAGGACGGCTCCTTCGTGGTGGCCTGGGCCAACGAGGAGCACATCTTCCGGCAACTGGTGCAGCGCCCGGAGGGCTGGATGCTGAAGCCGCTCAACCCGGTCTACCCCAACATCCCCATCGAGGGCGATCTCAAGGCGGTGGTCAAGGGCGTGGTGATCCTGAAGAAAAAGCCCGGCAGACGCCGGGCCATGAAGGAATACGCCTAGGCCGTTCAGCCGCGTTTGGTTTTTTGCACCACTTCCAGTGCGGCGGCGGGGGGGACGAACTCCATGATCTCCGCCGCCTTGGCCTCGCGGCTCTGGCCGAAAAAGCGTCCGCCGGATTCGATGGTGAGCTCGCGCAGCACCACATCGCCGTTGACCACGCCGCTCTTCAGGATCTCCAGCCGGTCGCAGGTGATGCTGCCCTCGGTCTGACCGCTGACCAGGATGTGTTTGGCGTTCATCGTGCCGACAAAACAGCCGTGGATGCCGACCGAGACGTCGGTGCTGGAGTGGACCTCGCCTTCGACCGCGCCGTCGATCATGAGCAGGACGTCGGTGTGGATGGTCCCGGTGATGCGGGTGCCCTTGGCGATCACCGTTTTGTCGGTGCGCTCGCCTACGGCGCCCGGAAGGCTGTTGAAGATTCCCATGGTGCGCTCCTCGCTTGCTTGATCAACTTCCCGATGCCGTCGCCCTCCGGGTGGAGGAAGGGGTGGGGGTTGAGCGGTTTGTCGTCGTATCGGACTTCGTAGTGCAGGTGCGGGGCGGTGGACAGCCCCGTGTTACCGGAGGTGGCGATGACCTCGCCTTTGCGCACGATCTGGCCTTCGGCGACGCTACTTTTGTCCAGATGGGCGTACACGGTCTTGAAGTTGAAGGCATGGCGCAGGGAGACCATCAGCCCGAATCCGTCCTCACTCTTGGCGACTGCGTCCACCACCCCGTCCGCCGTGGCCTTGACCGGGGTATGTTGGGCGATATCGAAGTCGATGCCTTTGTGGAAGGCGCGTTTCATCCAGATGGGGTGAAAACGCATGCCGAAGGCGCTGGAGACCTGCCCGCCCTTGAGTGGTGCGCCGATGGGCAGGTAGGGCTTGATGGTCTGGGCGATGTTGCCGCCCACCTTTTTCGATTCGAGGGCGCTGGAGGAGGGGACCGGCTTGGTGACGCGGTTGATGATGCCAAGCTCTTCGCGCTTGCGCTGAATCTGTTTTTCGATGTCGTTCAACTCGGATTCGGCCTGCGAACGCTGCCGGCTCTTCACGTCCGCATCGGCGCGAACCTCATGCGCCAGGGCCTGACGGGCGAGATTGAGGGCGTCAATCTCCCACGCAATCCAGCCCAGACCCAGCAACCCCGCCAGGATCAGCACCGCGTGGCCCGACAGGGCGACCATCAGCAGCTTTCCCACCGTGCTGTGCACCGAGTACTGGCGTACGTCGCGTGCATCGGAGATGGTGATGAAAAGGCGCTGGCGCATTCTGCGTATCCAACCGGGGGGTGAAACGGGGAGGCGGAGTTTGGCACTGGAATATGACACTGACAATCCGGCCCGCCAGAGGCCCGTTTCGGGGCAGGGTTAGCGCCCCAGCACCACTTCCATGACGAATTTGACCCCGACATAGGCCAGCATCAGGGTGATGAAGCCGGCCAGGGTCCAGTAGATGGCGGTGCGACCGCGCCAGCCGTAGAAGCGCCGTCCCGTCAGCAGGGCGGCGAAGATCAGCCAGGCGGCAATGCCGAACACGGTCTTGTGGTTCAGGGTCATGGCCTTGCCGAACACCTCTTCGGAAAAGCCGATGCCCGAGATCACCGTCAGGGTGAGCAGGGCGAAGCCGCCCTGGATCATGCGGAACAGCAGTTTTTCCAGGGTCAGCAGCGGCGGCAGGTTGGCCAGCATCTTGGGCGGCACGGCCTTGTGCAGGTGTTTCTCCGCCAGGGCGATGAGGCCGGCATGGAGGGCGGCGATGGTGAGCAGGCTGTAGGCGGAAAAAGCCACCAGCAGATGCGACTTGAACAACGGCGCGTCGGTGTGCGCCACCACGCCGCCGGCGGGCAGCAGCGCCTCCAGCAACACGCTCACGCCGGCGAACGCGAGCACGAACCCCAGCACCCCGGCCAGGTGATAACGCCAGGCGGCGGTGGCGTAGGTGAGCACGGTGAGGGCCGCCACGGCGGAAAGCGAGGTGGCAAAACCGAGGTGGATGCCATCCGCCGCGAACATGTCGCCCTGCAACAGGAACAGGTGGGGGATCAGCGGTATCACCGGAAACAGACGCGGAACCCAGTCGGTGCGGCAGCAGCCGGGAAGCCCCGGCCAGAACCAGGCGGCAAGCCCGAAATAGGCGACGATGCAGAAGGCTTCAAGCATGGCGTAAGGCTGGGCTTTGTTAGACTCGCGGCAGTCTATCCCAAGTCACTGAACCCCATGCTCGACAACCTGACCGACCGCCTTTCCCGTGTAGTCAAGAACCTGCGCGGCCAGGGCCGACTCACCGAAGCCAACATCCAGGACGCCCTGCGCGAGGTGCGCGTCGCCCTGCTGGAGGCGGACGTGGCCCTGCCGGTGGTGAAGGACTTCATCGCACGGGTGAAAGAGCGCGCCATGGGGCATGAGGTGCTGGGCAGCCTCACCCCCGGTCAGCAACTCATCGGCGTGGTGCACAAGGAACTCACCGCCCTCATGGGCGAGCACGCCGCGCCGCTCAACTTCGCCACCCAACCGCCCGCCGTGTTCCTCATGGCCGGCTTGCAGGGCGCGGGCAAGACCACCTCCACCGGCAAGCTCTGCCGCGTGATCCGCGAGGCCGGAAAGAAACGCATCCTGGTGGTGAGTTGCGACGTCTACCGTCCCGCCGCCATCGAGCAGTTGAAGACCGTGGCGGGGCAGGCCGAGGTGGATTTCTTCCCCTCCAGCGCCGACCAGAAGCCCGCCGACATCGCCCGCGCCGCCCTCGACCATGCGCGTCGCCACCTGTTCGACGTGCTCATCGTCGATACCGCCGGTCGCCTGCATATCGACACGGCGATGATGGACGAGATCAAGGATCTGCACGCCCTGCTCAACCCCATCGAGACCCTGTTCGTGGTGGACGCCATGCAGGGCCAGGACGCGGTCAACACCGCCAAGGCCTTCAACGACGCCCTGCCGCTCACCGGCGTCATCCTCACCAAGCTGGATGGCGATGCGCGCGGCGGCGCGGCCCTGTCGGTGCGCCACGTGACTGGCAAACCCGTCAAGCTGGTGGGGGTAGGCGAAAAGCTCACGGGCATCGAGGTGTTCCATCCCGAGCGCATGGCCAGCCGGGTGCTGGGCATGGGCGACGTGCTCTCCCTGATCGAAGACGCGCAGCGCAACGTCGATCACGCCGAGGCCATGAAGACGGTGCAGAAGCTCAAGAGCGGCAAGGGCTTCGACCTGGAGGACTTCAAGGCGCAGATGCAGCAGATGCGCAAGATGGGCGGCCTGGGGGCCATGGTGGACAAGCTGCCGGGCGCGGGCAAGATCGGCGCGGACCAGGTGGCTCATGGCGAGAAGGAGATGCGCCGCATCGAAGGCATCATCAACAGCATGACGGCGCAAGAGCGGCGCCGCCCCGAGTTGCTCAAGGCCAGCCGCAAGCGCCGCATCGCCACCGGCTCGGGCGTACAGGTGCAGGACGTGAACCGCCTGCTCACCCAGTTCGAACAGGCCCAGAAGATGATGAAGATGATGGGCAAGGGCGGCGGCATGGCCAAGATGATGCGCGGCATGAAAGGCATGATGCCGGGCATGCGGTGACGTCCCCCTCCCCCGGCGGGGCAGGGGCTGGGGGGAGAAGGCGGCATCCCCCTTGCGGTTCCCTCGCCAATGCACATACCATGCATTTCGTTAATTAACGAACCAATATGCATGGTATGTATACCCGCCTAAGCATCCAACGCCTGCGCCATCTTGCGCAACAATTCCCCGCCGTCCTGATCCTGGGTTCGCGTCAGGTGGGCAAGACCACCCTGGCGCGCATGGCCTTCCCGGAGCACCCCTACTGCGATCTGGAAGACCCCTCCACCCAGGCCCTGTTCACGGAAGACCCGCGCTACCAGCTCGATGCCCGCGCCCAGGTCATCCTGGATGAAGCGCAGCGCGTCCCGCCCCTGTTCTCGGCCCTGCGCGGGGCCATCGACGCGGATCGTCAACGCATGGGGCGCTTCATCCTCCTGGGTTCCGCCCAGCCCACCCTGGTGCGCCAGGTGGCGGAGAGTCTGGCGGGGCGGGTGGGCATCCTGGAACTCGCGCCCCTGACCGTGCAGGAAACCAGCGTCACCGACCCCATGCTGGACTACCGCCGCCTCTGGCTCACCGGCGGCTACCCCGACGCCTGCACCGCCCACCTGCGCGGCGGACACTTCCGCGACTGGTGGGAGGCCTATCTGCGCACCTATGTGGAACGCGACCTGCCCGCCCTGGGGGTCAGCGCGGACCCCCTGCTGATGCGGCGGCTGCTGACCATGCTGGCCCACGCCCAGGGCGGGCTGGCCAACTTCAACCAGTTGGCCGCCTCGCTGGGTGTGGCCGCGCGCACGGTGGCGCGCTATGTGGACATCCTGGAGCAGAGCTTTCTCCTGCGCCGCCTGCCGCCCTACTTCCGCAACATCGGCAAACGGCTGGTGAAGGCGCCCAAGGTGTACCTGCGCGACACGGGCCTGCTGCATCACCTGCTCAACATCGACAGCCTGGAGGCGCTGGAGAGCCACCCGATACGGGGCGCTAGTTGGGAGACCTTCGTGCTGGAGGACGTATTGCGCCGCGAGGCGCTGGCGCATCCCCACAGCCACGCCCATTTCTGGCGCACCTCCAACGGTTCGGAAGTGGATCTGCTGCTGGAACGGGGCGACCGGCTCCATGCCATCGAGGTCAAGACCGCGCGCGCCGCCTCCCCCTATCTGGCCCGCAGTCTGCGCGCCATCCTCGCGGACACCGGCGCGGAGAGCGCCACGATCATCGACCAGGGAGAGGGTGAAACGCCCCTGGCGCCGGGGGTGGAGCGGCGGGGGTTCGAGACGGCCATCGACTGGCTGCCGGACGAGGTTAATGTTTATACTGCGTATAGACATGAAGCCGGAGCCGAACCATGACCGAAGCCGTACTCGACATCAAGCATTGGGGTAACAACCTGGGGGTTCGTCTGCCGGCTGCTGTGGCCAGGGAGGCGGACCTGCATGCGGATCAGCGCGTGCGCATCACGGTGGAGGACGGGAGGGTGGTCATCACGCCTCTGGCGGATGCGCCGCTGAGTCTGGAACAGAGGCTGGCCCGGTTTGACCCGGCCCGGCATGGCGGCGAAGTCATGTCCGTGGCGCCGGTGGGGGCGGAGAAGTGGTAGCGCCCAAGAGTCCGTGGGCGCCGGATCGTCAGGATGTGATCTGGATCGACTGCAACCCCCAGGCGGGGCGCGAAATGCGGGACATGCATCCCTTTGTGGTGCTTTCACCCCGCGCTTTCAATGAACGCACCTCCTTGGTGATCGGTCTGCCCATGACCACGGCGGAATACAACGCGGACAACCCGTTTGCCGTGGCGGTGGGCATGGCGCGGGGCGCAAAGGCGGGCAAGACCAGTTATGTGCTGTGCCACCAGCCGAAGTCGTTCGACTGGCGAGTGCGGGGGGCGTCGCCCCATCCGCTCAAACGCCTCGCGGATGCGCCCTTTGCGGAAATACGCGCCGTGCTGAACCAGATCGTGCAACTGGCTTGAGCCCTGGCGGGTTCAAGCCGTTGCGCGGCGGTGTCTCAGGTACTCGATGATCCCCGGCAGGATCGACAGGAAGACGATCAGCAGGATGACGGCGGTGAGGTTGTTCTTCACCACGTCCAGGTTGCCGAAGAAGTAGCCCGCCGGCGCCAGCAACCCTACCCACAGCAGGGCCCCCGCCACCGAGAAACCGAGAAAACGCAGGTAGGTCATGCGCCCCACCCCGCATACGAAGGGCACGAAGGTGCGCACCAGGGGCACGAAGCGGGCAATGATGATGGCCTTGGGGCCGTGCCGTTCCATGAAGGCGTGGGTGCGGTCCAGGTTCTCGCGTTTGAAAAACCGGGAGTTCTCGAACTGGAACACGCGCGGGCCGAGATAGCGTCCGATCCAGTAGTTCACGTTGTCCCCGCACAGGGCGGCGGTGACGATCACGGCGCTCAGGGTGAAGAGGTCCATGCCCCCCGCTGCGGCCACCGCCCCGGCCACGAACAGCAGCGAATCGCCGGGCAGGAAGGGGGTGACCACCAACCCCGTCTCCATGAAGATGATGACGAACAGGATGCCGTACACCCACACCCCGTAGTCCTGCACCAGCAGGGTCAGGTGTTTATCCAGGTGCAGGACGATGTCGATGAATTGGGCGAGGAGTTCCATCCGCTCACGTCATTCCCGCGAACGCGGGAATCCAGGGTTTGGAAAACGGTGACAAGGCTGGATTCCCGCGTTCGCGGGAATCACGGGCTTGGTCAAACCACCGCCCCGCTCTCTGTCTTGTCGACCTTGATGAAGTCCTCGCGCGAGACGCCCAGCCACATGGTGATGGGGCTGGCGACCAACACCGAGGAATAGGTGCCCACCACGATGCCGATGGTGAGGGCCAGGGCAAAGCCGTGGAGCACCTCGCCGCCGAAGAACAGCATGGCCAGCACCATGAGCAGGGTGGAGCCGCTGGTGATGACGGTGCGCGACAGGGTGGCGGTCTTGGCGTTGTCCATGATGGCCGCGACGTTGTTGGAGCGGGTCTTGCGGAAGTTTTCGCGGATACGGTCGAACACCACCACGGTGTCGTTCACCGAGTAGCCCAGGATGGCCAGCACCGCCGCCAGCACGGTCAGGGAGAACTCCCACTGGAACAGGGACCACACCCCCAGGACGATGAAGATGTCGTGGGCGGTGGCGAACATGGCTCCCACGGCGAAGCGCCATTCGAAGCGCAGGGCCAGATACAACATGATGCCGATGGACACCACCACCAGGGCCAGGGCGCCGTCCTCGAACAACTCCTTGCCCACCTGGGGACCGACGAACTCGACCCGGCGCAACTGCACCTTGGCGTCGGCCTGGCGCAGCACCACCAGCACCTTCTCCGACAACTGCGCGGAGGTGACGCCGGCCTTCACCGGCAGCCGCACCAGCACCTCGGTGGCGGCGCCGAAGTTCTGCACCTGGGCGTCGGCGTAGCCGTGTTTCGCCAGGTGTTCCCGCACCCCCGCCACGTTGGCGGCGGCGGGGTAGCCGATCTCCAGCACGGTGCCGCCGGTGAAGTCCACGCCCAGATTCAGGCCCTTGGTCGCCAGCAGAACGATGGAGGCGACGATGAAGGCCACCGAAAAGAAGATGGTGGAGCGCGCAAAGCGCATGAAGGGGATGTCGCGCTTCAGGTGAAAGAGCTCAAGACTCATGGCAATGCCCCGTCAGATGGAGACCTTGGTCAGGCGCTTGGCCCGGCCATAGGTCAGGTTGGACATGGCGCGCGACACCGTCACGGCGCTGAACATGGAGGTGAGGATGCCCAGGCACAACACCACGGCGAAGCCCCGCACCGGGCCGCTGCCCAGCCAGAACAGGGCGACGCCGGCGATCAGGGTGGTGATGTTGGAGTCCAGGATGGTGTCCCAGGCGCGGTCGTAGCCGGCGAAGATGGCGGCCTGCGGCGAGTTGCCGTTGCGGATCTCCTCGCGGATGCGCTCGGCGATGATCACGTTGGCGTCGATGGCCATGCCCAGGGTGAGGGCGATACCGGCGATGCCCGGCAGGGTCAGGGTGGCCTGCATCATGGACAGCAGCGCCATCAGCAGGAACATGTTGACCGCCAGGGCAAGCACCGAGATCAGGCCGAAGAGCTGGTAGTAGATGACCATGAACACCGTGATCAGGGCGAAGCCGATCAGGGTGGAATTCACCCCTGTCTGGATGTTCTCTGCGCCCAGGCTGGGGCCCACGGTGCGTTCTTCGATGATCTCCATGGGCGCGGCCAGGGCGCCGGCGCGCAGCAGCAGGGAGACGTCGGAGGCCTCCTGGGGCGAATCCATACCGGTGATCTGCACCCGTCCGCCGCCGATTTCCTCGCGGATCACGGGGGCGGTGACCACCTCGGTCTTGCCCTTTTCGATCAGCAGGATGGCCATGCGCTTGCCCACGTTCTCGCGCGTCACGTTCTTGAAGATGCGCGCACCGCGACCGTCCAGGTTCACATGCACCGCGGCCTGGTTGGACTGGTTGTCGAAGCCGGGCTGGGCGTCGGTGATGTATTCGCCGGTGAGCACCACGTTCTTCTTCACCAGCACCGGGCGACCATCGCGCTCGTAATACAGCTCGGCGCCGAAGGGGACTTGTCCGCTCACGGCGGCTTGTACGTCGGACGGGTTGGTCATGCGTTCCTCGTCCACCATGCGGATCTCCAGGGTGGCGGTGCGGCCCAGGATCTCTTTGGCCTTGGCCGTGTCCTGCACGCCGGGCAACTGCACCACCACGCGATCCGCGCCCTGTTGCTGGATCACGGGTTCCGCCACGCCCAGCTCGTTCACCCGGTTGCGCAGGGTGAGCAGGTTCTGCTGCAACGCGCTTTCCTGGGTCTTCACCTGGGCCTGTTTCTTGAGCGTGGCGCTGAGGATGAACTCTGCGCCGCTCTGGGAATCTTCCAGGGTCAACTCGGCGTAGGCGGCTTCGATGGCCTTTCTGGCTTCATCGCGCTGGGCGGCGTCCCGGAACTTGATGACTACCTTGTCGCCTTCCCGGTTCAGACCGCCGTAGCGCACCTTCTTTTCGCGCAGCACGGTGCGCAGGTCGCCCTGGTAACGCTCCGCCGCCTTTTCCAGCGCCTTGGGCATGTCCACCTGGAGCAGGAAATGCACGCCGCCGCGCAGGTCCAGGCCCAGATACATGGGCAGCGCGCCGATGGAGGAAAGCCACTCCGGCGAGGCGGGAAGCAGGTTCAGCGCCACCGTGTAGCCGGGGCCGAGTGCTGCCTGGAGGGCGTCCTTGGCCTTGATCTGGGTATCCGCATCGGCCAATCGGGCCTTGACCCCGCGCGGGTCCATGCTCACCCCCTTGGGGGCGATCTGGGCCGTCTTCAGGGCCGATTCGACCCGCTGCATGAGATCCGCCGTCACCTTTTCCGTGGTGCGCACCGGCGTCACCTGTACCGCTGGAACCTCACCGAAGAAATTGGGCAGGGTGTAGAGGAAGGACACCACCAGGGTGATGCCGATGAGGATGTACTTCCAGAGCGGGTAGCGGTTCATGATTTCTAAGGGGTGAGGGGGCGAGAGGCGTGCTGCGGGAGGGGTGGGGCCTACGCCTCACGTCTCACAGATCCTTGATGGTGCCCTTGGGTAATACGGTCTGGATCGCGCCGCGCTGGAACAGGGTCTCGACGCCGCCGCCGATATCGAGGGTGACGTACTGCTCGGCGATCTTGACGACCTTGCCCAGCTGGCCGCTGGCGGTGATGACCTCATCGCCCTTGGCGAGGGCGTCCTGCATCTTCTTCTGGTCCTTCGCCCGCTTCATCTGGGGGCGGATGATGAGGAAGTAGAACAGGACAAACAGGACAATCAGGGGCAGGAAACTGGTGATGGGGTCGGGCTGCGAAGCCGCGTCGGCGGCGTGGGCGGGAGAAATCAGCATGGTCTTGCGCTCTAGGGGTGGAAAAACCGGCGCATTCTACACCGCCCCCCTGTTACGACTTGTACCGCGCCCTAGCCCGGACCTTGCCCGCGCCGGGCCAGGAACGCCCGTTTCCAATCCTCGAACCGCCCCTCTTCCAGAGCGGTGCGCAGCTGCGCCGTGAAGGCCTGGTAGAAGTGCAGGTTGTGCAGGGAATTGAGCCGCGCCCCCAGCATCTCGCCGGAGCGTTGCAGGTGGTACAGGTAGGCGCGGGTGAAATGGCGGCAGGTGTAGCAATCGCAATCGGGGTCGATGGGGCCGGTGTCCGCCTTGAAGCGGGCGTTCTTGATGCGCAGATCGCCGCTCCAGGTGAACAGCAGGCCGTGGCGCGCGTTGCGGGTGGGCATGACGCAGTCGAACATGTCGATGCCCTGGCTTACCGCGTAGACGATGTCCTCCGGCGTCCCCACTCCCATGAGATAGCGCGGTTTGTCGGCGGGCAGGCGATGGCCCATGTGGCCCAGGATGCGTTCCATGTCCTCCTTCGGTTCGCCCACGGACAAGCCGCCCAGGGCGTAGCCGTCGAAACCGATGGCCTCCAGTCCCTCCAGCGAGCGCTCGCGCAGGTCTTCGTGCATGCCGCCCTGGACGATGGCGAACAGGGCGTTGGGATTGCCCTCATGCGCCTGCTTGGAACGTTGCGCCCAGCGCAGGGAAAGCTCCATGGACTGTTTCGCCGTAGCCCAATCCGCCGGATAGGGCGTGCATTCATCAAAGATCATGACGATGTCGGAGTTCAGCACGCGCTGGATCTCCATGCTTTTCTCCGGGGAAAGCATCAGACGCTGGCCGTCCAGGGGCGAGGCGAAGCGCACGCCCTGCTCCGTGATCTTGCGCAGGTGGGTCAGGCTCCAGACCTGAAAGCCGCCGGAATCGGTGAGAATCGGGCCGTCCCAGGCCATGAATTCGTGCAGCCCGTTGTGGGCGCGGATCACGTCCAGGCCGGGGCGCAACCACAGGTGGAAGGTGTTTCCCAGCACGATGCGCGCCTGCATGTCGCGCAACTCATGGGGGGTGATGCCCTTCACCGTGCCAACGGTGCCCACTGGCATGAATACCGGGGTCTGGATCACGCCGTGAGCGGTTTCGAGCACGCCGCGCCGGGCATGTCCCTGAGAGTGGGTAAGAGTGAATTTCATCTGGAGAAGCAATGCGAGCAACTGTATTTCTGGTCATTCTAGCCTTCGCGGTTCCGGCGACCGCCGCCGATTGCCCGATCCAGGGCGCTACTGCGGTGACGATAGGCGCCCAGCGCTGGGAAGTCGAAACCGCATCCACTCCCGCCGAGCGGAGCCGGGGTTTGTCCTTCCGTCCGGGGCTGGCGGCCTCCACCGGCATGTTGTTCGTTCTCGCCAGCCCCGGATTGCAGGGGTTCTGGATGAAGGACATGCGTTTTCCGCTCGACATTGTCTGGGTCGGGTCGGGCAATGCCGTGTTGCAGGGCGTCACGGCGCAACCCTGTCGGCAGGCTGAGTGCCCCATCCTCCAGCCTCCCGCGCCCGTCGCCTACGTCCTGGAAGTGAACGCGGGCGAGTTCCGGGGCAAGCCAGGCGAGACCCTGACCTGGCAATGCGGTGCGCGCCCCTGATGCGGCGCAGGCAAGGAATTTGTGTGGGTGCGATTGCCCGCCCGCACGAGTTCCGGTAGGATTCGCCGCCTTTCCAAGCGCCCGTAGCTCAGTTGGATAGAGTACCTGGCTACGAACCAGGGGGTCGTGGGTTCGAATCCTGCCGGGCGCGCCAGAAAAAACAACGGCTTACAGCGATGTAAGCCGTTTCCATTTGTGGCTTCCATTCGTGGCTTCATGTGGCGCATCGCGGCGCGCACGCCTACATGCTGATCTTTTTCCCCGGGAATACCCGTTGCGGTTGCGGGCGGTCGTCCGCATTTTTCACCGTCTTCAGAGCGGCGGAGTGCGGGCACAGGCTGAAACGTTCTTTCAGCAAGGCCGCGTACCGATCCTCAAACAACCGCATCTCCGCCTTGGTCCGGGCGCGGCGCAGTTCTGCCAGGTAGGCGCGGCACTCCCCTTCCATCAGCAGGGCCGGGCAAGCGATCTGTCCTGCAACCGAGTCCGTATCCGCGAACGAAGCGAGCGGCGTCAGGGCGACGCACAGGACGGCCAACGCCGCCCCAAGCCCTGCACCCCTGCGGGTACACATCACCACACCAGCCGGATGCCGTCGCGGCTGTTCTCGACGACGGTGGTGCGTTGACGGAAATCGGCGGCGCTGGGCGCCAGGCACTTGAAGGCCTCGACGTCCAGGTGCATGCCGACCGGGAAGGAGATGGCCCCATGACCCAGCACCATGGTTCTGGCTTCCACCCGTTTGACCCGGTACAGGCCGTAGCCCCGGCCTTGGTCCGACAGGGCCACTACGGCCAGCCCGGAAAGTTCCAGGGACGCAGGCCCCAAACGGGACGGTTTCGTTTCAGCTGCCAACATGATGTCTCACTCCTTTATGTCTTTCGCCCAGGGTTCGAAAGGTGTTGCTGCAAAGACTAGGTGGAACGCGCCGCAGGGAAAATGTCCGGGTCATTTAGCCGCCCTAAAGGGATCTTTAGACGGATCGTCGCGCCTGCGGCCCTGCCGGGTTACAAGTAGGCCTTGGCCTCCTCCCCAGGGTTGGGCAGACCGGCAATGCGCCAGGCCTCGCGCGCATCGGGAAACAGCCGCGTCATGCAATCCGGGCCGAAGCCGGCCAGATGGCAGACGTGGGTCCAGGCGGGCAGCGCGCCCAGGCGCTGATAACTGGTCCGAAGCTGGCGCACCAGGGTGATCTGCCGTTCGTCCAGGTCGCCCAGGCCGTCTTCGCTGGCGATGCGCCGCGCGGTCTCCTCGTTCCAGTGCTCCATTTCCCGCATGAAGCCGTCCGGGTCGAAAGACGGCAGGGCAAGGCTGGGGGTGCTCGTCATGGTTCGTCTCCTTTGTGGTCAGGCGGTCAGAACTGATCCGCCATCCATTCGCCCAGAGGGTTGCAGGCCATCATGTTCGGGGTGGTGGAGCCTGCCAGCATGGGCGTCCAGCACAGGTACTGATGGCCCACTCCGTCCCGCAGGTTGCGTAGTGGAATCTCGCCGACGCGGTCGAAGGCGCGCGTATCCATCATCACAAAGCGGAAATCGTCGCCGACGCTCACTTCCAGGCGACCGCCGTTGCCCTCGCCGTATTTCGCCCACCAGGTTTCGGGGTTGGCGCCGTCGTAGTACGGCATCGTGGCGTCGCGGTGGTGCCAGGACATGATGGTCGGTTCCCGCATCGGCCCGGCCATTGCCGCCTCGCGCGCGAGCTGGCTGGCGCGCTGGTAATTCAGGGGCGGGCCGGAAAATTCGATATGAAGGTTGGTCATGATCTCGATCCTTTTCGTTAAGGGATGAACAGGCGGGTTCACGCCGCCTGGGCCAAGCGACCGCCGGCGGCATGCGCCTCGGCCTTGCGTGCGAACCACCTTTCGGCCTCCTCGTCCCAGGTATCGGTGCGCACATAGGGGTTGGTGCGGGGGTGGATGATCATGTTCGGGTCCACTTCCAGGCCAATGCCTTCGAGGAAGTTCACCAGGCCGATACGCTCGATCATCTCGCCGGTGCGTTCGTGTTCCAGTGCGTTCTCGGCGAAGAAATCGAGCACGCTGCGCGCCAGATCGTTCAGCTTCTCGAAATCCTCGTCGGAATCGAGCTTCATGAACGGGATGATCATCGTGCCCATGGAGGCGCCGATCTTCAGCACCCCTTTGCCGCCGATCAGCACCGTCACGCCCTTGTCCAGGCCCGGCAGCAGCGCGCCCGGCATCACATTCAGGCAGTGCATGCAGCGCACGCAGTTGTGGTTGTCGATCTCCAGGGCGTGCTGGTCCGAGAGGATCACGCGGGTGACGCCCTCGCCCGGCGCGGCGGCATCCCGCTCACGCAACTGGATGGCATGGGTGGGGCACAGGTTGACCACCATGTTGATGGCGTCCGTCATGCCATGGGCGGCGAACCACTCGCGGGAAAGCTTCTCGTCGCTGCGGATGTTGTCGCGCCAGATGCCGATGGTGGCCATATCGGAACGCTGGATGGCGTTGACGCAGTCGTTCGGGCAGCCGGAGAACTTGAACTTGAACTTGTAGGGCAGGGAAGGGCGGTGCATGTCGTCGATGTTGCGGTTGATCACGGTACGCAGCGCGCGCGCCTCGTCGTAGCACGACATCTCGCAACGCGCCGCGCCCACGCACGACATCGAGGTGCGCAGGGCCGGCCCCGCGCCACCCAGGTCGAAGCCCATGGCATTGAGGCCGTCGAAGGCCTTCTGCACGTTCTCGCTACGGATGCCCTGGAACATGATGTCGCCGGACTGACCGTGGAACGCGATCAGCCCCGAACCGCCCGATTCCACCCAGGTATCCGCCAGTTTGCGCAGCAGGTCGGAGGTGTAGTGCATGCCCGCCGGCGGCTGTACGCGCAGGGTGTGGAACTCCGCCGCCTCGGGGAACAGGGCGACGCCTTTTGCATCCTTCAACTCGGTGAAGCGCGGGATGATGCCGCCGCCGTAGCCCACCACGCCCACGGTCCCGCCCTTCCAGTAGCCCGTTCTGGTGCGATACGAGGTCTCCAGTTGGCCGAGCAGCCCGACCATCATCGGGTTGTCCTGCGCCAGGCGTTTCAGGCCGGTGACAAACGAGGGCCACGGCCCGGATTCGAGTTGATCGAGCAAAGGGGTGTCCGGCAGTGTGTTGTTCATGGCGACAAGCTCCTGTTACGAGGGAGGAACGAATTCCCGCTGTCAGGCTAATAGTCTAGTGAATTACTCGGGTATATCCAGATTTTTTTCCAGACCCCCGTTACGGCCAGGAAAAAAACCGCAAATCTGCACATAAGTGGCGTACTTGTTGAACCATCAAGGACTGTATCGGTCCTATATTGCAACCGCGGAGGCCCTATGTTGCGAATTGCCAGACTGACTGATTACGCCGCCGTACTGATGGCGCATCTGGCGCGATCCCCCGAACGCCAGGTGAGTGCGCCGCAGCTTGCGCAGGAACTGGACCTGCCCGCGCCCACGGTCGCCGCGCTGCTGAAACGGCTGGCGCGCGCCGGGCTGGTGGTCGGCGCGCGCGGCGTGGGGGGCGGCTACAGCCTGGCGCGCGCCGCCAGGACCATCTCGGTGGCGGACATCATCGCGGCCATCGAAGGCCCGGTGGCCCTGACCGAATGCGCTCTCGGCGCCGGCGCATGCGAACTGGAAGCGGCCTGCGCCACGCGCGGCAACTGGCGCCTCATCAGTCGCACGGTGCAGGTGGCGCTGGAGGCGGTGAGCCTGGCCGACCTGTCCGCGCCGATGACGCGCGCCATCCCGGTTGCCCGCGTCAACGTGAAACGCCAGGCCGCACCCGTGTAGGAGCCCGGCTGTGCCGGGCGATCCACCCTCGCAAAGGCATCGCCCGGCACAGCCGGGCTCCTACAGGGGAGCATGGCAGGGCGATGCCTTCAATCAGGCAGGAGCGAACATGAGCAACCCAGACTTACAACAGCAGATCGAGCGCGAATACCGCTGGGGCTTCGTCACCGACATCGAACAGGAGCCGTTCCCGCAAGGGCTGGACGAGGCGGTGATCCGTCGCATCTCGGCGCAGAAGGGCGAGCCGGCGTTCCTGCTGGAATGGCGGCTCAAGGCCTACCGCCACTGGCTGACCCTGCGCGAGCCGACCTGGGCCACGGTGACGCACCCGCCCATCGACTACCAGGGCATCCAGTACTACGCCGCGCCCCGCTCCGGCAACCGCCCCAAGAGCCTGGCCGAGGTGGACCCGCAACTCCTGGCCACCTACGAAAAATTGGGCATCCCGCTCCAGGAACGCGAGGCGCTGGCCGGCATCGCGGTGGATGCGGTGTTCGATTCGGTCTCGGTCGCCACCACCTTCAAGGACAAGCTGGAGACCCTGGGCATCCTCTTCTGCTCCTTCTCCGAAGCGGTGCGCGAGCACCCGGAACTGGTGCGCCAGTACCTGGGCTCGGTGGTCCCGTACAGCGACAACTACTTCGCCTGCCTCAACGCAGCGGTGTTTTCCGACGGCTCCTTCGTCTATGTGCCCAAGGGCGTGCGGTGCCCGATGGAGCTGTCCACCTACTTCCGCATCAACGCCAGCAACACCGGCCAGTTCGAACGCACCCTGGTCATCGCCGACGTCGGGGCGAGCGTGAGCTACCTGGAAGGTTGCACCGCGCCCCGGCGCGACGAAAACCAGTTGCATGCCGCCGTGGTGGAACTGATCGCCCTGAAAGACGCGCGCATCAAATATTCCACGGTGCAGAACTGGTATCCCGGCGACGCCGAAGGGCAGGGCGGCATCTACAACTTCGTCACCAAGCGCGGCGACTGCCGGGGCGAGCGCGCGCACATCTCCTGGACCCAGGTCGAGACCGGCTCGGCCATCACCTGGAAGTACCCCGGCTGCATCCTGCGCGGCGACGGCTCGGTGGGCGAGTTCTATTCCGTGGCCCTCACCCACCACCGCCAGCAGGCCGACACCGGCAGCAAGATGATCCATATCGGGCGTGACACCCGCAGCACCATCGTCTCCAAGGGCATCTCCGCCGGCCACGGCAGCAACGCCTACCGCGGCCTGGTGAAGGTGCTGGCGGGTGCGGAAGGCGCGCGCAACCACACCCGTTGCGACTCGCTGCTGATGGGCCCGGACTGCGCCGCGCACACCTACCCGTACATCGAGGTGAAGAACCCGAGCGCCAGGGTGGAACACGAAGCGTCCGCCAGCCGCATCGGCGAAGACCAGTTGTTCTACCTGCGCAGCCGCGGCCTGGGCGAAGAAGACGCGATCAACCTGATCGTCAACGGCTTCTGCAAGGAAGTGTTCAAGGAACTGCCCATGGAATTCGCGGTGGAGGCCCAGAAACTGTTGGCCGTCAGCCTCGAAGGCGCGGTGGGCTGAATGAGGAGAACGCCATGCTGGAAATCCGCAACCTGCACGTCAGCATTGCCGGCAAACCCATCCTCAAGGGCATCGACCTGAGCCTCCGCCCCGGCGAGGTGCACGCCATCATGGGCCCCAACGGCTCCGGCAAAAGCACCCTGGCGCAGGTGCTGGCCGGGCGCGAGGGCTACGAGATCAGCGCCGGCAGCGTGCGCTACCTGGGACGTGACCTGCTGCCGCTGCCGCCCGAAGAGCGCGCCCGCGCCGGCCTCTTCCTCGCCTTCCAATACCCGCTGGAGATCCCCGGCGTGGCCAACGCGCAACTGCTGCGCACCGCCCTCAACGGCCAGCGCCGCGCCCGCGGCGAGGCCGAGATCGACGCCTTCGACTTCCTCGAATTCGTGCAAGACAAGCTGGCCCTGCTGGGCATGGACGAGAGCTTCCTCTACCGCGCGGTCAACGAAGGCTTCTCCGGCGGCGAGAAAAAGCGCAACGAGATCCTGCAAATGGCGGTGCTCGCGCCGCGCCTGGCGATCCTGGACGAGACCGACTCGGGCCTCGACATCGACGCCCTGCATGTGGTCGCGCGCGGCGTCAACAGCCTGCGCAGCAACGAGCGCGCCATCCTCCTGGTGACCCACTACCAACGCCTGCTCAATTTCATCGAACCGGATCGTGTGCATGTCCTGGCGGGCGGTCGCATCGTCCGCTCCGGCGGCCCCGGGCTGGCCCTGGAGCTGGAAGCGAAGGGCTACGCCTGGCTGGCCGACGCGCAGACCGTTGCGCAGACCGTTGCCGAAGAGGCATCGCCATGATCGCCCTCGCCGCCTACCGCGACGCCCTGTCGCGCATCGAAGCCCCGCCGGGTCTGGCCGCGTTGCGCCGGACCCATCTCAGGAAATTCCTGCAAGCGGGCCTGCCCGACCGCCAGCACGAAGACTGGCGCTACACCTCCCTGGCGCACCTGGAGCACATGCCGCTGCACGCCCCGCTGGCCCCGACCCCGGCGCTGCTGGCCCTGGAAGCGTATCCGGGCGAACTGCGGGCCTGGCTGGATGACCGCCCGGTGCAGCAAGACGTCCCCCCCTCCGCCGTGCTGGGCGCCCTCGCCGACGTGATCGGCGCGGGCGCGCTGCCCGCATTCGGCAGCCTCGCCCCCGACAGCGCCCTGGCCCGGCTCAATGCCGCCCTTTGGCGCGAAGGGGCCAGCCTGCGCGTACCGGCGGGCGAGCGCCTGGCGCGCCCCGTATTCCTCCGCTTCGCCGCCGCCGCGGCGGACGCCATGCTCCATCCGCGCGTCTTCGTGCACCTGGCGGAAGGCGCGGAGGCCATCCTGGTGGAACACTTTCTGGGCGACCCCGGCATCGCCTACTGGCAAAACCCGGTCACCGAGATCGCGCTGGAAGCGGGCGCGCGGCTGACCCACCTGCGCCTCATCGAAGAAGGTCCGCTCGCCACCCACACCGGCCTCACCGCCGTGCGCCAGGAGCGCGACAGCCGCTACCAGGCGCTCAACCTGACGCTGGGCGGACGGGTGACGCGCCATGAGCTTGGCGTCACCCTGGCCGGTCCCGGCGCCGAGGCCCGGCTCGACGGGGTCTTCATCGCCGACGCCCGCAACAGCGCCGAGCAGCATGTGCGCGTGGTGCACCAAGCCCCGCACGGCACGAGCCGCACCCTCTACCGCGGCCTGGCGGATGGGCGCGGGCGCGGCGTATTCGACGCCCGCGCCGAGGTGCAACCCCATGCCGATGGCAGCGACGCCCGCCAATCCAGCCGCAATCTGTTGCTCTCGCCGCAGGCCGAGATCGACGTCAAACCGCAACTGGTGATCCACGCCGACGACATCCAGTGCAGCCACGGCGCCACGGTCGGCAGCCTGGACGAAGACGCCCTGTTCTACCTGCGCAGCCGCGGCATCGACACCGCCGGCGCGCGCCAACTGCTGCTGGAGGCCTTTGTCGAAGAGGCGCTGGGCCTGCTCGACGCCGCCGGCCTGCGCGGCTGGCTCATGCCCCGCCTGCTGGCCAGTCTGCCGCGCGCCCGCACTGTGGAGGTCCGACCATGAACCCGCCCCTGCGCGACCTGTACGAACAGGTGATCCTGGAACACAACCGCCACCCGCGGCACTACCCGGAGAACCCGCCCGGCAGCAACCGCCATGCGCACGGCTTCAACCCCCTGTGCAACGACGAAGTCAGCGTGCATCTCCAGGTCGAAGACGGCGTGGTGCGGGCGATGGGCTTTGAAGGCGCGGGCTGCGCCGTGGCGATGGCCTCCGCCTCGATGATGGCCGAAGCGGTGCAGGGCAAGACCCTGGACGAAGTGCAGGGCCTGTTCGTCCGGGTCCACGCCATGCTCGCCCAGGATGGCCCCGAGGAAGGCGTGGGCAAGCTCAAGGCGCTGGCCGGGGTGAAGGCGTTCCCGATGCGGGTGAAGTGCGCCACCCTGGCCTGGCACACCCTGCAAGCCGCGCTGGAAAACCGCCCGGACACCGTCACCACGGAAGATCCCGCGCCCGTCTGCCCGCAACCAGGGACGGGGCCATGACGAACCTCCTGCAACGGCTCATCGGCGCGCACACGGCAGAGGGCAGCCTGCGCGACCGGGTCATCGCCGCCCTGCGCGAGATCCACGACCCCGAGATACCGCTCAACATCCACGACCTGGGCCTGATCTACGGTCTCGACATCGACGCGACGGGACGGGTGGATATCCGCATGACCCTGACCGCCCCCGCCTGCCCGGTCGCCCAGACCTTCCCCGCCCTGGTCGAAGCCGCCGTGGAAACGGTGGACGGCGTCAGCCAGGCGCACGTCGAACTGGTGTGGGAGCCGCCCTGGGACAAAGGCCGCCTGAGCGAGGCGGCGCGCCTGCAACTGGGGCTGTGCTGATGGCCGCCTGGATGAAGGTGGCGCGGGTGGCCGACTTTCCCCCCGGCGCACGGCGGGTGATCGAACTGGAGGGAGTGCGCGTGTGCGTGTTCCACCTTGACGACGGCTTCTACGCCATCGAAGACGCCTGCACCCACGACGGCGGCGAACTCGCGAGCGGTGCGCTGACCGGCTGCGAGATCACCTGCCCGCGCCACGGCGCACGGTTCGACCTGAAGACCGGCGCGGTCACCGCCCCGCCCGCCTACGAGGCGCTGGCCGTGCTGGCGACGAGGGTGGAAGGCGGATGGCTGGAAGTGCAAGACGGACGCTGGGACTGACGTAGCGCAGGCGCCCTCGCCTGCATCCCCCGCCGTAGGGGTTACCTGGTCATGCAAATCGCCTCGCGCTCCGCCATCTTGGCCAGGTACATCGCCTTGTCTGCGCGGATCAGCAGTTCATCGACGCTTTGCCGGTTGCCGCAAAACATGCTGACGCCCACGCTGGCGGAGGCGTGGTGTTCATAGCCCTGGAGCAGGTAAGGCTGGGCCAGCGCGGTGCGGATCTTCTCCGTGATCCGTGCAACGCCGGCAGCCGCTTCAACCTCCACGCCGCCCAACGCTTCCAGCACCACGATGAATTCATCGCCGCCCAGCCGCGCCACGGTATCGACATCGCGCACGCAGCCCTGGAGACGCCGCGCCACCTCCACCAGCAGCATGTCGCCGAAGTCATGCCCCTTGCTGTCGTTGAGCGTTTTGAAACGGTCCAGATCCAGAAACATCACCGCGCCGTGCTGCCCGCTGCGCACGCTGGCGACCAGGGCCTGATGCAGGCGGTCCATCAACAGGCGGCGGTTGGGCAGGCCGGTGAGCGCGTCGTAGAAGGCGAGGTGATGGATGAGTTCCGCCGCCCGCTTGCGTTCGGTGACGTCGGTGCGGATGGCGACGTACTGAAACGGTTTCCCGTCGCTCCCCAGGTTGGGGACGATGGTGGTGTCCACCCAGTACAGATGGCCGTCCTTGGCGCGATTGCAGATCTCGCCGTGCCATACCCGCCCCGACGCGATGGCGCGGTACATGTCACGGAAAAACGTCTTCGGGTGGAGGCCGGATTTCACCAGGCGGTGGTCTTGCCCGAGCAGCTCCTCGCGTGAGTACTGGCTGATGGCGCAGAACTTGTCGTTGGCATAGGTGATCACGCCCCGTACATCGGTGATGGCCACGATGGAATGTTGGTCCAGCGCGTATTTCTGGCGCTCCAGGTCGCGCACCACCTGCCTGTGGGTGCGTTCGAGCAGGGCCAGGGCCAAGGCGTTGTTTCGCGCCATGCGCTGATCGAACAGCACGGCGAGGATGCCGCCGCCGAACCAGAGCAGGGAAACCAGCGAAACCAGCGCCACCATCATCACCGGCAGGTCGCGTCCGTTCGGGGCATAGCTCAGGCAGACGCTGCCGGGCTGGAATTGCGCGCCCAGCATGGCGGTGTAATGCATGCCGGAGATCGCCAGGCCCATGATCACGCTGCCCAGCACGAAGCGCGGCAGGGCAGGCATTTTGATGCGCTCGCCCTGATACATCATCAGCAGCGCGCCCCAGGAGGCGATGACGGCGATGACCACGGACAGGGCAAAAATCAGCGGGTCATGGCGGATCGGCGGCGACATCCTCAAGGCCGCCATGCCGGTGTAGTGCATGACGCTGATGCCGCCGCCCATGAACAGGCCGCTCAGGAGGATGCGCGACATGCGGATGTTCGGTTCACGCAGCACATAAAACCCGAGTAGAGCGGCGGCAATCGCCGGCAGGGCGGAGAGCAGGGTGGGCGCCAGGTCGTAGCCGATGGGGGTGTCCAGGTGAAAGGCGAGCATGCCGATGAAGTGCATGGACCAGATCGCCAACCCCAGCGTGATGCCGCCGGCGGCCATCCATACCCATGCAGAGGTGCCGTGGCTCTCGCGCATCCGCTGGGCGTGGGTCAGCGCCGTAAACGAGCCGATTACGGCGGCCAGCACGGACAGCGCTATCAGCGGGATGTTCCAGACGATCGACACTTCGCGCCTCTCCCCTTTGCACGGATACGGCAACCCAGACGGTCTGCGCAGGCTAGGGGGAACGGGCCGTTGGGAAAATTTCCGGTTTCTTTAACGGGCGTAAAGGAATCTTTAGTGTGGATCGCCCGGCGAAGCCGGGCTCCTACAGGGGGCGGCGGGGGGCGTAGGAGCCCGGCTGTGCCGGGCGATGCCTTTGGCGTGGCGTGGGGGTGATCGGGACGGGGTTCAGGACAGCGGCGGTTGCTGGGAGATGGACCAGTATTGCAACAACTCGGCCAGGGTGCGCACGCCGGCTTTGTGCATGATGTTGAAGCGATGGACGTCCACGGTGCGGGCCTGGATGTCGAGTTGTGCTGCGATGCGTTTGGTGTGGCCGCCGGCGGCGATCAGTTCCATCACCGCCATCTCGCGCGGGGTGAGCCGGGCGAAGCGCGCCGCCGCCTCAATGTGCGCCTGACGGGCGTGCCAGGCGTCCTGGTCGGTCTTCAGGTAGGTCTGGATGCGGTCGAGCAGATCCTGCTCGTTGAAGGGCTTTTCAATGAAGTCGGACGCGCCGGCCTTCAAGGCCCGCACCGCCATGGGCACGTCGCCGTGCCCGGTGATGATGGCGACCGGCAGCGTGATGCCCAGATCCTGGAGTTTGCGTTGCAGTTCCAGCCCGCTCATGCCGGGCATGCGCACGTCGAGCAGCAGACAGCCCCGCATCTCTCGATTCGCCACGGCCAGAAACGCCTCCGCCGAAGCGAAGACCAGGCTGCACAGATGCACCGTGCCGAGCAGGGCGCCCAACGCGTCGCGCACCGCAGCATCGTCATCGACGATATAGACCGTGGGCGGGCAGGGCTTCGTCATGAGGCCTCCCAGGGCAGGCTGAACAGGAAGGCGGCGCCGCCCTCGGTGCGGGCGCTCTGGCGGATCGCGCCGGAGTGAGCTTCGATGATGGAACGACTGATGGCCAGACCCATTCCCGCTCCCTTCCGCTTGGTGGTCACGAACAGGTCGAAAACCCGTTCGCCCAACACCGGGTCAATGCCGAGCCCGGTGTCCCCGACCTCAACATAGACCTGTTCTGCGTCGAATGACGTGACCAGCGTGATCCGGCGCTCGCCAGGTTGGAGCAGCAGCGCGTCCATGGCGTTGCGCACCAGGTTGAAGACCACCTGTTCGAGCAGGATCGCTTCGCCCTGCACGGTCGGCAGGCCGGGGTCCAGGTGCAGGGCGATCTCCGTGCCCTGCGCACGGCCCTCGTGACGGAGGAGTGCGGCCACTTCGCTGGCGATCCGGTTCAGGTCCACCGGGCCGTGTTGCGGTTCATCGGTCTGCATGAAGCCGCGCATGCGCCGCACGGTTTCGCTGGCGCGCCTGGCCTGGGTGTGGATGGCCTCCAGCCATTTCTGCATGCGCGTGCAATCGCAGTCGGTATGCAGTGTGCGCAGGCCTGCCGCGCTGTACATGGAGATGGCGGCCAGAGGCTGGTTGATCTCGTGCGCGATCTCGGCGGCCATCTCGCTCATGCTGGCGAGGCGGGAGACGTGGGCCAGTTCCAGCATGCGCTGGCGTTCGCGGCGCTCGGATTGTTTGATCAGGCTGACATCGTCGGCCACCACGAAAAAGCCGCGCACCTCACCCTGCGCCGACAGGTCCGGCAGGAGGGTCACCACCATGTCGTGCATCTCCGGCCCTGCACAGGACAGTTGGCTCTCAAAGACGCTCTTGGCCCCGGCCAGGGTCTGTTCGATATGTCCGCGCACCTCCTGATAGGTGGTATCGCCAAGCAGTTCGCGCACGGTCTTGCCATGGATTTGCCGGGGGCTCAGGTGGAAAAGCTTCTCGTAGGCCTGGTTGTTGTATCGGTAGCGTTGTTCGGCATCGACGTACGAGATCAGGATCGGCAGGCTGTCGATCACCTTTTCCATGGACTGCGCCAGCGCCTTGTTGCGGTGGATGGCGAAGGCGAGCGCGCCCGCAGCGAAAAAGGCGAACAGCGACAAGACGGCGTACGTCGTCCACAGCTCCTGCGGCAGGAGGGTGTGCGGGGTTTGCGGGGTGGGCGACGCAAGCGCAACCGCGAGCGTCCAGGAATACCGCTCCGCCGAGGCCGGCTGGGCGAAGTCCGTCGCGTCCGCTGGACGGTGGCCGCCGCTCAGCGGGTAGATCCGTTCAAACCGTATCCAGGCGTCCTGAAGGCCGTGGGCGCCCGAGGTTTCCGCCATCGCCCGCCGCCGGAACGAGGCGAACCGGTCCTGGGCCGGGGCGGGCATCGGGGCGTACGCCGGCATGAAGCCCCATTCCACCTGCCGCGAAGGGCCGATCAGCCAGTGACCTTCGGCGTTGAGCAGCCAGATCGAGTTCGCGCCCCCGGCCAGGGCGCCCAGTTTGTCGATCAGGCGCTGCCCCTGGTAGTTGAGCGCCACCACGCCGCGAATCAGGCCGTAGGCGTCCGCCACCGGCACGACGAAACGGATGGTCGGCTTGATCGGTTGCTCGATCACGCCACGCTCGACGTTCAGGTCAAAGGGCGAAACGTAGATCTGCCCCGGCGACAGCCATTGCGCCTCCTGGAAGTAGTAGCGGTCGTGTTTGTCCTGGAGGTCCGGTTCTTCCCGGATGACCGGTTTGCCGCCGGCGTGGTCGATGCGCACCTCTTCCCTGCCGTTCAGGCCGATGAAGCGGATCTGGTCATAAACGCGCTTTTGTTTCGCCACGACCAGGTATTCAAGGGCCAGGTTGCGGCGATGTTCGGGGTTGGTGTTTTCCAGGTAGGCCTTGAGCTCATTGTGTTGCGACAGGTAGCGCAGGTCGGACAGGACGGCGTCCATCTCCTGGTGGATGACCTGCTCGGCAAGCTGGATCACCCGTTCCTGCTCCGCCAGACGCAGGCCTTGCAGGTTGCGCGCCTCACCCCGGTGATAGACCGCGACCGGGATGGCCAGCAGCACGGAAAACACCAGGCCGGACAGGAGGGTCTGCAACGCGACGCGGCGGAGATCGACCTGCACTACCTGGTGCAGGGTGTGCGCCCGTGACGGCCAGCGGTCCTGGGGGTTCATCGCAATCCGCCGTCGATCTTGGTCAGCAGGTCGCAAATGGTCTCGGGTTCGACCGGCTTTACCAGATGTCGGTCGAACCCGGCCTCGCGGACGCGCAGCCTGGCCTCTTCGTGGCCGTAGCCGGTCACCGCCACCAGGCAGAGCGGTTCGCCCTGGGGTTGCTGTGCGCGCAGGCGCCGGGCCGCTTCATAGCCGTCCATGCCATGGAGGCCGATATCGAGCAGGACCAGATGAGGCCGGAAATCGCGCGCCTGTTGCAGCGCCTCCTCGCCGCCGCTGGCGGTTCGGACCTCATGGCCCTCGATGGTCAGCAACGTGGCCATGCTGTCCGCCACGGCGGGGTCGTCATCCACCACCAGCACCCGGCAGGCGGTCGCGGCGGGCTTGGATGCGTCCCGTGCCGGGGCTGGCGGGGCGTCGACCAGGAGCGGCAGGCGAATCGTGAATTCCGCGCCCTGTCCCTGCCCCGTGCTGGTCGCCTCGATCAGACCGCCATGCAGTTCCACCAGCCGCTTGACCAGCGTCAGGCCGATGCCCAGCCCGCCCTGGGTGCGGTCCAGGCCGCGTTCGCCCTGCTGAAACAGGTCAAAGATGCGCGGACGCAGGTCCGCCGGGATGCCGATGCCGTTGTCGCGCAGGCGGATTTCGAGCGTCTCGCCGCCCACGCGGGCGACGAGTTCGATGTGACCGCCCTCGGGGGTGTACTTGGCGGCGTTGTCGAGCAGGTTGAGCAGCACCTGCGCCAGGCGCACCGGGTCGGCCTGTAACCAGACCGGTTGCTCCGGCAGGCGCACGTCGAGTCGATGTCCTTTGGCCTCGATCAGGGGGCGGGCCATGTCCACGGCATGACCCAGCACGTCGGCCAGTGCGACGGTCTCCCGCTGCAACGCGACCTTGCCGCGCACGATGCGCGAGACGTCGAGCAGGTCGTCCACCAGGCGGGTGAGATGGACGACCTGGCGCTCGATGATCTCCTGCGCCCAGCGCACCTTGGGTTCTTGCGTCTCCAGACGGGCGAGGACGTGGGCGGCGTTGCGAATGGGCGCCAGCGGGTTGCGCAGCTCGTGTCCGAGCATGGCGAGAAATTCGTCCTTGCGCCGATCCGCCTCGATCAGGGCGAGCTCGGCCAGCTTCAACTCCGTGATGTCCTGGGTGGTGCCGAAACCGCCCAGCAGCCGCCCCGCCGCGTCGAACTCCAGTTCGGCCCTTTCGCGCACCCATTTCACCCCGCCCTCCACCACCAGGCGGTGTTCGATGTCGTAGGGTGCGCCGCCCAGGGCGGCCTCCCACTGCTGGTCGACGTACTCCCGGTCTTGCGGATGGACCAGCGCGAGAAACATCTCATACGTGAGCGGCGTGCCCTTGGGAATGCCGAAGATGCGGTGATTCTGGTCCGACCAGAGCAGTTCGTTACGGTGCACGTTCAAGCGCCAGCTGCCGATCTGGCCGACTTCCTGGGCGCGGTTCAGGTCGGCCTGGCTTTCGCGCAGCGCCTGTTCGATCCGCTTGCGTTCGGTCACGTTGGTGAGGGCGATGCGCGCCACGGCGGGTTCGCCGCCTCGCTCCATGCGCAGGCAATCGAGCCGGGCCTGAAACGGGTGGCCGCCGACGCCGCAGAGTTCCAGTTCGCAACTCTGTTTTTCGCCGTGATTCATCGTGTTCATGAAATGGCGCGCCCAATGCCCCCGGTCCTCGGGACTGACAAAGTTCGCAAAACGCCGGAGCAGCAGATCTTTGCGCGTCATCCCGAACATCTCTGCCCCGGTGAGGTTGGCCTCGATGACCGTGGCGGCGCGGTCGAGGGTGAAGTAACCGACGGGGGCGAAGTCGTAGAGGTCCAGATAACGGTCGCGCGATTCCTCGCTCACCAACTGCGCCCGTCGCAGCTCGTCGTTCTGCATCTCCAGTTCGATGCGGTGCACCTGAAGCTCGTGCAGGAGTTCCTCGGCGGGCCGCTCGGGCCTCGGTGGGGCCGCCGCGGGCTGATCGCACGGGAGCGATTCCGCGTCTTCCCGAAGGCGCTGCTGATCTTCTGCGGATTGCTGCGTCGACATGTTCGTCCCCCCTCTGGCTGCGCGGATTGTTCTCCTCGTTTCCGGCCCTGGCAATGCAGCTCTCCAGTCGTTCGCCGGGCCGTCCCAAGATCGACTTGGCCCGCGCGAGGGCGCAGCTAAAGATTCCTCCAATAGTCCATGCCGTGATCCAGGTTAATGATGAAGTCATGGCATGGCGCGACGCGATGCGGTGCGGTTTGCCGCATTGCGTCGGGCGCTGAAAAGGAGAGCTCCATGGCGTCTGACAAACCCCACATCCTCATCGTTGACCACGAAGCAGCTCCCGACCGCAGCCTGGCCCGGATGCTGGCCGCCGAGTACCGGGTTCAACGCGCGCCGGACGCCCCCCATGTCCTGGATGTCGTGCGGAGCGCCGAGTGCAAGCCCGACCTGATCCTGCTCGACGTCCGCCCGCCCATTCGTGAAGGGTTCGATATCTGCCGCCAGATCAAGGCGGACGAGATGGCCCGATCCGTGCCGGTCATGCTGATTACCCAGCACGACCACGCCGAGGACGAGGTGCGCGGCCTCGGGCTCGGGGCCGCCGACTGCATCACCCGGCCCTTCCGCCTGGATGTGGTGCGGGCGCGCATCCGCAACCAGATCCGGCTCAAGATCAACAACGACCTGCTGGAACGCTACGCCAACCAGGACGGCCTCACCGATGTCGCCAACCGGCGCTGCTTCGATCTGGCGTTGGAGGTGGAATGGCGGCGCGCCATGCGGGACGGGAAACCGCTGTCATTGCTGATGGTGGATGTAGACCGCTTCAAGCAATACAACGACCGCTACGGCCATTTCGAAGGCGATCAGTGCCTGCGTCAGGTGGCCGGCGCCATGGCCCAGGCGCTGACCCGCCCCGGCGACCTCCTGGCCCGCTACGGCGGCGAGGAATTCAGCGTCATCCTGCCGGGCGCCGACCTGGAGGGTGCGCGCCGGATGGGAGAGCGGTTGCGGCTCGCCGTCGCCGAGATGAGCTTCCCCCAACTCCGTCAGAACCATGTGCAGTCGGTCAGCATCAGCGTCGGCTGCGTCAGCGGCTGCCCCAACCCGAACCAGACCTTCCATCAACTGTTGCAGGCCGCCGACGAACAGCTCTACGCCGCCAAGGGCGCGGGCCGCAACTGCGTGTGCGCAAAACAGATGGCGGCCAATACAGATGGCGGCCAATCTCGGTTGACCCTGGAAACACCCAAGTCTTCGCATTTTGTGCGCAGATTTCTAGCCCGGATGGAGCGCAGCGGAATCCGGGATCGCACCGTGAAATTCCCCGGATTCCGCTGCGCTCCATCCGGGCTACCTCTGGGGGCCTCGAAAAACCCGTCATACCCGCGAAAGCGGGTATCCAGGTTGTTGATTTCACTGGATACCCGCTTTCGCGGGAACGACGAATCCGGGGTTTTTCGAGGCGCCCCTCTTTGGCTCCGGCTCGTCCGGCTTGGGTTGAGGTGTTCGTGTTTCACAATACTCGAATATGCAAATGTTTAAAAAACAATGACTTGCGTGAAATTAGAGGTTGTCACGCAAGGGGGGAGGGGGTAACTTCCGCCGCCGGCTCAGGCCGACGATTTCGCGGGGCCAGGCGTCCCGCGGAGGGGGATAGAGGAGACGACATGCACGGCCCGCCACACAGGCGGGCCGTGACATGCACCCGGATGGGATTTCCCTTGATTTCTTTACGCGATTCCTTAAGTAACGGTTAAGTCACGGGTGCGCACAATGCGCCCGCCTAACGTGAAACGTATGGCAGTTCACCCCCCACTGTTACTTACTAGGAGATACCCCATGTCCAAGTCCCTGATCGCCCTGCTGGCCGCTGCTTCCCTGATCTCTTTCGGCGCTCAAGCCGCTGACGCCCCCAAGAAGGATGCCGCTCCTGCTGCCGCCGCTGCTGCTCCCGCCGCCCCCGCCGCTGAAGCCAAGAAGGAAGCCAAGCCCGCCAAGGCCGCCAAGGCCAAGAAGGAAGCCAAGAAGGCTGACGCCGCCGCTCCCGCTGCTGATGCCAAGAAGGAAGCCGCTCCCGCTGCTGCTCCTGCTGCCAAGAAGTAAGCAACTGCTTGCTTGGAGGGCCAGGCTGCCTTGGGCGCCTGGCCCTTTTTCTTTGGTGCGAGACCCATACAAAATTCCCCGGACGACCCTGTATCTCCTGACCCCATGAAACTCCTGATTGCCGAAGACGATCCCCTCATTGGCGCCGCCATGGAACAAGGCCTGCGCATGGCGGGGTTTTCCGTGCACTGGACGCGCGACGGCAAGGAGGCGGAAACCTTGCTGGGTAATGAGGTGTACGCCCTGCTGGTGCTGGATCTGGGGCTGCCCGGCCAGGATGGGCTGGTGCTGCTCAAGCATTTGCGCCAGGCCGACAACCATGTCCCGGTGCTGATCGTTACCGCGCGGGATGCGGTTGGTGATCGAGTCGCCGGCCTCAACCTGGGTGCGGACGATTATCTGGTGAAGCCGTTTGACCTGAATGAACTGGTGGCGCGCGCCCGTGCGCTGGTGCGCCGCCATGCGGGCCGCGCCCGCCCGGAAATGTGTCTGGGGGCGTTGCAACTGCACCCGCTGACCCGTGAAGTGCGCCTGGACGGCGTTCCCCTGAAGCTCTCACAGCGGGAGTTCACCCTGCTGGAGACCCTGCTGGAAACGCCGGGCGCCGTGTTCTCCAAGGAGCAACTGGAGGAGCGTCTCTACGGATGGGAGGGCGACGTCAGCAGCAATGCCGTGGAGGTGCATCTGCACAACCTGCGCAAGAAGCTGGGGGCCGACTGGATCCGCAATGTGCGCGGGGTCGGCTTCAAACTTGTTGAACCTAGAAACCTCAGTTGACCGCTCCTTGGCCCTCGTGAGGCCGCATGGATGCGGGCGTTTGCGCCTCCGGGAACGCTCACCCATTGGGCGGGGCCGCTACGCGCCCGATTGCACGGTTTTCGCGCCGCCTGGCGGCGTTGCTCCTCCTTGCGGGGCCGGCCCCGCCGCGTCGTCGCGCCTTGCCAGACGGCGCGAAAACCGCACACTCGGGCGCGTCCAACTGAGGCTTCTAGGTTGAACCGCCCCAGACCTCAAGCTAGATCCACCACATAGCGTCCCTTCACCTGTCCCGCCAGCATGTGCGCGGCGGCGGTGGGCGCTTCCTCCAGACCGATCTTCTGCACGATGCCCGCCAGGTCGGCGGGAGACAGGCGTTGCGCCAGCAGTGTCCAGGCCGCCTGCCTGCGCGCCTGCGTGGCATAGACCGAGTCGATGCCGTATAGCGCGATGCCGCGCAGGATGAAGGGGGCCACGCTGGCGGGAAAATCCATGCCCATGGCCAGGCCACAGGCGGCCACCGCGCCGTTGCGCCGGACCTGCGCGCAGACATTGGCGAGGGCGTGGCTGCCCAGGGCGTCCACGGCCCCGGCGTAGCGTTCCTTCTGCAGGGGCTTGCCCGCTGCGGTGAACTCGGTGCGATCCCGCACCTCGATGGCGCCCAGGCCCCGCAGGTAGTCTGCGTCGTCCCTCTTTCCGGTCACGGCGACTACCGGATACCCGGCTCGGGCCAGGAGCATGGTGGCAACGGAACCGACCCCGCCGGTGGCCCCGGTGACCAGCACCGGGCCGTCCTCCGGCGTCAGACCATGCCGCTCCAGGGCGAGTACGCAGAGGGCGGCGGTATAGCCGGCGGTGCCCAGGGCGGCGGCCTCGAACGGGCCGAACGGGGAGGGCAGGCGCACCGGCCAGGCCGCCGGGACGCGCACGCGCTGGCTCAGGCCGCCCCAGCGCGTCTCGCCCATGCCCCAGCCGTTCACCGTTACGGCGTCGCCGGGGCGGAAGTCGGGGTGGTCGGAAGCCTCCACCGTTCCCGCCGCGTCGATCCCCGCCACCATGGGCCAGATGCGCACGACGGGGCTGCGGTTGCACAGCGCCAGGGCGTCCTTGTAGTTGAGGGTGGAATGGCTTGCCCGAATCAACACCTCGCCCTCGGGCAGGCCGGAGGTTTCGATCTCCTCAACGTCGGCGGTGAATTCGGGGGTGTTGCGCAGCATCAGGGCGCGATGGGTCATGAGGTTTCCTGGTTGCTGAGGGGCGGGCGGCGCTGCGTTTCAGCGCGGATTCGTGTCGTCGTTGCAGAACCGGAAGGCGTTGCGCCCGCCTTCCTTGGCGCGATACAGGGCGATGTCGGCGTTTCGGATCAGGGAGGCCACATCCGTGCTGTCGTCGGGATAGAGACTGATGCCGATGGAGGTGGTGATGCACAGGTCGTGGCTGGCCACCCGGAAGGGCTGAGCCAGGGTTTCGATCATCTTTTGCGCCACCCGCGCTACATCTTCGCTGCTCTCGATCTCGTCCAGCAGCACCAGGAATTCGTCGCCGCCCTGGCGGCATACCGTGTCCGAGGCCCGTACCGTGGCCTGAAGACGCCGCGACATTTCCTGCAACAGCGCATCGCCGACCGGATGACCCAGGGTGTCGTTGATCTGCTTGAAGCGGTCCAGGTCCACATAGAGCAGGGCGAGCCGGCTGTGCGCGCGTTCCGCCCGCGCCATCGCCTGGCTCAGGCGATCCTGCAACAGGGCGCGGTTGGGCAGGCCGGTGAGGGCGTCGTGCTCGGCCAGGTGGCGGATGCGTTCCTCGCTGCGTTTGCGTTCGCTGATGTCGGTGAACAGGGCGACGTAATGGCGCAACGGCCCTTCCGGGTCGCGGATGGCGTTGATCGTGAGCCATTTCGGATAGATCTCGCCATTGCGGCGACGGTCCCAGATCTCGCCTTCCCATGCGCCGGTTTCGTTCAGGCTGCGCCACAAGGCCCGGTAGAAGGCGGCGTCGTGGTGGCCGGATTTGAATCGGCCCGGGGTCTGGCCCAGCACCTCCTCGGTCGCATAGCCGGTGATGGCGTTGAAGGCGGGGTTGACCTTGACGATGCGGTTGTCGGCATCCGTCACCATGATCGCTTCGCCCGCGTGCTCGAACACCCGCGCCGCCAGCAGGCGTTCCGCTTCCGCGCGGCGCGAGTCGCGCACGCTTTGCACCACGCCCACGAACAGATAGGCGATGGTCAGGAGCAGGGCCAGCATGCCGGCGATGCGCCAGCCCAGTTCCCGGCGTTGCTCTTCCATGCGGACATGCAGGATGCGTTCAGTCAGGGCCAGGGTGCGGTCGAACAGTGCGTAACCGTCGCCAATGACCACGCTGGCCTGCTCGAAGAACATCTCGGCGCTCAATTCCGCACCGGGGGCCGCTACATGCTCGCGCACCAGGCGGCGCAGGGTCAGGGTCGCCTGCTCCAGCCGGGTCGGCAGATCGCCCAGTTCGGCAGCCAGGTCGGGGCGGTAGCGCAACAGGGCGGCGACGTGATGACTGACCAGTTTGCGCTCGTCGTCCAGGGCGCTGGCGCACACCACCAGTTCGCCGCGCAGGCGCACATCCGCGCCGCCGCTGGCGAGCAGGGCCGCGTGCAGGCCGCGCAACTGGGCCGCGCGCTCCAGGGTGAAGCCCAGCATGACATCCAGCGCCCCGATCAGGTGGTAGGCGCCGGCGTCGGCATCCAGGATCAGGCCGCTGTCGTCGATGACCCGGCGCGCGAGTTCCAGCAGACGGTCGATCAGCGCGCTATGCGCGTCAAAACGGTCTTCTCCGTTCGCCAACAGCAGGCTGCGCCATGTGTTCTGCATCTGGACGGCCTCGGTCCTGTGCTCCGGCATCAGGCCGGGGTGCGTCAGCAGGGCCGCGAAGGCGGCATCCACGCGCATCGCGCTGGCTGTGCGGCGCATCCCCAGGGCCGGATCGCCGTGGAGAACGGCATGATCGAGGCCGCGATGTTCCTGCAAGGGTTGCAGCACGGCCCGGACCCGCGCCACGCCGCCCAGTCCGGCGAGCTCCCTTCCGGTGGCTTCCAACTGGTCAAGGATGCGACCGAACATCCCCTGCGCCAGGGCCGCCAGCAGGCCTGCCATCACCAGCGCGCATGCGGCTACGACCCAGGGACGTCGGAACTGGGTCAGGAGCAGACGGACGGGGTGAAACAGGTGTTGCACCTAAGGCGCTCCTGCGGAAGGACCGCTCCGATTATCGGGGGTGCAGGCGGGTTCTCGGCCCGTCTCGCTCCCCCTTTAGTGCACCGCCGCGCAGAGAATGGACGGATCGCTCGCGCCGCTGGCGGCCATGGTTTCCAGGTTGCGCAACACCTTCGCGCTGGCCTCCTCCATCCTCCCCAAGGCCTCCAGCCCCAGAGAGGGCTCGCCGGTACGGAACAGGCGCACGGCGTCCACGCCATGACGATGCACCGCGATGTGGGGCGGCTCCACCTCCGCATAGCCCGGCAACCGGGAGAAGCAGCTCTTGCCATCGCCCTCGTAGTACCACTTGCCGAGGCGACAGGCGGTATGACTGGCGAAATCGGTTTCCTGCTTGTCGGACAACCCCAGGAAGACCTTGTAGATCTCCATCTTGAATACCAGGTGGTCCACCTTCGCGGTCTCCACAAAGCTGCGCAACGCGCTGGCGGCAATGGCGCCGATCATCTGCCCCGAGGTCGCCGTCAACTGTTTCATGCCGGAATAGGCGCGCTGACCGTCTTCACCGATGCGCTGGGTATGTTCCGGGTCCACCTGCACCTGGTTGCGCACCTGCGTGGCCTCGTCCTGCACCGTCTGCACCAGGGTGGAAATTTCGTTGGTGGCGCCGCGTGTGCGTTCCGCCAGCTTGCGCACCTCATCCGCCACCACCGCGAAGCCGCGTCCGTATTCGCCCGCACGGGCCGCCTCGATGGCGGCATTGAGGGCGAGCAGATTGGTCTGATCCGCAATCTCCTGAATCAGCTTGACGATGCCGTCGATCTCGCCGGTGCGTTGGTGCAACTGCGCGACCGCACTGGCGGTCTGGTTCATGCGATCCACCAGCCCGCCCATGTTGATGGACATGCGCTCGATGATCTGGAGGTTGTCGCCCACATCATGGCAGGCGTGCACCACATCCTCCGTTTCCCGCTTCATGACCTGCGCCAAGGCGGCAAGCGAGGTCTGCGATTCCCGGATGGTGTCGCTGAAACTGGCGATGTGCCGACCCAGTCCGTCGAACAGGGCGGACTTCTGTTCCAGCCGGCTGACGCGGACATATTCGTCATCGCGCGTCGTCGTTGCGAGGTCGAGTTGTTCGTGCAAATGGCGGTTTTCGCCCTCCAGCGCGGTCAGACGTTGGCGTAACTCGTCTGATTCCTTGTTGTTTCGACTAAAGAACATGACCGTCTCCGACTGCGTGAAGGGGAATGACCGTCCCTCCCCGGGACGGCAACGCCAATAACATCGGACCCGTGACCGCAACGCCGCATGGTATGCATATACCAGCCGGTGCGCCTTCAGCGCTGCGAGATGCCCGCGATGGCGGCGCGCATGCGCCACACCATCCAGATGCCGGGCGCGGCGGCCACGGCGGAAAACACGAAGAACGCCGGCCAGCCGATGGATTCCGACAGCACGCCGGACACCGGGCTGACATAGATGCGTCCCACCGCCGCCAGGGCCGAGAGCAGGGCGTAGTGGGTGGCGGTGAACTGGTGGTTGCACAGGCCCATGAGCAGGGCGACGAAGGCCGCCGTGCCCATGCCGCTGGTGACGTTCTCGCCGGCGATGGCGGCCATCAGCAGGCCGTCGATCTCGGATGGCGTGGCGAGCGCGACAAAGCCCAGATCGAACGGCGCCAGGGTAAAGCTGCCCCAGGCCCCCTTGCCCAGCACCGCCAGGGCGTAGAAGCCGAAGTTGGAGGCCAGTTGCAGCACGCCGAAGGCAAACAGGGCCTGGAACAGGGTCAGACGCAGCATCAGCGCCCCGGCCAGGATCGCGCCGAAGATGGTGAGCCAGATGCCGATGATCTTGTTGACGATGCCCACCTCCGCCTGGGTGAAGGCCATGCCCTTGATGAGAAAGGCGGTGGACAGACTGCCGGCGAAGGCGTCCCCCAGCTTGTAGAGCACGATGAGCAGCAGAAAGGCCCACGCGCCGGGTTGGCGGAAGAAGCTGGCGAGCGACTGGTTCAGGGTCTCGAACCCCACCCGCCGCGCCGCCCACGCCCCCAACGGCAGGGCCGCGGCGATGCCGGCCAGCACGAACAGGAGCTGAATCCACTTGTTGGCGTCGTTCGGGTCCAGCCCCAGGCCCATCAACACCCAGCGCGCCGCGAACGCGCCCGTCAGCACCCCGGCCAGCATGGCGAGAAAGCCCAGCAACTCGCGCCCCGCGTCCGAGGCCAGGGGCTTGGAGGCGCTGCTCACGCGCGGCAGGGTGAGCAGCGAGACCGCCGCCGCCGCCAGCATGATGCCCGCCATCACCCGGTACACCGCGCCCCAACTGCCCCACTGCTCGGCCCAGATCAGGGCGATGCCGCCGGACAGGATCATGGCCAGGCGGTAGCCGAACACGGACATGGACGAACCCAGGCCGCGTTCGCGCGGTTCCAGCACATCGGTGCGGTAGGCGTCGATCACCACATCCTGCGAGGCGGAGAAGAACGCCACCGCCACGGCGGCGGCGGCGAACAGCAGGGGGGTGGCGACGGGGGATACCGAGGCCATCCAGTACAGCACCCCCGCCAGGCCCAACTGGGTCAGCACCAGCCAGCCGCGCCGCCGCCCGAGCAGGGGCGGCTCAAAGCGGTCCATCAGCGGCGCCCAGAGGAACTTGAAGGTGTAGGGGATGCCCACCAGGCCCAAAAAGCCGATGGTGGCGATGTCCACCCCATCCACCGACAGCCACGCCTGCATGGCCTGGCCGGTGAGGGCCAGGGGCAGGCCGGAGGCGAACCCGAGGAAGAGGACGGCGAGGAGGCGGTGAAAGACAGCGGGGGAAGTCATTTTTCGCTCGGCAGGATTGCAGAGAGGTCGTGCGTCCGGCCAGGACAGAGCAGGCACACGGCTCGGGGCGCGCATTATCGCCGGGGAATCACGAGCGCGAAGCGCGAACGGGGGCGGCGGTCACCATGGAAAACAAACCCTTGCCCGTATGGTTTGGCTTGATGGAATAATCGCCCGGACGTCGTGGGTGGCCCGAGTCAGGACACGGCGGACCACTTCCACATCACGAGCGTACGCCCCATGAAAATCCTGCTGGTTGAAGATTCCCGTGCCGTTGCCGTAGTGATGGCCGCGCGCCTGGGCAGTTTCGGTTATGAGGTGGTGCTGGCCGAAAACGGACAGATTGCGCTGGATAAATTCCAGGAGTCCGCCCCCGATCTGGTGCTCATGGACATCGAGATGCCGGTCATGGACGGTTTCGAGGCCGCCAACCGCATTCGCCAGATCGAAGCGGCTACGTCGGCATGGACGCCCATCATTTTTCTCACCGCTTCCAACACCCATGAAAACCTGATTACCGCCATCGAGGCCGGCGGCGATGACTTCCTTGCCAAAAATTGGCCGGAGTCGATCCTGCAAGCCAAGATGAAGGCGATGACCCGCATCAACACGCTGCGGCAGCGCCTCGCCAACAACCTCGCCCAGCTCACGGAAACCAACCGCAATCTCGCCGACGCCCAGAACCAGTTGCTCCAGTCCCAGACCATGGCATCCGTCGGTCAACTGGCGGCGGGTGTGGCCCACGAGATCAACAACCCCATCGGTTTCATCAATTCCAACCTCGGCAGTTTGCAGGGCCAGGTTGAAGGTCTGCTGAAGGTCATCAGCGCCTATGAAGCCGCCGATCCTGTCCTGACGGCACACCCCGCCCTCCTGAGCGTGATTGCGGCGGCCAAAAAATCCGCCGATCTCGACTTTCTCCGTGAAGACATCGTGACGCTCCTGGGCGAATCACGCGGCGGATTGGCGCGGGTGGCGAAAATCGTGAGCAATCTCAAGGATTTCTCGCATGTGGACAATGCCGATTGGCAGTTCGTCAAACTCGAAGCCGGGCTGGACAGCACGCTGGAGGTCGTCGCCAGCGAAATCAAGCCCAAGGCCGAGATCAGGAAGGAATACGCCGGATTGCCGGAGGTCGAATGCATGGTGGCGCAGATCAACCAGGTTTTCGCCAAACTGCTGGTGAACGCCGCCCAGGCCATCGAGGGACGCGGCAGCATCACACTGCGCACCGGGTTCGATGCGCGCGAGGCCTGGGTCGAGATCGAGGACACCGGCAAGGGGATACCGCCCGAGAACATGCAGCGGATCTTCGACCCGTTTTTCTCCACCCTGCCGGTCGGCCAGGGAACCGGCATGGGCCTGTCGCTCGCCTACAGCATCGCCCGAGGCCACCATGGTCGCATCGAGGTGGTGAAAAGCGTCGTCGGACAGGGCAGCACCTTCCGGCTGACCCTGCCGCTGCGGCGCCCCGCAGGCGCCTGAAATCCCGGTTACAGGATGTAGTCGTACTCCACGACCAGGGGTGCGTGGTCGGAGAAACGTTGTTCCTTGTACACGCAGGCCGTCCTCGCCTGGGCGGCGATGCCGGGGGTGGCAATCTGGTAGTCGATGCGCCAACCGACGTTTTTCGCCCAGGCCTGGCCGCGATTGCTCCACCACGTATAGGCCTCGCCTTCGCGCTCGGGGTAAAGCTGGCGATAGACATCGACCAGGCCGACACGCTCGAACAGGTCGCTCATCCACGCGCGTTCTTCGGGCAGAAACCCTGAATTCTTGCGGTTGCCTTTCCAGTTCTTCAGGTCGATCTCGCGGTGGGCGATGTTCCAGTCGCCGCACAGAATCACCTCGCGCCCGCTTGCGGCCAACGCCTCCAGACGGGGCAAAAAACGTTCCATGAAGGCGAACTTGGCAGCCTGGCGCTCTTCACCGCTGGAGCCGGAGGGCAGGTAGAGCGAGACCACCGAGAGATTGCCGAACTGCGCCTCCAGGTAGCGGCCTTCGGCGTCGATGTCGGCGATGCCCAGGCCTTCGATCACTGCATCCGGTTTGCGTCGGGAATACAGGCCGACGCCGCTGTAGCCCTTCTTCTCGGCATAGTGAAAGACGCCGTGGTAGCCGGGAGGGGCGAGCATGAGGGGCGTCATGTCGGCGGCCTGAGCCTTGAGTTCCTGCACGCAGATGAAGTCCGCGTCCTGGGTGGCGAGCCAGTCGAACACGCCCTTGGTGGTGGCGGAACGGATGCCGTTCAGGTTGAGGGAGAGGACGCGCATGGGGGGGCGTGAAGTGTTAACCGCCCGGATTCTAGGCCAGCGCATAATCTCGACTGCGCTGTCCCATTTCCCGCCCATCGTCATGCCCGACTCCCTGGAACGCCTGCTTACCGCCCGCCACCACGACCCCTTTGCCGTTCTGGGGTTGCATCCCGCGCCTGATGGATTTGTTTTGCGGGTCTATCGTCCGGAGGCGACCGCCATTCATCTGATGTTGCCCGAGGGGGCGGCGGCCTTGACCAAGGCCGATGCCAGGGGCTTGTTCGTCTGGCAGGGTCGGACGGCCCCGGTTCGGCCCTACCGCCTTGCCATCGAGGAAGGCGGCCAGACCTTCGAGATCGCCGACCCGTATTCCTTCGGTCCCACGTTGTCGGACCAGGAGATCTACCTCTACAACGAGGGCCGTCTGCTGGAGGCCTGGCGCACCTTCGGCGCGCAGCCCATGCGCGTGGACGGGGTGGATGGCGTGCGCTTTGCCGTGTGGGCGCCCAATGCCGAGCGCATCTCGGTGGTGGGCGGCTTCAACAACTGGGATGGGCGCGTACATCCGATGCGCGTGCGCGGCGGTTCCGGTGTGTGGGAGTTGTTCATCCCCGGCTTGCACGAGGGCGACCTGTACAAGTTCGAACTGCGCAATCGCGACACCGGCGCCATCGTGGTGAAGATGGACCCCTACGCGCGGGGCTTCGAGCATCGGCCCGGTTCCGCGGCAGTGGTGATCGCCCCCGCGCGCCACGTCTGGGATGACAAGGCCTGGCTCAAGGAGCGAGCGGCGCGCGACTGGCTGCACGCGCCGATGAACATCTACGAAGTCCACGCGGCCTCGTGGAAGAAGCACCCGGACGGGCGCTTCTACACCTGGCCGGACCTGACCGCTGCGCTCGTGCCCTATGCCGCCGACATGGGCTACACCCACATCGAGCTGCTGCCCGTCACCGAACACCCGCTGGACGAGTCCTGGGGCTACCAGACCAGCGGCTATTTCGCGCCCACCTCGCGGCTGGGCAGCGCGGACGAGTTCCGCGCCTTTGTCGATGCCTGCCACCAGGCGGGCCTGGGCGTGCTGCTGGACTGGGTGCCGGGCCACTTCCCCATGGACGCCTGGGCGCTGGCGCGGTTTGACGGCACCGCCCTGTATGAGCATGAAGACCCGCGTCTGGGGGTGCATCAGGACTGGGGCACCCATATCTTCAATTACGGTCGCGCCGAGGTGAAAGGCTTCCTCCTGGCCAGCGCCCACTATTGGTTATCCGAATTCCACCTCGACGGCCTGCGCGTGGATGCGGTCGCCTCCATGCTCTACCTGGACTACTCGCGCAAGGCGGGGGAGTGGCTGCCCAACCAATACGGCGGGCGCGAGAACCTGGAGGCCATCGACTTCCTGCGCGAGATGAACGCGATGGTGCACGCGCAGTTCCCCGGCGCGCTCACCATGGCGGAGGAATCGACCTCCTGGCCCATGGTGTCGCGTCCCACCTATGTGGGCGGCCTGGGCTTCTCGATGAAGTGGAACATGGGCTGGATGAACGACACCCTGCGCTACATCCAGCAAAACCCCATCTACCGCCGCTACCACCACAACAACCTCACCTTCGGCCAGCTCTACGCCTACTCCGAGAACTTCGTGCTGCCGTTCTCGCACGATGAAGTGGTGCACGGCAAAGGCTCCCTGTTGGGCAAGATGCCGGGCGACGCCTGGCAGAAGTTCGCCAACCTGCGCCTGCTCCTCACCTACCAACTCACCTGCCCCGGCAAGAAGCTCAACTTCATGGGCAACGAGTTCGGCCAGGGGCGCGAGTGGTCGGAAAAATGGGAACTGGACTGGGGCCTGTTGCAGACCGGTTGGCATGCCGGCGTAAAGGGCGCGCTGCGCGACCTCAACCACCTCTACCGCGACCTGCCGGCCCTGCACGAGCTGGACTTCGAGAGCGACGGTTTCCGCTGGGTGGACTGCCATGACGCCGACCAGTCCGTGCTGGTGTTCCTGCGCCGCGACCGCAAGGGCCGCGCCGTGATCGTCGCCCTCAATTTCACCCCGGTGCCGCGCCAGGGCTACCGCATCGGCTGCCCGGCCCCCGGCTTCTGGCGCGAGGTCTTCAACAGCGACTCCGTTTTCTATGGCGGCGGCAACCTGGGCAACGGCGCCGGCCTGATGAGCGAGGCGCAGCCGTGGATGGGCTACGAACAGTCCCTGGTGCTGACCCTGCCGCCCCTGGCGGGGGTGGTGTTGGCGCAGGATTGATGGAGCGCCTACTATCCGTATTGCGGATTTTCTGAAATACGGAGCATGACCATGCGAGAAACCCTGATCGTTTCCAGTCGCGGGCAGATCACCCTGCCCGCCGGCATGCGCAAGACCCTGGGCCTCACCAGCGGCAGCGCGGTCATCGTGGAAGAGCGCAACGGCGAACTGGCGCTCAAGCCGGCGGCGGTGGTTGCCATCGAGAGCTACAGCGACGCCGACATCGCCGCCTGGGACGCGGCGGACCCGCTGAGCGACGCCGAACGCAACCGCATCCTGAAGGCGATGCAAACCGCATGAGGCGGCTGTTCCTGGACGCCAACGTGTTGTTCACCGCCGCGCACAATCCCAAGGGCAAGGCCGCCCTGATCTGTGAACTGGGACGAGCCGGCCTGTGGCAACTGATCACCAGCGCTTATGCCCTGGAAGAAGCGCGCCGCAATATCGCGCGCAAATACCCCCACTGCCTGGAGCCTCTGGAGAACCTCGGCGCCGCCTTGCGACTGGCTCCGGAAGGCGGCAGCGCGCCCTGTCCGCCGCCTCTGCCCGACAAGGACTGCCCCATCTATCAGGCCGCCCTGGCCTGCAAGGCCCAGGTGCTGCTGACCGGGGACGTGCGTGATTTCGGCTTTCTGATGAATGCGCCGGAAAAGGCCGAAGGACTCCTGGTGCAAACCGTGGCGGGCTTCCTGAATAGCCTGCCATGAGCATCGACTGCCACCTCCTGCACCCTGGCGCCAGCCAGCCCATCAGCCTGGAATCTGTGTCCGACCACATTGCAGCCGGCCAGGGCTTGGTCTGGCTGGAATTACGCGGCATCGACCACGCCACCCTGCAACACCTGCAACGCGAACTGAACCTGCACGAACTGGCGGTGGAAGACGCCCTTACCGCCCACCAGCGCCCCAAGGTGGAGGACTACCCTGGCGGCCTGTTCGTGGTGCTGCGCACGGCGCGCTGGTGGGATGGCGCGCTCGCGCACGGCGAGACCCATATCTTCTGCGGCCCCGGCCATCTGGCGGTGGTGCGACACGACCCCGGCCCCGGCTACGGCAAGGTGCGGGAGCGGCTGGCCGCCATGGGTCGGTCCATCACCCCCGGTCTCGCGCTCTATGCCCTGCTCGATCACATCGTCGATGAACTGCGTCCGCTCGCCGCGCACCTGGAAGAACGCCACGCCGGGTTGGAGGCGGGCGTGTTCTCCAGCGCCTTTTCGCAGGACACCCTGCAACGCCTGTTCGAGGCCAAGCGCGAGATCCTCTCCTTGCTCGCCACGGTGCAGCCCATCCCCGAGATCTGCGGCGACCTCATCCGCCTGCATCCCGATGTGGTGGAAAAAGACCTGCGCGCCTATTTCCGCGACGTGGAAGATCACGCCCTGCGCCTGATCCAGATTCTGGACCGCCTGCGCGAGATGAGTTCCGACGCCATGCAGCTCTCGCTCGCCACCGTCGCCATGCAGCAGAGCGACTCGGTGCAGAAGCTGGCCGGCTGGGGCGCCATCCTCGCCATTCCCACCCTGGTGTTCAGCCTCTACGGCATGAATTTCCAGGTCATGCCTGAATTGCAATGGGCCTTTGGTTATCCCCTCGCCCTGGCCGTCACCGGCGCAGCCTGTTACTGGCTGTATCGACGGCTTAAAGTGAAGGGGTGGATTTGATCCACCCCTCCCGTCTAACGCTTCCCGCTTATCGCTATGGACCTCACCCGCACCCCCGCCTGGACCGCCCTCAAGACTGAACGCAAGGCCTGGAACGCGCTGCACCTGCGCGACCTGTTCAAGAAGGACAAGCAGCGCTTCGAGCGTTTCTCCCTCGCCCTGGACGATGAATTTCTGCTGGATTACTCCAAGAACCTGATCCGGCCCCAGACCCTGCGCTTGTTGCTGAAGCTGGCCAAGGAGAGCGCCCTTGTCCCCCTGCGCGACGCCATGTTCGCGGGCGAGCGGATCAACCTGACCGAGGGGCGCGCCGTGCTGCACACGGCCCTGCGCAACCGCTCGGAGCGCCCGGTCGAGGTGGATGGACGCGATGTGATGCCCGATGTGCGCGAGATGCTGGCGCGCATGCGCGCCTTCGCCGACCGGGTGCGCACGGGCAAGTGGAAGGGCTACAGCGGCAAGCCCATCACCGATGTGGTCAACATCGGTATCGGCGGTTCCGATCTGGGGCCGGCCATGGCCTGCCTGGCGCTCAAGCCCTACGGCGGCAACCTGCGCGCCCACTTCGTCTCCAACGTGGACCCCAGCCATCTGTACGACACCCTGGAAGACTTGGACCCGGCCACCACCCTGTTCATCGTCGCCTCCAAGACCTTCACCACGCAGGAGACCCTGCTCAACGCCCAGGCCGCGCGCGCCTGGTTGCTGAGCAATCTCCCTTCTCCCCCCGGGACCAGCCCGAAGGGCGCAGGACGCGACGAAGTTGCGGTCCCGAGCGAAGCGAGGGATGGACCGAAGGTCCACAGAAGGGCCGGGGATGAGGGCGCAACGCATCCAGTGGCCAAACACTTCGTCGCCGTTTCCACCAACGAGGCGGCGGTGCGCGCGTTCGGCATCGACCCGGCCAACATGTTCGGCTTCTGGGACTGGGTGGGGGGGCGCTATTCGCTGTGGAGCGCCATCGGTCTGCCCATCGCGCTCTACATCGGCATGGATGCGTTCGAAGAGATGCTGGAGGGTGCGTTCGACCTGGACGAGCACTTCCGCACGGCGCCGCTGGAGGCCAACATGCCCGTGCTGCTGGGGCTGCTGGGCCTCTGGTACAACAACTTCTGGGACTCTCAGGCCTACGCCGTGCTGCCCTACGAGCAGCGTCTGGCGCGCTTTCCCGCCTATCTGCAACAGCTCGACATGGAATCCAGCGGCAAGGGCGTGCAGCGCGACGGCAAGCCGGTGAAGGCGAGCACCGGTCCCATCGTGTTCGGCGAGCCGGGCTCCAACGGCCAGCACGCCTTCTACCAGCTCATCCACCAGGGCGCGAAGCTGATCCCCTGCGATTTCCTGGCCGGGCGCGAGTCGCACAATGATGTAAACGGCCAGCACGCGGTGCTGCTGTCCAACTTTCTGGCCCAGACCGAGGCGTTGATGCGCGGCAAGACCGCGGTGGAGGCGGAGGCGGAACTGGTGCGCGCCGGCATGGCCAGACGCGAACTCAAGGCGCTGCTTCCGCACAAGGTATTCCCTGGCAACCGGCCCAGCAATTCCATCCTCTACCGCAAGCTCACGCCGCGCACCCTGGGGCGGCTGATCGCCCTGTACGAGCACAAGGTGTTTGTGCAGGCGGCGCTGTGGAACATCAACGCCTACGACCAGTGGGGGGTGGAACTGGGCAAGCAACTGGCCCAGGTTCTCTTGCCGGAACTGACGGGCGCGCCCGCCAAGGTCGGCAGCCATGACGCCTCCACGGAAGGACTGATCGCGCGGCTACGCGCCGCGTGAGTCGTGCTCGCGCAGCCAGGCGCGGGTCTTGCCGCCCCATAGCCAGATGTAGCGCAGGCCGGAGAAGGCCACTGCCGCCGCCGTGACCAGGACGAAACCGGGGATGGCGTCGTCCAGACCCAGCGCCAGGGCAAGGTCGGCCAGGATGAAGGCGACCAGACTGAATTCCAGTGCGATGGCCGCCTTGCCCGAGAGGGTGGGGCGCACGTCCAGCCCGCCGGTGAGACGCCGGTAGGCCTCGGCCCCGCTCAAGATCACCGCATCGCGCACCACCACCAGAAGCCACAGCCACAGCGGCAGCAGGCCGGTCATGGCGAGCATGGTCAAGGTGGTGAGCAGCATTACCTTGTCGGCGATGGGGTCCAGCCAGGCTCCCAGCACGCTGCGCTGGTTGAGCAGGCGGGCCAGTGCGCCGTCCAGCAGGTCGGTCAGCGCCGCCAGGGAGAACAGCCAGAACGCCCCTTCCACGTCGCCCAGATAGAGCCGCCAGGCCACGAAGGGAGTCAGCGCCAGGCGCGAGGCGGTGAGCAGGTTGGGCAGGGTGAACATGGTCAGAGATGGAGCGCGGCGCGGGCGTTGGCGCTGGTGGCCTGCGCCACCTCCTCCGCTTCGATCCCGCGCAGGTTCGCCAGAGCGGCGGCGATGCGGGGCAGTTGCGCGGGCTCGTTGCGGCCCTTGCCCACCCACTCCGGGGGGATGTCCGGGCTGTCGGTCTCCAGCACGATGGCGTCCAGCGGCAGGACACGGGCCAGTTCCCGCAGGCGCGTGGCGCGGCCCCAGGTGAAGGCGCCGCCGAAGCCGAGCTTGAAGCCCAGGTCAATCAGGGCATGCGCCTGCTGGAGGCTGCCGTTGAAGGCATGGGCGATGCCGCCCGCAGGCTTCACCCGGCGCAGGTGCTTGAGGATGAGATCGTTGGCGCGGCGGCAGTGCAGCAGCACCGGCAACTCGAAATCCTTTGCCAGCTTGAGTTGCTCGAAATAGAAATATTCCTGGGTGGCGAGATCCAGGCCGGGCGCAAAGTTGTCCAGGCCGATCTCGCCCACCGCCACGGGGCGCCAGTGGTCAAGCTGGTGGCAGAGGTCGTCCAGGTGGCGGCGGTGGTGCACATGGAGGTAGATGGGGTGCAGTCCCCAGGCGGGCAGGCAGCCGGCATAGCGGCGGCAGCAGACCCCCACGTCGGCGAAGTTGGCGCGGGTGACGGCGGGGATGATCTGGGTGGCGACGCCCGCCGCGACGGCGCGCTCATAGGCGGCGTCCCGGTCCTGGTCGAACTCGCCGGCGTCGAGGTGGCAGTGGGTGTCGATCAACACGTCCCGGCCACCGTCCGGCTTATCTGTGCTGGATGCGGTACCCGGCGGGGATGACGAAGGCGCCTTCGGGTATCGGTGAGGTTTCGTAGCGGTCGTATTCCACGCTCAGATGGCTGGCGAGCTTGCGCGAGAGTTCGGCCATGCGCCCCGTCCCTTCGTAGCGCAGATCCACATCCAGGCTGCACACCAGGCCCAGCGGGGCGATGCGGCGGATCGCTTCGGACAGGCCGCGCGCGTAGACGGGCGAGGCCCGCGCCAGGGCGGGCACCGAGAGGAAGAAGTCGGGGGTGCGCGTGGCCTTCACGAAGGTGGCGGTTTCCGGCTGCTCCGCCGTGTTGCGCGCCAGCCAGGCCGTGCCCGACAGGTTGAATTCGAGTTTGTCGCCGCCCACTTCCACCGGCATGGTGAGCTGCATCTGATGTTCCGCACATTGCCACTTTTGCAGTGGACGTTTGCGCCCGGTGGGTTTGATGTCGAGCTTGATCTCTTTGGCGCTGACCTGGGCGGCGGCGTTGGTGTCCAGGTCCGTCAGGCGTTGCACATCGGCCTGGCGCATGGCGTGGTCGATGATGGTGACTTCCTTGGTGTCGAGATCGAACAGGTGGGTGTAGGCGCGACCCCGGTCAATGAGGTCGCGGCGCAGGCGGGTCTTGGACAGCCAGACGGCCTCCTGGCCGACTCCCTGCATGCCCAGAACCACCACCGTGCTGTGACCGGCCACAGCGAGATCCGCCTGCGCCGGCATGGACCCAAGCAGGGTCAGGAGACTCAGGGCAAGCGCCGATTTCAGAGAGGTCATTCCTTGCCTATGTCGCTCAAATTGAAGCGACGATACACCTTTAACAGGAATTCCGGAGCCCACCAGTTGAGCCTTCCAAGCAGGCGCAGACTGGCGGGTACGAGCAACATGCGCACCAAGGTGGCGTCCACCAGCACCGAGAGCAGCAGGCCGATGCCCATGGCCTTCATGAACACCACCTCGCCGGTGGCGAAGGCGCCCAGGACGATGCCGATGAGCAGGGCGGCGCTGGTGATGATGGGGCCGCTCAGCTGGATGCCGGCGGCGACCGCGCGCATGCCGTCGCGGGTGTCGTCGCACATCTCCTTGACCCGTGAGAGCAGGAATACCTCGTAGTCGATGGCCAGACCGAAGGCGGCGGCGAAGATCAGTACCAGGATGGTGCCGTCCATGCTGCCCTGCGGGGTGAAGTTGAGCAGTCCGGAGAGATGGCCATCCTGAAAGATCCACACCAGTGCGCCGAAGGTGGCGGAGAGGGAGAGCAGGTTGGTGAGCACGGCCTTCAGGGGCAGGATCACGCTGCCCAGCATCAGGAACAGCAGCACGAAGATCACGCCGACGATGGCGGCGATGGCCCAGGGAACGTAGCGCGCCAGGGATTCCAGATAGTCCAGGTGGAAGGCCGGGAATCCGCCTACCTGCACCGTTCTGAATTCCGGCGGCAGCGGCAGGGCGCGGATCGTGCGCACCAGTTCGCGCGCCTCCACGGAGCCTGGATGCCAGGCGAAATCCACCAGCATCATGGTGTGCTCGGCGCGCCCGTAATACGCCAGGGTCTCCCCGGCGACGGGAAACTGGTCGGGGTACTGGTACAGCAGTTCGTAATCCTGGAGGGCCAGCTTCGGGTCCACGCTGACCAGGCCGAGCACCCGTTGCACGCCGGGCATGGCCTGGATGCGGCGGGTATAGGCGTCGAGGGCGGCGAGGTTGGCCGGGGAATGGGCGACGCCCCGCATGCCGATGGAGATTGCGAGGGGGGAGAGCCGGGCCTCGGGAAACTGGGTGTCCAGAGCCTCCTGGACTATGCGGCTTTCCGCCGCCATGGGCAGGGAGCGACTGTCGGAGGGCCCCACCTGCATGTGGCGCACGGGCTGTCCCATGGCCAGCAGCAGCAGCAGGGAGCCGATCAGGATGACGCCGGCATGGCGCATGACGAACTGGCTGAAGCGATACCAGCCGCCTTCCTCGCGGTTGTGGGTGATGCGTTTGTCCAGCCAGGGCAGGCCCAGGCTGTTGACGCGCTTGCCCAGCAAGGCCAGCAGGGCGGGCAGCAGGAGGATGGAGGTGAGCATGGCGGAGGCCACCGAGATGCCGCCCGCCAGGCCCATGTTCTGGAAAAACCGCTGCGGCAGCAGGAGCAGGCAGAACAGACTGGCGGCTACGGTCATGCCGCTGTAGGTGACGGTGCGGCCTGCGGTGGCCAGGGTGCGCCCCAGGCTGGCGTCCACATCCCGCCCGAGGGACAACTCTTCACGGAAGCGGGAGACGATGAACAGGGCGTAATCAATGGCCAGACCCAGGCCCAGCATGGAGACGACGTTGGCGGCGTAGACCGAGATATCGACGAACTGGCTGAACAGCTTCAACAGGCTGACCGAGAGGATGATGGCCACGCTGCCCACGATCAGCGGCAGCATGGCGGCGGTGACCGAGCCGAACACCCACACCAGAAGCACCGCCAGGGCGATGAAGCTGACCACCTCAGCGTGCCAGATGTCGCGTGCGAGCTGCTCGCGGATATCGACGTAGGTGGCCAGCTCCCCCCCCAGTTTCACGTCGAGGAGGTCCGAGCGGATCTGGTCGCGCAGGCGCTGGAACGCGGCCACGCCCTCATCCTTGCCGCGTTCGAGTTGCACCACGGCGTAGGTCAGACGCCCGTCCTTGGAGCGCAGGCGCGCATCCCGCGTCATCGGGTAGCTCACCGCGCCGCGCACGTCCGGATTGCGCGTCACCGGCGCCAGCGCCGTCTCCACCGCCGCCCGATAGGCCGGGCTGTCGGCGTCGCCCAGACTGGCCTGACGCGGGGAGAACAGCACCACCACGGGGGTCTCGTCATGTCCGAGTTTCGTCTTGATCTCGACCATGGACAGATCCGAGCCGCTGTCGGGCACTTCCCAACCGGGCGCCAGGGTCAATCGTTGCATCAGGTCAAGACTGTAGAGGGCGCTGACCAGCACCAGCAGCGCACCCAGCCAGAGCACATGCCAGGGGTGTCTGCCGGACAGTCGTCCGAGCGAGAGAAACATGTTGGAAGTAGGCGGTTTGGACAATGGGTTAGGGTAACACCACACCCGGCGCGGGACGTATGCACAGTCGTCCTGGGACAGGAAGCGGCATTGCTCTACCATCGCGGCCCCTTCCCCTCCCACCGCCCCGCATGTGCCATCCCATCACCTTTCTGGATTTTCCGCGCCACGGTGAGCCCGAGCCGGAGGATGAGGTGCAATGAGAACGCCCGTGGAGTTGCGTGTCGGCGCGTACTACAGCAACGGTTCCTATGGCCGCTCCTGGGGGGTGCGGGAGGTGATGGAGTTCGGGCTTGATCCCGAGAGCGGGCAGGAGACGGTGGTGTTCCGGGGCCTGGCCGGCGCTTGCCGGCGCAAGCAGGGGGACTGCACGGCGGCGGAATTCCTGGCCTGGGCTCGCTATGAGGTGGCCCTCAACGAAAACTCCTGGCAGCGGGTGGGGTACTTCGAGGAAGAGTGGCCGGAGGTGGAGGAATAGCCTTCCGGCAGCCATGAAAAAGGCCGCCCGGAGGCGGCCTTTTGGGTGCAGGGCGGGGGGGTTACTTCGCGGCCTTGGCCTGCACCTCGATCTCGACCCGGCGGTTGGGGGCGTGGCATTCCTTCAGGGCATCCTTGACCAGCGCCTTGTCACACTGGGCCACCGGCTGGGCGTCGCCCATCCCGGTGCTGACGATCACACCGGGCTTGACGCCCTTGGCGATCAGATAGGACTTGACCGACTTGGCGCGGGCCTCGGACAGCTTCTGGTTGGCCTTGGCGTCGCCGGTCGGGTCGGCATGGCCCACCACCTTGATCTGCTCGATCTCGCCCAGGCCCTTCAGTTTGGTCACCACTTCATCCAGCTTGGCTTTGCCGTCCTTGGACAGATCCTTGATGCCGGACTTGCCGGACTGGAACAGGGCGTCGCCGGCCAGCACCATCTTGCTGGCGGCGGGCTTGGCTTCCGCCGCCTTGGCCGGCGCCGGGGCGGGTTTGGCCGCTTCCGCAGGCTTCGCGGCAGGGGCGGCGACGGCTGCGCCGGGGACGGCTGCGCCGGGGACGGCTGCGCCGGGGACCGGGAACGTGGGCAAGGTGAAGTTCGGCAGGGCGATCTGGTTCAGACCGGGTATCCAGCCGGCCAGGTTGCCTGCCATGGCGAGGGGATCCCACATGGCGAATCCGCCTGCACCCTGTACGGCAGGGGCGGGCGCCCAGGACAGCCAGGTATTTGCGCCCTGGCCGTAGCCGCTGGGGTTGACCACCGCGCCAGCCATGCCGGTGTAGAGCGCCGGGTTGGCCATGGTGCCCGCCAGGTTCCAGGCGCGCGGGTCCATGCCGGCCATGGGCCAGCGGATATAGGTGTTGGGGTTGAAGCCGCTCAGGAGCAGGTTCCACAACTTCGGATCCAGCGGGGTCATGGCCCAGCGCATGGCCTTGCCGGGGTCGGAAAGCTGGGTCAGCAGCGCGGTGTAGAAGGCCGGGTCCATGCCCGCAGCGCCCCATTTCAGGTAGATGTTGGGGTCGGCGAACTGCACCACGTTGCGCACGGCGTCGGGATGCGCGGCGCTGTTCATCATGTTGAGCCAGCTACCCGGGTCCACCATGCCATTGGCCATGGCGATGTAAAAGCTGGGCTCGGTGACCGCGTTGGTCCAGGGTACGAACACCTTGGGGTCTTTGAAGGCGGACAGGTTGCGGGTCATGTCGGTCATGCGAGCCAGCCACTCATCCGGCGTCTTCGGAGTGGCCTTTTTGGCGTCTGCGGCGGCTGCGGCCTGGCCTGCGAAGGTGGGGATGACGGTGGTGCCGTCGGCGGCCAGGGCGGAGGTGGCCGAGAGGGCCAGTGCGAGCCCAACGAGTTTCAGCTTCATGGCGGATTCCTTTCGCGAAAAACCTAATAAAAACAATTGATTCTGATCGCGTCGATTCTAGTCGCGGGGGGAGAGAAGGGTAAACCCGGATTTGCCCGGTAGAGGAATATTGCCCGCAGGGTGTTGCCTGACCCCCGCGCCCCTACGGCAGCTGCTTGTACGGGCGTCATCGAGGTCAGTCGGCGTGAGATGGGCGCTGAAGTTATGCCGCAGTCCCGCGGTTGGCGCGCCAGTCCAGCAGCAGTTTCCGGAAAAGCACGATCACCACGCCCAGGAATATGCCGGCGAACAGCCCGATGACGAGATACAGGTTCCGTTTGGCGGGGACGGGTTCGGACGGGGCGTAAATTGGCGCCATCAAGCGCGCATCCCCTCCGAGTTCGGAGGCGCGCTCCAGTTCGTCTATTTTCTGCGTCAGGTAGATCCATTCATCCCGCCTGGCCAGATAGATTGTCTGGTACAGCCCTGTTTTCTGGGCTTTGGACATGAAAGCCTGGTTTTCGCGCAGACGCGCCCGCAATGTCCCCAAAGTGGTTTTTAGTTCATCTCGATAAGGCTTGAGCAATTCCGCTTGTTGGGCGCGAATCATCTCGAATACGGCCCGCACGCATTGTTTTGCCAGGTCCGGGCTGGATCGACGCACGCTGATATTTACAATCGGGGTCTGATTGTTGGGTAGTGTGACTTTTACCAGGCCGACCATGGATTCAGCAGAGTTTTGCTGGTTACCAAATCCGCATTCCTTTATTGCTTCTGGGGAGTAGGTTGTAGGAATCTTGAGTCGCTGTATCAACAATCCAGGAGGCTCGACGCTGACCGGGGGATTGGTGTTGCTGTTGCTGCTGCGGATTTGTGCCATTTCAACCAGCGCATTCGCTTCGTATTGAGGCACGATCAGGGACTGATAGCTGCCCAATAGCGCGGCGCCGGCAATGCCGATGCCGATGACTATTTTCCAGTGGTCCGCAATGAAATTAAAGATGTCGAAAAGGCCGGATTCTTCTTCCTGGTGATGAATTTCTTTGTCTGCGTCAGTCACTATTTGTTTCTCCTGATTACACTGATTTCCTGGCTTCGCGACGAGGTGTCAATCCCGCACGCGATCACCTGATCCTTTTCCCAGTACGGTCACGAAAATGAAGTGGAAATAGTCAGAGACCGTCAGAGAGGAAAGCATTTTTGCATCCGTCTCGGCCAACAGTCTGGGGGTGGACATGTCGATTGCGTTGATTTGCGCGAGGCCGGTAATTCCCGGGCGCGCATCATACACTCCGCGCGCCGCACGCTCCGCGATCAACTCCGTCTGGTTGAACAGGCATGGGCGAGGTCCAACCAGACTCATGTCGCCCTTTAGGACATTCCACAACTGGGGCAGTTCGTCGAGTTTTGTGCGGCGCAAAAATCGTCCGTACCGTGTGATCGCCTGGGCGTTGGCCAAGTGGGTTGCGACAGACGCCGTCTTGAGGTGCATGGTACGGAATTTCACCAGGACGAAGCGCTGTTGCCGCCGCCCCACTCGTTCTTGCCGAAACAACGGCGCACCGGTGTCGAACAGGCCGATCACGGCCAGCGCCGCCAGCAGTGGCGCCCCAGCCAGCAGGCCGAGGGAGGAAAGCAGGATGTCAAACGCGCGAATCATGTCCCACCATCCGTTTCAGCCCCACATCCACGCTTACGGGAGGCGTCCACCCCATCAGATTGCGGGTGTGGGTGATGTCCACTTGCAGGCTGTCCACCAGCCGATCAATTTCCGCCAGTTTGCCGCTCAAGCGTCCCGCCGCACGCAACCAGCCCACGGGAACCGGGATCAGGTGTGCGGGACGATGCATCGCAGCAGCGATGCGCCGGAGCAGTTCCGGGGTGGAGAGATCCTCGCCGTCCGAGACCAGTAACGCCTGCCCGGCCACGTGCGGATGGGTTACGCAACGCATCAGAAAATCGACCAGATTATCCAGCCCCACCAGTGAGCGGCGATTGTCCACAGCGCCCAGCGGCAGCGGCAGGCCACGGCGCAACAATTTCAGCAGGCGGGCGAGGTTGCCCTTCACCCCCGGCCCATAAACCAGGGGGGGACGCACGATCACCACTTCCAGGCCCGTGCGCGCAGCGACCTCACGCAGCGCCTGTTCCGCCTCTTGTTTGGTCTGGCCAATGGCGTCTTCCGGATGTTCGTTCATGTCCGCAACGCCCTCACGGGGCGATCCGGAAACGGCGAATGGCGCTCCTGGTTGCGTTCGTTCCCCGTTCACCTTCACCGAGCTCACGTACACCAGTCGACGTACACCATGTGCGGCGGCCTGTTCGGCCAGGCGTCGGGCGCCATCCACATTGATCCTGCGGTACAGGGCCAGAGGATCGGCACTGTCTTCGCGCATGACATGCGCCCGCGCTGCACAGTGAATTACGCAATCCACATCGCCGAGGACGGCGGACCAGTCAGTTTCCGGGCCGATTTCTCCCACTATTGCCTGCGGGAAAGGCGGGTTTCCGGGCAGGCCTCCCGCTGCGGGGGCGGCCTTGCGCACCACGCCCCGCACCTGTCGCCCACAGGCGATCAGTTCCGTGCACAAGGCGTGTCCGACAAATCCGGATGCTCCGGTAACGGCGATCATCGGGCGGCCCTGGTTGCGGATGCGGAAATCGCTTCCTGAAAGAAGGCCTCCAGCCTGTCCATCAGCATTTCCCGACCAAATTCGGTCTGTGCGTAGCGTCGCCCGCGCTCGCCCATCGCCGCCCGTTCCTGGCGGGACATATCCGCCAGCTTCATCGCGGCATCCGCCAGCCCCGCGGCATCTCCAGCGGGGCAGGTGAAGCCGGCGTTTGCCTGTTCAATCGTTGCGGCGCCTTCGCCATCCAACATCCCCAGCACCGGGATGCCCGCAACCAGATAGCTTTGCAGCTTGGCCGGAATGGTCAGGGAAAACGCTGGATCGTGCTTCAGGGACACAAGCAGCGCGTCGGCATGTACATAGAAGGAGGGCATGCGCTCCACCGGATGCCGCCCCAGGAGCACTACCCGCTCTTGTAGTTTTCGGCGCCCGATTTCCTGGGCCAGCCATTCCGATTTGCGGCCATCCCCAAGAATCAACCAGCGTATGCGGGGGTCATCCTTCAGGCGCTCCGCCGCATTCAGCACTGCGGGCATGTCTTGCGATTCGCCGATATTGCCCGCAAACAGGATGTTGAACAGTCCGTCCCCGGTTGGCACCTCCGGCGCAGGTTCTACGCCATTGCTGGAGAAGATGCTTTCTGCCCAGCTCGGGAAATAGCGAATTTTTTCGGGGGCCGCGCAGTATTTCGAGATGTTGCCGATAAATCCTCTGGATTGACCAAGAATCAGGGTGCAACGGTTGTAGATGAAACGCACCAAATGGCCGACCCAGCCAAGTACTCGGGGAGAACGTATGACTCCCACGGCTCGAAGCGATTCGGGCCACAAGTCGAGCACCCAAAACACGGTGGGCGTTTTTTTGATTTTGCTGATGAGGATTCCGGGTAATGCGAGGGTGACGGGCGAAAGTCCGCAAATGAATATCACGTCAAATTTATCGTGCCGCAATTTCCAGATGCCCCAGACGGAAGCGCCGAATACGAAGCTTATGTAGTTCATGAATAATCGAACCGATCCCTGGGCGCGCACGAGCATGGGCGCTCTAATCAGGTTTGCTCCGTGGTATTGCGTAAATGCGCCCGGATTTTTCTTGAATTCGGGATGAATATTTCCAGACGGATAGTTGGGTTTTCCGGTCAGGACCGTGACGCTGTGACCGCGGCCAACGAGTTCGGCGACGAGGTCATTGATCCTGAAATTTTCGGGCCAGAAGTATTGCGAAACGACCAAAATTCGCATGGTTCAATAGTTCTTCCACACCACGCGATTCACATAATCGGTGTAGCTGTGCAGGATGCGGACTATTTTGTCCGACACATTCGGCATGCTGTAGTCCCCCACCTGGCGTAGCAGGCGCTCCTCTCCGCGTGGCTGACAGTCGAGGATGGCCAGGGCCTGCATCACGCGTTCCATTTCCAGTCCCACCATCATCACGGACGCTTCTTCCATCCCCTCCGGACGTTCATGCGCCTCCCGGATGTTCAGCGCCGGGAAGTTGAGGATGGAGGACTCTTCGTTGATGGTTCCACTGTCCGACAAGACCGCTTTGGCGGTGAGTTGCAACTTGTTGTAGTCGCAGAAGCCCAGTGGTTTGAGCAGGCGGATCTGTTCGTGAAATGTTGCGCCTGCGGCATCAACCCGCTTCTGGGTTCGGGGGTGGGTGGAGACGATGACCGGCAGCCTGTACGCCTCGGCAATGCCGTTGAGCATGCCGACCAGCTTGGCGAAGTTGGCATCCGAGTCGATGTTTTCCTCGCGGTGGGCGCTGACCACAAAGAAGCGGCCTTCGTCCAGACCCAGGCGCGGCAATACGTCTGAGGCGTCGATCTTGCTCCGGTAGTGGCTCAGCACCTCAAACATCGGGCTGCCGGTCTTGATGACCCGATCCGGCGGCAGGCCTTCGCTCAGCAGGTAGTCGCGGGCGATGGCGCTGTAGGTCAGGTTGATATCCGCCGTGTGATCGACGATGCGGCGGTTGATCTCTTCCGGTACGCGCATGTCGAAGCAGCGGTTGCCGGCCTCCATGTGGAAGGTTGGAATCTTCCGTCGTTTGGCTGGCAGTACGGCCATGCAACTGTTCGTGTCCCCCAGCACCAGCATGGCGTCAGGTCGTTCCTGCGCCAGCACGCCATCCATGGCGATAATCACTTTGCCGATGGTTTCAGCGCCGGTTGCCCCTGCGGCATTAAGAAAATGATCCGGTTTGCGGATGCCCAGATCGTCAAAAAAGATCTGGTTGAGCTCGTAGTCGTAGTTCTGTCCCGTATGCACCAGGGTGTGTTCACAGTGTTCGTCCAGACGGGCCAGTACGCGCGCGAGGCGGATGATCTCCGGTCGCGTGCCCACTACGGACATGACTTTGAGTTTTTTCATGTTCAACCTAGGTTCAACCCTGTCAGACCTCGCAGGGGATGCAATCGGGACGCTGGCGATCAAACACTTCGTTGGCCCAGAGCATGACCACCGCTTCGCTGTCGCCGACATTGGTGATGTCGTGCACCCAGCCCGGAATGCTGTCCACCACCTGTGGTTTGTCGCCGGATACCGTGATCTCGTAGGTCTCTCCCGTGACCATGTGCCGAAAACGCATCCGCGCGGAACCCCTGAGCACCAGGAATTTTTCGGTTTTGCTGTGATGGTAGTGGGAGCCGCGCGTCACCCCGGGGTGCACGGTAAAGAAGGAGAACTGCCCGCAGTCCGGGGTCTTCAACATCTCGACGAAAATGCCGCGTTCATCGCCATATCGAGGCAGATCGTAGGCAAAGCGTTCCGGCGGCAAGTAGCTGACGTAGGTGGAATACAGTGCGCGGGTCAGCCCTGTGCCGACCCGTTCCGACATCAAGGTCATACGGCAATTGCGGAAGGCGCGTATCTGCTCGGCCAGTGCGCCCAGGGTGATGGCGTAGTCCGGTTGCACCTCACCCCAGGTCCGGCCCGGCAGGGGGTGATCCAGCGCGCGCAGGAATTCATCCACCACATCATCGATGTAGACCAGACGCAGAGTCGCCCCTGCATCATTGACCTGGATGGGCAGATCGTGAGCGATGTTGTGGCAGAAGGTGGCCACCACCGAGTTGTAGTTGGGCTTGCACCACTTGCCGAACACGCCCGGCAGTCGATAGATGACGACGGGATTGCCGGTCTCGTTGGCAAACGCCTCGACCGCCGCCTCGGCTGCCCGCTTGCTCTGGCCATACGGGTTATCCCGCTCGGCCTGGGTGGACGAGGCCAGGATCAAGGGAATGGGCCGCCCGGTCTTGTGCATGGCTGCACACAATGTGCGGGTGAGGTCGGTGTTGACTCGGGCAAAGTCGGCGACATCGGACGGGCGGTTCTCTCCCGCCAGATGCACGATTGCATCGGCCTGTGCGACAAGCTCGGCGAGCTTCTCCTCGCCGTCGCCACGGGCGAAGGAGATTGCCTCGACGCCGGCCCGTTCACCCAGACGGACCAGAAGGTTCTTGCCGATGAAGCCGCGGGCGCCGGTGACCAGGATACGCATGGGTCGTTCCACGGGCCTCATTCCTCGGGTTCGATGTATTCACCCCGTGCCGCCGCCTGCATGAAGCGGAGTTTCATCAACAGCGCCTGCATACCGACCACATCCAGTCGGGTGGTGTTGTGCGAGTTGTACTCAACAGCCTCGGAGATCTTGATTTCGCCTTGCTCGATGAACTTGCCATAGTTGAGGTCGCGCAGGTCGGGGGGGACGCGGTAGTAGTTGCCCAGGTCTTTTGCCGCAACCATTTCCTCGCGGCTGAGCAGCACTTCGAAGAGCTTCTCGCCGTGACGGGTGCCGATGATGTTGACCGTATGCTCGGGCGCTCCCATCAGGCCCGTCAGGGCGTGGGCAAGGGTCTCGATGGTGGCCGCAGGCGCTTTCTGTACATAGATCTCGCCCGGCTTGCCGTGTTCAAACGCGAACAGCACCAGATCCACCGCGTCATCCAGGGTCATCATGAAACGGGTCATGTTCGGGTCGGTGATGGTGATCGGCTTGCCTGCGCGGATCTGATCGACAAACAAGGGGATGACCGAGCCGCGCGAGGCCATGACATTGCCGTATCGGGTGGCGCTGATGATGGTGGTACTGCTGGAGCGCGACTTGGCCACGATCACCTTCTCCATCATCGCCTTGGAGATGCCCATGGCATTGATCGGATAGACCGCCTTGTCGGTGCTCAGGCACACCACGCGCTTGACGCCACAGGTGATTGCCGCTTCCAGCACGTTTTCGGTGCCCAGGACATTGGTCTTCACCGCTTCGAGAGGGTGAAACTCGCAGGACGGCACCTGTTTCAGGGCTGCCGCGTGATAGATGAAATCCACGCCGCGCACGGCGCCCAGCACCGACTGGTAATCACGCACATCCCCGATATAAAACTTCAGCTTGGGGCTGTTGTACTTCTTGCGCATATCGTCCTGCTTCTTCTCGTCGCGGCTGAGGATGCGAATCTCGCGCAGGCCGGAATCAAGGAAGCGGCGCAGGACGGCGTTGCCAAAGGAACCGGTGCCGCCAGTGATGAGGAGGGTTGCGTTTCTAAACATGAGCAATCGTTGCCTAAATCGTTCGGATTGAAAAAATTACAGCGTACTGGCCGCCCTGGCGCACAAGGCATCTTTTTCTTCTCTGGGCGGGTATTGAATCAACACTGCACGGTACTTTCCCTTGAATACAAACAGACTGCCGGCAGCGGCCCCGATGATGCCATGGCGGCGGATCAAGTCCTGAATATCCGTAAGACTGCCCGCTCCGCCCAGTACCGAAAGCGGTACGCTGACGGCCTCTCGCACCTGGTCGATCAGCGTCAGGTCGTAGCCCTTCATCACGCCATCGTGGTCGATGGCGTTGACCAGAATCTCGCCGGCTCCCAGCGCCTCGGCCTTGCGGGCAAAGTCCACGGGATGAAGGCCAGTGGCGCGGCTGCCGTTATGGGTGAACAGCTCATAGCGACGCAGGAGGCCGGCCTTCTTTACATCCAGCACCACCACGATGCTCTGGTTGCCCACCCGCCGGGCCGATTCAGCGATCAGATCCGGCGTCTGGATCGCGGCGCTGCTGAGGGCAACCTTCTCCACCCCCAGGCTGATGATGCGTTCCACCTGCTCGGGCGTCTTGACGCCGCCCGCATAGCAAAGGGGCATGCGGCACTCCGCCGCCAGATTGGCAATCAGGGCGTAGTTCGGCTCCTTGCCAAGTGCGGTGGCGTCGATGTCGGCGACGATCAGCTCGTCCACCTCCTTCTCGTTGAAGATGCGAACCGCATTGATCGGGTCGCCGACATATTTCGGCTCCGCAAAGCGGACGGTCTTGACAAGACCGCCGTTGTGCACCAGCAGGCAGGGAATGATTCGAGGTCGTAGCATCGTTTACAGATCGGCGAAGTTCTTCAGCAACTGTACGCCCCACTGATGACTCTTCTCCGGGTGAAACTGCACCCCGAAGATGTGACCATTGCAGGCAGCCGAGGTGAAGGGGCCGTTATAGTCAGTGGTGGCAAGGGTCTGGGCCGGATCGCCGGGAGCAAAAAAGTAGGAATGCAGGAAATAGAACCGCGGCGACTCCAGCCCCCTGAACAGGTCATGCGCCACCGTTGCAACATCGTTCCAGCCCATGTGCGGCAGATGCGTCTTCTGTTGAAACCGCGCCTCATCGAAACGCCTTACCTCCGCATCAATCCAACCCAGCCCCGGCAACCTTCCCTCATCGCTGCGTCGGGCCATCATCTGCATGCCCACGCAAACCCCCAACACGGGGCGCTGATGCTTCAGAACCAGATCATCCAGCATCGGACGCATGCCGGAATCCTCCAGCCTTTGCATGGCCCAATCAAACGCCCCCACGCCGGGCAGGATGATTCTGTCCGCATCGGCCAGCGCATCGGCAGTCTTGGCCACGCGGCAGGGGATGTTCAGCCGCTTGTAGATATTGGCGAAGGCCTGGATGTTGCCCAAACCATAGTCAACCAGGGTGAGCATCAAAAGGCGCCTCCGCGGCGAGCGATTTTCAGGAAAGAAACCGCTTTTTCAATTCGGCCAAGAAGATTGTGCTGGTTGCGGTAATCCCAGTAATACTTCCTGGGCATCTCGTGGTAGCCGCGCAATTCATCCGGAGTGATACCAAGCTTGGTGGCGATGTACTCGAAATCCTGCTCGATGCTTTCCGGGTCATAGGCCGGTTTTTCAAGTTCGCGCAGTGCGTCGTCACGGCTTAACTGGTCCGTCAGGATCAAACTGGAAAATTGATTGCGTCTTACATCGAAGCCGAAGCGGGTGGGTAGCCAATAGCCTTCATAAAAACGGGTAAAGCGTGATTCAAAGTGTTTCTGTGGATAGGGCTTCCAGCCATACTCTTTGGTTAGCAGGTCAACGGCCAATTGCTTGGAGTAAGGCATATAGTTAAGCGGCTTGAAAACCTTTACTCCCTTCAAGTAACGCAGATAAATCTTGTGCCGAAAAACGGAACTGAACGGATACGAGCGCATTGGAACGGAGCCGAATTTACCGATCACATCATTAATCTGGGCCATGTCCGTGCCCCAGTAATAAAACAGATACGGCATGAGCACGCACTCTGTTGAGATATTGCCTCCATTCAATATGTTCTTGATGCCGTATTTCTCCGCAAAACGGTATAACACCGCCCCAAAAGCGTGGTCTTGCGGAATGTCAATGTGCGGCACGCCAGACTTGAACCATGCCAGCTGGAAGTCGCGCATTTCCTCCCAGTTGATCACCTCGGTGAACAGATCCAGTCCAAGTTTATCCACCAGCACATGAATGTTGTGTACGGCCAGCTCGGAGTTCCACCCCCCATCCACATGGAACACCAGCGGACGCAGCCCGAATTCCTTCACCATGGTGTGCAACATGAAAGAGCTGTCCACGCCACCACTCAAACCTAAAATGCAGTCGAAGTCCTTGCCCTTTCCCGCTTTCCTGATGGTCTCAACGCGCCGCTCCAACTCCTGGCGACCCTGTTCATTCGGGCGCCAGTTGGGTTTGACGACATTATGGAAATCCCAATAATGGTTGGAAATTCCATCCTGGTCGAAGGTGGTGCCTGGGTCGGAGGTGTCCATCACCGTTTTGGCGCAGATTTGGTAGCCCATGCTGCCGGGGATGGAGGTGTTAATTGGGGGCATTATTGCAATCCTTGATTGCGAAACTTGAAATTGAACCTGAAAGCATTGCCTGAGTAACGCGTTGGGCGAAAACATCCGTGCGATACTGATCCGCTGCGGTTCGTCTGTTGTGGATGGCGATGGTGAGCAATCCGTCGAAGGAGGAATGGATTTTTGTGATGATTGACCGGATCGATTCCGGATGGTTGGGTTGAATCAGGTAACCGTTCACCCCGTCCAAAAATACATCAAGTATCCCCGGCTGTCCCGTCGTCAAGACCACGCAGCCAGATGCGTAGGCCTCCAGAATCGATATTGGCTGCCCCTCAAGAAAAGAGGTCGGCAGACAGAATATATGTGCATTGGCAAACAGGGACTCTTTGGTGGCGTTGTCCACAACCCCATGGTAGGTGATGCCTGGAATGCCAATGATGCGACGGGTAAAGTCATCCCGCTCAGATTCCGAATCAAACCTTCCGGCAAAGTCTATGTGAACTGATTGCTTGATGCTGTCGTCAAGGAATTGATATGCCTCAAGCAATTGCAAATACCCCTTGCCGGGTGTCATTCCGCTGATATATAGCAACCTAAGTGTGTTGAGGCGAGAGAATTTTCCTGCAATTTTGTGTTCATCAATAAAAAGCCCGCCTTGTGCAAAATTCGGAATGACATGAATTCTGTGCGGGTCGATCATGGATGCAAAGATATCGGCGTGAGAGCGTCCTGAAATAATAACTCCTGCCATGCGACGGATGGCGATGGTATTTAGCCACCGCAATACGGGGTAACGATCGAACAACAACTTCTTTATCGAGCCGCCATGTAGATGAATAAAGAGCCTTTTCAGTCTCCAAAAACAGATGGAATAAATTGCAAGATCCTTGATGTTTCCAGCTACAGATTCTGAAATCGTCAAGTATATGGCGTCGGCATGGCGATTTTTTATCCAAACGCGCAGGAGAACCTTAAACACCTCGATAAAACGGCGGAATGTGATGGTGCCATCACTTGTGCTGGACAAAGACAGATCAATTTCCGATACGGTATGGTCCACTTTGAGTTGGTCATACAGTACCTTGGCCGCAACGGAATGCCCGTTGATAGGAGGAGGCAGTGGGGCGATGTATAAAAAATTCATGGGTTGACCAGCATGTCGGCCAAGCCGTCTCGTAAAGTGAAACTGGGGCTCCAGCCAAGTCTTGCGCGGGCGAGAGTAATGTCGGCCACGGTATCCATGACCTCGCCTGCGCGCCGTTCGTTGGTCGAGTGTACAGGCAGTTCTGTGCCAAGTACGGTTTGAATTGATGCAATGAGATCCGCCACAGAGTGGCTCACCCCTGAGCCTATGTTGTAAGTGCCAGAGGTTGGGGCACAGTTCACGACCGCGCGTACCGCATCGACAAGATCCTTGACGTAAATATAGTCGCGTCTGGGTTCCAGATCCTTGACGTGAATGGTTACGCCCGCACGGGCCTGTTCGATAATGGATGGAACCAGAAATGCAGCCGATTGCCCCGCACCATACACATTGAAGGGTCGGATGACGGATAAATTGATGCCGAAATTATTTTCATAAAATGTGCAAGCATCCTCAGCGAGCATTTTGGAAAGTGCATATGGGTTGTTCGCGATAATTGGCGCCGATTCTGCTATGGGTAACGCGCTGGGCTTGCCATACATGTACGAACTGAAGAAAACCATTCCTGTCCGATGTCGGCGACAAAACTCGAGTGCATGCATGGTTCCAAGGAGATTGGTGCGCATGTATTCCGCCGGATGATTCCAGCTTTCAGGCACAAATGACCGTGCTGCGAGATGGATGAGGAGATCGGCGCGAGGAAAGCGTTGCCATGTTGCTTCATCAGCGATATCGCCGGCAAGAGTATTGACGGGGAAAACTTCATGACCATCCAGTTGAAGTTGTGGAACCAGATGCTTTCCAATAAAGCCGGATCCCCCTGTCACCAGAATACTACTCACCCAGGAACCTCGGCTTCATGCTTTCAAATTCTTCAATTGCTTGCATATAGTCGTCAGGCCTTCCTATATCTAACCAATAACCGTCGAATGGCGCTATATTGACCGGACGTTTTGCTGAAAGAAGGTCAAGCATCAGGTTGTCAAACCCGTATGGCGTGTTGGGTACATACTCAAGAATATTTCTGCTTGCCATATAGATGCCCATGCTTACTTCGTAATGCGTAGATGGCTTCTCCTGAAAAGCGCGCAGCAGACCGCTTTCATTACAGTCCAACACTCCATAGTCAATTTTCTGGACCCGTTTGTGAGATGAAATGGTAAACAAGCGATTCTCGGATGAGTGGCGATGATGGAAGCTGGAAAAATCCAGATCGGTCAGCACGTCGCCATTCATTACCAGAAAATGTTCGGGCAGGTCTTGAATCAATCGCAAGGGAGCAATCGTTCCAAGTGGCTGGGTCTCTTGGGAATAGTCTATGCGTACATTCCACTTCGAGCCATCAGTAAAGTAGGCTCGGATCAACTCGGCCTGATGATTGACTGCCATGGTGATGTGGTCAAATCCATGGCGAACCAATTGTCGCACGACCACTTCAAGTATTGGATATTCCCCGATAGGCATGAGTGGTTTGGGCAGGACAACAGTATAAGGGCGTAGCCTCGTGCCCTTGCCACCGGCGAGGACAATTGCGCGCTTGGTCATATATTGTAAATTCCCGCTTTGTAGGCCGTTAGGTTGGAGGTATCGGTAAACCAATCAATTGTTTTGGAAAGTCCACGCGTGAACCCATCTCTTCCACCATGACTCGGAGTCCACCCCAAAATTTCGTGTGCGCGTGCATTGCTGGCAAACAGCCTTTCTACCTCGCTTTTGGATGGTCTGAGTCGAATTTCGTCGGTCAATATATCAATGTTAACGCCCATCGTGTCAGCAATCGCCTGGGCAGTCTCCCCGATTGATATTTCAAATCCGCTGCCAAGATTGATTACCTTGCCAATGGCCGACTCACAGTTCATTGCTGCAATAAAGCCGGTGACGGTATCTTCGACAAAGCTGAAATCGCGGGTTGGGTGTAAAGATCCCAGTTTGATCTGTCGAGCGCCAGATGCGATTTGTGTGATTATGGTAGGTATCACCGCTCTGGCAGACTGGCGTGGGCCATATGTGTTGAAGGGTCTTAATGTAACGACCGGGGTGTCAAATGATGAATAAAAAGACATGGCGATTTGGTCGGCCCCAATCTTGCTGGCTGAGTAGGGAGATTGCCCTTGTAACGGATGCTCTTCGGTTATTGGAACAAACCTCGCGGTGCCGTAGACCTCGCTTGTGGAAGTATGAACCACGGAGGATATTTCGCTTTCACGGGCGGCCTGCATGACATTGAGGGTGCCTTTTATATTGGTGTCTACATAGGTATCGGGCGAGTGATAGGAATAGGGTATGGCAATGAGGGCTGCCAAATGCAGGATTTTGTCGCATCCTTGAACCGCAACACGGACGCCGTGAGGGTCGCGGATATCGCCTGAGAATACTTCAAAGTTCCCCTTTACGTCCTCGGCGCATCTGTCCAGCCATCCCCATGTGCCAAACGAGTTGTACAGAGTAAAGGCACGAACGTTATATCCAGCGCGGACCAGGGCTTCTGTAAGGTGGGATCCGATAAAGCCATCTGCGCCAGTTACCAATATCTTTTTCTTCATGCTTCTCGTAACTCCAGTCAAATATGCAGCCGATGTGTTGTGCCGATTATTTAATCGGCCTGTCGCCCTGATTTTGTCTGTGTTTTATCTTTTTAGATAGCCGTTGTAGGTGTACTCAAAGTGGGTGGACTTGGTGCTTTCTCCAGCATGGTAGTTTATGTACGGTTTCTCCTGTACATTCTGCGCGGCCTCGGTTTTTTTCCAGATTTGTGTCAGCATTTTGTGGTGCAACTTCTGGTCGATTGGAATTCGACTTTTTCGCGCCAGGGCGTAATACGCAAGAGTCATGGGGTAGTCGATCAGCCAGGTAAATAATTTTCTGGAAATGGTTTTTGTGCATCGTTGTTTGATCCCGATGTAACTCCCGTATTCCCTGTAGCCGTATGCAAGGGAGAACCCGTTCTTGTAGAAATATTTTTCAATGGTTTCCTGGGCGTAAATGGTCGGAAACTTGTACTCCATCTGCTGCCACCAGAATACCTCTCCAAGAGTGGGCAGGATCGTTTCGATGAGTATATGTCCGCCAGGCTTCAGAATTTTTCCAACGGAGGCGATGAAGCTGTCCAGGTCTGGGCAGAAGATGATGGAGGAGCGTACCAGGACGATGTCAAATTTTTCTGTAAATATTTCGTTCAGCTTGTCTTTGGCGTAGTCAAACTGTACGGTTTCAACGCCTAGTGTCTCGCGCATCGCGCGAGTGGCAATTTCTGAATATTCGGTAACTACGACCTTGTCGCATATTTCTCTCAGGTGTCGGGCAACAACGCCTGGGCCCCCGCTGATGTCGAGAACTGACTTCCCTTCAAATGTAATGCCGTTTACTGCAAACTGGTCCATCAGTTGGTTGACTTCGGAGCGTCTGAACTCGCTTTCCACTGTGCACTCCTTGGCGTACACATCGTAGAAGTCGGCGGGGTTGAAGTCGCCTATGTCACGGAAAATGCGCAAAAAGGCTTGGCGCGGAAGAATTTTTTTGCACAGGGTTCGTGGGAGCGCGTATTCCAGCAGATATTTGCCGGTTTTTTTCTTGTGGAATACCGTGTTGCAATCGCCGCAGGCAAAGCAGTGATGCTTATAGCTGTTGAATCGCGTCAGGTTGTCTGAGCCACATATTGGGCAAGTGGTATTGTTGGGTTGCATGTTCAATCCTGATTTTAAGGAGTCAGTCTGTGGCCGGTATGTACTATGAATGCAAGCGGGATGTTTCTGTCATTGCTTGAGATAATATGTGGGGGCCGGTTGCAGGGTTTAGTGTTGTATGTGTGCTGTTTTTAGTCGGCAAGCGCATAATAAGACTAGCGCGCGAATTGCGGTTCTCCTGCTGGCGTTCTTTGATATGGCTTTTTTGAAGTTCGTTTCCGCTTCGTCCAATTTATTTACGTCGAATTTTGATTTGCCCAGTGCGTAGGCATATCCTGGCGAGTTCGCAAAGATGCTCTCTCCTGTTGTTTCGTCCCGGTATAGTTCAGCCAGCCGTTCCAGATTGCGGATGGTTCTTTCTGTGGAGCTGACATTCCCCCCGCCATCCCAGTAGTACCCCAGAGGCTTGCCCAGTCGCGCAAATGCTTCCGTGTGTTTGGCTAGTCTCAGCCATGCGTCGTAGTCTTCTATTGCAAGCAGGGTTGGGTCTTCGGAAAATCCGCCTATCTTGTTCATCAGGTCGCGGTTTACGACAACGCTGGATGTGTTTATGGCATGACCATGCATTATCAGGTCGTTGAATGCGGGTGTTTTTAGATCGCGCGCAATGGAAACCTTCCAAAAGCGGGGTTTTGGCGGCAGGGTGGAGATCATGTACAGCTCGTGGTACACGATGTCGGCGCCCATTTCGAGTCTTTTTACGGATTCCGCGAGTTTGTCTGGCGTCCACCAGTCGTCAGAATCTAGAAATGCAACGTACTTGCCGCGGGCGGATTGAAGGCCTTTATTGCGGGATGCGGCGATTATTCCGCCATTGTTTATCTTGAGTAGTCTTATCTTTTGTTCGTTGTAGTCAGCGATGAGGGTTTCAGTTGAGTCTGTGGATTGATTGTCCACAATAATGAGTTCCCAGTTTCTGTAGGTTTGGTCCAGTACTGACTGGATGGTCCGACCCAGGCAGTAGGCGCGGTTATAGGTGGGTACGATCACCGAAACAAGCGGTTCGGTATTTGTGGCGCCGTTCATTCTTCTGCGTTTCTGAAGTGTTGGTTGCAATAGAGTAGTAGTTGGTCTATTTCTGCGACCGGATCTTGCCGCACTTGCCAGTCGATCCTGTCTAGATGCTGGTTCTTGTATTTTATGGATGGGTGTTCGTGTTTTTCAGTTGGCTGAAATTGTGGTTGGAATCCTAAAACCTGATGGCATCGCGTCTGGATAAGTTGGGTCATTTCCAAGAGGGTTTTTGACCGTCCCGAACCCACGTTGTAAATGCTGTTGCTGACGCCACCTTGTGCCTGCCCGCTGTTTTCGATCATCCAGCCAATCACTCGCGTCACCTCGGCCATCGCAATAAAGTCTCGGTGCTGCCCCCCGTTGCTGCGGAGCGTTAGGCGGCGGGCCGTTACGGCCTGCCGGCACAGGTCGTTAACCAGCAGCGTCCAGCAGTTTACGTCCCTGTGCATCGGAGCTCCGAATGCGTTTGAGAGGCGCAGCACGATCCCTTCCAGTTTGCTTGTGCTTGCGGCGTGCAGTAGGGCGTTTTCCCCTGCAAGGTGCGATGTGGCGTAAGGATGGAGATTGCGTGGACAGGTATCTTCCGTGATGACGCCCGCCATGGGGCTGGCATAGACATGGGCGGTAGAGAGGTAGAGAAACTTCCTTACCCCTGCTTGGCGTGCAGCTTCCACCAAGCGAGCGGTGGCGACGCCGTTGATTTCCAGCGCCGACAGCGGGTCGGCTGCGCAATCCTGCGCATTCATTCCCGCTGCGTGGACAACGACATCGACGCTCTGGCATACGCGTTCCAACGCGGGGGCATCTTGCCACTGCGTTTGCACCACTTGCGCCTGCGGGAGCCAGACCGGCGAGGTCTTGGCCTGGCGAGCGCCGAGCAGAACGGTATGACCGGCTTCGTGCAGGTGATGGGCAAGCCTGCCGCCCACAAATCCGAACCCGCCGGTGATCAGGACGCGCATTGATCAGGCCGCCCAGGGGGCGCCCTTGGACCACAGGCTTTCGAGCAGGTCGTGGTCGCGCTTGGTGTCCATGCAGTGCCAGAAGCCGTCATGGCGATAGGCCATCAGTTCGCCCATCCTTGCCGCTTGCTCCAGCGGTTCGCGCTCCAGCAGGGTGCTGTCCCCCGCGATCAGGTCGAAGAAGGCGGGCTCGACGACGAAGTACCCGCCGTTGATCCAGCCCTCATGCAGTTGCGGTTTTTCCTGAAAGCTTGCGACCTGATTCCCGCTCAATTCCAGTTCGCCAAAACGCGCCGCCGGGCGCACGGCGGAGACCGTGACCATCTTGCCGTGGCTGCGGTGGAAGGCAAGCAGGGCGTCAAGATCGATGTCCGCCACGCCGTCGCCATAGGTCAGCAGGCAGGGTTCGTTGCCGATGAAGGGTTGCATGCGCTTCACCCTGCCGCCGGTCATGGAGGCGTCACCGGTATGCACCAGCGTTACCCTCCAGTCCACGGGGGCGATCTGATGCGGCGTGACGATTCCGCTGTTCAGATCAACCGTAAAGTCGGCGTTGAGCGCCCGGTAATTGAGGAAGTATTCCTTGATCACCTCGGCCTTGTAACCGAGCGCGACGTAGAAATCCTTGTGCCCGAAGCGGGCGTAGGTCTGCATGATGTGCCAGAGGATGGGTTTGCCGCCGATCGGCACCATCGGTTTGGGGATGACATCCGTGTATTCGGCCAGACGGGTGCCGAATCCGCCGGCCAACAAAATGACTTTCATCTACGGGTTCCAGTTGTATTTCATTTCGGATGGGGCACGCCGCTCCACTTCCAGCGGGTCGTGCGGGATGTTGCCCAAGTTGAGCACGAGGCTTTGCGGTTTGACCAGCCCCTGAAACCCGAACCAGATGCCTGGCGGCACGGTGAGTCGTACATAGCGTTCTTCGCCCAGCAATTCTTCCCTGGGCGCTACGCCGTCATCCGCCACGAACACGAATCGAACGCCGCCTACGGGGACGACCAGATTCATCGTCATGCGGGTGTGCCGTTTCCAGGCCTTCACCGCCCCTTGTGCGACCCACGAGAAGTAGGCTTCTCCAAAGCCTGCAAAGCCGATATCGCTTTGCTTCATCGCATGCAACACATCGCCGCCGGCGGTCTGTATCCGCGCCAGCGGGGTCACTTGTATCTGATCGAGGCTCATAGCGACCAGGCCAATCCCTGCTGTTGCGCCATTGCGGTATAGGCGGCGATCTGGGCGCGGGAGGTGGCGGCAATCTGTTCCGGTTGTTGGTAATACACCCGATACCACTCGGCAGTCATGCGCACGGTGTCCTCGAACCCCATCACGGCATGCCAGCGCAGGTGGTGCAGGGCCTTGTCGCAATTGAGTTTGAGCAGTCCGGATTCGTAAGGCCCCGAGGCGGACTGGGATACATCGCTCCAGCGAACCTGATCCCAATGGCGGGCCATTTGCTGTACCAGCTCCAGTACGCTGTGGTTCTGTTGCGCGGGCGGGCCGAAATTGAACGGCTCGCCGTGCATTCCGGGACGCTCGGCCAGGGCTGCTGCCAGTGCCAAATAACCGCTCAGGGGTTCCAACACATGCTGCCAGGGCCGGGTGGAATTGGGATTGCGCAGTTCCACCCCCTGGTTGACGGACCAGGCCTTGACGCAATCCGGCACGATGCGATCCGCCGCCCAGTCCCCCCCTCCGATCACATTGCCAGCCCGCGCTGCGGCAATGCGCACCTTGCTGGTGGCCTTGGGAAAGTATGACTTGATGTGCGAGCGAATCGCCAACTCGGCGGCGCCTTTGGAGGCGCTATAGGGGTCCGGACCGCCCAGGGCGTCGGATTCGCGGTAGCCCCAAATCCATTCCACATTGTCGTAGCACTTGTCGCTGGTGATGAGCACCGCCGCGCAGGGTTTGTCCAGGTCGCGCAGGGCCTCCAGCACATGAAGGGTGCCCAGCACGTTGATCTGCCAGGTCTCCATCGGCTCGGCATAGGACTGGCGCACCAGGGCCTGGGCCGCCAGATGGAAAACGAAATCAGGTTGCGCCGCCACGATGGCCGCTCTCAGGGAGTGCGGGTCGCGGATGTCGATGCGCAGGTCGGTCATGCCGTCGGACAGGTGCGCGGCAGCAAAGTGGGAGGGTGTGGTGGGCGGGTCCAGGGCGATGCCGGTGACGCGCGCCCCCAGAGTCTTCAGCCAGGCGATCAGCCAGGAACCCTTGAATCCGGTGTGGCCGGTGACCAGCACCGACTTGTTGTGGAAGGTGTCGTGAAGCGTCATGTGGGGGATGGGTCCGATGGTTAAACAGGGTTGGGTTGAAGAAGAAGCCGTTTCCAGCGCGGTAAATCGGCATCGAGGTGAAAGAATCCTCGCCCCTGCTCCGAATTGCGAGGCAAGGCGGCTGCATTTGCAATGGCCTGGGACAACTCGGATGCGGTGCTGACGAACTGCACGCCTTCCCTTCCGCGCAGCGGGCTCTGGTTGAGGGTGTCGGAATCCAGTACCGAAATGACGGGCACGCCGGCGCAGAAGGCGTCCAGGGCCGCGGCAGTCGCCGCGCTGGTATAGGCGGCATCGCAGTGCGGCAACAACTGGGAGATGGGGTCCATGGTCACTTTCATGACCAGATTCGGATAGTCCTCCGCCCGGATCGGGCAGGCCGGATGGGGCTTGATGGTGATGCTCGCGCCCGCAGGCAACAAGTGCGCCGCCTCCGCCAGCAAGCGCATCTGCACACGGGTATGTCGAACCGTGTAGTCACCCAGAACCAGGAGCCGCAGGCTCGATCCTGCCGCCGCGGATTCAGCCTCCGGACCCTTCTGCAACTCGTTCAGGTACAGATAACGCAGGGCCTCCACCTCTACCAGATTCGCTTCCGGGTACGCACCGTCACGATAGGATTGCAGGCCGCCGGCGCCATTGACCGCTGCCTTGTCCGGCATGGGCAACGGATTGACCTGTGACCGACTGTAACAACGCGGATCGAAAAAGTAGCGCAGATCCCAATAGCGCACGGTGGAATGGGCGCAGCCCACGATCCGACCGTGTCCCGCCGCTTTCCAGGTCTGCAACAAGGCGAACTCCCAGCCCTGGTTCTCCTGCAGATAGACGCCGGATTCCTGGGGGGGTAATGATTTCATCGCCGCCTCAAACAGATTCAGGTACAGCAGATTGCTCATCGCCGTGGGGCCGACCGTGGCATCACGCCATTCGTGCGCAAACAGGGGCCAGAGATTCAGGCCATTACAGGGCGTCTGCGCGACGCGTCTTTCCAGCCGCCTGGAAGACCGGGCGATACGCCACCAGTCCCGCAGGGTTTTAAATACAACGTGAGCGCAGAGAAAGGAGTCCAGGGCTGCGTGTGTTTGCCCTCCGCGCGCCGACTGGTTGAACCCCCGTAACACCTGAGCCGCCTCGCGAGCCGAGGGAACCAAGCTGTCCTGCACATAAATGTGCAGCCAGTTGGTGGGGGCTCCCTCATCGTGCAAGGCCCCGGGCAGAGGCCCCCAATAACGGCTTTCAAATCGTTGCTCCGCCCGCGCGGCAGGCGTCAGGTTGAACAGATAGGAAACAAAGCTTATGCGTGCGGGAGATGCGCGCCACTCCTTTACACCCACGCCTCGCAGGGGCCAGCGCCCGGCGATGTGGCGCATCAACCAGGCCACGGCCTGTAAACCGGCGGGTAGATCACGGTAGAGGCGGCGTAGTAGACGATCTTTGGGCGCCGATTCCGCCACGGTGTGCCATTCGCAGCCTATTCCCGCCGTGGCGCACCACGCTTGAAGGCACTGGGCCAGCGCACGCTTTGCGCTCACCAGGCGAACCGTTTCCCTCGGATGCGTCATGGCCCAACCTGTATACGCCATCAGTTTGATCGCATCATCAATCCAGGGTGATTTCTCGAAATTGCATTTCTCCACAAATGGAGTCATCCACCAATAACTGAAGCCGGCGCGAAGTTGCAGATGATCAATTAGCCGCTTTCCCTCAATGCGGGTCTCTCCCAAATCATAGATCCAGGCCAGGTAGCGAGATCGGAGCGTCGTCGCATGTCTTTCGACCTCGTCAAGCACAGGAAATGTGAAGGGCGAAACTTCAGCGCCATCCTGTGGTGTTATTTGCAATTGAAAACCAACACCCCATCGCGGTTTGACGCTCATGCTTCAGAGTCCGTTGCGACAGAATCAACGACTGGCGCGGAGCGCGGAGGGGGCTTGGATTGCGCGGCGGATGGAGTTGGCCGAAGCGCGGGCGGAACGGGATCGTTTCCACGAGCTGTAAAATATTAGTCCGGAGATTATGATGGTTTGATGAACGAAGGCAGTGGAAGGAACAAGCCAGGGCGTGGTTAAAATAAAAGGCGTCCAATAAAATTTCCAGAAGGATGATATCCGGCTGGATTCGATGGATGAGCACAACATGCCCGCAAAGAGGAACCCCATGAAGGAAAGATTCCCGAATAGCATGAACGCCATCCCATAACTTCCAGGGTTTTCCCCGCTGCCGCCCAGTTCTTCCAGAAACACCACGCTTTGATAAAAGGCTTGGTCCGGGCGACCGATATAGGATTGCAGTTTTGCGTAATTGACCAAGGGTTCATACTGAATGATTTCGCCGGGAACGAGGGCGTTGACTACGTCATAAATTTGTATGGCCAGCGTGGGCAGTCTCTCGTGCGGGCCTTCAGTAATGTACTTGAACCATAGAAAATAGGACTCAACGGCAGTGCCGAGTCGACCCGATACTTCACGCAGAAAATGGAAATTTCCAAACCATTCGTGGAAGGGGACGTCCAGATCGAGAAACAAATAGCGAGAGTAAGTGATCAGGGGGTAGGTGAGGGCGCTCAGAGCCATGAGAGCGAAAAGTGATTTCGCATATTTTCCCTGACTCTTCAGGCCAAGGAATCTGATGCCGACATAGAATGAAATCGCGAGGCCGAAGAAGGTGGATCTCGATGCTACAAGGATATAGCTGGCGAGGATGATGCCCAGCAGGATCTTGGATTTCTTTCTCAAGATCGCATCCCCCTGCTCAAGCCCCACCAGATATCCAAACACGGCGACGGGGGATAGAAATTTTGCCATTTCCGTAATGGCCAGAAGCGAGTTAAGTTCGGCGGATTCCCGTACCGCGCCGGTGATGCCAAGCCCCAGGTAGGCAAGTGCAAATGCCTGAATGACCAACAGCACCGCACCTACCGGAACGGATACCCGCACCAGGGTTCTCCAGTCCGCTTTCAGGAAAAACAATCTCACCGGCTCCGTAATTGGCGCAGGGCGCGGCGCTTGATGATTGCTTGCGTGATAGTCTTGGAACATGCTTACGAAGGAAATTCCCAGGCCAAGAAACGATATGCACAGAAAGAAATAGAAGGCCGCCGCCTCGATGATCTCCTGGCTGTTTCCAAGGTAGAACGGATAGTCCATCAATTCTGGCGAGAAATACAGGATTGGAATCCTGTGGAGAAAGTAAAGATTCACGAACAATGCGGCGAGCTGCGCCGACAATCGACGCGAGGCCGCCAACGCAGTACATACTGCCGAGGCCAGGAAAAACAAAAGGAGCGCCTGGGCGGTAAAGATGTCATGCGATCTGCGAGCAGCCTCGATCAGCGCGCCCAACAAAATACTGACGGATATCAGCAGCGACGTGGCCAGAAGCATTTTTTCCGCGATATGCAGCTTCGCGATGTTGTCCATGCGCGCCAACGCCCAGATGCGGGTGGATTTTTTTACTTCCTTGGTCACTGCGTGTAATCCTTGATTTTTTTTGCCGGATTTCCTGCATATAAGCATCCAGGCTCTATGTCGTGGATGACCACGCTGTTGGGTCCGACTATGGCTCCCTTGCCAATGGTCACTCCCTTCAGTATTACGCAGTTCATGCCAATCCAGACATCCTCTTCGATGGTGATGGGCTTAACCGCTCCCGCATCAGTCCAGCGCGACTCAGGGGGCCATGCAGAGTGGCCGTCAAAATCCATGATGATGGTGTTGGCGGCAATCATGGTTCTTTTGCCGATTCTTATTTCATCTCTGGCGGTAATGGTGGTGCCGTTGTCTTGGTCTGCTGCAACAGTCCGTTCATCGCCTCGACATAGGCATTGCTACGTCCATCGAGCATGCCGCGCACTACCCCGTCGAAGCGTTCGGTCAGGGTTTTGGCCAAACGCTTGAACGGCTCCAATCGGCACCGCCGCGCCCACGACAGCCAGGAACGCAAAGCCGTACTGGCCAGTTCTTCGCTATTGGCGGCAACCGCTTTGGCGTACACCTCACGCAGCGCCTGCTTCAACCGCCACGCCCGCGCACTCTTCAGGTTCGAACGCTGCAGCCAATGCATCGCCTCGGTCTGGTGCGGGCTCCAGCCCACCGGGTTCTTGCGCATCCCCCACATCAGCCCCTTGAGCACCTTCCTGTCCGTGCTGCCCAGTGCTTCGCGCACCGCAGCCGGCTGGGTGCGCATCTCTTCCCGGCGCACCGCATCCATCGCTTCATTCGCCAGGGCGACGACATGAAACCGGTCGAAACTGATCGCGGCTTGCGGCAAGGCCTGGCTGACCCCCTTGGCATAGGCCGCGCTCATGTCCATGCACACATGGGCTACCGCTTGCGGATTGCCGCCATGGGCAGTCAGATCCTGCGCGAAGGCCGCCACCGTTGCGTGGTCGCGCCCCGGACAGGCGAACAGCAAACGCTTGGCTTCCAGGTCATGCGCCACGGTGAGGTATTCATGGCCCTTCTTGACGCTGGTCTCGTCAATGCCGATCTGGCGCACGCCGCTCATGTCGTCCTGGGCTCGGGCAGCCTGGATGTAGTGGCCGATGCGGGTCCACAGGCGCTTGGCGGCGACGCGCAAGAGATGGGCGGCCTGGGCCACCGGCAACTCCCGGCACAAGGACAAGGCCAGGGCTTCAAACAACAGCGTGAAGCCGCTGCCTTCTCGCGCCCAGGGCACAGCAACCTGGCTGGTCTTGCCGCAGGCATCGCATTTCACACGCGGGACGTCGGCATGCAGCCAAGCTTCAAACTGGAAGAAGTCGAGGTGACGCCAGTCGCGCCTTACCCGGTCGTGGATGCCTTGCTCGGCGCTGCCGCAGGCCGGGCAGCTGAGCCGCTTGGCATCACAGGTCACTTCAAAGTCGATGCGGCGTTTCGCTGTGTTGAGTTCGACTTCCCGCACCTTCCACGGCGCTTGCAGCCCCAGGGCGGCGGTAAACAGGGTTTCAACAGGCAGGTTCATGGCTGGAATCGCATTCAGGT